>NZ_JAIZRY010000040.1:0-1608 GCF_020420125.1 Burkholderia sp. AU30280
GGGGGTGCGGCGGAATTCTTGGACTGATTTATGTCGTCAGCCCGAGGCTCTCCCGGTATTCAATCGGACTGAGTGCGCCAAGCGAGATTTTGATCCGTTTCTCGTTGTACCAGCGAATGTACGAGTCAACGACCTCAATGAACTGGTCGGTGCTGACGGTCTGCCAGTCCCGAGAGTAAAACAGTTCCGTTTTCAGCCGTCCAAAGAAGCCTTCGCACGCCGCGTTGTCGGGCGAGCAGCCCTTGCGCGACATTGAGCGAATCAGCCTGGCCTCACGTATCCGGGTAAGCCAGCCTGGCCAGCGATAATGCGCACCGCGATCTGAATGGACCACAGGTCGGCTGTTGCTGCTACCGATTGCTTCGATGGCGGCATCGAGCATCGTGTTCACAAGCTCGGCGTCGGGTCGCGTACCGATCGACCAACTGATCACCAGTCCATCGAAGCAATCGATGACAGGAGACAGATAGACTTTACCGGCAGGAATCTGGAACTCTGTGATGTCGGTGAGCCACTTTTCATTCGGTGCTGCGGCCCGGAAGTCCCGGTTGATAAGGTTCTCTGGAGCCGGACCTATTTCGCCGGCGTAGGAGCCGTATCGACGTCGCCTCGTCGTGGCCGCGCTTAGCTGTTCCTGCTTCATCAAGCGCCGAACGACCTTCTCCGAGATGAAGACTTTCTGCCTGCCAAGTGCCGCGCGCACTCGGCGATATCCGTAGCAGCGGTGATTCAGTTCAAAGATATCTGCGATGGCAAGGCGTACACCGGCATACTTGTCGGCAGCCTGTATCCGCGCCCGGTGATAGAAGTAGGAGCTACGGGCGAGCCCCAGTTCAGCAAAGAGCTCCGGTAGCGTGTAAGTCTGCTTCAGGGCATCAACCAGCGCCGTCTTCTCCCGATTCGTCAGGAGTTGCGGGTTGACGCCCAGGCCTTTTTTTATTATTTCATTGGCCTTCTTCAGGATGTCGTGTTCGATCTGGAGCTTTCGAATGTCTCGTCGGAGTGATTCGATCTCCCGCTCCAGCGTCGCTTTCTCAGAGGTTTGCGGCGGATCGTTGCGGCGCGTCATGGCTGAAACAGCCTCCTGACCGAGTAACCGATTTTTCCAGTTGTACAGCGTTGGGCGGCTCACGCCAATCTTTTTAGCAACTTCCTCTGCGCTTTCTCGTCGAGTGCATAGATCGATGACTGCCGTCTGCCTGAGCTCTGGTGTATGCCGAATACCCGACGCCTTCCCGAGAACGCGTTTCTTTCGTTCAGGATGTAGCTCGTCGAGCCAGGCGACGAGCGTCCCGCGTCCCGGATATCCCAAGGCCTTTGTCGTTGCAGCCAGACACTGGCCATGGCTTATATAGTGGTCTGTGGCCGCCTTCTTTTGTTCCGCCGAATAGCGCGACCTCAAGCAAATACGTTCCCTCGGCAAATCCAGACATCGCGCGTACGTGTGATACCACCGTTCGAGAGACTTCGTTGTGGGATAGCCCAATTGACGGACGGTTGCGGTAAGGCGCTTGCCAAGCTCCAAGTAGAGCTTGACTGCTCGGATACGGTCTTCGTAGGAATACATGGACTAGCTCCCAAATAGTCCAAGAATTCCGCCGCACCCCC
>NZ_JAIZRY010000041.1:0-1344 GCF_020420125.1 Burkholderia sp. AU30280
GGGAGTGTCAGGATTTCCGTGTTCAAGGCGGGTGGAACAATTACACGGAAGGTCGGACGAACCGATCTGCATAAAGGATAGCGAATTGGTTCATGGCCGTCTTCCAGTCATGCGCGGCACTTCCCCAATTCGCGGTGATGTTGCGCAAGGCCAGCCAGATGAGCTTGGTGGCGGCCTCGTCGGTCGGGAAGTGACCACGGGTCTTGATGATCTTGCGCAACTGCGAGTTGATATTTTCAATCGCGTTCGTCGTGTAGATGATCTTGCGCACACCCGGCGGAAACGCAAAGAACGGGATCACGCGATCCCAGGCGTTGCGCCACGCGCTACTGACGGTCGGGAATTTCTGGCCCCACGGACCATCCGCAAACGCATCGAGTTCGGCCTGAGCGGCTTCCGCACTGGGGGCGGCGTAGATCGGTTTGATCGCGGCGGCCAGTCCTCGGCGGTCCTTCCAACTGGCGTAATCGAGGCTGTTGCGGATCAAATGGACGATGCAGGTTTGCAGCGTCGTGGCCGGAAACACTGCTGCCAGCGCTTCGGGCATGCCCTTCAGTCCGTCAGTGACGGCGATCAGGATGTCGTGAACGCCGCGCGTCTTCAAGTCATTGAACACCTTCATCCAGAACTTGGCGCCCTCGGTATTCTCGATCCACAGGCCCAGGATCTCTCGCGTGCCGTCGGGCAGCACACCCAGCGCCAGGTACACCGCCTTGTTGCGCACGACGGCGTCTTCGCGAATCTTGACCCGCAGTGCGTCGAAAAACACGACCGGATACATTGGCTCGAGCGGCCGGGCCTGCCAGGCGGTTACTTCGGCCATGACCTCGTCGGTGACCGAGCTGATGAAGGCGGGCGAGACCTCAGTGCCGTACTGTTCCAGCAGGAAGCCTTGGATCTCGCGTACGGTCATGCCTCGGGCATACATGGCGACGATCTTGTCGTCGAAGCCCGTGAAGCGCCGTTCATGCTTGGGAATCAGGATGGGTTCGAAGCTGCCGTCGCGGTCACGCGGCACCTCGATACGGATCGGACCGTCTTCGGTCAGAACCGTCTTGGCCCCTTTGCCGTTGCGCTGATTCGTGGCGTTGGCCGGCTTGGCAGCACCGGGACGGTAGCCGAGATGATGGTTCATCTCGCCGCCCAGTGCCCGTTCGATCAGCGCCTTCTTGAGCGCCAGCGTCGCGGCATTGATGGCTTCAGCCGTCATCGGACCGTTGCCGAACTGCTCAAGCAACTCGGCCGGAATCGCCGGCAGAGCCGCCGGCTGGGCTTTCGGTTTGCGAGGCATAAATTCTCCTTGGGAGCATGTTATGCCTTAAACACAAAATTCCTGACAGGCCC
>NZ_JAIZRY010000042.1:0-962 GCF_020420125.1 Burkholderia sp. AU30280
CACGTCGAGTACGAAACGGCTAACCGCCACTACGCACACGTCGACTGCCCGGGCCACGCTGACTATGTGAAGAACATGATCACGGGCGCAGCGCAGATGGACGGCGCGATCCTGGTTTGCTCGGCAGCAGACGGCCCGATGCCGCAAACGCGTGAGCACATCCTGCTGGCGCGTCAGGTTGGCGTTCCGTACATCATCGTGTTCCTGAACAAGTGCGACATGGTGGACGACGCTGAACTGCTCGAGCTGGTCGAGATGGAAGTTCGCGAACTCCTGTCGAAGTACGACTTCCCGGGCGACGACACGCCGATCGTGAAGGGTTCGGCCAAGCTGGCGCTGGAAGGCGACACGGGCGAGCTGGGCGAAGTGGCGATCATGAACCTGGCCGACGCGCTGGACACGTACATCCCGACGCCGGAGCGTGCAGTTGACGGCGCGTTCCTGATGCCGGTGGAAGACGTGTTCTCGATCTCGGGCCGTGGTACGGTTGTGACGGGTCGTGTCGAGCGCGGCATCGTGAAGGTCGGCGAAGAAATCGAAATCGTCGGTATCAAGCCGACGGTGAAGACGACCTGCACGGGCGTTGAAATGTTCCGCAAGCTGCTGGACCAAGGTCAAGCAGGCGACAACGTTGGTATCCTGCTGCGCGGCACGAAGCGTGAAGACGTGGAGCGTGGCCAGGTTCTGGCGAAGCCGGGTTCGATCACGCCGCACACGCACTTCACGGCTGAAGTGTACGTGCTGAGCAAGGACGAAGGCGGCCGTCACACGCCGTTCTTCAACAACTACCGTCCGCAGTTCTACTTCCGTACGACGGACGTGACGGGCTCGATCGAGCTGCCGAAGGACAAGGAAATGGTGATGCCGGGCGACAACGTGTCGATCACGGTGAAGCTGATTGCTCCGATCGCGATGGAAGAAGGTCTGCGCTTCGCAATCCGCGAAGGTGGCCGTACGGTCGG
>NZ_JAIZRY010000043.1:0-937 GCF_020420125.1 Burkholderia sp. AU30280
ACGACAGCACCACGTATTCGCGGTTCGCCGCCTGCTGCGGGTAGCCCGTCAGCGCAAACGTGCGGCCCACCGTCAGCCCGCGCAGGTTGCCGCGGCCGGTCGCGCGCAGGCCCGCGCAGCGGCGCGCCTCCAACTGCACGCGCGCCAGGTGCCGGGACTCCTGCTCGGTATCGTTCGGCTGCCCTGCCACCCCTTGCGCGCCCGCCAGCGGCTGGCTGTAATCGCCCCAGTCGTAGACCGCACCGTCCGCGCTCGCCGTCTTGCGCGGGTTCTCCTCGGTCACCGTCAGGTTCGCGCGCGGGCGCGTGTAGTCGTAGTCCACTACTGTCACGCTGCCGGACGTGAGCCGACTCGTCACCGACAGCGCGCGGATGTGCTCCTCGTCGATGCGCTTGCCGTCCGGCGACAGGTAGCGCACCGTCTCGTACGCCGCGCCGTGCGGATGGTGGCCGCCCGTCGTGTCGCACAGCACGAGGCGCTGATGGCCGCTCTCATGCTCGAACCACCACCAGATGCCCCATTCCTCCCACAGCCGCTGCAGGAACGCCCAATCGGTCTCGAACGCCTGCCGCTGCACGTCGCGCTTCGGGTAGATGCCGCGGAACGCGCCGGCCAGGCGCTTGTCGACCGGGTACGGATACTTCGCGAGCACCGCGTCGGTGATCTCGACGACGCTCATGTCCTGGAAGATCCGGCAGTCCTGCGTGAGCGTCGCGCGGTACAGCCACGGGCGCAGCTCGAGCTCGTACAGGATCGAGTGCCGGTCCTCGCCGGCTACGCGCGCCGCGGTCACCAGCCCCGTGATCTCGCGCGTGCCCGCGCCGATGTTGCCGAGTCCGGCGTTGCCGGCGAGGCCGGGGACAAACTGGCCCTTGCCTTCGAGCTGGATCGACACTGTCACCTCGGTGCCGACGAGCTTGTCCAGGTCGAGGTTGGC
>NZ_JAIZRY010000044.1:0-906 GCF_020420125.1 Burkholderia sp. AU30280
AAAATCTCTAACAAAATGAGTGTTCGGGGGCTGTTAACCCGCCGCGCGTTTTGTTAACCTCTTCGTTGTTTCGCTGACGAGGAGGCCATGGCCAAACCGATACTCGATGACGAACTGTGGTCACTGATCCAACCGCTGCTACCTCCACCGAAGCCACGCCGTACGCGATACCCGGGCCGCAAGCCGCTCGACGATCGCGCCGTGCTGACCGGCATCCTGTTCGTGCTGCAATCCGGTATTCCCTGGGAAATGCTTCCGCAGGAAATGGGCTGCGGCTCGGGCATGAGCTGCTGGCGCAGACTGCGCGACTGGCAACAGGCGGGCGTCTGGGACCGGCTGCACGGAGTATTGCTGGCGAAACTTCGTGCAGCCGATCGCATCGACTGGTCGCGTGTGGTCATCGATTCGTCCTCCATTCGTGCAGTGGGATCGGGGCAAAAACAGGACCCAATCCCACCGATCGGGCGCGACCCGGTTCAAAGCACCATCTCGTTACCGAAGCGCAGGGCATCCCGCTCGCGCTGATCCTCACGGGCGCCAATCGCAACGACGTCACCCAACTGCTGCCTCTGATCGAGGCCATCCCGCCCATTCGGGGCAAGCGGGGGCGGCCTCTGTCAAAGCCCGTCATCGTGCAGGCCGATCGCGGTTACGACCACGACAAATATCGCAAGCCCCTACACGCTGCCGGTATTGCTACGCAGATTGCACGCCGTGGAGAACCCCACGGCAGCGGCCTTGGCAAGACCCGATGGGTCGTCGAGCGCACCTTCGCGTGGCTGCACAACTTCAGACGCCTGCGCATTCGGTTCGAGCGCCTCGCCGCCATACACGAGGCGTTCATGAAAATCGCCGCCTGCGTCATTTGCTGGCGACACCTTCAAAAATCATTCTGTTAGCGTTTCT
>NZ_JAIZRY010000045.1:0-866 GCF_020420125.1 Burkholderia sp. AU30280
CGGCCGCCGGGTGTCCGGCGCCGGAGGCTGCGATGGCTGCAACGGAGCGGATCACGATGACGATGCGCGAGCTGGACAGGTTCAAGGTCATTCAGGACGTAGCCGACGGCAAGCTCAAGCCGTGGCGCGCGGCCGAACGGCTGGAGTTGACGACGCGGCAGATTCGGCGGCTGGTCGCCCGGCTGCGTGTGCACGGCCCGGCGGGCTTGGTGTCGGGACATCGAGCGAAGCCCGGCAACCGTCGTCTGGATCCAGGAGCCGCCGACCGGGCCCTGTCGATCATCCGAGATCGCTACGCCGATTTCGGACCGACACTGGCTTGCGAGAAGCTGTGGGAATGTCACGGCATTCGGTTGGCCAAGGAGACGGTCAGGAAGCTGATGACGGACGCCGGGCTCTGGATTCCGCGCCGGCAGCGTCCGCCGAAGGTTTATCAGCCGCGAGCGCGCCGGGCGTGCCTGGGCGAACTGATCCAGATCGACGGCAGCGATCATCGGTGGTTCGAGGAACGGGCGCCGGCCTGCACGCTGCTGGTGTATGTGGACGATGCGACGAGCCGATTGATGATGCTGCACTTCACGCAGACCGAATCGACCTTCAGCTACTTCGAGGCAACGCGGGCGTACATCGAACGGCACGGCAAACCTGGGGCGTTCTACAGCGACAAGGCTAGCGTGTTTCGCAACGTGAAGCCGGGCAAGACTGGCAATCGCGTGACGCCGTTTGGTCGGGCGATGTACGAGCTGAACATCGACACATTCTGTGCGAGCAGCAGTTCGGCCAAGGGACGCGTGGAGCGAGCGCACCTGACGTTGCAGGATCGATTGGTCAAGGAGATGCGATTGCGCGGGATCAATACGGTGGCC
>NZ_JAIZRY010000046.1:0-571 GCF_020420125.1 Burkholderia sp. AU30280
GCACCGCCACCGCCTGGTTCGCCGGCAGTTCCAGCGTCGGCTGACGGAACTCGTTCACCGGACTGCCCGTAATCACCGGCAGGTCCGGATCGCCGTAGTAGTGCATCACCGCCACTTCGTGGCCGATCCGCGGCAGGAACGTCGCACCCATGTCCGCGCCCTGCCATGGCGACACCACTCGCAGCCAGATCCCCGCATGCTCGTCGAGCTTGCCCTGCCGGTCCCAGCCGAACTGCACCTTCACGCGGCCATATTTGTCGGTCCAGACTTCCTGCCCGGCCGGGCCCACCACGATCGCCTTCTCGGGACCGCTCAGCACCGGCTTCGCTACACTGCGCTCGAGCCGGAACGGCTCGTTCGCCGGCAGCAGCTCGAACTGCGCTTCGCACCGGTACGCCAACCCCGCGCCCGTGCGGTCGCCGACCTCCTCGATGTCGAGCGTCGACGACAGCACCACGTATTCGCGGTTCGCCGCCTGCTGCGGGTAGCCCGTCAGCGCAAACGTGCGGCCCACCGTCAGCCCGCGCAGGTTGCCGCGGCCGGTCGCGCGCAGGCCCGCGCAGCGGCGCGC
>NZ_JAIZRY010000004.1:0-576859 GCF_020420125.1 Burkholderia sp. AU30280
CAGCAACCCAGTGCCT
Organism: Burkholderia sp. AU30280; assembly: GCF_020420125.1. Lineage (NCBI taxonomy): Bacteria > Pseudomonadati > Pseudomonadota > Betaproteobacteria > Burkholderiales > Burkholderiaceae > Burkholderia > Burkholderia sp. AU30280. The sequence continues at coordinate 17 of NZ_JAIZRY010000004.1, forward strand.
GAAGCGCCTTGCGATCGAGCAATTCTTCCTCCTGACCTCCTTAAAGTCAGGCGTCAGGTTACGCAATCGCTCTCAAACCCTCCACGATTTTCCGCGATGAACCAAACAAAAAGCCCCGCAAGTCATTGATTTTGCGGGGCTTTTTTGATGTCTCTGGCGGAGAGAGGGGGATTCGAACCCCCGATAGGCGATTAACCTATACACGCTTTCCAGGCGTGCGACTTAAACCACTCATCCATCTCTCCGGAAGACCGAGAGTATAGCAAACTCTGGTGACAGCCCGCCACTCCCTTCCGTGATCGTCAAAAATCCGTCGTCATCGACAGCCACACCGAGCGCGGATCGCCCTGCGTCAAGTATCCGCCGGTTGTCGACGACCAGTACGACTTGTTCGTGACATTGCGCACTCATGTGCTCGTGAACGGCGAGCGTTGCGGCCTCACTGTTTCCGGCTATGTGCTGCTTCGCCGGTTCGAGTCGCCGGCCGCCTATCCGCTAGTCATCGCCTACGACTACCCGTTCGAGAAGGCCGTCACGTTCACGCTCGTGTCGAAGGACCCGTTGAAGCAACTCGCACGGCACACGGTCGGCTCGATGTACGCGTCGTGCTATCTGGACGACATGACGTGGGCCGACGACCGTCATTTCAGCGCGACAGCTCGTCGACATCGACGGGCGACGGGATTTCACGATTCGTGACCGATCGGTACCGTTCGTGTTACCGCGGCTCGGGATGAATCGCGTACAGGGTCGGTAATGTGCGATCGGCGCTTGCGAGTGCGTTGCCCGAGCGTGTGCGCCGTCTGAAACCAGACAAAACGGGCGGTTTCATTTCTCTTTCGCATTGGTCGGACATGTAAGTTTTGATGTGTCCGAATCCTGCACGACCAACGTGCACGGCGGCAGGAACGGCGACGGTCGGCCATTGTGCTCACCCGGCACATTACAAAATGAATGGAAATTGAAAGAATTCCTTCCCTTGACGCAAGGCGCTCGAGCCATTTATTGTCCGTCTGCCGCCCGTGAGAGAGCACGGCGGCAATCGCGGATGCGCGCCTTGCGCGCATGACAACACGCAGCAAAAAGCAGAAAAGGAAACGTGGTAGCCACATGAAGCCGCTATTCGACGACAAGAACGCCAATGCGGTCAGCGATCGTCCTTCCACCCCGTCTTCGTCTCCCGTCGTCATGCCTGCCGCCGCTGTTGCCGTGCCGGCGGCACGCCCGGCGGAGAACGTTCGCCTGATCACCGTCGACGAGATCGACCAGCTCGGTGCGACGCAGGGCACGCGGATCGCTGCCTTCTCCCAGCAGATTCTCGCGAGCGTCCGCGCGTCGGATGCCGACCAGTTCGGCGACAAGCTCAACGAACTGATCGCGACCGCGAAGGGGCTCGATCCGCGCGGCGCCGACAAGGGCGGGCTGCTCACACAGGTCACGCGGCTGTTCCGTTCGACCAAGGAGAAGCTGCTGTCGCAATACGAGTCGGTGAGCAAGCGGATGGACACGCTCGTCGTCGAGCTCGAGAACCATGCGCAGCGCCAGAAGGCCGGCATCGACGAGCTCGAGCGGATGTACAACGACAACTACGCGCTGCACCAGGAGCTGGCGCAGTCGAAAGCGCACGGCGAAGCCGCGCTCGCGACGCTGCGCGCGCATCTCGCGGCCGGCCAGCAGCCGCTGGACGACGCGTTCGCCGCGCAACGCCTGCTCGACGTGAAGCGCAAGGTCGACGCGCTCGAAAGCAAGCTCGACGACCTCGACCGCGCGATGCTGATGTCGAAGCAGCTCGCGCCGCAGATCCGGATGGAGCAGGACCAGAAACGCACGCTGACGTCGAAGTTCATGACGATCAAGACCGTGCTGATCCCCGCGTGGACCAATGCGTTCGCGCTCTACCTCGAGCAGCTCAGCACGAAGCGCGCGGCAGCGCTCGCGAACGCGACGTACGACGCGGCCGACGAGGCGATCCGCGCGCAGGCCGACCTGAACCGCCAGAACGCGCAGGAAGTCGCGAAGCTCGGCCAGCGTCCGGTGATCTCGACCGACACGTTTGAATACGCGCAGCAGCAGCTGTTCGGCGCATTCGACGACATCACGCAGATCATCGCCGACGGCAAGCGCCAGCGCGAGCAGGACGCGCCGCGCCTGCGCCAGCTCGAACAGGACCTGATCACCCGATTCGCTCCGAAGCACAACTGAAAGAACCGAGAGAACTCCGCATGATTACGCTTGAGAAACGCGCGGCGAAGGTCGCGATCGTCCTCGAAAAACGCCAGATCCTGAAGCCGCCCGTCGTGCGCGTCGGCGCGGCGCTCGACATCTCCGGCTCCGCGAAGCCGCTGTACCAGTCGGGCGTGATTCAGGACACGCACGACCGGATCCTCGGCATCGCACTGAAGTTCGACGACAACGGCGAAGTCGACACGTGGACCTTCACCGAAGGCTACGACCGCCTGCCGACCGCGACGCCGGACAACTACGGTTCATACATCTCCGATCACGTGCTCAACGCGCGGATCGACAAGTGGGGCGGCACGCAGTACGCGCCGGTGATGAACGACATCGTCGACTTCTTCTTTCGCGCGCCGGAGCCGTCGCCGAAACGCGAAGAAAAGCGAGGCTTCCTGAGCCGGCTGTTCGGCGGTGCGGACGAGACGCCCGCGCCGGCCGCTTCCGCGCCGGTGAACGGCCATCTGCCCGCGTGGGTGTTGTTCGTCACCGACGGCCAGAACCCGAAGAACGATCGCAAGCGCGTGCGCCAGCTGCTGGCCGAGTCGCAGCACTACCCGCTGTACTGGTCGCTCGTCGGCGTCGGCGATCCGAGCGAATTCGGCTTCCTCGCGGAAGTCGCGGACGAGATGCCGAACGTCGGCTTCCTGCATCTCGAATCGCTCGACGTCAGCGACGAACAGATCTACGAACAGCTGATCACGCAGGAATTCTGCGACTGGGTGCGCGCGAAGTAAGCGCGGCCCGCACGCCTTTTATCCGGAACTCGATTACCCCCCTATCATGTTGAAAGACTTCAAGATCCCGTTGTCGCTCACGGTGCTCGCACTCGTCGCGGCCTATCTCCTCGGCGGCGTGAAGGACATGCTGATCGTCGCGGTCCTGTCCGTGCTGGAAATCTCGCTGTCGCTCGACAACGCGGTCGTCAATGCATCGGTGCTCAAGAACTGGTCGGAGAAGTGGCGCAACCGCTTCATGGTGTTCGGCCTGCCGGTCGCCGTGTTCGGCATGCGGCTCGTGTTCCCGCTGCTGATCGTTGCCGTGATCGGCCACATCGGAATGTGGGACGCGCTGAAGCTCGCGATTGAGTCGCCGGAGCAGTACGCGGCGATCCTCACGTCCGCGCATCACCAGGTATCCGCATTCGGCGGCGCATTCCTGCTGATGGTGTTCTTCAAGTTCATGCTCGACACCGAGAAGGACGAGCACTGGATCGGCTTCCTGGAAGGCCCGATGAGCCACCTCGGCCGCATCACGGCGCTGGAAGTGGCGCTGACGCTCGCGATCATCATCATTGCGTCGCTCTACGTGCCGGCGGTCGAGCAGGTGGGCTTCCTGCTCGCGGGCGCGTTCGGCGTGATCAGCTTCGTGATCGCGCACGGCATCGGCGACCTCATCGGTGGCGAGGAGACGGGCACGCGCGTGGTGCGCGAAGGCGTCGCGGGTTTCATGTATCTCGAAGTGCTCGATTCGTCGTTCAGCTTCGACGGCGTGATCGGCGCATTCGCGCTGTCGAACAACATCTTCCTGATCGCGCTGGGCCTCGGCGTCGGCGCGGCCTACATCCGGGAGATGACGCTCGTGCTGCTGAAGAAGGGCACGCTCGCGCAGTATCGCTTTCTCGAGCACGGCGCCTTCTGGGCGATCGGTGCGCTCGCAACGATCATGTTCCTCGGCGTGAAGTTCGAGGTGCCCGAGGTCGTCACCGGCCTGATCGGCGCGGCGATGATCGCCGCGGCCGTGTGGTCGTCGATCGTCGTGCAACGCAGGGAAAACCGGACGGCCGTGGCGGGCGAGTAATCACGCGCGACGCGCGGGTCGAACACCATCAACGAGGGGCCGCGCAGGGCGGCCCGGCATTGCCGCCGGCGCAACGGCGGTTCCAGCAGAAGAGGTTCAAATGATCAATTTGTCGAAAGGCGGTCGCGTCAACCTGTCGAAGGAAGCGCCCGGCACGCAGAAGTTCCGCATCGGTCTCGGCTGGGACGCGAACGCGACGGACACGGGTACGGACTTCGATCTCGACGTGTCGGTGTTCCTGTGCAAGTACGACGCGCAGAGCAACCCGAAGCTGATCTCGGATCAGCACTTCGTGTTCTACAACAGCGAAGTGCGCACGATGGAGCGCAAAGACACCTTTATCCAGCCGGGCGACGATTTCCCGAAGCGCGGGATGCCCGCGTCGAAGTGCCTGGGTGTCGTGCATAGCGGTGACAACCGCACGGGCAGCGGCGACGGCGACGATGAGGTGATCTTCATCGACGTGACGAAGCTCGCGGCCGACGTCGAGGAAATCTCGGTGGTCGTGACGATCGACCAGGCCGAAGCGCGTCGCCAGAATTTCGGCCAGGTGCGCAACAGCTACATCCAGATCGCCGACGAAGTGTCGGGCGCGGTGATCGCGAAGTACGCGCTCGAGGAAGATTTCTCGATGGAGACGTCGGTGCAGGTCGGCAGCTTCTATCGCCGCGACGGCCACTTCATGTTCAAGGCGGTTGGCGCCGGCTACAACCGGGGCCTGGGCGACTTCGTGCGCGCGTACGGCGGCGCGGTCTGACTGGCGGCAGCCCGGCGGGCGGGATACCGCCGCGCCGGGCGGGAAGCAGCGATGACGAATCCGTCAGACGAGCCGAAGCGGCTCGAGTTCGATACGACGCCCGAGCGCACGCCCGGGCGTCTTGCGTTCGACGCGCCGCCCGCGTCCGCGGCGCCGGTTGCGCGCGGGCCCGAGCGGCCGGCGCCGCAGGCGCTCGACTTCGGGCCCACGCCCGCGTCCGATAAAGCCGTGCGCACGGCACCGGCCGAGGCGGTCGGCCGGGCGGTGTTCGGCGAGTCGAACCATCCGCAGCTCGAAGCGTGCTTCCGCGCCGCGCAGGCCCGCTTCCCGAATCTCTACCCCGACTACGCGCCGCGCATCGAGCGGCACATCCGGCAACTGGTGCCGCTCAAGCTCGCGACGGTCGCGACGATCGGCGACGGCGCGCTGGAGACGGCGGGCAACCTCGTCGAAGCCGTCGCGGCAACGACGCGCGAATTCAATGAACTCGGCGCGGCCGACATGATGGCCGGCATGCTCGCGCAGGCGACACGCAAGGCCGGCATGTTCGAACGCTGGTTCGGCGCGGCGACGGGCCATGTCGACTACCGTGCGGCGATCGGGGCGCTCAAGCAGTCGCTCGGCTTTTTCCCGCGCCGTACCGAGGAGCTTGCCGCGAAGGTTCGCCACGCGGAAGAAAACCTCGTGGTCGTGCTCGCGGCGCTGAGCGCGGTGTCGGATGTCGTGCGCGCGCCGGACGATGCGGGTGTCGAGCGCACGCTGTTCGACCGCCGCAACATCGTCGGGCAGGCGGTGCAGCAGATCCGCATGCAACCCGCGCAATTGCGCGGGCTCGACGAGCGCGTGACCGATCTGCTGTCGCGCGCCGATCACCTGATGAACGTCGTGCTGCCGGCGGCATTGGCGGCGCGGCCGCAGCGCTGAGGGAACGGCGCGAAGGGTACGAACGCGTGCGCCGTGGCGGCGCGCGCGTTCGCTGCGCAGGCCGCGCTGCGTCGCGTCATTTCACGTGCACCGGCGCGAGTCTGCTATCTTCCCGGGCATCTCATCGCTTTCCCGCCGATTCTCCATGACTGACCGCATCGTTGCCGCATTCGATTTCGACGGCACCATCACGACGACCGACAGCTTTCGCCATTTCGTCCGCTATGCGGTCGGCACGCCGCGCTTCGCGTGGGCCGGATTGCGCGCACTGCCGTGGATCGTCGCGATGAAGGCCGGCCTGATGTCGCGCGGCGACGCGAAGGCGAAGTTCGCGTCGTTCGCGTTCGGGCCGGTGCGCGAAGACGCGCTCGATGCGCAGGCGCGCACCTTCGTCGACAGCTATCTGCCGAGCCTCGTGCGTCCGGAAATGCTCGAGCGCATCCGCGAGCATCGGGCCCGTGGGCACGAAGTCGTGCTGGTGAGCGCGTCGCCGTCGCTGTATCTGGAGAAGTGGGCGAAGACGGCCGGCTTCGATGCGGTGCTCGCGACGCGGCTCGCGTTCGAGCGCGGCACCTTCACCGGGCGGCTCGACGGCGAAAACTGCTGGGGGCCGCAGAAGGTCGTGCGGCTGCGCGGGTGGTGGGGCAACCGGCCGCCGAAACAGCTGTTCGCGTATGGCGACAGCCGTGGCGACAAGGAAATGGCCGAGCTCGCGAACTGGTCGTGGATCCGCGGGCAAGGGCCGATGCCGCCGATCGGTGGTTGAGGTGGCGCGTTATGCGTCGGCCCGAGCCTGGCGCGTATCACGCGCCGGGCGATAACCGCCCCAGCGATTCGCCCGCGCGAACGTGCCGGTATCGTTGAAGCGCACGCCGACTTCACGCAGCGCCGCATGCGCGGTGCGCGCGGTCAGCTGGCGGATGTAGAACGGGTCGCGCACCACGAAGTGATGAATCGCGTGCGTGCTGCCGAAGTTGAAGCAGAACAGCTGGAGCGGCAGCATCCACCACGGGTTGAGCACCTGCGTCTGCTGGATCACGTTGCGCGAATCGATGTCGCCGAAGTAATGCATGTTCGAGCTGACGAAGTTGATGCAGAAGCTGCGCACGAAGTTCGGCCCGAGCCACACCACGGCCAGGAAATCGACGACGCGCATCACGCGCTCGACGACGGCCGGCACCGTCACCGGGTAGCCGAACGCATGCAGCGCGAACAGGCCGACGTGATAGACGATGAACGCATGCCACAGCACGTAATACACGTGACCGACCGGCATGTAAGACGATACTTGCTCGACGCGCAACTGCAGGCGCTCGGACGGATCCTGTACCGGCTGCGCGGCCACGTACTGCTTCACCTTGCGGCGCATCGCGGCCGGCCGCAGCACGACGGCGAGCATGCCGTCCGCGATCATCAGCAGGCGCTTCACGCCCCAGCGCTCGCCGTTCGTGATGCCGAATTCCTCGAGATCCGATTCGCCGCCCGATACCTTGTGGTGATGCAGGTGCATGCGCCGCCGCGTCCACGGGTTGATCGTGCCGGGCCGCGTGAGCCAGCACAGCGCCATCATCAGGTGATAGGCCCACGGCGTCTTCTTGAAGTACATCAGGTGGATCAGGTCGTGCTCGAGCTCGTGGATCAGCGACGTGACGAACGCGGCGAGCGGCAGCGCGACGTACCACGCGATCGCGCCGCGCGCATACAGCCACGCGATCGCGAGCATCGCGGCGACCGAGACGGCCATCACGGTCGCGCCGACGAGGTTCTGGTTGTCGAGCAGCGGAAAGCGTGCGCGGATCGCGTCGCTCGCGGCGTTGACCTCGCGGCGGACGTACGCGACCTTGTCCGCGTCGTTGCGAAAGGCGGTTCGTGCGGGTTGGCTCATCGACCGGGATTCCTGCGGAAAGAGTGGGGCGCAATGCCGATGTGACAAGCATAGGCGTGCACCGGAGCACACGCGAGGGCCGCGGGTGCCAATGGTGGTGTCATTTCGGGCCACGATGGCCGGCCGGCGCGGCTAGAGTCTCGCCCCGGTGTCATTGCGGGCCAGCGACGCTACAATCCGCCGAAACCGCTCCGGAGTCCGCCGCATGGTCCTGTCCGTCCCGGATGCCGCCCGCCAGCTGAACAAGGCGACGGTGTCGTCCGCGTATGCGCTGTTCATGCTGATGCTGGCGGAGGAGCGCGGCATCGACGGCAGCCGCGTTCTCGCCGGCTCGGGCGTCGAGCGCGAGCGGCTCGCGCAGCCCGATGCGCGCATCACGCCGCTGCAGCAGGCGGCGATCGTGTTCAACCTGCTCGACGCGACGGACGACCCGTCGATCGCGATCGAGATCGGCCTGCGCAGCAGCCTGACGAAAGCGGGACTGATCGGCTTCGGGCTGATGAGCTGCGCGACGCTCGGCGAGGCGATCTCGCTTGGCATCCGCTATCTGCCGACACGCGTGCCGTTCTTTTCGGTGCGGCTCACGCAGCTCGACGGGACCGTCGACATCGACGTGTTCGAAGCGTTTCCGCTCGGCCGGCTGCGGCAGTTCGCGGTCGAGAACTTCCTGGTCGAGACGGCGATCCTGTTCAATTCGCTGCTGTATCCGGTGCCGGGTCGCACGCTGCAGTCGCGTGCCGAACTCCATTTCGAATGGCCCGAACCGCCGTGGTTCGAGCGTTATCGTGGGCGGCTGCCGCGCTGCCATTTCGACGCGAGCGCGAACCGCATCCGCTGCGACGCCGCGCTGCTCGACGAACCGATCGGCACCGCGAACGCGCACACCGCGCAGATGATCGTGCAGCAGTGCGAGGCCGAACTCGCGCGGCTCGGCTATGCGGAAAGCATCGTCGAGCGCGTGCGCAACCTGCTGATCTGCGGCGAGGGCGGCTATCCATCGGTCGACGACGTCGCACGCGAACTGCACGTATCGGCGCGTACGCTCAAGCGCAAGCTCGCCGAGTACGGCGCGACTTATTCGGCACTGCTCGACGAGATCCGGCTGCGCGACGCGCTGCGGCTGCTTGAGGGGACGCGGCTGCCGGTCGACGAGATCGCCGCGCGGGTCGGCTATACGGATCGCGCTAACTTCACGCGTGCGTTCAAGCGCTGGACGGGCGTCGCGCCGAGCGAGCGGCGCTGAACGCGGGCAAGCGCGCGCCTGCGTGGCGGGCCTGCCGAGTCATGCTCCGCGTGTCACGGCTTCAGATGATCGCGACCCAGTTCGCACCGTGCCCGCCCGGCACGCGCGCGTGCGGCGACAGCGCACCGTCGTCCGGCGCGATCGCATACACCGACACGTATTCCGACTGTTCACCGCAGGCGACGAGCCAGCGCCCCGACGGGTCGATTGCGAACCCGCGCGGCTGCGTCTCGGTGGTCGTCGCGTGTGCGGGCTCGAACGTTCCGTCTTCGGTGCGGCGATAGCAGAGCAGGCGGCTCGACGTGCGTTCGCTGACGTAGGCGAAACGCTCGTCGGGCGTCAGGTGCAGGTCGGCGGCCCAGACGGACGGCTCGGCGGGCGCGGGCGGCCGAGCGTGGCCTTGCGCGAGTTCGGCGACGGCCGGATGGCGTGCGCTCACGCGTGCATCGCCCAGCCGGCCGGTGTCGGGGTCGCGCGCGAACGTCGCGAGCGTGGCCTGGAATTCGCTGACGACGACGAGCTTGCGGCCGTCTTCCGCAAATTGCAGGTGACGCGGGCCGAACCCGGCCGGCACGCGCGTTTCGCCGTGTTCGAGTGCGCGCAGGCCGGCCGCGTCTTCGACGAGCGCGAAGCTGAACACGCGATCCGAGCCGAGTGAGCTGACATAGGCGAAACGATCGTCCGCCGACACGATCACCGAATGTGCGTTCGCGATGCCGCCCGCGACCTGCAGCGGCGTGCCGTCGCCGTCGCGCACGCGCGCGGCGTCGTAGAGGCTCAGCGAATTTCCGCCGTACGACGCGCCGAGCAGCCAGCGGCCGCTGCGGTCGAGCGACAGATAGGCGTGGCTGGCGTCGATCGCGGTCGCACCGATGCGCACGAGCGCGCCGGTGGCCGGCACGATGCGGAACGCGACGATCGTCGGCTGTTCGCCGCGCGTCGCGACGTACAGCCCCGCACGGTCGGCCTGCACGGCGATCGGCATTGCAACGTCGGCCGCCGGGTAGCGGGCGAGCGGCGCGAGCGTGCCGTCGGTCGTGAGGGAGAACGTGGCGAGGTCGCCGTCGGCGGCATTCGAGACGACGACGGTCAGGCGGTCAGTGTTCGGCATGGCGGAGCATCGAAGCGTTCGTGAAGGAGTCGTCGGCCGGCAGGCCGCGCGGCGGGTCGCTGCGCCGGTGGGTGCGCGCGAACAGCGCGGCGACCGCGGCGACGAGCGAAGCGATCGCGAGCGCATACAGTCCGCCCGTGATCGAACCCGTATGTTGCTTCAGGTAGCCGAAAGCCGTCGGCGCGACGAAGCCGCCGAGGTTGCCGACCGAGTTGATCAGCGCGATCACGGCCGCGGCCACGCGCGTGTCGAGATAACCCTGCGGGATCGGCCAGAACAGCGACGCCGCGGCCTTGAAGCCGAGCGCGGCGAAGCAGATCGACGCGAACGACCAGACCGGCTCGTGCGACGTCGACGCGAACAGCCCGCATGCGGCGAGCACGAGCGCGACCGCGAGCCAGCGCTGCGGATGCTTCCACTTCGACGACAGCACCGCGAAGCCGTACATCGCGCCGATCGCGATCATCCACGGAATCGTGTTGTACAGGCCGACCTGGAAATCGGTGAGCCCGCCCATCTTGCGGATGATCGTCGGCAGCCAGAACGTGGCAGCGTAGATCGTCAGCTGGATCGAGAAATACAGGAAGCAAAACAGCATGATCTGCGGATCGCGCAGCAGCGCGGTGGCGCGCACCGGCACGTTCGAGCGGACGTCGCGCGTCGCGCGCTCCTCGTCGAGCGCGTTCTGCAGCGCCGTGCGTTCCTCGGCCGTGAGCCACGTCGCGTCGCGGATATGCGATTTCAGCAGCAGCCAGCTCGCGCCGCACAGTGCGACCGAGAACAGCCCTTCGATCAGGAACATCCATTGCCAGCCTTCGAGGCCGAAGCCGCGGATCGACAACAACGCACCGGTGACTGGCCCGGACAGCACCGACGCGAACGCGGAGCCGCCGAGGAAGATCGCCATCGCCTTGCCGCGCTCCTGCGGCGGCAGCCATTGCGACAGGTACAGCACGACGCCGGGGAAGAAACCGGCCTCGGCCGCGCCGAGCAGGAAGCGCAGCGCGTAGAACGACGTGTCGTTCCACACGAACGCCATCGCGGCCGCGACGATGCCCCACGTCGCCATGATCCGGGCAAGCCATACGCGTGCGCCGTAGCGCTGCATCAGCAGGTTCGACGGCACCTCGAACAGCGCGTAGCCGACGAAGAACAGCCCGGCGCCGAGGCCGTACGCGGCCGCGCCGATGCCGATCGATGCCTCGAGGTGGCGATCGACGAAGCCGACGTTCACGCGGTCGATGTAGTTCGCGATGAACATGATCAGCACGAGCGGCAGCACGTGCCACTTCACTTTCGAGACGGCGGACGCGAGCGGATCGGGTCCGGGCAAAGCGGGCGAGGGCGGGTTCAAGCGTGTCTCCGGTCGGGCGGCGGCGGACGGGGCGGTTGCTCGCTTCTGCGTCCGGGTGGTGGTCTATGTAGTATGTCGTCGTATAACATGGTACGCCTGAGTTCGGAGGAAGGCGTCGCGGGTTTACCCGGTAATTGCCTATATATTGGGGAATTTCTTGAGATGCGTCGGTTGTTCATTCATGTCTGATGACGTATGACATGAAATGAAATGAGAGTTCGCCGGTCACTGGATACCCGATCGCTACCCGCGCGCGGGGGGTATCGACCGGGCGCCCGTTTGGCGACTGCCGTCGCGGCCGCTACGTCATCGACTCGACGCTGTCGAGCAGCGTCGTCACGAGCATGGCCTGCCGCGTCGCGCCCGTTTTCGCGAAGATGCCGCGCAGGTGCGCGTGGGCCGTGTTCTTTGTGATGCCGGTCGCGGCGGCCGCCTCGTCGAGCGTCAGCCCGTCAACGCGTCGCAGCGCGATTTCGATTTCCATCGGCGTGAGCCGGAACAACCGGTGCAATAAGTCACGCGATGTCTGCGGAGACGCCGGCGGATCGCGGACGAACACCGCGACGGCCGGCCGGTGCTGGCGGTCCTCCCCGCCGCGTTAGGGCGCGAGCGGGCGCAGCAGCACGCTCAACGGCATCGCGCCGCCGGGGCGCGGCAGCGTCCTGGCTTCGATGCGTGCGAGCGGGCCCGAGCGGAAATGCTCGAGCGCGGCCTGCAACGCCTTCTGCAGCCGGCGCTCGTCGAGCGGGCACGACCCATGGAGCCGCTCCTGGCGCACGCACAGCCCGTCCGGCTGCTCGATCAACCGCTCGGCAATGCGGTTGCGCTTGATCACGTGGCCGTCCTCGTCGACGATTGCGGTTGCGGCAAAATACCTGGCACGCGAATTCGGCGTGCACGGCATTCGCGCGAACAGCATCCACATGGGGCGATGTGGGGCGTGCCGACCCAGACGTATTTCCGGCAGGCAGCCGCCGAGTCCGGCATGACGGAGGAGCAGATCATCGCGCCGATCGCGTCGAACCTCGCGCTCGCGAAGCTGCCGATCGACGACGATTGCGCGAGGGCCGCGCGGTTCCTTGTGTCGGACTACGCGAACGCGGTGACGGGCGCGACGCTCGGCGCGAACGGCGGCGATTTCATGCGTTGACGATGGAGCAATGGATCATGCAGGACAATCAACACGCGCGGCATTTCTTCGCGTTCAATGGCGATGCGGACGGCCTGTGCGCGCTTCAGCAACTGCGGCTCGCGGAGGGCGAGCACGGCACGCTCGTGACCGGCGTGAAGCGCGACATCAAACTGCTCGAGCGGATCGACGCGCGCGCGGGCGACAGCGTCACCGTGCTCGACGTGTCGCACGACCAGAATCGCGACGCGTGCGCGCGGCTGCTGCGCGATGGCGTGACGGTCCGCTATTTCGACCATCACTTCGCGGGCGAACTGCCCGACGATGCGCGTTTCGACGCGCATATCGATACGACGGCCGACGTCTGCACGAGCGCGATCGTGAACCGTTATCTCGGCGGCCGGCACGCGCGCTGGGCGATCGTCGCGGCGTTCGGCGACGAGTTGCCGGCGCTCGGCAATGCGCTCGCGCGCGAGCACGGGCTGGGCGACGCCGAGCGCGACACGCTCGCCGAGCTCGGGCTCTACCTGAACTACAACGCGTACGGCGAGTGTGTCGGCGATCTGCATTTCGACCCGGCCGCGCTCGCCGACGCGATGCTGCCTTGCATCGACCCGCTCGATTTCGTGCGCGAGACGGCCGTGTTCGCCGCGTTGCGCGACGGCTACCGCGACGACATGGCGCGCGCGTGCGCACTTGTGCCGCTGCGCGAAGTGCCCGGCGCGACGCTGGTCCGGATGCCTGATCATCCATGGGCGCGGCGCGCGACCGGCATGCTCGCGAACGAGCGGATGCGCAACGCGCCGCATGCGGCGCTCGCGGTGCTGTCTCCGCGCGCGGACGGCGGCCTCGTCGTGAGCGTGCGCGTGCCGGACGGTCGGCCGCTCGGTGCCGACGAGTTCTGTCGCGGCTTTCCGACCGGCGGTGGGCGCAAGCGCGCGGGCGGCATCAACCATCTGCCGGAAACCGAGTTCGACGCGTTCGCCGAGCGATTCGAGGCGGCGTTCCGGCTCGATTGACGCAGCGGCCGGCTGCGATGACGCGCACGCCGTGCCGCCATCGCACGGCGTGCGCATCGTGGCCGGATCAACCGGTCGCGTCCGCGAGCGCGGCCCGCGCGTTGCGACCGTAGCAGCGCGCCTCGACACGCTCGGCGATGCGCGAACCCCGTGCGGTGCGCACGAACTGGTCGACGTACCGCAAGCCCGAGACACATCACCTGCGTGCCGCCGTCCGGCAGCGCGACCTCCATCGGATTGAAGCAGATCGTGCGGCGGCGTGCGGTATTGCTGCCGTCAGGTCGGATCGACAGGTTGCCGACCATGTGCCGGTATTGCGGAAGCGGCGGCAGCACGGTGCGCAGCCATGCCTTCACCTCCAGATAGCGGCCGGCGATGCCGCCCATCGCGCGATAGTCGATCGCGGCATCGGGTGTGAACACCGCGTCGTGCTCGTCGAACATCGACACCTCGCAGCGCAGCCGCGACAATACGCGTCTCTTTCCGCTTTCGTCATCGAGGTGCCCGTGCCCGCCAAGTCGTCCATTGCTCCCGCGATCGTCTGGTTCCGCGACGATCTGCGCGTGACCGACCAGCCCGCGCTGACGCGCGCGGTGGCGTCGGGCCGGCCGCTCGTGTGCGTATTCGTCGACGACACGGGCGCCGGCGCCGGGCGGGCGCTCGGCGGCGCGGCGCGCTGGTGGCTGCACGGGTCGCTGGCCGGGCTCGACGCGGCGCTGGTGCGTCATGGCGGACGCCTGCTGCTGTTGCGCGGCGACGCGCCGCGCGAGATCGAGCGCATCGTGCACGACACGGGCGCGGAAGCCGTGTACTGGAACCGCCGCTATGCGCAGCCGCAGCGCGACGCCGACGCGGCGCTGAAGGCGTCGCTCAAGGCGCGCGGCGTCACGGTCGAGAGCAGCAACGGCAGCCTGCTGAACGAGCCGTGGGAGGTGCTGACGGGCAGCGGCGGGCCGTACCAGGTGTTCACCGCGTACTGGCGCGCGGCGCGCCGCGACCGCACGGTCGCCGCGCCGTTGCCGGCGCCCGAGCGGATCGCGTTTCATCCGTGGCCGAAAGCCGTGCGTGACCGCGCGCTGGCGCTGGACGCGCTGGCTTTGCGTCCGCCGGTGCCGGATTGGGCCGGCGGCCTGCGTGATGCGTGGCCCGCGCCCGACGAAGCCGGGGCGCACGCCCGACTCGACGCATTCCTGACGACATCGCTCGCCGGGTATGCGGATGCGCGCGACCTTCCCGACCGTCCCGCGACGAGCCGGCTTTCGCCGTTCCTGCGCTTTGGCAACGTGTCGCCGCGACAGGTGTGGCACGCGGTGCAGGGCGCCGCGAGTGCAGGCGGCGCGGCGGTCGCCGCGGACGCTGACAAATTCCTGAGCGAGCTCGGCTGGCGCGAGTTCAGCTACACGCTCCTGTACCACTTCCCGGCGCTCGCGACCGACAATTTCCGCGCGCAGTTCGACGCGATGCCGTGGCGCGACGATTCCACCGCGCTGCACGCATGGCAGCGCGGGCTGACCGGCTATCCGCTCGTCGATGCAGGCCTGCGCGAACTGTGGACGACCGGCTGGATGCACAACCGCGTGCGGATGGTCGTCGCGTCGTTCCTGATCAAGCATCTGCTGATCGACTGGCGTGCGGGCGAAGCGTGGTTCTGGGACACGCTGGTCGATGCCGATCCCGCGAACAACGCGGCGAGCTGGCAGTGGGTGGCCGGTTGCGGCGCCGACGCCGCGCCGTATTTCCGCATCTTCAATCCGGTCGCGCAGGGGCAGAAGTTCGATCCCGACGGCGCGTACGTACGGCGCTGGGTGCCCGAACTCGCCGGCGTCGACAATGCATCGATCCATGCGCCGTGGGAAGCCTCGCCGCTGGAACTCGACGCGGCCGGCGTGCGGCTCGGCGTCGACTATCCGGAACCGCTCGTCGAGCATGCGGCCGCGCGTGCCCGTGCGCTCGATGCGCTGGCAGCGTTGCCGAAGCGCCGCTGACCTTCTGCTGCGGGTTGCTGCATCAATTGCAGAACGCGACGTGTTCGAGCAGCGCGTACGCGACGCCAGAACCGAAATAGGCCGCGCCGCACCACGCGACGAAGGCGAGCGCGACGGCGGCCAGTGCCGTGCGGATCATGCCCATGCCGCATTGCCCGATGCCGGACGCGCGACGCGCGCGTCGTCGATCGGCAGGTGCAGCAACGCCGCGAGCACGCCGAGCGCGATCGAGCCGATCCACAGCGGCATGTACGAGTGTGTCGCGTCGTACACGAGCGCACCCAGCCAGACGCCGAAGAAGCTGCCGAGCTGATGCCCGAAGAACACGAAGCCGAACAGCGTCGCGATGTAGCGCACGCCGAACACCTGCGAGATCACGCCGTTCGTCAGCGGCACGGTGCCGAGCCACGTGAACCCCATGACGGCTGCGAACACATAGACGCTCGCGGGCGACAGCGGCGCGGCGACGAATACCGCCATCGTGAGCGCCCGCACGAGGTACAGCGCCGACAGCACGTACTTGCGCCGCAGCAGCCCGCCGAGATGGCCGCACGCATAGGTGCCGGCCACGTTGGTCAGCGCGATCAGCGCGAGCGCGACGCTCGCGTGGCGTGCCGCCAGGCCGTGGTCGAGCAGGTAGGCGGGAAGATGCGTCGCGATGAACGCGAGCTGAAAGCCGCACGCGAAGAAGCCCGCGTTCAGCAGCCAGAAGCCGCGATGCGCGAACGCCTCGCGCACGGCTTCGCCGATCGACTGGTCGGGGCCGGCGGTGGCGCCGGCAGCCTGCGGCCGGTCGCGCAGCAGCACGGCGAGCGGCGCGAGCAGCACCGCGACGAGCGCCAGCGCGAGGAACGCATGCCGCCAGCCGATGCCGCCGATCAGCTCCTGCGCGACGGGCACCATGCAGAACTGGCCGAGCCCGCCGATCGCGCCGGCGACGCCAAGCGCCCAGCCGCGCCGGTCGGGCGGAAACAGGCGGCTCAGCGCGCCATAGATCGACGCGAACGCCGAGCCCGACAGTGCGATGCCGATCACGAGCCCCGCGCCGATCGTGAACATGCCGGTCGATGCCGCATGGGCCATCGTGACGAGCCCTGCCGCGTACAGCAGCATCCCGGCGACGATCACGCGCAGCGAGCCGAAGCGATCGGCGACCATCCCCGTGAACGGCTGCGCGACGCCCCAGATCAGGTTCTGCAGCGCCAGTGCGAGGCCGAATGCTTCGCGCGACCAGCCGTGGTCGAGCGACACCGGCGCGAGGAACAGGCCCTGCACGTGGCGGATGCCGAGCGCGGCGCCCATGATCAGGCCGCCAGCCAGGACGGGCAGCCAGCGGCGGCGGACTTCCTGTTCGATCGGGGTCATGCGTGTCTCCGGATGAAGGCGCGGCAAAGCGGCCGCGCTCGATCCGATTAGACGATCGGGCCCGTCGTCGCTCAAGCAATCATTCGGTCAGGTTGGCATGCGTGCAGGGAATGCGATGCGGGGCGTGCCGGGTGAGGCGGGAGCGCTCTGAAACGGTCGGGCTTGTTCGCAAAGACCGCGCCGGCTTACGCCGACGCAATATCGTGCGCACGCATCGCGGCATCGCATTCGGCCGCTTCGGCGAGCATCCAGTCGCGGACGTCGGCCACTTCGCGGCGCGGGGCCGGATCGTGCTGGAACAGCCAGTAGCCGTACGCATCCGACAGTGCCTGCGTGTGCGGCCCGAGCACCGCGAGCCGCCCGTCCGCGAGCATCGGCGCGACGAGCGCGAGCCGGCCGAGTGCGACGCCCTGGCCCGCGATCGCGGCCTGGATCACCTGGTCGTACTGGTTGAAGCGCAGCACGCCTTTCGGGCGCGCGTCGCCGAGCCCGGCCGCGTGCAGGTGCGCGCGCCACTGCAATTGCGGCTGCGGCGGCCCGTCGAATTCGAGCAGCACGTGGTCGGCGATCGCGGCTGCGTTCGTGACGGGCCGCGCGGCGAGCGCCGGATGCGCGACCGGCACGACGATCTCGTCGAACAGGCGCAGTGCGCCGGCCGGCGCGCGGTCGCGCGGACAATAGCGGATCCCGAGGTCGATGCCTTCGGTGCGCAAATCGAGTACCTTGTCGTTCGCGGCGACGCGCAGGTCGATCTCGGGCAGGCGCGCCTGCAGCCGCCCGAGCCGCGGCAGCAGCCACAGTGCGGTGACGCCGATGCTCGCGGTGATCGTGACCGGCTGGCGCTCGCGCGCGGCGGCGAGCGACGCGACGGTGTCCTGCAGGCCGTGCAGTGCCGCATCCGCGACGCGAAACAGCCGCTCGCCTTCCGGAGTGAACGCGATCTTCCGGTAGCCGCGCTGCAGCAGCGCGACGCCGAGATGCGCTTCGAGCGCGTGCACCTGCCGGCTGACCGCCGATTGCGTGACGCACAGGTCCTGCGCGGCGAGCGTGATGCTCATGCGGCGACCGACGGCGACGAAACCGCGGACGAGGTCGAGAGATGGGAGACGGACGAGCGGCGTTGACATGCGCGTGACTCATGCGAACGGAGCAGCAAGATTGGTTGAGAACGCGGGGCGCGTCAAGTTCAATGGAGGCAGGCGTGGGGGGCTCGTCGGTTGACGTCCCGGCCGGGCTGCGAAGCATGGGGGCCGAGTAAGCGCTGAAGCGCTAACTGCGGTCGACCGCCGTGGGGGTGGAGTAAGCGCTGAAGCGCTAACTTCACTCAGCCACGCCATGGAACCGCAGTAAGCGCTAAAGCGCTAACTTCGGTCGACCGCCGTGGGGGTGGAGTAAGCGCTGAAGCGCTAACTCCACCCAACCACGCCATGGGACCGCAGTAAGCGCTTAAGCGCTAACTGCGGTCGACAGGAGACAAGATGACGATTTCGAACGAAGGCAGCGAGACGACACAGGACACCCGCGCGGCGGACGCATTGCCACCCGAGCCGGTGACGCTGCGCGCGGCCGACGGCTACGAATTGCGCGGCCATGTGTGGCGCCATCGCGGCGGCAGCGTCGCGCGGCCCGTCACGGTCATCAATTGTGCGACTTCGGTGCGTTGCGACTACTACTTTCGTTTTGCAGCCTGGCTGTTCGCACAGGGACGCGACGTGCTCGCCTACGACTATCGCGGCATCGGCGGGTCGCGCCCGGCGCGGCTCGCGAAGCTGCGCGCGAACTGGCTCGACTGGGGGCGGCTCGATTGCGAAGCCGCGCTGCAATACGCACGTGACGCGTTTGCCGGCCAGCCGATCGACGTCGTCGCGCACAGCATCGGCGGGTTCGCGCTCGGGCTCGCCGCATCGAACGCTCACGTGCGACATGCGGTAACGGTCGGTGCGCAGTATGCGTACTGGCGCGATTACTTGCCGGCCGAACGGCGGCGCATGTGGTGGAAGTGGCACGTCGCGATGCCGGTGCTCGCGGCCGCGTTCGGCTATGTGCCCGCGAAGCGGCTCGGCTGGATGGAGGACACGCCGCGCGGCGTCGCGTTGTCGTGGGTACGCTCGCGGGCGCGCTTCGAGGAGGGCTATACGAGCGGCCCGCTCGCCGAACCCGCCGCGAGTCGCGCCGCGTTGCCCGCCCGCTTCGCACGGCTGTCGGCGCCGATGCTCGCGATCGGCCTCGACGACGACGGGTTCGGCACGGTCGAGGCGATCGAGCGGCTGGTCGGCTACTACACGGGCAGCGACGTCACGCATCTGCGGATCGCGCCGGCCGACATCGGCGCCGAAGCGATCGGCCATTTCGCGTTTTTCCACAGCCGCTTCACCGATACGCTGTGGCCGCTGGCGCTCTACTGGCTGCAACACGGCGTGCTGCCTGCCGATGCACCGGGCAACGTGCATGCGATTCACCCGGCATCGCGCGGGCGTGGGCATGGCAGCGGTGTGCCGGGCGTAGCCGCGAACGGGTGACAGACGGCGGCCGCGTCGCGCTGGCGCATGCCGGGAGGACAAACGTCAGCGCGGCGCACGGTGCCGGCACCGTTGACGCCGGCGGGTCGCAACGGCTCGCCGCACCGCGTGATCGATTAACATCGGACGTTTCGTTCCACAGGCCGCCGCATGTCGATGCCAGCCCCGCCCGATTTCGCTTCCCCGTCCGACACACCTCGCGCCTGGAGCGTGCACGAACTTGATGCGCCGCCTGCGGCGTCCCACGCCGGCGTGCGGATCGCACGTGTCGATTTCGACTGGCGCGTGCCGCTTGCGTCGCCCGCGTATGCGGCGCTCAGCGATGACGAGCGGGCGCGTGCCGCGCGCTTCATGCGGCATGAGGATGCAGTGCGCAGCGCCACGACCCGTGCCGCGCTGCGCGATGTGCTCGGCACGGCCCTCGGCATCGCGCCGCAGGCGGTGGCGATCGTCGTCGACGCATCGGGGCGGCCGTCGCTGGACGGCGTGCACCGTGCATTGCTCGACTTCAACGTGTCGCATGCGGGCGATCATGCGTTGCTTGCGTGGGCACCCGCGGGCCGCGTCGGCGTCGATATCGAGTGCTGCAATCGCGCGGCCGACTGGCGCGCGCTGACGCGCGAAGTCTGCGCGCCGGCCGAGGCCGCCTATCTCGACAGCCTGCCGGCGGCCGCGCGCGCCGGCGAATTCATGCGCGTCTGGAGTGCCAAAGAGGCGCTGCTCAAGGCGCTCGGCACGGGCATCGTCGGCGGGCTGAGCGCGTTCGCGGTCGTGCCGCCGCGCGATGTCGCGACCCCGGCGACGACGATCGTCGACCCGGCCGCGCCCGCCGCCGGTGTCGCGGCGTTTGAGGCGGCGTGGCTCGACGCGGCGCCCGGCTACGCCGCGTGCGTCGCGTGGACGCGTGCGTGAGCCGGGATCAGCGCGCGGCGCTCATTCGAGCGGCGCGTCGTTCGGTGCCGCGTAGCGCGCCTTGATCGCGTCGTTCATCGCGAAGTCGAACGACAGCCCCTTCGGCGGCACCGGCTTCGTGAACCACTTGTCGTACAGCGCGTCGATCTCGCCGTGCTTCATCAACTGCGTCAGCACGCCGTCGACGAGCGCCTTGAACTGCGGATCGTCCTTGCGCAGCATGAACCCGTAGGCTTCCGACGATTGCGGCGTGCCGACGATCTGCCAGTCGGCCGGCTTCGCGGCGAGCTGGCGCACGCCCGCGAGCAGCACGTCGTCCATCATGTACGCCACCGCGCGGCCCGATTCGAGCGTGAGGCGCCCTTCGCCGTAGTCCTTCGCGCTGATGATCCGCATGTTCATCTTCTTTTCCTCGTTCATCTTGCGCAGCAGGCGCTCGGACGTCGTGCCCTGGTTGGTGACGACCGTCTTGCCGGCGAGGTCGGGAAAGTCGCGGATGCCCGAGCGCGTGCGCGTGAGCAAGCGCGTCGTCGCAACGAAGAAGGTGGTCGAGAACGCGATCTGCGCGTGACGCGCGGCGAGGTTCGTGGTGACACCGCATTCGAGATCGACGGTGCCGTTCTGCACGAGCGGGATGCGGTTCTGCGACGTGACGGGGATGAAGCGCACCTGCAGGTCGGGCTTGCCGGTGCGCGCCTTCATCGCGGCGATCACGCGGTCGCACAGGTCCTGCGAGAAGCCGATGACCTTGCCGTTCGCATCGACGTAGGAGAACGGCACCGACGTTTCGCGGTGGCCGATCGAGATCAGGTTGCCCTGCCGGATCTTCTCGAGCGTACCCGAGAGCGGCTCCGCGGCGAGCGACGCGCCGCATGCGAGTACGCACGCGGTGAAGAGCAGGGGGCGGCCGAACCGGGTGGCAAATCGGGACGGGAAGGACATGGCGGTCTCCGTGGCGGATGGTGATCCGTATGTTGCCAAGTACAAAATAACTGAAACAAATGTTAAGAACCGGATCACGCTGACCGATGCGGCGGGCCGCGCCGGACATCAGGGAAACTCCCGAGTCGAAATCGATGAAAAACGGGTTGTCTAGACAAGTTGGCGTAGCTACACTTCAATCCATTCCGAACTTGTCTAGACAGGATTGCTCACATGATTACGTTGACCCCCGGCCACCTCACCCTCCCGCAACTGCGCCAGATCGCACGCGAATCCGTGCAGCTGACGCTCGATCCGGCCAGCTTCGCGAAGATCGACGCCGGCGCAAAGGCCGTCGCCGACATCGCCGCGAAGGGCGAGCCGGCCTACGGCATCAACACGGGCTTCGGCCGCCTGGCCAGCACGCACATCCCGCACGACCAGCTCGAACTGCTGCAGAAGAACCTCGTGCTGTCGCACGCGGTCGGCGTCGGCGAGCCGATGGCGCGCTCGTCGGTGCGTCTGCTGATGGCGCTGAAGCTGTCGAGCCTCGGCCGCGGCCACTCGGGCATCCGTCGCGAAGTGATGGACGCGCTGATCAAGCTGTTCAACGCGGACGTGCTGCCGCTGATCCCGGTGAAGGGCTCGGTCGGCGCATCGGGCGACCTCGCGCCGCTCGCGCACATGTCGGCCGTGCTGCTGGGCGTCGGCGAAGTGTTCATCCGCGGCGAGCGTGCGAGCGCGCTCGACGGTCTGCGCGCCGCGGGCCTCGCGCCGCTGACGCTGCAGGCGAAGGAAGGCCTCGCGCTGCTGAACGGCACGCAGGCATCGACCGCGCTGGCGCTCGACAACATGTTCGCGATCGAAGACCTGTACCGCACCGCGCTCGTCGCGGGTGCGCTGTCGGTCGACGCGGCTGCCGGCTCGGTGAAGCCGTTCGACGCCCGCATTCATGAACTGCGCGGCCATCAAGGCCAGATCGACGCCGCCGCGTCGTATCGCGAGCTGCTCGACGGCTCGCCGATCAACCAGTCGCACCGCGACTGCGACAAGGTGCAGGATCCGTACAGCCTGCGCTGCCAGCCGCAGGTGATGGGCGCGTGCCTGGACCAGATGCGTCATGCGGCCGACGTGCTGCTGATCGAAGCGAACGCCGTGTCGGATAACCCGCTGATCTTCCCGGATACCGGCGAAGTGCTGTCGGGCGGCAACTTCCACGCGGAACCCGTCGCATTCGCGGCCGACAACCTCGCGCTCGCCGCCGCGGAAATCGGCGCGCTGGCCGAACGCCGCATCGCGCTCCTGATCGACGCGACGCTGTCGGGCCTGCCCCCGTTCCTCGTGAAGGACGGCGGCGTGAACTCGGGCTTCATGATCGCCCACGTGACGGCGGCCGCACTCGCATCGGAAAACAAGACGCTCGCGCACCCGGCTTCGGTCGACTCGCTGCCGACCTCGGCAAACCAGGAAGACCACGTGTCGATGGCGACGTTCGCCGCGCGCAAGCTGGCCGACATCGCGGACAACACGAAGCACATCCTCGCCATCGAACTGCTGGCCGCCGCACAAGGCGTCGACCTGCGTGCGCCGCACCACACGAGCCCGAAGCTCGCGCCGGTGATGGAGACGATCCGCAGCAAGGTGGCGCACTACGAACTCGACCACTACTTCGCACCGGACATCGCTGCGGTCGCGAAGCTCGTCGGCGAGCGCGCGTTCGCGAAGGTCGCACCGTTCTCGTTCGCGTCGGAACAGTAAGCCAATGAGCGCGCCGGTCTACCAGGAGATCAAGGATTTCATCCTGGCCCGCATCCACGCCGGCGAGTGGGAGGAGGGCGACCAGGTGCCGTCCGAGAACGAGCTGGCGCGCGAATTCAAGGTGGCGCGCATGACCGTCAACCGCGCGCTGCGCGAGTTGACGGCCGAGCAGGTGCTCACGCGCATGAAGGGTGCGGGCACCTACGTCGCGCGGCCGAAGTACGAGTCGACGCTGGTGGCGATCCGCAGCATCTCGGAGGAAGTCGGTGCACGCGGGCATGCGTATCGCGCCAGCGTGCTCGGCCTCGACACGATCCGCGCCGACGAGGCGCTCGCCGACGAGATGCAGGTGGCCGTGCGCACGAAGCTGTTTCATTCGCAGGTGCTGCACTTCGAGAATGACGAACCCGTGCAGCTCGAAGAACGATGGGTGAATCCGGCGGTCGCGCCGGATTACGCCGAGCAGGATTTCACGAACACGACGCCGAACCTGTACCTGATGCGCGCGGCTCCGCTGCAGCGCGTCGAGTACCGGATCGAAGCGGCGGCCCCGGCGCCGGAGCGGCGCGAGCAGCTGCGGATGGACGACGTCGAGCCGTGTCTGGTTTTACATCGACGCACCTGGTCGCAGGGCGTCGTCGCCTCGGTGGCGAATCTGTGGCATCCCGGCAGCCGTTATCGCTTCACCGGGCATTTCTGATTCCTATTTGATAGTCATTTTCCTTCGGGAGCAGTCGTCATGAACCATCCGAAACACATCGATCCCCGTCTCGATCCCACGCGCACGATCCGCGCGCCGCGCGGCAGCGAGAAAGTCTGCAAGACCTGGCTGGCCGAAGCGGCCTACCGGATGATCCAGAACAACCTCGATCCGGAAGTCGCCGAGCATCCGCATGCGCTCGTCGTGTACGGCGGCATCGGCCGCGCGGCACGCAACTGGGAATGCTACGACCAGATCCTCGCGTCGCTGAAGGATCTCGAAGAGAACGAGACGCTGCTGATCCAGTCGGGCAAGCCGGTCGGTGTGTTCCGCACGCACAAGGATGCGCCGCGCGTGCTGCTTGCGAACTCGAACCTCGTGCCGCACTGGGCGAACTGGGATCACTTCCACGAGCTCGATCGCAAGGGCCTGATGATGTACGGCCAGATGACGGCCGGCAGCTGGATCTACATCGGCAGCCAGGGCATCGTTCAGGGTACCTATGAAACGTTCTTCTCGGTCGCGAACCAGCACTTCAACGGCGATCCGTCGGGCCGCTGGATCCTGACGGGCGGCCTGGGCGGCATGGGCGGTGCGCAGCCGCTGGCCGCGACGATGGCCGGCTTCTCGATGATCGCGGTCGAATGCGACGAGACCCGCATCGACTTCCGCCTGAAGACGCGCTACGTCGACAAGAAGGCGACGACGCTTGACGAGGCGCTCGGCATGATCGAGGAAGCGAAGCGCACCGGCAAGCCGGTGTCGGTTGGCTTGCTCGGCAACGCGGCCGACGTGTTCGCGGAACTCGTCACGCGCGGCATCACGCCGGACTGCGTGACCGACCAGACGAGCGCGCACGACCCGATCAACGGTTACCTGCCGCAAGGCTGGACCGTCGCGCAATGGCGCGAAGCGCAGAAGGTCGATCCGCAGAGCATCGTGAAGGTCGCGAAGCAGTCGATGGCCGTCCAGGTGCGCGCGATGCTGGCGCTGCAGGAACGCGGCGCGGCGACGCTCGACTACGGCAACAACATCCGCCAGATGGCGCTGGAAATGGGCGTCGAGAACGCATTCGACTTCCCGGGCTTCGTGCCGGCGTACATCCGCCCGCTGTTCTGCGAAGGCAAGGGCCCGTTCCGCTGGGTCGCGCTGTCGGGCGATCCGGAAGACATCTACAAGACCGACCAGAAGGTGAAGGAACTGATCCCCGACGATCCGCACCTGCACAACTGGCTCGACATGGCGCGTGAGCGCATTGCGTTCCAGGGCCTGCCGGCACGGATCTGCTGGGTCGGCGTGAAGGATCGCTATCGCCTCGGCCAGGCGTTCAACGAGATGGTCAAGAACGGCGAACTGAAGGCGCCGATCGTGATCGGCCGCGACCACCTCGATACGGGTTCGGTCGCCAGCCCGAACCGCGAGACGGAATCGATGAAGGACGGTTCGGACGCAGTCAGCGACTGGCCGCTCCTGAACGCACTGCTGAACACCGCAGGCGGCGCATCGTGGGTGTCGTTGCACCATGGCGGCGGCGTCGGGATGGGCTTCTCGCAGCACTCGGGTGTCGTGATCGTCGCCGACGGTACCGCCGAAGCGCACGAGCGTCTTGGCCGCGTGCTGCTGAACGATCCGGCGACGGGCGTGATGCGCCATGCGGATGCCGGCTACGAACTCGCGCAGCAGACGGCCCGCGAAGCCGGCCTGAAGCTGCCGATGCTCGGCCGCTGAGCATGACGGCGCTCCACCAGGCGCCGGTGAACGTGACGATGATCCGCGCTGCGGATCTCGTCGCGTCGCCATGGAAGAACGGCGGTGGCGTGACGCGCGAAATCGGCGCGTTCCCGCCGGGCGCCGCGCTCGACGCGTTCGCGTGGCGCGTGAGCGTCGCCGACGTCGGCACGGCCGGGCCGTTCTCGCGTTTCGACGGGATCGACCGCACGCTGGTGCTGCTGTCCGGCGCGGGCATGACGCTCGCCGAGGAAGGCGGTGCCCGCCACGTGCTCGACGCACCGCTGACCCGCGCGGATTTCGCTGGCGAGGCGGCGATCGACGCGACGCTGCACGACGGCGAGACGCGCGACTTCAACCTGATGACGCGCCGGTCGGCCGCGCGCGGCGCGCTCGACGTGTGGCGCACAGGCGCGCACCGCATCGAGCATGCCGATACCGTGCTGCTGTTTTGCGCGGCCGGTGCGGTCGGCGTTGAAATCGACGGCACGCACTACACACTGGAAGAAATGGACACGTTGCGGCTCGACGGGCCGCGGCGTGCGTTTGACGTCGTCGTGAGCGGCAGCGGCGCGTTGCTCGCCGTGTCGCTCGCCATCGGCGAACGAGACTGAACGCATGAAACCGACTGTCTGGCATCACCTGAGGCTGTGTCCGCACGGCCATCCTGACGAGACGATCGACGACGCGGCGATCGCCGTCGACGAAACCGGCACGATCGTCTGGCTCGGCGCACTGTCCGCGCTGCCGCACGGTTATGCCCACTGGCAGCGCGAGGATCTGCACGGCGCGTGGGTGACGCCGGGCCTCGTCGACTGCCATACGCACCTCGTATACGGCGGCACGCGCGCCGACGAATTCGCGCAGCGTCTCGCGGGCGTCAGCTACGAGGAAATCGCGCGGCAGGGCGGCGGGATCGTGTCGACGGTGCGCGCGACGCGCGCGGCCGACGAGACGACGCTGTTCGTGCAGGCCGCCGCACGCCTGCAGCCGTTGCTCGCCGAAGGCGTGAGCGCGATCGAGATCAAGTCGGGCTACGGGCTCGACCTCGCGAGCGAACGCAAGATGCTGCGCGTCGCACGCCAGCTCGGCGAACGCTTTCCGGTCACCGTCTACACGACGTTCCTCGGCGCGCACGCGCTGCCGCCCGAATATGCGGGCCGTGCGGACGCGTACATCGACGAAGTGTGCGACCGGATGCTGCCGGCGCTGGCCGACGAAGGCCTCGTCGACGCGGTCGACGTGTTCTGTGAACGCATCGGCTTTTCGCTCGCGCAGACCGAGCGCGTGTTCGAGGCCGCGACGCGGCGAGGGTTGCCCGTGAAGCTGCATGCGGAGCAACTATCGAACGCGGGCGGTACGGCGCTTGCCGCGCGTTATCGCGCACTGTCCGCCGACCACCTCGAATTTCTGGACGAAGCCGGCATCGAGGCGATGAAGGCGGCGGGGACGGTTGCCGTGCTGCTGCCCGGCGCGTATTACTTCATCCGCGAGACGCAACTGCCGCCGATCGAGCTGCTGCGCAAGCACGGCGTGCCGATCGCGCTCGCGACCGATCACAATCCCGGCACGTCGCCGCTCGAATCGCTGCTGCTGACATTGAACATGGGCTGCACGCTGTTCCGCATGACGGTGCCCGAGGTGCTGCAGGGCGTCACGCGCCATGCGGCCGCGGCGCTCGGCCGCGCGGATCGCCACGGCGCGCTCGAGGTCGGCCGCCAGGCCGACTTCGCCGTGTGGTCGGCCGGCTCGCTGGCGGAGCTCGCCTACTGGATCGGCCGGCCGCTGTGCGAGCAGGTCGTACGCGGCGGCACGACCGTGTTTCGCCGGATGAATGGATAGCCTCATGACCGACACCACGTTGTTTGCTGACCATGCGTACCTGCCCGATGGCTGGCGCCGTAATGTACTGCTGCGCTGGGACGCGGCCGGCACGCTGACCGAAGTGACGCCCGACACCGACGCGCCGGCGGGCGTCGCGCGCGCGGCCGGGCCGGTGCTGCCGGGCATGCCGAACCTGCATTCGCACGCGTTCCAGCGCGCAATGGCGGGGCTCACCGAATACCGTGCGAATCCGGCCGACAGCTTCTGGAGCTGGCGCGACCTGATGTACCGCTTCGCGCTGAAAATCACGCCCGACGCGCTCGCTGCAATCGCGCGCTGGCTGTATGTCGAGATGCTCAAGTGCGGCTACACGTCGGTATGCGAATTCCACTACGTGCATCACACGCAGGACGGCTCGCGTTATCCGCAGATCGCGGAACTCGGCACGCGCGTGATCGACGCCGCGCGCGCGGCCGGCATCGGCATCACGATGCTGCCCGTGTCGTACCAGTTCGCCGGCTTCGGCGACAGGCCGCCGCGTGACGACCAGCGCCGCTTCATCAACACGCCGGACGGCCTGCTCGAACTGCTCGACGCGATGCGTCGCGTGGCACCGGAGCACGGCGGGCTGCGCTACGGCGTTGCACCACACTCGCTGCGCGCAGTATCCGAGAACGGGTTGCGCGTGCTGCTGAATGGGCTGCCCGACGATGCGCCCGTGCACATCCATATCGCCGAGCAGACGGCCGAAGTCGACGACTGCGTGCGCGCCTACGGTGCGCGCCCCGTGCAATGGCTGCTCGATCGCTTCGACGTCGATGCGCGCTGGTGTCTCGTGCACGCGACGCACGTCGACGCCGCCGAAACGGCAGCGCTCGCGAAGCGTCGCGCGGTCGCGGGCCTGTGCCTGACGACCGAAGCGAATCTCGGCGACGGCGTGTTCCCGGCCGTCGACTATCTCGCGCAGGGCGGCGTGATCGGCGTTGGTTCGGACAGCCACGCGTCGGTCGACTGGCGCTCGGAATTGCGCCTGCTCGAATATGGGCAACGGCTCGTGCATCGCGCGCGCAACGTGCTGGCGAGCGATACGCAGGCGCATGTCGCCGATCGCCTGTTCGACGCTTCGCTTGCGGGCGGCGCGCAGGCCAGCGGGCGGCGCGTCGGTGCGCTGCGCGAAGGGTGCCGCGCCGACTGGCTCGTGCTCGATCCCGATCATCCGGCGATCGCCGAACACGACAGCACGTCGTGGTTGTCGGGTATCGTGTTCGCGGAACACGGCGAGACGCCGGTGCTCGACGTCTACACGGGCGGCGAGCGCGTCGTGAGCGGCCGCCGTCATCGCGACGAAACCGCCGCGTATGCCGACTACCGCGCCGCGCTGGCGCAACTGCTGCGCTGACGCGCGCAACCGGCGCACGCCGCAAGCGTGCGCCGGCAGACCTCCAACGGTGATGTGACATGACTGAACAACCGGCTGTATTCACGCTGAAGCAGGGCACGCTGCCGCTGCTGATCTCGATTCCGCACGCAGGCACGCACATCCCCGCCGACATCGCCGCGACGATGACGGCCGACGCGCGTTTCGTCGACGATTGCGACTGGCATCTCGAACGGCTGTACGGATTCGCGGCCGACCTCGGCGCATCGATCCTCGTACCTTCGCACGCGCGTTACGTCGTCGACCTGAATCGTCCGCCCGACAACGAGAACCTGTACCCGGGGCAGGACACGACGGGGCTCGTGCCGGTCGATACGTTCGACAAGGTGCCGCTGTATCCGGCGAACGCGCTGCCCGGCAACGACGAGGTCATGCGTCGCCGCGACCGCTACTGGCTGCCGTATCACGAGGCGCTGCAAAGCGAGGTGGCGCGCCTGAAGCGCGAGCATGGCCGCGTGCTTGTGTGGGAAGCGCATTCGATCCGCTCGCACGTGCCGCGCTTCTTCGACGGCCGCCTGCCTGACTTCAACTTCGGCACGTCGAGCGGCGCGAGTGCGGCACCGGGCCTGGCAGAGGCGCTGGCCGCACGCGTGCTCGAACATGGCGGCTATACGGCTGTCGCGAACGGGCGCTTCAAGGGCGGTTACATCACGCGTCACTATGGCGTGCCCGATACCGGCGTCGAGGCCGTGCAACTCGAGCTCTCGCAGATCACCTACATGGAAGAGACGCGCCCTTACACGTATGACGAAACGCGCGCGGCGCGGATTGTGCCGCTATTGCAGACGCTCGTCGAGACCGCGCTCGCGCATCGTTGAACGCGGGCCGCTCGGATGCGGCAGCGCGGTGGCGCAGGTGCGCCGCAGCCCGCCGGCACGCAGCCTGCCGCACCGATGCAATGCACCACGCGGCATCGATCCACGGGATCGATGCCGTTTTTTTCGTGTGGCTTTAGTCTGACCGATGTCGTCATCGGCACCTGAAAATTTGACGCCATTTTTAGGTGATATAAGCTGAATGTCAGGAAATCGTCACGCGCGCACGTGCGGCGGGGCCATCGATCGTGGCCGCACCGCGCCGGAATGCGCCGCGAGACGCCTCGCCGACGTGTCGCCGCGCGGCATTGCGGCATGCGCTTCGTTGCGACACGTGTCCTGCATTCATCAGTCAGTCGAGTACGATCGTGAAAGCCGCCAGCCCTTCGATACGCCGGACGCGAAGTCCGTCGGCGGGCGCGCCGCCTCAGGCCGGGCCGATCCGGCATGCTGATCGCGGCACGCGAGCCGCCCCTTTGCGCAAGCCTCGTTGCTTCGCCATTTCCCATCGCGGCCTGCGCCGCTTCAATCTCGTGACCGCGCACGTCTTCAGCGCGGTGCAGTGCGACGGCAGCGCATCGTTGTTGCCCTAGCGTCGTTTTCCGCTTCCGTTCCGAGTCGCACCGCCTGATGCCGCATCGTCCGCGCGGCAGGGTCGCGCATGGGCATGCGTCGCGTCGTGGTGCGCGCGTGCGGCGCCGGCGCGACCCTTCATCGTCCCGCGTGCGGACGTATCGCGCGCGATTACCGGAGAGACACCCATGCGTGCGCGCCCGATCGTAGCCGTCACCGCCGACCGCATCCTGCGCGGTGCGCATCCGAACCACGCGGCGGGGGAGAAGTACCTGGCCGCACTCGTCGACGGCGCCGGCGCGCTCGCCTTCGTGCTGCCCGCGCTCGGCGCGCGCCAGCCGGCCGACGCGATCGTCGCGGCGATCGACGGGTTGCTGTTGACCGGCAGTTATTCGAACGTCGAACCGCATCACTACGGCGGCGCCGCGAGCGCGCCCGACACGCTGCACGATCCCGCGCGCGACGCGACCGCGTTGCCGCTGATCCGTGCGGCGATCGATGCGGGCGTGCCCGTGCTCGCGATCTGTCGTGGCATGCAGGAGCTGAACGTCGCCTACGGCGGCACGCTGCATCAGCGGCTGCACGCGACGACCGGCTTCGACGATCACCGCGAGCGGCCCGCCGATCCGCTCGAACGGCAGTACGGTCCCGCGCATGTCGTGCGGTTCGCGCCGGGCGGCCTGCTGCAGCGGGTCGCGCACGGCGCGCAGGAGGCGACGGTCAATTCGCTGCACGACCAGGGCATCGCGCAGCTCGGCGCGGGGCTCGTCGTCGAAGCCAGCGCACCCGACGGGCTGGTCGAGGCCGTCAGTGTGCGCGGCGCACGCGCGTTCGCGCTCGGCGTGCAGTGGCATCCCGAATGGCGCTACGCGGAACAGCCGCTGTCGCGCGACATCTTCGCGGCATTCGGCGCGGCGTGCCGCGCGCGCATGACGCATCGCATTCATGCAGCCGGTGGCGCGATGCCGTCGCCGGCCGCATCCGACGTCGACTGATAGAGGCCGATCATGCAACCCGAACTGAGCGAATTCCTGCGACAGCACCGCATCACCGAGGTCGAGGCGATCATTCCCGACATGGCCGGCATTGCGCGCGGCAAGATCATTCCGCGCAACAAGTTCGAATCCGGCGAATCGATGCGCCTGCCGCAGGCCGTGATGGTGCAGACCGTCACCGGCGACTATCCGGAAGACGGCACGCTGACCGGCGTGACCGATCCCGACATGGTGTGCGTGCCCGATCCGTCGACGATCTGCCTGATTCCGTGGGCCGTCGATCCCACCGCGCAGGTGATTCACGACTGCGTGCACTTCGACGGCTCGCCGGTCGAGATCTCGCCACGCTACGTGCTGCGACGCGTGCTCGACCTGTACCAGGCGAAAGGCTGGCAGCCGGTCGTTGCGCCCGAGCTCGAGTTCTATCTCGTCGACGTGAACGCTGATCCCGACCTGCCGCTGCGTCCGCCCGTCGGCCGCACCGGGCGTGCGGAGACCGGCCGGCAGTCGTATTCGATCGAGGCCGTGAACGAGTTCGATTCGCTGTTCGAGGACATCTACGAATACTGCGAGATGCAGGGGCTCGATATCGAGACGCTGATCCACGAGGTCGGCGCCGCGCAGATGGAGATCAACTTCATGCACGGCGATGCGCTGTCGCTGGCCGACCAGGTGTTCCTGTTCAAGCGCACCGTGCGCGAGGCGGCGCTGCGCCACAACATGTACGCGACCTTCATGGCGAAGCCGATGCAGGACGAGCCGGGCTCGGCGATGCATATCCACCAGAGCCTGGCCGATGCGCGCACGGGGCGCAACCTGTTCTCCGACGAGGACGGCGCCGTGTCGCCGATGTTCCACAGCTATCTCGCGGGGCTGCAGAAGTACACGCCCGCGTTGATGCCGATCTTCGCGCCGTACATCAACTCGTATCGCCGCCTGTCGCGCTTCATGGCTGCGCCGATCAACGTGCAGTGGGGCTACGACAACCGTACGGTCGGCTTCCGCATCCCGCAGTCGGACCCGTCGGCGCGCCGTATCGAGAACCGGATCCCGGGCGTCGACTGCAACCCGTACCTTGCGTTCGCCGCGACGCTCGCGGCCGGCTATCTCGGCTTGACCCAGCAGCTTGCACCGACCGAGCCGATCGCGTCGGACGGCTACAACCTGCCGTACCAGCTGCCGCGCAATCTCGAGGAGGGCATCTCGCTGATGGCGGCCTGCGCACCCCTGGCCGGCATTCTCGGCGACAAGTTCGTGAAGGCCTATCTGGCGCTGAAGGAAACCGAATACGAAGCGTTCTTCCGCGTGATCAGCTCGTGGGAACGCCGCCATCTTCTGCTGCACGTCTGAGCGTGCACACAACCGAATACGGAATCACGGAGGAAACATGACTTACCGCAACGACTCTGCCTGGATCCAGCCGGCCGCGCCGAGCGCCACGGCCGCAGCGCCCCGCGCGACGCAGGCACGCACGACCGCCGAATACCGCGCGCTCGATGCCGCGCACCACATTCACCCGTTCTCCGACATGGGCGCGCTGAACCGCGCGGGCAGCCGCGTGATCGTGAAGGCCGACGGCGTCTACCTGTGGGATTCGGACGGCAACAAGGTGATCGACGGGATGGCCGGCCTCTGGTGCGTGAACGTCGGCTACGGCCGCAAGGAACTCGCCGACGCCGCGTATCGCCAGCTCCAGGAATTGCCGTTCTACAACACGTTCTTCAAGACCACGCACCCGCCGGTGATCGAGCTTTCCGCGATGCTCGCGGAAGTCACGCCCGCCAGCTTCAACCATTTCTTCTATTGCAACAGCGGCTCGGAAGGCAACGACACCGTGCTGCGCCTCGTGCACCAGTACTGGCGCGTGCAGGGCCAGCCGCAGAAGAAATATGTGATCTCGCGCAAGAACGGCTATCACGGCTCGACGATCGCCGGCGGCACGCTCGGCGGGATGGGTTACATGCACGAGCAGATGCCGTCGAAGGTCGAGCACATCGTGCATATCGACCAGCCGTATTTCTTCGGCGAAGCGGCCGCCGGCGAAACGCCGGAAGCGTTCGGCCTGGCCCGCGCACAGCAGCTCGAAGCGAAGATCCTCGAACTCGGCGCGGAGAACGTCGCCGCGTTCATCGGCGAGCCGTTCCAGGGCGCGGGCGGCGTGATCTTCCCGCCGTCGACGTACTGGCCGGAAATCCAGCGGATCTGCCGCAAGTACGACATCCTGCTGGTGGCCGACGAAGTGATCGGCGGCTTCGGCCGCACCGGCGAATGGTTCGCACACCAGCATTTCGGCTTCGAGCCCGATCTGATCACGATGGCGAAGGGCCTCACGTCGGGCTACGTGCCGATGGGCGCCGTCGGCATTCACGAGCGCGTGGCGCGACCGATCATCGACAACGGCGAATTCAACCACGGCCTCACGTACTCGGGCCACCCGGTTGCAGCGGCCGTCGCGGTCGCGAACCTGAAGCTGCTGCGCGACGAAGGGATCGTCGAGCGCGTGAAGAACGATATCGGGCCGTACTTCCAGCGTCGGCTGCGCGATGCGCTGGGCAGTCATCCGATCGTCGGTGAGATTGCGGGAGCGGGGCTGGTCGCGGGCGTTCAGCTTGCGCGCGACCGGAACCGGCGCGAGCGGTTCGGTGCGAACGTCGATATCGGCACGATCTGCCGCGACTTCTGCTTCAACGGCAACCTGATCATGCGCGCGACCGGCGACCGGATGCTGCTGTCGCCGCCGCTCGTGATTCGCGAGGCGGAGGTCGACGAGATCGTCGACAAGGCGAAGCGCGCGTTCGATGCGACGGCGGAGCGGGTGGGGTAGTCCGCGTGAGTCGTCGTCGCGCCCACCATGGTTACACGTGGTCGTAGCGCTGCAGATCGAATTCGATGATGCGTGCGACGCAAGCCGTGATGGTCGTCGTTCCGGTCTCGAGGACGAGGTCGGCGGAGACAGGTGCTTCGTATGGATCGGAAATGCCGGTGAACTGGCGTGTCTGGCCGGTCATCGCTTTTGCGTAGAGGCGCTTTGGATCGCGGGCAGAGCAGGTCTCGATGTCGGTCTGCAAGTAGATTTCCACGAAGCGCTCGCTGCCGATGATGTCTCGTGCAAGTTGCCGGTCCGCGGCGTAGGGCGAGATCAGCGCAACGATCACCGTGATCCCCTGGGCGTTCGGCAGCTTCGCTATTTCGGCCGTGCGTCGACAGTTCTCTGCGCGGTCTTCGCGCGTGAAGCCTAGATCGGGCGACACGCCCGTGCGGAGTTCGTCGCCGTCGAGAATGCATACGGGAATCTGGTGTTCGCGAAGGTGGGCAGCGACCTGGCGCGAAAGAGTAGATTTGCCGGCGCCGCTCAGGCCGGTTAACCACAAGGTGTGTGACGTGGACAGTGTCTTGGCTTCGTCGGAACGGTGCGCACGGGTCACGTTGTGCCGTGATCCTGCTCACCCGGTCGTGTTGACTGGAGTGGGGGCCGGCGCCGCCTCGGTCGGCCGTTATTGTGGGTCGATTCTATTCAGCCACTAGCAGATAGATGTTACAGATTAGTTACCGCGTATTACGAATACTCGATTGTTGGGGCGACGCGGTGCGGTGCCGCGCAATCGAGAGGTTGGGGATGTGTGGTGTGCGCGTGCGATGCGCGGCGTTCGGCATGAATTGGTGGCGTCGTGCCAACTCGGGCGATCCAGTCATGAAATCAGCGACGCCAAAACGAAAAGGCCCTGCGTCATGAGACGCAGGGCCTTGAATTCTTTGGTGGGCGGTACTGGGATCGAACCAGTGACCCCTGCCGTGTGAAGGCAGTGCTCTACCGCTGAGCTAACCGCCCAAAGAAGCTGAAATTATGTCAGAGCTTTTGGGGTTCGTAAAGCCCTTTCTGCAAATTTTTTCCAGACCCGCGCAACGACCGGTCAGCCGGCCGTGGACGGCTCGACGAGATCGAGGATCGACCCGTCGCGCTTGAGCGTCGCGAGCACGATGCTCGAGTTGATCGACATCACGCCCGCGGCGCGGTGCAGACGGTTGATCACGAAATCCGAATAGTGATCGAGGTCGCGCGCGCGCACCGTCAGCACGTAGTTCGACCCGCCCGTGACGATCTGCGCCGCGATGACCTCCGGCCACTGCTGGATCGCCTCCACGAACCGGTCGTGCCACTCGGGTACGTCCGGCCGCATCGACACATGCACGAGCGCCTCGAACGCGACACCGACCTTCTTCGGCTCGATCGCGCAGCGATACCCGGCAATGGCGCCACGTTCCTCCAGCAGTTTCACGCGCCGCAGGCATGCCGACGGCGACAGTGCGACCGCGTTCGCGAGGTCCTGATTGCTGATGCGTCCGTCCCGTTCGAGGTGCCGGAGGATCCGCATGTCGGTTCGATCCAGGGTCATTTCGCAGAATCCGGTGAATTTTTAGATGAGATCCGCAGACTTTACTGAAATCTGGCAGGTTCGTCATCGAAAAGTGAAGCTCATTCTATTTCGTCCTCGATAACATGCGCCCCATGTCCTGGCCGCTCATCCCGACGCAACGTGATGCCTCCGGTTGTCCCGCCGCCTTCAACCTTTACCGTCATTCCGCCATGTACGAACACATTCCCGCCTACCCGGGCGATCCGATCCTGTCGCTGTTCCAGGCATTCCAGCAGGATGCGCATCCGCACAAGGTCAACCTGAGCATCGGCCTCTACTACGACGACTCGGGCCGGATTCCGGTCCTCGACAGCACCGGCATCGCGGCCGCGCGGCTACGCGAGGCCGGTGCGCCGCACACGTACCTGCCGATGGAAGGGCTCGCCGCGTACCGGCAGGGTGTGCAGCGCCTCGTGTTCGGCGACGACTGCGCGGCGCTCGCGGAAGGGCGCATCGCGACGCTGCAGACGCTCGGCGGATCGGGCGCGATCCGGCTCGGCGCGGAATTCGTGAAGCGTTATTTCCCCGACAGCGCGATCTGGATCAGCGACCCGACGTGGGACAACCACCGCGTGATCTTCTCGGCCGCCGGCCTCGATGTGCACACGTATCCGTACTACGACGCGTTGCGCAACGGCATCCGCGTCGACGCGATGCTCACCACGCTCGATGCGTTGCCGGCGCGCAGCGTCGTGCTGCTGCAGCCGTGCTGCCACAACCCGACGGGGCTCGACCTCGACCGCGACGCATGGCGCGCGGTGATCGACGTGCTCGCGCGGCGCGGGTTGATTCCGTTCCTCGACATGGCATACCAGGGGTTCGGCGACGGTCTCGCCGACGACGCGTGGGCTGTGCGCGCGATCGTCGATGCCGGGCTGCCCGCGATCGTCGGCAATTCGTTTTCGAAGAACTTCTCGCTGTACGGCGAGCGTGTCGGCGGGCTGTCGGTCGTCTGCGCGAACGCGGGCGAGGCCGCGACCGTGCTGAGCCAGTTGCAGGCCGGCGTGCGTCGCACCTATTCGAGCCCGCCGCTGTTCGGCGCACAACTCGTGTCGACCGTGCTGAACGACGACGCGTTGCGCGTGCGCTGGGACGACGAGGTCGCGCAGGTGCGCGCGCGCATCAAGCGGATGCGCGGCGAACTGAAGGCCCGGCTCGACGCGCGGCTGCCGGACCGCGCGTTCGATGCACTCGTCACGCAGCGCGGGATGTTCAGCTACACGGGCATGGCCGCGACCGACGTCGACCGGTTGCGTGCCTCGCACGGCGTCTATCTGCTGCGCTCAGGGCGCATGTGCATCGCGGGCCTGAACGATGCAAACGTCGACCACGTCGCGAACGCGATCGCCGACGTGCTCGGCGGCGCGTCGCGGCAGGCCGCCTGAATTTCTCGACCCCGATCCAAAAGGAGGACACGATGGCTGAAACGATCCCGGTCGACCTGCCGCAACTCGCGCAACCGTTCTCGTGGGCGACCCGCGCGGGCGGGTTGATGTTTACGGGGCACGGGCCGGTCGACGCGTCCGGCGCGATTGCCGGCGACACGATGGGCGAACAGGCGCGCATTACGCTCGCGAATCTCGCGAAGGCCGTCGCGGCGGCCGGCGCGACGATGGACGACGTCGCGCAGGTGCTTGTCTACCTGTCCGACGTGAACGCCATGCCCGAATTCGATACCGAATACCGGCGCCACTTCCGCGAACCGTATCCGAACCGGACGTGCGTCGGCGTACAGGGTTTCGCCCATCCGGCGATGCGCGTCGAACTCGTCGCGTACGTCGCGCTGCCCGCGGCGCGCACCTAGCAGGAACACCGCATTGCGCGGTGTGCATTCACGCAATCATCAATAAACAAGAGCAGGACTGGAGGAGAACATGAGGACAATCAATCGATTCGCACTACCAATGATGACGGGTGCGCTTGCCGCGAGCGGTGCGATGGCGCAGAGCAGCGTGACGCTGTACGGGATCGTCGACCAGAGCATTCGCTATACGACGCATGCCGACGCGTCGAACGATGCCAGCGTGCAGATGACCAACGGCGCGATCACGAACAGCCGCTGGGGGCTGAAGGGCAGCGAGGCGCTCGGCGGCGGGCTGCAGGCGATCTTCCGGCTGGAGAGCGGTTTCGAGCCGCAGAACGGGCAACTCGACGGCGCGCTGTTCGGCCGCGACGCGTATGTCGGCCTCGCGAGCGATTGGGGTACCGTGAAGCTCGGCCGCCAGGCGACCGAGGCGTTCAACCTGTTCGGCGATCTCGATCCGCTGACGGTCGGCAACTACACGGCCAACATGTGGCCGTATTTCCTCACGCAAGGGCGTGCGAGCAACGTCGTCAGCTACGACGGCACGTTCGGCGGGCTGAACGTCGGCGCGAGCTACGGCTTCGGTGGCGTCGCGGGCAGCCTCGGCGCGAATGCGTACTGGGGCACGCACGTGTCGTACACGCAGGGCGGGCTGATGGTCGGCGCGACGTACCAGCAGGTGCGCGACCTGAACAGCCGCGCGCAGCAGGCGTGGGGCGCGGGCGCACGCTACGCGTTCGGCGCGGCGACCCTGTACGCGGGCTATCTCGGCGGCATCGACCGCACGGGCATGCTCGACCAGCAGTTGCTGAACGCGCCGGGCCGCGACGTGACCTACGGTGCATTCGCGGACAACCCGCGTCGCGACGCGATCTTCTACACGGGCGCGAGCGTCAAGGTCACGCCGGCCGTGTCGGTGACGGGCGTCGCGTATTACGACGACATCCGCGACGTCAACGGCGTCGCCGGCAACGGCGGCAAGCGCTATACGGGCGTGCTTGAGGCCGAGTACGCTTTGTCGAAGGCAACGCAGGTCTACGCGACGCTCGACTACAACCGCGTGACGGGCGGCGCGTTCACGGAATTGCCCGGACGCGGCAACCAGACCGGCGTGGCGGCCGGCCTGCGCCACCTGTTCTGAGCACGCGGCGCGCAGCGGCCGGCCGGTCCGGCACCGGCCCGCGCGCCGTCGACGTTCCGACCGGACAATCGCTTTCGAACGAGGTCATTCGATGCAACCAGAAGGGCAATTCCAGCATATCGCGGCGCGCGAGCAGGGCCTGCGTCGCACGCTTTCCGCACGGCAGATGGCGATGATCGCGATCGGCGGCGCCATCGGCACCGGTCTCTTTCTCGGCAGCGGCTTCGCGATCGGCTTCGCGGGCCCGAGCGTACTCGTGAGCTACGCGATCGGCGCGTTCATCTCGCTGCTGCTGATGGGCTGTCTCGCGGAGATGACGGTCGCGCACCCGACCTCCGGTTCGTTCGGCGCGTATGCCGAACATTACGTGAGCCCGTGGGCCGGATTCCTCGTGCGCTACGCGTACTGGGCGTGCATCGTGCTCGCGGTCGGCACCGAGGTCACCGCGATCGCGCTGTACATGAAGTACTGGTTCCCGGGCGTGCCGGGCTGGCTGTGGATCGTCGGGTTCTCCGCGCTGCTGGTGTTCGTCAATGCGCGCAGCGTCGACGTGTTCGGCGCGGTGGAGTACGGCTTCTCGGTCGTGAAGATCGCGGCGATCGTTGCCTTCATCCTGCTCGGCGCCTATGTCGTGTTCGGCAATCCGGGGCTGGTCGGCGACGGCGCCGCACGCGCGGGATTCCACCATTACACCGATCACGGCGGCTTCTTTCCGAAGGGGGCGTGGGGCACGTGGGTCGCGGTGATCGTGTCGATCTTCAGCTACCTGAGCATCGAGATGATCGCGGTCGCGGCCGGTGAAGCCGAGGATCCCGAGCGCGCGGTCACGCGTGCGTTCCGCTCGACGATCGTGCGGCTCGTGCTGTTCTACCTCGTCACGCTCGCGCTGATGCTCGCGATCGTGCCATGGACGGCGGCGGGGCGCGACGAAAGCCCGTTCGTGAAAGTGATGGAGGCGATTCACCTGCCGGGCGCGGCCGGGCTGATCAACTTCGTCGTGCTGATCGCCGCGCTGTCCGCGATGAACAGCCAGCTCTACATCACGACGCGGATGATGTTCAGCCTGTCGCGTGCGGGCCATGCGCCGAAGGCGCTCGGCGAAGTGAACGCACGCGGCGTGCCGTTCGGCGCGCTGATGCTGTCGACGCTCGGCATCGCGCTGGCGACCGTGCTGAGCGTGCTGTATCCGGACGCGTCGTTCACGATCATGATGGCGGTGTCGATGTTCGGCGCGCTGTTCACGTGGATGATGATCTTCGTCACGCACTATTGTTTCCGGCGTCGCCGGGCGGCGCTCGGCTTGCCGGCGCCCGCGTTCCGGATGCGCGGTTTTCCGCTGCTGACGCTGCTCGGCGCGGGCCTGATGCTCGCGGTGATGGTGACGACCTACTTCACGGCGGAATTCCACATGACGCTGATCTTCGGCATTCCGTTCCTGGTTGCGCTGTCGGTCGTGTACGCGGTGTGGTATCGGCGTGCGCAGCCGGTACTCCAGCCCGACGCGAAGTTGTGACGTAGCGGTGGGTGCGTGCGCTCAGCCCGCGAGTGCGGGCAGTGCGTCGATCGACGCGCGGACGTAATCCGCGAAGCGCAGCGCAACCGGTTCAGTGGCGCCGCTGCGCTTCAGCGCGAGCGTGCGCGATTCGAGCGACGCATCCTTCAGCGGCCGGAATGCGAGCCGGTCACTCTTTACCTGCTGCAACACGCGCGGCACGAGCGCGAGCCCCATCCCGAACTCGATCATCGACAGGATCGTCTGCCACAGCCGTGCCTCGTGGCGGATCAGCGGGCTGAAACCGGCGTTCACACACTGCGCGATGATCAGGTCGTGATAATGCGGCGCCGCTTCGCGCGGGAACAGGATGAACGGTTCCGCGGCCAGCGAGGCGAGCGCGACCTGCTTGCGCCGCGCGAGCGGATGCGCGGCCGGCAGGCAGCACACGAACGGTTCCGCATAGACGGGCGTCGATTCGACCTCGGGCGGGAAGTGGCCCCAGTGCGCGTAGCCGAGATCGATCTGGCCGCGCTGGATCGCCTGCACCTGCGACTGGGTGTTCATTTCGCTCAGCACGACCTCGACGCCCGGATAGTCGGCCTCGAAGCGCCGCACGGCATCGGGCAGCCCGCGATACAGCATCGAATGAACGAAGCCGATCCGCAACCGCCCCGCGAGACCCGATGCGGAGCGCACCGTCAGGCGTTCGGCCTCGGCCGCCTGCAGCAGCAGCCGGCGCGCTTCGCGGAGCAGTACCTCGCCCGCGTTGGTCAGTGCGACGGTCTTGTTGGTGCGTGAGAACAGCTGGACGCCGAGTGCGTCCTCGAACTTGCGGATGTCGAAACTCAGCGCCGGCTGCGAGATGAACAGGCGCTTCGCCGCGCGCCCGAAGTGCAGCTCCTCGGCGAC
Organism: Burkholderia sp. AU30280; assembly: GCF_020420125.1. Lineage (NCBI taxonomy): Bacteria > Pseudomonadati > Pseudomonadota > Betaproteobacteria > Burkholderiales > Burkholderiaceae > Burkholderia > Burkholderia sp. AU30280. Next base: position 40,768 of record NZ_JAIZRY010000004.1, read on the forward strand.
CGCCACGAAGTAGCGCAACTGCCTCAGTTCCATGGTGTCTCCTCGCGGCGTCGGTATCGATAAGCGATATCTATCGTACCGGATAAATCCTGTATTGGACGCTTATCGAACGCGCGCCTACGCTCTGCGGAAGGCTTTGCACGGGACTGGCCGGGCGCCGCGGCGCGCCCTCCAGCCGACGTGCAGGCAACCCAGGAGACGCACGCATGAACGACACCGCTCGCACGCCGGACGCCGGCGCATCCAACATCCCCGACAGCCGGGGCATCAATTTCTTCACGGTCGATCCCGATTTCGGTGCGTTGCTGAAGCTGCATCTCGGCGATGCGCACTATGCCGATCTGGAGCCGCAACTGCGCGCGCTCGGCGCACGCGTGTCGGGCGAGCTCGACGAATGGGCGTCGCGCGCGGACAAGCACCCGCCCGTGCTCGAGCATCGCAACCGGCGCGGCGAGGCCGTGCAGCGGATCGACAAGGATCCCGCGTATGTCGCGCTCGAACGCGTCGCGTATTCCGAGCTCGGGCTCGCGTCGCTGAGCCACGGGGCCGGATCGGTGCCGCCGCTCGTCAAATACGCGCTGACGTTCCTGTTCGTGCAGGCGGAATTCGGGCTGTGCTGCCCGGTCAGCATGACCGATTCGCTGACGCGCACGCTGCGCCGTTTCGGCGATCCGGCGCTCGTCGCGCGCTACCTGCCGATGCTTGCGTCGCGCGACTTCGACACGCTGTACCAGGGCGCGATGTTCATGACCGAGCAGGCGGCCGGTTCCGACGTCGGCCGGATCGCGACGCGGGCGACGCGCGAGACGGACGCGCACGGCGAGACCGTCTGGCGCCTGACCGGCGACAAGTGGTTCTGCTCGAACGCGGACGCCGATCTCGCGATGGTGCTCGCGCGGCCCGACGGCGCGCCGGACGGCATCAAGGGCCTCGCGCTGTTCCTGCTGCCGAAGACGCTGCCGGACGGCACGCGCAACCGCTACCGGGTCGTGCGCCTGAAGGACAAGCTCGGCAGCCGTTCGATGGCGAGCGGCGAGATCGCGCTCGAAGGCGCGCAGGCGTACCTGATCGGCGAGATCGGCCGCGGCTTTCACCAGATGGCCGACATGATCAACATGTCGCGACTGTCGAACGGCGTGCGCGCGGCCGGGCTGATGCGGCGTGCGCTGAACGAAGCGCTGCACGTCGCCGCGCATCGCGAGGCCTTCGGTCGCAAGCTGATCGAGATGCCGCTGATGCAGCGCCAGTTGCTGAAGATGCTGTTGCCGGCCGAGGCCGCGCGCGCGATGTTCATGCAGATCGCGCTGCTGCTGCCGCAGGCCGATGCGGGCGACGAGCAGGCCGCGCGCTGCGTGCGGATCCTGACGCCGCTGATCAAGTTCCGCGCGTGCCGCGATGCGAGGCGCGTGACGGGCGATGCGATGGAAGTGCGCGGCGGCACCGGCTACATCGAGGAATGGAGCGACGCGCGCGTCGTGCGCGACGCGCATCTCGGCTCGATCTGGGAGGGCACGAGCAACATCGTCGCGCTCGACGTCGCGCGGGCCGCGCAGCGCGAACAGTCGCTCGATGCGCTGCGCGCGTTTCTCGGCGACCGGCTCGGCGGGGCGCCGCTGCCCGATGCGAGCCGTGCGGCGCTGCGGCGCATTCTCGCGCGCGCTTGCGACGCGCTCATGCGGGTCGCGGCCGAAGGCGACGACGCTCGCGTGCGGCAGGCCGCGTCCGCGCTGTACTACGCGAGCGCTGCGGTGCTGATGGCGTGCGAGGGCGTGCGGCTCGCGCCGGATTTCCGGCGGCTCGCGCTCGCGCACCTGATCGTGCGCCACAAGCTGCTGCCGGTCGATCCGCTTGCGCCGGCATCGCGCGACGACGAATCGGCCGCCTATGGCGCGCTGCTGCGCGGCACGCCGATCGCGCTCGATACCGCGCTCGACCTGCTGCCGGAGGTCGAACGATGAGCACGACGCGTGGCGCACTGGACGGCCTGAAGGTCGTCGACCTGAGTCGCGTGCTCGGCGGTCCGTACTGCACGCAGGCGCTTGCCGACCACGGGGCGACGGTGGTCAAGATCGAGCCGCCGGACGGCGACGAGACGCGCGGCTGGGGGCCGCCGTTCCTCGGCGATACCGCGTGGTACTTCATGGGCGTGAACCGCAACAAGGAAGGGCTCGCGCTCGACCTGTCGCGCGACGAAGGCCGCGCGATCCTGTGGCGCTTGCTCGACGAAGCCGACGTGCTCGTCGAGAACTTCAAGCCGGGTACGCTCGCGCGCTGGGGGATGGACTATGCGCGCGACCTGCAACCGCGCTTTCCGTGGCTGATCCACTGCGCGGTGACGGGCTTCGGCGCGGACGGTCCGCTCGGCGGGCTGCCCGGCTACGACGCGGTGATCCAGGCGATGGCGGGGCTGATGAGCGTGAACGGCGAGCGCGACGGCGACGCGACGCGGATCGGCCTGCCGATCGTCGACATGGTCACGGGCCTCAACGCGCTCGCGGGCATCCTGCTGGCGCTCGCGGAGCGCGAGAAGAGCGGGTGCGGGCAGTCGATCGACATCGCGCTGTACGACTGCGGCGTGTCGCTGCTGCATCCGCACCTGCCGAACTTCTTCGGTTCCGGACGCGTGCCGGCGCGCAGCGGCAACGCGCATCCGAACATCGCGCCGTACGACAGCTACCGCACGGCGACGGTGCCGATCTTCCTCGCGATCGGCAACGACCGGCAGTTCGCGCGGCTCGTCGCGCATCTCGGCGTGCCGGCGCTCGCAAGCGATCCGCGCTTCGTCGACAACCGCAGCCGCTGCGCGCACCGGCCCGAGCTGAAGGCCGAGCTGGAGGCACGGCTCGCCGCGCACGCCTGCGAGCCGCTCGCGCGCGACCTGATGGCGGCCGGCGTGCCGTGCGGCCCCGTGCGAACGGTGGCCGACGTCGCGCACGATCCGCATGCGCTGCACCGGAACCTGTTCGTCGAGATCGGCGCGTATCGCGGCACGGCGTCGCCGGTGAAGCTGTCGCGCACGCCGGCCACCTATCGTTCGCCGCCGCCCGCGCTCGGCGGCGACACGCGCGCGGTGCTCGATCGCCTCGGCGTCGATCCCGCGCTCCAGCAGCAACTGCTCGACGCCGGCGTGCTGAGGGAGACCCCCGGCTAGGCGCCCCCGACTGACACGACGCCGCCGGCCGGCGGCGCGATGCCGGCCACCCGGGAAAGGCGCGCGACAGTCGCGCCCCCGAAACCCAACATGGAGACATCGATGAGCCGTCAGCAATCCCCGACCGCCGCGCCGCAACCGCGGCCCGGCCGTGCCGCCTTCGCGGCGTTCGTCGGCACCACGATCGAGTGGTACGACTTCTACATCTACGGCACGGCCGCGGCGCTCGTGTTCGGCAAGGTGTTCTTTGCGAGCACGATGGATCCCGGCGTCGCGACACTGCTGGCATTCGTCACGTTCTGGGCCGGCTTCGCCGCGCGGCCGCTCGGCGGGATCGTGTTCGGGCATCTCGGCGATCGTGTCGGCCGCAAGACCGCGCTCGTGATCACGCTGGTGATGATGGGGCTGGCCACGACCGGCATCGGCCTGTTGCCCGGCTATGCGCAGATCGGCGTCTGGGCGCCGGCCGGCCTCGTCGTGCTGCGCGTACTGCAGGGCATCGCGGTCGGCGGCGAATGGGGCGGCGCGGTGCTGATCGCGAGCGAGAACGCGCCGAAGCATCGCAGTATCCTGTATGCGGCGTTCGCGCAGCAGGGCTCGCCCACCGGCAACCTGCTGGCCACGGCCGCGTTCTTCGCGCTGAGCGCGCTGCCGACACCGTCGTTCCTGATGTGGGGCTGGCGCATTCCGTTCCTGCTGTCGGCCGTGCTCGTGATCATCGGCATGGTGATCCGGCTGAAGCTCGAGGAATCGGTCGAGATGCAGCGCGTGCTCGCGCGCAAGCGCACGGTGAAGCTGCCGCTGCGCGATGTCGTGCGCGATCACTGGGTGGTCGTGCTGCTCGCGGCCGGCACGCTGCCGGTGATCAACGTCACGTACTTCCGCAGCACGTTCGCGCTGTCGTGGGCGACGAAGGAGCTCGGCTACGCGCAGGGCACGTTCCTCGGCATCCTGTCGATCTCGCTCGTCGTGCAGTTCCTGATGCAGCCGGTCGGCGCGTGGTTCGTGTCGAAGGTCGACATGCGTCGCGCGATGTGCTGGATCCTGATTCCGGAAATCGTGCTGATGCCCGTGATGTTTCATGCGCTCGCGACCCGTTCGTACTGGGTGGCCGTCGCGGGCATGTGCATCTCGACGATTCCGTCAGCGATGTTCTACGGTGCGGTCGGCGGCGTGCTCGCACGCGTGTTCCCGGCGAACATTCGCTACACGGGCCTGTCGCTCTCGTACCAACTGAGCGCGCTCGTCGTCGGCGGCGGCACGCCCGTGCTCGCGCAGGCGATTCTCAACGCGACCGGCAGCATCGTCGGCGTCGCGGTCGCGTCGGGGCTTTACGCGTTCGTGTCGCTCGTCTGCATGCTGGCGCTGCTGAACCGCACCGGGTATCGCGCGGATGAACTGTCGACGGCCGAACGCAGCGACGCGGCTGAATGGGGCACCGAAGGCGGCAACGCGGAAGCCGCGGCCGACGGGCGCGCGCAGCCGGGTGAGGGCGGCGCGCTGAAGCCGGCCGGCTGAGCCGCACGGAATACCGCCCCGCGCGAGGCCGGAACGCGCGGGACGCGCATCCCAAAAGAAAACGGCACCGTGCGAAACACGATGCCGTCTTTCCCGGAGTGCGCGGCCGGCAGCCTGCCGGCCGCGCGCATCGCGTCATCAGCCTTCCGTCGGCGGCACGTAGCCGGACGCCTGGTCCGCGCCGTCACCGAAGAAGTACTTCTCGGTCTGCTTCATCAGGTACTGGCGCGCACGCGGATCGGCCATGTTCAGGCGGTTTTCGTTGATCAGCATCGTCTGCTGCTTCAACCAGCCTTGCCACGCTTCCTTCGAGACGCTTTCATAGATGCGCTTGCCGAGTTCGCCCGGCAGCGGCGGGAAATCGAGACCTTCGGCTTCCTTGCCGAGCTTCGCGCATTGAATCATACGGGCCATCGTGTACTTCTCCTGTAATCGGACTGGGGGAGGGCGGGCGTCTTGCGCCGCTCAGAGCTGCTTCATCAGCACGAGCGACTTGCGCTGCCAGTTATAGAGTTTGCGGCGGTCTTCCGGCAGGTCGTCGACGCTGACCTTGACGAAGCCGCGCTTGAGGAACCAGTGCTCGGTGCGCGTCGTGAGCACGAAGATATGCGTGAGGCCGCGCGCGCGCGCGCGCTGCTCGATGCGCTTGAGCAGGCGTTCGCCGTCGCCCGAGCCCTGCGCTTCCGGCGCGACCGTCAGGCACGCCATCTCGCCGATCTTCTCCTGCTGGTACGGATACAGCGCCGCGCAGCCGAACAGCACGCCATCGTGCTCGATCACCGAGAAGTGGTCGATGTCGCGTTCGATCTGGTGGCGGCCGCGGCGCACCAGCGTGCCGTCCGACTCGAGCGGCTCGATCAGCGACAGGATGCCGCCGACGTCGTCCGGCGTCGCTTCGCGCAGGCTTTCGAGGTTCTCGTACGAGATCATCGTGCCGACGCCGTCGTGCAGGAACAGTTCGAGCAGCATGCTGCCGTCGAGCGATTGCGGGATCAGGTGCGCCCGGGTCACGCCGCCGCGGCACGCGCGGATCGAATGCTTCAGGAAAAACGCGTCGTCGCCCTGGATGTTGCCGGAATCGAGCAGCTCGGCCGCCGCGTCGAGCGACATTTCGCGGATCAGCCCGCCTTCGTCGTCGACGATGCCGGGGCCGTCGGTCAGGAACACGATCTTGTCGGCGCGCAGCGCGATCGCGGCGGCCGACGCCACGTCTTCCATCGACAGGTTGAACGCTTCGCCGGTCGGCGAGAAGCCGAGCGGCGACAGCAGCACGAGCTTGCGGCTCGCGAGCGAATGACGGATCGATTCGGCGTCGATCTTGCGCACGATGCCCGTATGCGCGAAATCGACCCCGTCGAGAATCCCCACCGGCCGCGCGGTCACGAAGTTGCCCGACACGACGCTGATGTGCGCGTGCGCCATCGGCGAGTTCGGCAGCCCCTGACTGATCGCGGCCTCGATGTCGAGACGTACTTCACCGGCCGCTTCCTTCGCGGATTCGAGCGCGCGCGCATCGGTAATGCGCAGGCCGTGCGAAAACTCGGATTCGACACCGTGCAGGCTCAGCTGCTCCTCGACCTGCGGGCGCGAACCGTGCACCAGCACGATCTGGATACCCATCGCCTGCAGCAGTGCGATGTCGGACACGAGCGCGTTCAGCAGCCCCTGCTGCACCACCTCGCCGCCAAACCCCACGACGAACGTGCTGTTGCGGAACTTGTGGATATAGGGCGCGACGGAACGCATCCAGTCGACGAACTGCGCGTGGCTGGCGGCCGAATCGTCGGCGGCCGGCGGCGTCGCGGCGCCGGTCTGGGCGGGAGGGAGGTCGGTTTGGGAATTCATGGGCGGGATTATAATGCGCCCCCATGTCGAATGTACCTAAAAGTCCCGCGCCGACGCGGGCCAAAGCGCCGTCGGCCCGGCACCCGGATGGTGCGGCCGATGCACGCCAGCAGCAGGGCCAGCCGCCGCGCCGGCCGCAGCAACAGCAGGCGGGCCAGCCTGCGCAAGCGCCGCGCGGGCCGCGCGGCGACGAATCGCGCGGCGACGCGCGCCAGCCGGCCGCGAAGGACGCGTCCGCTGCGACGGGCGAGCGCGCGCCGCGCCGCGAGCGTGCGCCGCGCGCCGTCGTCGCACCGAACCCGGTCCCGCCGATCACGTACCCCGAAAGCCTGCCCGTGTCGGGCAAGCGCGACGAAATCGCGCGCGCGATCGCCGGTCATCAGGTTGTCATCGTCTGCGGCGAAACCGGTTCGGGCAAGACCACGCAGCTGCCGAAGATCTGTCTCGATCTCGGCCGCGGCCTCGGCGCCGGCGGCACGGGCCTGATCGGCCATACGCAGCCGCGCCGCCTCGCCGCGTCGTCCACCGGCCGCCGGATCGCCGAGGAACTCGGCACGCCGTTCGGCGAAGTGGTCGGCTACAAGGTGCGCTTTACCGACAACCTCGCGCCGGGCGCGTCCGTGAAGCTGATGACGGACGGGATCCTGCTCGCCGAGACGCAGACCGACCCGTTGCTGAAGGCGTATGACACGCTGATCATCGACGAGGCGCACGAGCGCAGCCTGAACATCGACTTCCTGCTCGGCTACCTGAAGGAAATCCTGCCGAGGCGGCCGGACCTGAAGCTGATCGTCACGTCCGCGACGATCGACGCCGATCGCTTCGCGCGCCATTTCGGCACTGACGAGCGTCCCGCGCCCGTGATCGAGGTGAGCGGGCGGCTGTATCCGGTCGAGATGCGCTACCGGCCCGTGGCCGAGGATCGCCCGGCCGTGAAGAACGCCGAGGGCACGGCCGGCCGCGACCGCGTGAAGACCGCGCGCGAAGCCGAGCGCGACCTGATGGATGCGATCGTCGACGCCGTCGACGAGCTGTGCCGCGAAGGCCCCGGCGACGTGCTGGTGTTCCTGCCCGGCGAGCGCGAGATTCGCGAGGCGGCCGAGGCGCTGCGCAAGCACCACCCGCCGCACACCGAGATCCTGCCGCTGTTCGCGCGGCTCTCGGCGGCCGACCAGGACAAGGTGTTCAAGGCGTCGAACGCGCGCCGGATCGTGCTCGCGACCAACGTGGCCGAAACCTCGCTGACGGTGCCGGGCATCCGCTACGTCGTCGATACGGGCCTCGCGCGTGTGAAACGCTATTCGTACCGGAACAAGGTCGAGCAGCTGCAGGTCGAGTCGATCTCGCAGGCGGCCGCGAACCAGCGCGCGGGCCGCTGCGGCCGCGTGGCCGACGGCGTCTGCATCCGCTTGTACGAGGAAAGCGATTACCAGGCGCGCGCGCGCTTCACCGATCCGGAAATCCTGCGCTCGTCGCTCGCGTCGGTGATCCTGCGGATGAAGTCGCTGCACCTGACGGCGATCGAATCGTTCCCGTTCCTCGAACCGCCGCCCGGCCGCGCGATCGCGGACGGCTACCAGTTGCTCAACGAGCTCGGCGCGGTCGACGACGACAACGCGCTGACGCCGCTCGGCCGCGAACTCGCGCGGCTGCCGCTCGACCCGCGCGTCGGCCGGATGATTCTTGCCGCGCGCGACCAGAAGTCGCTGCGCGAGGTGCTGATCATCGCGAGCGCGCTGTCCGTGCAGGACCCGCGCGACCGCCCGATCGAAGCGCAGGAGCAGGCCGACCAGGCGCACCGCCGGTTTGCCGACGAGCGTTCCGAATTCCTGCAGTGGCTGAAGATCTGGGCGTGGTTCGAAGAGGCCGTCGCGCACAAGAAGTCGAACCGCCAGCTGGTCGACGCGTGCCGGCAGAACTTCCTGTCGCACCTGCGGCTGCGCGAGTGGCGCGACGTCCATTCGCAGCTGCTGACCGTCGTGCGCGAGCACGGCTGGCGCCTGAACGAAGTCGAGGCGACCTACGAACAGGTCCATCTGGCCCTGTTGACGGGCCTGCTCGGCAACCTTGGCCTGAAGGCCGACGACGATCCGCACTATCTCGGCGCGCGCGGGATCAAGTTCTACCTGTGGCCGGGCTCCGTGCTCGCGAAGAAGGCCGGCCGCTGGGTGATGGCGGCCGAGCTCGTCGAGACGAGCCGGCTGTACGCGCGCTGCCTCGCGAAGATCGAGCCCGAATGGGTCGAGAAGATCGGTGCGCACCTGCTGAAGAAGTCGCTGTCGGAGCCGCACTGGGAAAAGCGCCCGGCGCAGGTCAGCGCGTACGAGCGCGCGACGCTGTACGGGCTGCCGATTTATCACCGCCGGCGCGTCGCGTTCGGCAAGCAGGATCCGTCGCGTGCACGTGAGTTGTTCATCCGCGGCGCGCTGGTCGAAGGCGAGTTCGACACGAAGCTTGCGTTCTTCGCGCACAACCGCAAGCTGCTCGCCGACATCGAGCAGCTCGAGCACAAGTCGCGCCGGCAGGACGTGCTGGTCGACGACGAGCTGATCTATGCGTTCTATGACCAGGCGATTCCGGCGGGCATTCACACGGGCGCCGCGTTCGAGCGCTGGTATCGCGACGAGGTGAAGCAGGGCGGCCAGCCCGAGGACAAGCTGCGGCTGCTGTACCTGTCGCGCGACGACCTGATGCGCCACGAGGCGGCCGGCGTGACGACCGAGCTGTTCCCGAAGCGCGCGACGATGGCCGGCGTCGAGATGGCACTGACGTATCACTTCGAGCCCGGCACGCCGCGCGACGGAGTGACGCTCGCGGTGCCGCTGTATGCGCTGAACCAGGTCGACGCGCGCCGCTGCGAGTGGCTCGTGCCCGGGATGCTGAAGGAAAAGGTGCAGTTGCTGCTGAAGTCGCTGCCGCAGAAGCTGCGCCGGCATTGCGTGCCGCTGCCCGAATACGCGGCCGGCTTCGTCGAGCGGATGGGCCGCGAGCGCTTCGGTGCGGGCGGGCTGGTCGAGGCGCTGATCGCCGATGTGCGCGGCGAGACGCAGGTCGCGATGAAAACGGCCGACTTCAAGCTCGAGACGCTGCCCGCGCACCTGTTCATGAACTTCAAGGTGATCGACGAGCACGGCCGCCAGCTCGCGATGGGGCGCAATCTCGCGCAGCTTCGCCAGGAGCTCGGCGCGCAGGCGCAGCAGCAGTTCCAGAAGATCGCGGCGGCGTCGACGATCGCGGCCGGCGGCGATGCCGATGACGGCCAGGCCATGGGCCAGGCGCCGGCGCCGGCCGCCGCGACCGGTACGGCCGCCCGCAACGCGAAGGCCGGCAAGGGCGCGGTGCCGCAGACGGCCGCTGCGGCGGAAGCCGGCGCGACGGCGCTGTACGAGAACCTGACGACGTGGAATTTCGGCAAGCTGCCCGAGCTGCTGGAGATCCGCCGGCGCGGCCAGACGCTGTACGGCTACCCGGCGCTCGTCGATCGCGGCACGCATTGCGACGTCGAAGTGTTCGATTCGCCGGAGGAGGCCGCGCGCATCCACCGGGCCGGCCTGCGGCGGCTGTTCGCGCTGCAGCTGAAGGAGCCGATCAAGTTCCTCGAGAAGAACCTGCCGGGCCTGCGCGAGATGGCGATGCAGTACATGTCGCTCGGCACGCAGGACGAGCTGCGCGACCAGCTGATCGACACGGCGCTCGACCGCGCGTGCCTGCAGGATCCGCTGCCCGACGACGACGCGAGCTTCCACGCGCGCCGCGACGAGGGCCGGAGCCGCCTGAACCTGCTCGCGCAGGAAATCGCGCGGCTGGTCGGGCAGATACTGGCCGAATACGCGGGGCTCGTGAAGAAGCTCGCGCAGGCGAAGCCGTTCGCGCAGGCGCATGCGGACCTGCAGCAGCAGCTCGCCGCGCTGGTCGGCAAGCGCTTCGTGATCGATACGCCCTACGCGCAACTGGCGCACTTCCCGCGCTACCTGAAGGGCATCGCGCTGCGGATCGACAAGCTGAAGGCCGATCCGGCGCGCGACGCGAAGCAGTCGGCCGACCTGTTGCCGCTCGCCCAGCAGTACCAGCGCGCGGTGTCGCAGCGCGGCGGCGTCGCCGATTCGCGGCTCGCGGAATTCCGCTGGCTGCTCGAGGAACTGCGGATTTCGCTGTTCGCGCAGGAACTGCGCACGCCGATGCCTGTCTCTGTCAAGCGTCTGCACAAGGTCTGGGAGTCGATGCAGCGCTAGCGCAACATCGGTTGCCGGGCCCGCACCGGCGGGCGGCCCCGGTCGGCCGCGCGGCGCCTGCCGCGCCGGCCGACAGGGCCGCCGCGGCGTGCGTCGAAGGGGCGCAATGCCGGCTTCGGTCAACCGGCCGGGCCGGTTGAACGTTTTACAATGACGGTTGTTCCACGACGTGAGTCTTCATGCGCACTTTCCTTTCCCTCGGCCGCACGCTCGCGCTGGCCGCCGCCGTGCTGGCGCCCGCCGCACACGCCAATAACGTGATCGTCCTCAATTCGGCCGAAGCGACGCTTTCCCTGATCGACCAGCAGACCCGCCAGGTCGTCGGCACGATGCCGACCGGCAAGGAACCGCATCACCTGATGATCACGCCCGACAATTCGTCGCTGATCGTCGCGAATTCGGTCTCGAACAGCCTGATGTTCCTCGATCCCAAGACGGGCAAGCTGCAGCGCACCGTCGAAGGGATCGACGATCCTTACCAGCTCGGCTTCTCGCCCGACCGCAAGTGGTTCGCGGCCGCCGGCCTGCGCCTCGACCGCGTCGACATCTACAGCTACGACGGCCGCGACCTGAAGCTCGCGAAGCGCGTGCCGCTCGAGGTGATGCCGAGCCACCTCGCGTTCACGAAGGACAGCAAGACCTTGCTCGTATCGCTGCAGGTCTCCGGCGAGATCGCGGCGATCGACCTGCCGACGCAGACGGTCAAATGGAAGATGAAGGTCGGCAAGGTGCCGGCCGGCCTGTGGCTCACGCCGGACGACAAGTACCTGCTCGTCGGGATGACGGGCTCGGATTACGTCGCGGTGGTCGACTGGCGCAACCAGAAGGTCGTCAAGCAGATCGTCACGGGCAAGGGCGCGCACAACTTCCGTTCGCTCGCCGACGGCACGCACGTCGCGGTGACGAACCGGGTCGCGAACACGATCAGCATCATCGACGAGAACACGCTCACCAACGTCGGCGACATCACCGGCCTGCTGCCGGGCCCGGACGACATGGAACTGTCCGCCGACAAGAAGACGCTGTGGGTGACGTTCCGCTTCGCGAAGAAGGTCGGGATCATCGACCTGCCGTCGCGCAAGCTGGTGCAGACGATTTCCGTCGGCCGGTCGCCGCACGGCATCTACTTCTACGACCGTGCGCCGTGGCGCGCGGCGAACGGCGCCTGACGGACGGAGGTTCGCGATGCTTCACCTGATCGATACCTTCGTGTCGAACATCCAGACCTGGCTGTACGTCGACGTCGTGCAGCCGCTCCTCTTCAAGTTCAACATGATGGACTACGACGAGGACACCTACGACGCGCTGTACTGGGTGATCATCGGTGCGCTGCAGATGATCGTGATGTTCGTGCTGCTGCGCCCGCTCGAGGCGCTGCGGCCCCTCGAGGACTGGAAGGACCGCAAGGCCGTGCGGGTCGACGTGATCTACACGGCGATCTCCAAGCTCGGGATCTTCTCGCTGCTGTTCTTCTTCGCGTTCCAGCCGCTGTTCGACAACTTCCAGGCATGGTTGCGCCTGCACGGCATCGCGAACTTCGACCTCGACTACCTGTGGCCGGGCGTCACGTCGCAGCCGATCGTCACGTTCGCGATCTATCTCGTCGTGCTCGATTTCGCCGGCTACTGGTATCACCGCTGGCAGCACAAGATCGGCATCTGGTGGGAGCTGCATGCCGTGCATCACAGCCAGCGCCAGATGTCGCTGTGGTGCGACGACCGCAACCACCTGCTCGACGACGTGATCCAGGCCGGCTTCTTCGCGGCGATCGCGCTCGTGATCGGCGTGTCGCCGTCGCAGTTCGTCGTGCTGACCGCGTTCACCAACTTCATGCAGAGCATCCAGCACACGAATGCGCGGTTGTCGTTCGGCTGGCTCGGCGAGCGCCTCGTCGTGAGCCCGATCTTCCACCGCCGCCACCACGCGGTCGGCTACGGTCACGAAGGCACCAAGTACGGCTGCAACTTCGGCGTGCTGTTCCCGTGGTGGGACATGATGTTCGGCACCGCGTCGTGGAACCGCACGGTCGAGCCGACCGGCATCCGCGACCAGGTCGAAGGCGTGTCCTACGGCGAAGGCTTCTGGGCGCAGCACGGCCTCGCGTTCGTGCGGATTTTCCGGCGCCTGTTCCCTGCCAAGCGCGGCGCGGCATCGGCCTGATCCGGCCATTTTCACGTTGAGCGGCTCTCCCACGCGGCCCGCATGTGCTTTGGCGCATGCGGGCCGCGTGGTTTATCCTTTCCCCGTTTTTCTCCGTCGATACAGGCTCGCATGAACGACTTGCTGCGTTCCTTCGTCCGGGCATTGGCGAGCGCACTGCATCCGCGCATGCTTTGGCTCACCCTGATGCCGTTTCTCGTCTCGGCCGTCCTGTGGGGCGTCGTGCTGTGGTTCTCGTGGCAGACGCTGCTGGATCTCGCACGCGGCGCGCTCGACGGCTTCGTGCTGACGGCCATGCTGTACCGCGCGTTCGACGCGATCGGCATGTCGCAGCTGCACGCGGTCGTTGCGCCGTTCGTGGTCGTGTCGCTCGCGATTCCGCTCATCGTGCTGACCGTGCTGCTGCTGATCGCGACGATTTCGATGCCGGTCGTGATCAAGCACCTGTCGAACCGGCAGTTCGCGGCGCTCGAGCCGAAGCGGGGCGGCACCTTCTTCGGCAGCGTGTTCAATTCGCTGGGGGCGGCGCTGGCCGGCGTCGTCGTGCTGGTCGTCACGATCCCGCTGTGGCTGATCCCGCCGTTCTTCGCGCTGCTGCCGCCCGTGATCTGGGGCTGGCTCACGTACCGCGTGATGACCTACGACGCGCTCGCGCTGCACGCGAGCCGCGACGAGCGCCGGGCGCTCGTGCGGCAGCACCGCTGGCCGCTGATCGGCATCGGCGTCGCGACCGGGTTGCTCGGCACCGTGCCGACCTTCGTATGGGTATCGTCGGTCTGGATGATGGTGCTGTTCCCATTCGTCGCGGCGGCCATGATCTGGGTTTACGCTTTCATCCTCGTCTTCTCGGCGCTGTGGTTCGGGCATTACTGCCTGCGCGCGCTGGAGGACCTGCGTGCGAGTTCGCGCGCCACCGCAATCGACATGGGGCAGGCATGAGCATCGGCATCATCATCATCGGCGACGAAATCCTTTCGGGCCGCCGGCAGGACAAGCATCTGGCGAAGGTCATCGAGTTGCTCGGCGCGCGCGGCCTCACGCTCGACTGGGCCGAATACGTCGGCGACGATCCGGCGCGCATCACGGCGACCCTCGCACGCGCGATCGCGTCGGGCGACATCGTGTTCTCGACGGGCGGCATCGGCGCGACGCCGGACGACCACACGCGCCAGTGCGCGGCCGCCGCGCTCGGCGTGCCGCTCGAGCTGCATCCGGAAGCGAAGGTGCTGATTTCGGAACGGATCCGCGAAACGCACACCGATCCGGCCACGCCGGTCGACTTCGATTCGCCGGAGAACCAGCACCGCTTCAACATGGGTGTGTTCCCGGCGGGTGCGACGATCATCCCGAACGGCTACAACCGGATTCCCGGCTTCTCGGTCGGCGACCTGCACTTCGTGCCGGGCTTCCCGGTGATGGCGTGGCCGATGATCGAATGGGTGCTCGATACGAAGTACGCGCACCTGCATCACGCGACGCCGCACGCGGAGCGCTCGCTGTACGTGTTCGAGCTGCCGGAATCGACGCTCACGCCGCTGATGGAGCGCATCGAGCGCGATTTCCCGGGCGTGCGCGTGTTCAGCCTGCCGAGCGTCGGCGATGCGGAGCGCGGCGGGATCTATGCGCGCCGTCACATCGACCTCGGCGTGAAGGGCGAGCCGGAAGCGGTCGCGGCCGCGTACGTGAAACTGCGCGAAGGCGTGCACCTGCTCGGCGGCGACGTCGTCGAACCCGATACGCCGCGCGCCTGAGCGCCCACTCGATCAGCCGTACAAAAGCCACGGGCCGCGCAACGCGGCCCGTCATCGGCATGTCATCGCCCGGTCCGACGATGGGGTTGTCGTCACCGGCGGGAGCGGCGTGCCGTCAGGCGCCGATCCACGGCAGTTTCCGGAAGCACCAGCCGTCGACCGTCTTGCGGTGGCCTTCGGCGTCCTTTGCGCCCTCGAAGCCTTCGAGCAGATCGAACGCCTTCGTGAAGCCGGCCTGCGTGGCGGCGACCGCGGCGAGCTTCGAGCGCGCGGCACTGCGGCACAGGAACAGGATGGGCGTATCGGCCGGGAGGGCTGCCTTCAGTTCGTTGACGAATTCGGCGTTCGGCACGCCGCCCGGGTAGCGCGTCCATTCGAGGTGCAGGTACTGAGCGTCGCCGACGAGCGGGCGGCCGATCCAGTCGAGTTCGGCGCGGGTGCGCACGTCGACGAGGCGCGCCGACGGATCGAGCTGCAGCAGTTCGAAGGCCTCGGCCGGCAGCAGCGCCCCGGCGTAGTTGAGCGCGGCTTGTGCGCGGCGTTCGTCGGCCTTCGCATAAAGCTGGTCGAGCGTACTCATGGCAGGGAGTCTCCTATCGGTCAAACGAACATTCTAGCGCGGCGTCGCGGCACGGATGGCCGTGTGCGGTACGGTGCGCGCGCCTCACACTCGTTCACCAAAAAAGTGCAGAATGGCACGTGTGCACCAGAATGATTCGGCGGGCGCGGCGCGTTGCTGCGATTGCACCATCGCGGTGCCTTCGGTTGGCAGGCGGTGCGAAGCCGAGCCCCGGAATTGCGCAGCACAGCCCCGTCGAGACGAGCGCTGGCGCGATTCGCGCCAACCTTGCGCATAGGTGGCACGGAAGCTGCTTTATAGGAATCGGTCGAATCGGGGCGCGCTGCGCCAAAGCAAGATCCCGATCAGCTCGATAAACGAGGCGGTTCCCAGTCCGCCGGAATTGTTCAATCAGGAGAAGAGGTTATGAGTAAAACCGTCGCCGACGTCATGCAGCTCGTGAAGGACGAGGACGTCAAGTTTGTCGATTTCCGCTTCACGGATACGCGCGGCAAGGAACAGCACGTGTCGGTGCCGGTTTCGGCGTTTGACGAAGACAAGTTCGAAAGCGGCCATGCATTCGACGGCTCGTCGATCGCGGGCTGGAAGGGCATCGAGGCGTCGGACATGCTGCTCATGCCGGATCCGAACGCCGCATTCGTCGACCCGTTCTATGAAGAGTCGACCCTGGTCCTGACCTGCGACGTGGTCGAGCCGGCCGACGGCAAGGGCTACGAGCGCGATCCGCGTTCGCTCGCGAAGCGCGGCGAAGCGTACCTGAAGAGCACGGGCATCGGCGACACGGCGTACTTCGGTCCGGAGCCGGAATTCTTCATTTTCGACTCGGTCCAGTGGAACACGGACATGTCGGGCTGCTTCGTGAAGATCAACTCGGAAGAAGCGCCGTGGTCGGCAGGCAAGGAATTCGAAGGCGGCAACACGGGCCACCGTCCGGGCACGAAGGGCGGCTACTTCCCGGTCGCGCCGGTCGACACGTTCCAGGACATCCGTTCGGAAATGTGCCTGCTGCTCGAACAGCTCGGCATCCCGGTCGAAGTGCACCACCACGAAGTGGCGGGCCAGGGCCAGAACGAAATCGGCACGAAGTTCTCGACGCTCGTGCAGCGCGCCGACTGGACGCAATGGTCGAAGTACATCATCCATAACGTCGCGCACTCGTACGGCAAGACGGCGACGTTCATGCCGAAGCCGGTCGTCGGCGACAACGGTTCGGGCATGCACGTTCACCAGTCGATCTGGAAGGACGGCCAGAACCTGTTCGCGGGCAACGGCTACGCCGGCCTGTCGGAACTGGCGCTGTTCTACATCGGCGGCATCATCAAGCACGCCCGTGCGCTGAACGCGATCACGAACCCGACGACGAACTCGTACAAGCGTCTGGTCCCGCACTTCGAGGCACCGGTCAAGCTGGCCTACTCGGCACGCAACCGTTCGGCATCGATCCGCATTCCGCACGTGTCGAACCCGAAGGGCCGCCGCATCGAAACGCGCTTCCCGGATCCGATGGCGAACCCGTACCTGTGCTTCACGGCGCTGATGATGGCCGGCCTCGACGGGATCCAGAACAAGATCCATCCGGGCGAAGCAGCGGACAAGAACCTGTACGACCTGCCGCCGGAAGAAGATGCAAAGATCCCGACCGTGTGCGCGGGCCTCGACCAGGCACTCGAAGCACTCGACAAGGATCGCGAGTTCCTGACGCGCGGCGGCGTGTTCACGGACGGCATGCTGGACGCGTACCTTGCGCTGAAGGAGCAGGAGCTGGCGAAGTTCCGCATGACGACGCACCCGATCGAGTTCGAGATGTACTACTCGCTCTAATCGGCGATGGCGCTGCGATTCAGCGCCGTCTTGCCGGTTCGTTCCCGTCGCGCGGCCTGCGGCGGGAACGGCGGAGTCTGAAAGGGGCGGCGTCCAGCCGTCCCTTTTTTGTTCCGGTGATTTTCCTTTTCTGGCCCGTAGAGGCACGACAAGCACGCAGATGGTTCTGAAGAATCTGATCAAGGCGAAAACGGGGCAGCCCGAGCGACTGACGGACGACGATCGGCTCGCACGCTCGGGCCTGCTGGCGGGGCTGGAAGCGCTGCCGACGGTCGTGATCGTGCTCGACCGCAAGACGCTGCGGATCGCGTTCGCGAACCCGTCTGCCGAGGCGATGCTCGACATTTCGCGCCGGCAGCTCGCGCAGCGGCCGTGGGGCGAGATTTTTCCGAATGCGAACGAGCTTGCGTCGACGATCACCGCGATCGGCGAGGAACGCTTTCACGCGACGCACCTCGATACCGTGCTCGACCGGCCCGGCCGCGAACCGCTGCATGTGCATGCGATCGTCGGCTTCCTCGAGACCGCGCCCGATTTCGTGCTCGTCGAGTTGTTCGAGAACGAGCGACAGTCGCGCACCGATCGCGAGGAGCGCATCCACGACCTGACCGCGGTCAACAAGCAACTGATCCGCAACCTCGCGCACGAGATCAAGAACCCGCTCGGCGGCATTCGCGGCGCAGCCCAGTTGCTCGAATTCGAGCTCGGCGAGCGCGAGCGTGGCGAGTTGCGCGAATACACGCAGGTGATCATCAAGGAGTCCGATCGCCTGCAGACGCTCGTCGACCGGTTGCTGGAGCCGCACCGGCATCCGCACATCGTCGGCGACGTGAACATTCATGAAGTATGCGAACGCGTGCGCGCGGTGATGCTCGCGGAATTTCCGCGCGGGCTCACGATCGAGCGCGACTACGACGTGAGCGTGCCGGACCTGCGTGGCGACAAGGAGCAACTGATCCAGGCGCTGCTGAACATCGTGCGCAACGCCGCGCAGGCGCTGCGCGAACGGATTGCGCAGGGCGACGCGAAGATCGAGCTGCGCACGCGCATCGCGCGCAAGGTGACGATCGCGAAGCGCCTGTACCGGCTGGCACTGGACTTGCACGTGATCGACAACGGGCCCGGCATTCCGGAAGAAATCCGCGACCGGATCTTCTACCCGCTCGTATCCGGGCGCGACGACGGCAGCGGTCTCGGCCTGACGCTCGCGCAGACGTTCGTGCAGCAGCACGACGGGATGATCGAGGTCGAAAGCCGGCCCGGACGTACCGAATTTCAGATCCTGCTGCCGCTCGACCATTGAGCGGCGGCATGGCGCGATTCACCAGATTCACCAATATCTGACCGACCTATGAAGCCGATCTGGATAGTAGACGACGACCAATCGATCCGCTGGGTGCTCGAAAAGGCGCTCGCCCGCGACAGCTTCGCGACGAAGAGCTTCGCGAACGTGCGTGACGCGCTGGCCGCGCTCGACCACGAGACACCGCAGGTGCTCGTATCCGACATCCGGATGCCGGGCGGCTCGGGCCTCGAGTTGCTGCAGGCGATGCACGAGCGCCTGCCGGGCCTGCCCGTCATCATCATGACGGCGTTTTCCGATCTCGACAGCGCTGTTGCGGCGTTCCAGGGCGGCGCGTTCGAATATCTCGCGAAGCCGTTCGACGTCGACAAGGCGGTCGAGCTGATCCGACGCGCGGTCGAGGAAAGCCTGCGCGGCGGCGCGCCGCTGGACGAGCGCGTGGCCGAGGCGCCCGAGATGCTCGGCCAGGCGCCCGCGATGCAGGACATGTTCCGTGCGATCGGCCGCCTGTCGCATTCGGCGGCGACTGTGCTGATCACCGGCGAATCGGGCACCGGCAAGGAGCTCGTCGCGCGTGCGCTGCACCGTCACAGCCCGCGTGCGAACGGGCCGTTCATCGCGCTGAACACCGCGGCGATTCCGAAGGACCTGCTCGAATCCGAACTGTTCGGCCACGAGCGCGGCGCGTTCACCGGCGCGCAGACGACGCGGCAGGGCCGCTTCGAGCAGGCCGAGAACGGCACGCTGTTCCTCGACGAAATCGGCGACATGCCGTTCGACCTGCAGACGCGCCTGTTGCGCGTGCTGTCGGACGGGCAGTTCTATCGGGTCGGTGGGCACAACCCGTTGCGCGCGAACGTGCGCGTGATCGCCGCGACGCACCAGAATCTCGAATCGCGCGTGCGGCAGGGGCTGTTCCGCGAGGATCTTTACCACCGGCTCAACGTGATCCGGCTGCGCTTGCCGCCGCTGCGCGAACGCAGCGAGGACATCGCGCTGCTCACGCGCCACTTCCTGCAGAAGAGCGCGCGCGATCTCGGCGTCGAGCCGAAGCGCGTGTCCGACGAAGCGCTGGCTTACCTCACGTCGCTGGCGTTTCCCGGCAACGTGCGCCAGCTCGAGAATCTCGCGAACTGGCTGACGGTGATGGCGCCCGCGCAAACGGTCGAGATCAAGGACCTGCCGCCCGACCTCGTGCCGGCCGGTGCGCCGGTGTCCGCGACGGGCGACGGTGCGGAGGCGCACGCCGGTGGTGGCGATACGGCGTTTTCGCCGCCGGCGATCGGTGCGGCACCGGCGGTGCCAGCGCCTGTCGCGTCGGCGCCGAACGGCAGCGCGCCGGCCGGCTATCCGTTGTGGGAGCATGGCCTGCGCACCGAGGTTGCACGACTGTTGCGCGAGAACTCGGCCGACGTGATGGACGAACTCGCACGCCGTTTCGAGGCGGCCGTGATTCGCGAGGCGCTCGATTTCACGCGTGGCCGCAAGGTCGAAGCCGCGGAACGGCTCGGCATCGGCCGCAACACGATCACGCGCAAGATCCAGGAACTCCATCTGGAGCCCTGAGCACGATTTGCGGCATGCGCGGGTATCGCGCATGCCGCGATCGGACATAATCGCGGTTTGCACGCAGCTTGCCATTCCGCCCATCCGCAATGTCCGATTCCTTCCGCTGGCCCGCCGGGGCCGACCCGTTCCGTTTCCTCGAAGCCCTCGACAGCAAGCGCGCCCGCACGTGGGTCGACGAGCAGAATGCGCGCACGCGTGCCGCGCTGCGTGACGACGACGCCTATCGCGCGCTGACGGCGCGCCTTGCCAAAGCGTACCTGCCGCGCGAGCGCCCGGTGATTCCGACCCGCTGGCGCGACTGGGCCTACGACCTGTGGCAGGACGATCTCCATCCGAAAGGGCTGTGGCGCCGCACGCGCTGGGACGACTGGCGCGCGGGAAAACCGGCGTGGCAAACGCTGCTCGACGTCGACGCGCTCGGTGTGGAGGAGGGCGAGTCGTGGGTGTTCGAGCAGGACTCGATCCTGTATCCGGACGGCGATCGCGCACTGCTGTCGCTGTCGCCGGGCGGCGCCGACGCGGTCGTCGTGCGCGAATTCGATCTCGTCGAACGGCGTTTCGTCGACGGCGGCTTCACGATCGACGAGCCGGGGCATCACACGGTCGGCTGGATCGACCGCGATACCGTCTACGTAAGCTGGGATCGCGGCGAAGCGCATGCGACTGCGGCCGGTTATCCGTATGAAGCGCGGCGTTGGGTGCGCGGCACGGCGCTCGCGGATGCGCCCGTCGTCTTCCGTGGCGAACCCGACGACATCAGCGCGGGTGCGGGCTACGATCCGATCGACAACCGCCACGTCGCGTGGCGCAGCGTCGATTTCTTCGACGCGCATGCGTACCGGCTGACCGAGACGGGCGAGTGGGCGCGCTACGACGTACCGCCCCATGTCGAGGTCGGGTTCTGGGAAGGCTGGCTCGTGCTGGAGCCGCGTCTCGACTGGGATTGCGACGGCGTGCGCCATGCGGGCGGTTCGCTGCTCGCGATCCGCGAGCAGGCGTTCCTGGCCGGGTCGCGCGAACTCACGACGCTGTTCGCGCCACAACCGTCGACGTCCGCGTGCACGTGGACGAACACGCGCACGACGCTGATCGCGAGCTGGCTCGACGACGTGCACAACCGCACGATGCTGTGGCAGCCGAGCCAGGCCGACGACGGCACGTGGACGTGGGATGCCCGGCCGTTCGAGTGGCCGGGACCGGGCGATGCGCAGATCGACGTCGAGCCCGTCGAAGCGACGCTGAACGACGAGATTTACGTGGACGTCGATACCTATCTCGATCCGCCCGAATGCTGGCTGGCCGATCTTGCCGATCGCGCGGACGATGCGCCGTCGCGCCGCGTGCTGCTCGACCGGCCGCCGGTGCAGTTCGACGCGGCCGGGCTCGTCGTGCGTCGCGCGAGCGCGCGTTCGCGAGATGGCACGATGGTGCCGTACACGCTGATCGGGCCGCGCGATGCACTCGACGTGGCCGACGGCGCTGCCCGCGTTGCGCGGCCGTGCCTGCTGTCGGGCTATGGCGGTTTTGCGATTCCGAACCTGCCGGGCTACAGCGATGCGTTCGGTATCGGATGGCTCGAGCGCGGCGGCGTGATGGCGTTCGCGCATATCCGTGGCGGCGGCGAGTTCGGGCCGCGCTGGCACGTCGATGCGCAGCGCGAACATCGCCAGCGTTCGTTCGACGATTTCATCGCGGTGGCCGAGGATCTGGCCGCGACCGGCGTGACGACCGCCGCGCAGCTCGGCATCGAGGGGGGCAGCAATGGCGGACTGCTGGTCGCCGCGTGCATGGTGCAGCGGCCGGAGCTGTTCGGCGCGGTGCTCTGCCGCGTGCCGCTGCTCGACATGCGGCGCTATCCGAAGCTGCATGCGGGCGCCGCATGGCTCGACGAATATGGCGACCCGGACGATCCGCACGAGGGCGCGGCGCTGGCCGCGTACTCGCCGTATCACCGCGTGCGCGACGGCGTCGCGTATCCGCCGTTACTGCTGACGACGTCGACGCGCGACGACCGCGTGCATCCCGCGCATGCGCGCAAGATGGCTGCGCGCATGCATGCGCTCGGTCATGAACGGGTGTGGTACTGGGAGAACACCGACGGCGGCCACGGCAGCGCCGACGATCTGGAACGCGCGGAAGCCGATGCGGCGGAATTCGGGTTCCTGTGGGCTCATCTCGGGCCGGCGCCCGCACGTCGCTGAACGCGCGCGGGCTGCCCGAGCGATCAGCCGACGACCGCGACGACGGGCGTGTGGTCGGACGGCTGTTCCCACGTGCGCGGCGTGCGATCGACTTCGCACGACGTGCAGGTTTCCGCGAGCGCCGGCGACAGCAGCACGTGGTCGATGCGCAGCCCCGCGTTGCGACGGAACGCCATCATCCGGTAGTCCCACCACGTGAAGGTCTTCTCCGGCTGTTCGAAGCGGCGGAACGCATCGACGAAGCCGAGCTCGATCAGTTGCGCGAAGTGTGCGCGTTCCTGCGGCGACACGAGGTTCTGGCCTTCCCATTTCGCGGGGTCGTGCACGTCGCGGTCTTCCGGCGCGATGTTGTAGTCGCCGAGCAGCGCGAGCTTCGGGTAGCGCTGCAGCTCGGTGCGCAGCCATGCCTGCAGCGCGTCGAGCCATTGCATCTTGTAGACGAACTTGTCGGAGTCGGGCGCCTGGCCGTTCGGGAAATACGCGGACACGATGCGCACGCCGTCGATCGTCGCGGCAATCACGCGCTGCTGCGGATCGTCGAAGCCGGGGATGTTGCGCACCACGTCCGACTCGTCGAACGGCAGCGTGTCGCGCGCGAGGATCGCGACGCCATTGTAGGTTTTCTGGCCCGTGAACCAGCTGCGGTAGCCGGCCGCCTCGAGGTCGGCGCGCGGGAATTTCTCGTCCGGCAGCTTCAGTTCCTGCAGGCACAGCACGTCGGTTCCGCTTTGCGCGAGCCAGTCGAGCACATGCTGCTTGCGGACGTTGAGCGAGTTGACGTTCCAGGTGGCGATTTTCATGAACGGGAGTGTGCGTGCGGGGTAAATGCGAAGGCCGCCATCTTACCGCGAGCACGCGGCGCGAACGCGCGCATCGTGCGGGGCGCCGCCGCGCGCGGCGGTTTCGATGGGCCGAGAAGAAATTGTGACAAAAGTATTGACGTGAGTACTCCCTCACCCTATAATTTATTTCTCTGACGCGGGGTGGAGCAGTCTGGCAGCTCGTCGGGCTCATAACCCGAAGGTCGTAGGTTCAAATCCTACCCCCGCAACCAAGCACACCAGACGATGTGCAGCGCATATGACCGATGCGCGCTTCGTCGACAAGAACCCGGCCTCGTGCCGGGTTTTTTGTTTTCCGCGCGGCTGTGATCAGCGCGCCGCCCACTCGACCGCCGCCTTCGCGTGCAGCGCGGTCGTATCGAACACGGGCAGCGGCGAGTCGTTCGCGCCGATCAGCAGCGTGATTTCCGTGCAGCCGAGGATCACGGCCTGCGCGCCGCGCCGGGCCAGTTCCTCGATGATCGTCACGTACGTCGCGCGCGATTCCGGCGAGATGATGCCGTGGCACAGCTCGTCGTAGATGATCCGGTGCACGTCGTCGCGCCCGCGTTCGTCCGGCACGAGCACGTCCAGCCCAAATTTGCCGCGCAGCCGTTCAGCGTAGAACGGCAATTCCATCGTGTAGCGCGTGCCCAGCAGCGCGACGCGCTCGACGCCGGCATCGCGCAGCGCGTCGCCGGTCGGATCGGCGATATGCAGGAACGGCAGCGTCACCGCGGCTTCGATCGCATCGCAGACGCGATGCATCGTATTGGTGGTCAGCACGACGAGATCGGCGCCGGCCGCTTCGAGCTGCCGCGCGGCGCCGGCCATCCGCTCGCCGAGCGCGGCCCAGTCGTGCGTGCGCTGCAGCGCTTCGATCTCGGCGAAATCGACCGTGACCAGCACGCTCTTCGCGTTGTGGTGCCCGCCGTGCAGCGCCTTCGAATGCCGATTGATCATCCGGTAGTATTCGGCCGACGATTCCCAGCTCATCCCGCCGATCAGTCCGATCGTCTTCATCCGTAACCTTTGCGTTTCATGTATTGCGGCAGACGAGTATAGGCGTCGCTGTCCGCGCCCGGCCGGTACGATCCGCGCAAAGCGGGCCAGTACGGCGCCGCCTGGCGAGGCCGCACGAGACAGTTGAAACCGGCACTGTGTTTTTGTACAGTATCGGCACCGTGAACCCGACCATCATTCCGCCTGCCGATCCGCACGTGCCGCCGCCGGGCGACGCGCTGCCGCGCATGCGCAAGATCATTCACTGCGACTGCGACTGCTTCTACGCGTCGGTCGAGATGCGCGACGACCCGTCGCTGCGCAACCGGCCGCTCGCGGTCGGCGGCCGGCCCGACCAGCGTGGCGTGATCGCGACCTGCAACTACGAGGCGCGGCGCTACGGCGTGCATTCGGCGATGTCGTCGGCGCTGGCGATGCGCAAGTGCCCGGACCTGCTGATCCTGCCGTCCGCGATGGACAAGTATCGCGCGGCGTCGCGGCAGATCATGGCGATCTATCGCGACTACACGCCCGAGGTCGAGCCGCTGTCGCTCGACGAGGCGTATCTCGACGTCAGCGGGTCGGAGCGGTGCCAGGGTAGCGCGACGCTGATTGCACGGGAGATCCGCCAGCGCGTGTTCGACACGGTCGGCGTGACCGTGTCGGCCGGGGTCGCGCCGAACAAGTTCATCGCGAAGATCGCGTCCGACTGGAACAAGCCCGACGGGTTGTTCGTCGTGCGGCCGCACGAGATCGACGCGTTCGTCGCGGCGCTGCCGGTGCGCAAGCTGCACGGCGTCGGCAAGGTGACGGCCACGCGGCTCGACCGGCTCGGCATCCAGACCTGCGCGCAGTTGCGCGACTGGCCGCTGATCGACCTGCACCGCGAATTCGGCGCGTTTGGGCGGCGGTTGTACGAACTGTCGCGCGGGATCGACGAGCGGCGAGTGCAGGCCGACCAGGAGCGCAAGTCGGTCAGCGTCGAGACGACCTACGTGACCGACCTGACGACGCTTGAGCAGTGCGCGGCGGAAATCCGCCGCCTCGTCGTGCAACTCGACGCGCGGATCGAACGGGCGGGCGCCGCGCGGTCGATCCGCAAGCTGTACGTGAAGATCCGCTTCGCCGATTTCCAGCGCACGACGGTCGAGTGCGTGGCCGATGCGACGAACGCGGACACGGCCGTCACGCTGCTCGCGAAGGGGCTGCAACGGCGTGCGCAGGCGGTGCGCTTGCTCGGCGTCGGCGTACGCATCGACGAGGATACGGCCGAGCGCCACGGGCAGTTCTCGCTGTTCGACGACGAATCGCCCGCGCCATGAAAAAAGGCACCGCCGAAGCGGTGCCTTTGCTTGCATGCAGCCGAAAAGGCCGGGCGGCGCTCAGCGCGCGGGCGCAGCCATCCCGTTGTGGCGCAGCAGCGCATCGATCTGCGGCTCGCGGCCGCGGAATGCCTTGAACGAATCCATCGCCGGGCGGCTGCCGCCGACCTCGAGGATTTCGCGGCGATAGCGCGTGCCGGTCGCCGCGTCGAGCACGCTGCCGCTCGCGGCGGCCGCTTCCTCGAACGCTGCGTACGCATCGGCCGACAGCACCTCGGCCCACTTGTAGCTGTAGTAGCCGGCCGCGTAGCCGCCCGCGAAGATGTGGCTGAACGTGTTCGGCCAGCGCGAGAACGGAGCTTGCGGGATCACGTGATAGCGTTCGTTGATCTCGCGCGCGAATGCGGTCACGTCGGTGGCGCCCGCCGGGTCGAAGTCGACGTGCAGCAGCATGTCGAACATCGAGAATACGATCTGGCGCAGCGTGCCGAGCCCGCTCTGGAAGTTCTTTGCCGCGATCATCTTGTCGAACAGCTCGCGCGGCAACGCGGCGCCCGTGTCGACGTGCGACGACATCGACGACAGCACGTCCCATTCCCAGCAGAAGTTTTCCATGAACTGCGACGGCAGCTCGACGGCATCCCATTCGACACCGTTGATGCCCGACACGCCGAGTTCGTCGACACGCGTGAGCATGTGGTGCAGCCCGTGGCCGAATTCATGGAACAGCGTGATGACTTCGTCGTGCGAGAAGCAGGCGGGCTTGCCGCCGACCGGCGCCGAGAAGTTGCAGGTGAGATAGGCGACCGGCGTCTGCACGCTGCCGCCGCGCTTCGCGCGCGAACGCGCGTCGTCCATCCATGCGCCGCCGCGCTTGCCTTCGCGCGCGTACAGGTCGAGATAGAACTGCGCGACGAGCGAGCCGTCGCGGTTCTCGACGCGGAAGAAACGCACGTCCTTGTGCCACACCGGCGCGTCGTCCGGCTTGATCTGCACGCCGAACAGCGTCTCGGTGACGGTGAACAGGCCCTTCAGCGCGGCCGGCTCGGGGAAGTACTGCTTGACCTCGTTTTCCGAGAACGCGTAGCGCTGCTGGCGCAGCTTCTCGGCCGCAAATGCGACGTCCCACGGCGCGAGTTCGGCGAGGCCGAGTTCCTTCGCGGCGAACGTGCGCAGCTCGTCCCAGTCCTTGTCCGCGTGCGGGCGCGCGCGCGTCGCGAGATCCTCGAGGAACGCGATCACCTGCTGCGGCGATTCGGCCATCTTCGGCGCGAGCGACACTTCGGCGAAGTTGCGGTAGCCGAGCATCAGCGCCTCTTCGCGGCGCAGCTTCAGCGCGTCGGCGACGATCGCCGTGTTGTCCCATTCGGCCTTGCCGTCGCCGTACTGCGGCCCGAGTTCCGACGCGCGCGTCGCATAGGCGCGGTAGAGCGTCTCGCGCAGTGCGCGGTTGTCGGCGTATTGCAGCACCGGGAAGTACGACGGGAAGTGCAGCGTGAATTTCCAGCCTTCCTTGGCATCCTTTTGCGCGGCTTCGCGGGCGGCCTCGATCGCGTCGCCGGGCAGGCCGGCCAGGTCGGCCTCGTCCTGCACGAAATACGCGTACGCGTTGGTTGCGTCGAGCACGTGATCGGAGAATGCCTTCGACAGTGCGGCCTGCTGTTCCTGCAGTTCGGCGAAGCGCGGTTTCTGGTCCTCGGGCAGCTCGGCGCCCGACAGGCGGAAATCGCGCAGCGCGTTGTCGAGGATCTTCTTGCGTTCGGTGGACAGCGTCGCGTATTCGGCGCTCGCGGCGATCGCCTTGTATTTCTCGTACAGCGCGAGGTTCTGGCCGACGCTCGACCAGAATTCGGTCACGCGCGGCAGGTTCTCGCCGTAGGCGGCCCGCAGTTCGGGGGTATCGGCAACCGCGTTCAGGTGGCCGACGATGCCCCACGCGCGACCGAGCGGCTCCGTTGCGCGCTCGACCGTCTCGACGACTTCCGCCCAGGTTGCCGGCGTCGCGGCCGCGCTTGCCGTCTCGACCGCGCGGTTGGCGGCATCGAGCAGCGTGTCGAGCGCGGGCGTCACGTGTTCCGGGCGGATCTCGCCGAAGCGGGGCAGCCCCGAGAAATCGAGAAGCGGGTTGGTGTTGGCGCTGGCGGACATAAGACTCCCTGTCTGTTGCCGGATGAACCGGAGTGAAAAGGGTAAGGCGCGCAAGGCAACGCGGCGCCCGATATCGACATTATTGGGGCGCATCGCGCGCTTTCCAATCGTTAGTTTCTAACGATGCGATTGACGCGGGGTCGAATGCGGGGCGGAGGCGTCTGACGGCGCGGCCGACGCGGCGCGGTGCGGCCGGCGAGGCACCGGCGCGCGGAATCGCGCGCCGGCTGAACGGGCAGGCGCTCAGGCGGCCGCGTCGGCGGCGCGCTCGGCGGCTTCGATCGTGTTGATCAGCAGCATCGTGATGGTCATCGGGCCGACACCGCCCGGCACCGGCGTGATGTGACCGGCCACTTCCTTCACGCCCGCGAAATCGACGTCGCCGCACAGCTTGCCGGCGTCGTCGCGGTTCATGCCGACGTCGATCACCGTCGCGCCGGGCTTTACCATGTCGGCGGTCAGGATGTTGCGCTTGCCGACGGCGGCGACCACGACGTCGGCCTGCCGCGTGTGCGCGGCGAGGTCGCGCGTCTTGCTGTGGCAGATCGTCACGGTCGCGCCGGCGTCGAGCAGCATCATCGCCATCGGCTTGCCGACGATGTTCGAGCGGCCGATCACGACGGCGTTCGCGCCCTGCAGCGCAATGTCGTGTGCCTCGAACATCTTCATCACGCCGTACGGCGTGCACGGGCGGAACAGCGGCTTGCCGGTCATCAGCGCGCCGGCGTTCGCGACGTGGAAGCCGTCGACGTCCTTCTCCGGCGCGATCGCCTCGAGCACCTTGTGGCTGTCGATGTGCTTGGGCAGCGGCAGCTGGACGAGGATGCCGTGGATCTTCGGATCGCGGTTCAACTCGTCGATGCGCGCGAGCAGGTCCGCCTCCGACAGCGTGTCCGGGTACGCATCCTTCAGCGAGAAGAAGCCGTTGTCCTCGCACGCCTTGATCTTGTTGCGCACGTAGACTTCGCTTGCCGGGTTGGCGCCGACGAGGATCACCGCGAGACCGGGCTGGTGGCCGCGTGCGGTCAGGGCGGCGGCGCGTTCGGCGGCCTGTGCGCGCAGGGTCTTCGAAAGGGCGTTGCCGTCGATGAGGAGGGCTGTCATGGTGGTGGTCCTGCCGGGAAGTTGGAATGCGATCGTGCGGCGCCCGAAGCGTCGCAGCAAAGCACGCGATTATACCGTTCGCCTGCTGCCGTCCGACAGCAAATCAACAGGAAGCGTCATGACCGCGGCGCTCGCGCGCCGGGAGGAACGGCCGCCGCCGCGCGAGTGGGCCGCATCGCGCGGGGCGGCCAGGCCGGGCGGGCAGTGCCGCCGCGGCCCGCGAACGCTCAGGCTTGTTTCTTCGACAGCGCGAGGCGCAGCAGGTCGGCCACCGTGTTGACGTTGAGCTTTTCCATGATGTTCGCGCGGTGCGCTTCGACCGTCTTGATGCTGATGCCGAGATCGTCGGCGATCTGCTTGTTCAGGCGGCCCGCGATGATCCGTTCGAGCACCTGCTGCTCGCGCGCGGTCAGCTTCGACAGGCGTTCGCTCGCGGCACGCTGTTCCTGGACGCTCTTGCTTTCGCTTCGGGCCTTGTCGAGCATCCGCTCGACGAGCTTGCGCAGCTCGGCTTCGTCGAACGGTTTCTCGATAAAGTCCATCGCACCCTTTTTCATCGTCGAGACGGCCATCGGTACGTCGCCGTGACCCGTGACGAAGATGATCGGCAGCGCGGCATTGTCGGCGATCAGGCGTTCCTGCAGTTCGAGGCCGCTCATGCCCGACATCCGTACGTCGAGGATCAGGCACGCGATCTGGCCGGCCTGCTGGGCTGGCTGGTAGGCATCGAGGAATTGCTCGGCGCTCGAGAAGCATTGAACGCGATAGCCGTTCGCCTCCAGCAGCCAGCGCAGCGAGTCCCGTACGGCCTCGTCGTCGTCAACGACAAAGACGGTTTCCTGAGTGGTGGTGACAGGGCTATTCATAGTTCTCCCGTAACGGTATGTGATGCCGATGCCTCGCGCCCCCCTTGGCCGAGATCAGCGGGTTCCCCAATGGGCAAGCTGCAGTGGAACGTTGCGCCGGATATGCGGCCATCCGGCTCGACGTTGTTGACCACCCACAGACGCCCCCGATGCGATTCGATGATCGAACGGCAGATATTCAGCCCCATGCCCATGCCATCGGACTTGGTGCTGTAAAACGGTTCAAACAGGCGCTCGGCGGTCGCTTCGTCGACGCCCGGGCCCTGGTCGATCACGCGGATGTCGACGAAGCCCGCCTCGATGTCGGCGACGACGCGGATCACGCCGTCCGCCGACGCCGGCTTCACGTCGGCCATTGCTTCGGCCGCGTTCTTCATCAGGTTCACGAGCACCTGCTCGATCAGCACGGGGTCGACATAAATAATAGGCATTCTTGCGAGGATTTCCGTGACGATCCGGATCCTGCGCTTCCTCGCCTCGATTTCGGCGAGCCCCACCGCGTCGGCGACGATGTCGGCGACCCGCGCCGGCTGGCGCTTCGGCTCGCTGCGTTTCACGAATTCGCGGATCCGCTTGACGATCATCCCCGCGCGCAACGCTTGCTGCGCGGTCTTTTCCAGCGCGGGCTGGAGCGTCTCCGGCGTGCCGCGGCCGCTCTTCACGAGTGCGAGCGTGCCCGAGCAGTAGTTGTTGATCGCGGCGAGCGGCTGGTTCAATTCGTGAGCAATCGACGACGCCATTTCACCCATCGTCATCAATCGGCTCGTGAACTGCAGCTTCTCTTCCTGCTGGTGCGCGAGTTCCTGCGCCTTCTTGCGGGTCGTGATGTCGGTCGCGATCTGCATCTGCGCGAGGTGGCCGTCCACCCACTGGATGTACTGGCGGCGCACCTCGAACCACTTCTGGATGCTCTCGACGTACACCTCCTGCGCATCGGCGGTGCTGCTCGTCAGCGCGGCGGCCGGCAGGCCCGCGAACGCGTCGACCATGTCGATCGAGTCGGACGATGCCTGCGCACGGTCGAAGCCGCCGCCCGACAGCTCGAGATGGCCGTCCGGGCGAATCCCGAACAGGTGGCGGTAGTAGCGGTTCGCGAACAGCAGCTCGGCCTCGTCGGCAGCCAGCACCGACACCGCGGCGTCGAGGCTTTCGAGCACCGTCGTGAAGCGCTCGTGCGCGGCCGCGAGTTCCTCGCGCGCTCGCTTCGGCTCGGTGATGTCGGTCATCGACGACATCCAGCCGGTCTGGCGGCCCGAGCTGTCGATCAGCGGCGACACGTACAGGCGCGCATGGAACAGCGTGCCGTTCTTGCGCCGCACGCGCAGCTCGAAGCCCGAGCTCGGCGCCTTGCCGCGCAGCGTCATGTCGAGCTGGCGCTGCATTTCCGGGTACGCGTCGCGCGGCCAGTACGGGAACGGCGCGACCTTGCCGACGAGGTCCGTTTCGTCCCAGCCCGTCATCCGGCAGAACGCGGGGTTCACGTGCGTGATGCGGCCGTGCATGTCGAGCACGCGCATGCCGATCAGCACCGAATTTTCCATCGCGCGGCGGAAGAACGCTTCCGCGTACAGCGCCTGCTGCGCCTCGAAGCGCTGGCGCGTGTGCTTCCACAGGCTCCAGAGGCTCCACAGTACGAAGCACGACAGGCCTGCGACGAGCCACACGAGCGTGTTGTTGGTCAGGTTCGTGAGCTGCGGGAATGCGTACACGCGCACGGTCAGCCCCTGGCCGGGCGGATCGAGCGGCAGGTCGTAGTGCGAGTCGCGCGGCAGGCGCGGGCGCGTCGACGTGGACGACAGTTCGCGGTTGTTCGCGTCGGTGATCGAGATCTTGTACTTCGACGACAGCTCCTGCGGGATATCGTGCTTCAGGATGCCTTCGACCGAGAACACCGCGGCGATCGAGCCGAGGTACTCGCGATCGCCGCGCATCACGGGTGTCTGCAGCGTGATGAAGCCGTTGCCGAAGTCGTCGTAGAGCAGCGGCGAATAGGCCTGGCGGCGCGTGCTGCGCGCCTCGTCGTAGGCGCCGCGCACGGCGTCCTGCATCTGCGCATCGCCGGGCTTCGCGAGCCGCTGGCCGAGCAGCGGCGGATGCACGGTCGGCCAGCGCTGCACGCCGGGCGTCGTGTACCAGTTCAGGTAGAGGATTTCCGGATGCGTTTGCATCACGTCCGCGACGGCCATCTGGAACGCGTTCTGATCGAGGCGGCCGGCTGCGAGATCGCGCGACAGCGCCTGGAGCTGTTCCTGCGCACCCGTCATCGACAGGCGAATCTGCTGCTGCGCCCACGCGACGTTACGGAAGAGGGTGTCTTCCTGCTGTTGCTGCTCGCGACGATTGAGGCTCCACAGGATGAGGCTCATCACCACCAGGAACACGAGGATCGACAGCAGTGGCGTCAGCAAATAGGAATTGGACCACCACGGTCCGTGGTGCCAACGGGACGGCTGCGACTCCGCCGGCGGGCCCGACGGTCGCGCCGAGCGTGCGAAAAGCCGATCGGTCAACATGGCAGGATTGTAGCGCAGCGCAATACATGGAAAACCTGTACCGGATATGTTGAACGGAAACGGATTTGTTCAGCGGAGACGCGCCGGAGAGCCCCGGAATATGGGTGCAGCGCAGCAATATTCCGCATTGCGAGAAAAGATCTCACAATTCGAAAATTTTGTTGCGCACGCCCGCGCACGCTCATTACAATCCGTCGGAGCTTGCCCGCAGCCGGTCGCGTCGCGTCGTCTGCACGAGAGCGATCCTCACATTCCAGGACCCAGGAGACGAGAATGTCCGCTGTACCGAACGAAGTGATGAAATATGTCGCCGCCGAACGTGACGACGACCCGCAAGAAACCGTCGAGTGGCTGGAGTCGCTCGATGGCGTGATCTCCTCCGTGGGCACCGGCCGCGCGCATTACCTGATCGAAAAGCAGATCGAGTTCGCACGCATGCATGGCGAGCACCTGCCGTTTTCCGCGAATACCCCGTACATCAACACGATTCCGGTCGAAGCCCAGGCGAAGATTCCGGGCGATCAGGATATCGAGCACCGCATCCGTTCGTACACGCGCTGGAATGCGCTGGCGATGGTGCTGCGCGCAGGCAAGGATACGAACGTCGGCGGCCACATCGCATCGTTCGCGTCGGCCGCGACGCTTTATGACGTCGGCTACAACCACTTCTGGCACGCGGCGTCCGACCAGCACGGCGGCGACCTCGTGTTCGTGCAGGGCCACTCGTCGCCGGGCGTGTACTCGCGCGCGTTCCTGCTCGGCCGCCTGAAGGAAGAGCAGCTCGACAACTTCCGCCAGGAAGTCGACGGCAACGGCATTTCGTCGTACCCGCACCCGTGGCTGATGCCGGACTTCTGGCAGTTCCCGACCGTGTCGATGGGCCTCGGCCCGATCATGGCGATCTACCAGGCGCGCTTCATGAAGTACCTGCAGGCGCGCGGCATCGCGAAGACGGAAGGCCGCAAGGTGTGGGCGTTCCTCGGCGACGGCGAGACGGACGAACCGGAATCGCTCGGCGCGATCGGGATGGCGAGCCGCGAGAAGCTCGACAACCTCGTGTTCGTGATCAACTGCAACCTGCAGCGTCTCGACGGCCCGGTGCGCGGCAACGGCAAGATCATCCAGGAACTCGAATCGGAATTCCGCGGCGCCGGCTGGAACGTGATCAAGGTCATCTGGGGCAGCCGCTGGGATGCGCTGTTCGCGCGCGACAAGACGGGCGCGCTGATGCGCCGCATGATGGAAGTGGTCGACGGCGAATACCAGACGTACAAGTCGGAATCGGGTGCGTTCGTGCGGGAGCACTTCTTCAACACGCCTGAACTGAAGGCACTCGTCGCCGACTGGTCGGACGACGACATCTGGGCGCTGAACCGCGGCGGCCACGATCCGCACAAGATCTACGCGGCTTTCCACGAAGCCACGAACACGAAGGGCGCGCCGACCGTCATCCTCGCGAAGACCATCAAGGGCTACGGGATGGGCGAGTCGGGCCAGGCGATGAACATCACGCACCAGCAGAAGAAGCTGCCGGTCGAGCAACTGAAGAAGTTCCGTGACCAGTTCCGCCTGCCGATCACCGACGAGCAGATCGCCGACGTGCCGTACCTGAAGTTCGAGGAAGGCTCGAAGGAGCTCGAATACATGCGCCAGAAGCGCATGGACCTCGGCGGCTACCTGCCGCATCGCCGCGAGAAGGCGACGTCGCTGCCGGTGCCGGCACTCGATGCATTCGAGCCGCTGCTGAAGGGCACGGGCGAAGGCCGCGAGATCTCGACGACGATGGCGTTCGTGCGGATCCTGAACATCCTGCTGAAGGACAAGGCGCTGGGCAAGCGCGTCGTGCCGATCGTCCCGGACGAATCGCGTACGTTCGGCATGGAAGGCCTGTTCCGCCAGATCGGTATCTGGAACCAGGAAGGCCAGAAGTACGTGCCGGAAGATTCCGACCAGCTGATGTTCTACAAGGAATCGGAAACCGGCCAGATCCTGCAGGAAGGCATCAACGAAGCGGGCGGCATGTGCGACTGGATCGCTGCGGCGACGTCGTACTCGACGCACGGCGAGATCATGGTGCCGTTCTACATCTTCTATTCGATGTTCGGCTTCCAGCGGATCGGCGACCTGGCATGGGCCGCGGGCGACATGCGTTCGCGCGGCTTCCTGCTCGGCGGTACCGCGGGCCGCACGACGCTGAACGGCGAAGGCCTGCAGCACGAAGACGGCCACTCGCTCCTGTGGGCGGCATCGGTGCCGAACTGCGTGAGCTACGACCCGACGTTCGGCTACGAACTCGCGGTGATCGTCCAGGACGGCCTGCGCCGCATGGTGCAGGACCAGGAAGACGTGTACTACTACATCACGGTGATGAACGAGAACTACGAGCACCCGGCGATTCCGCAGGGCGAGCACGTGGCGGCCGACATCATCAAGGGCATGTACGCGTTCAAGAAGGCCGACGCCGACAAGAAGGCGCCGCGCGTCCAGCTGCTCGGCGCGGGCACGATCTTCAACGAAGTGATTGCCGCCGCCGATCTGCTCAAGAACGATTGGGGCGTCGCCGCCGACCTGTGGAGCGTGCCGAGCTTCACCGAGCTGGCGCGTGAAGGCCACCAGGTCGAACGCTGGAACCTGCTCCATCCGACCGAAGAGCGTCGTCTGTCGCACGTGCAGAAGTGCCTGAAGGACACGCAGGGCCCGGTCATCGCATCGACCGACTACGTCCGCGCGCTGGTCGACCAGATCCGCGGCCAGATCGATCGCCGCTTCGTCGTGCTGGGCACGGACGGCTTCGGCCGCTCGGATACCCGCGAGAAGCTGCGTCACTTCTTCGAAGTCGACCGTCACTGGGTCACCGTCGCCGCGCTCAACGCGCTGGCCGACGAGGGCACGATCGAGCGCAAGGTGGTCGCGGAAGCGATCGCCAAGTACAACCTCGATCCGTCGAAGCCCAACCCGATGACCGTTTAACGCACACGCCGTGTGATGCCGTGCGCCGCCTTAGCGAGGGGCGCGCGCGGCCATGGAGACAGAAACAGATGAGTCAAGCGATCGAAGTGAAGGTGCCGGATATCGGCGATTACAAGGATGTGCCGGTGATCGAGATCGGCGTGAAGGTCGGCGATACCGTCGAGCCGGAGCAGTCGCTCGTCACGCTCGAATCGGACAAGGCGACGATGGACGTGCCGAGCCCGGTGGGCGGCGTCGTGAAGGAAATCAAGGTCAAGGTGGGCGATTCCGTGTCGGAAGGCTCGCTGATCATCCTGCTCGAAGGCGCCGCAGCGGCGCAGGCGAACGGCGCGGCCGCGCCCGCACCGGCTCCGGCGGCAGCGCCGGCACCGGCGGCCGCTGCTGCTGCACCGGCGGCCGCACCGGCTGCAGCCGGCGGCACGCTCGAAGTGAAGGTCCCTGACATCGGCGACTACAAGGATGTGCCGGTGATCGAGATCGGCGTGAAGGTCGGCGACACGGTCGAGAAGGAGCAGTCGCTCGTCACGCTCGAGTCGGACAAGGCGACGATGGACGTGCCGAGCCCGGCCGCGGGCGTCGTGAAGGACATCAAGGTCAAGGTGGGCGATTCGGTGTCGGAAGGCACATTGATCGTGCTGCTCGAAGCCGCAGGCGCGGCTGCCGCGCCGCAGGCGAGCGCACCGGCTCCGGCCGCTGCCGCGCCGGCGCCGGCACCCGCCGCTGCTCCCGCGAAGGCCGCGCCGGCACCGGCTGCTGCTGCGCCGGCCCCGGCCGCCGCGTCGGGCGAATACCGCGCCAGCCACGCATCGCCGTCGGTGCGCAAATTCGCGCGCGAACTCGGCGTCGAGGTTGCACGCGTGCAGGGTTCGGGCCCGAAGGGCCGCATTACGAAGGAAGACGTCACGGGCTTCGTGAAGGGCGTGATGACGGGCCAGCGCGCAACGCCGGCCGCGGCAGCCGCGCCGGCAGGCGGCGGCGAGCTGAACCTGCTGCCGTGGCCGAAGGTCGACTTCTCGAAGTTCGGCCCGTTCGAGGCGAAGCCGCTGTCGCGCATCAAGAAGATCTCGGGCGCGAACCTGCATCGCAACTGGGTAATGATCCCGCACGTCACGAACAACGACGAAGCGGACATCACCGAACTCGAAGCACTGCGCGTGCAGCTGAACAAGGAGCACGAGAAGGCGGGCGTGAAGTTCACGATGCTCGCGTTCGTGATCAAGGCGGTGGTCGCCGCGCTGAAGAAATTCCCGACCTTCAACGCGAGCCTCGACGGCGACAACCTGGTGTTCAAGCAGTACTACCACATCGGTTTTGCCGCGGACACGCCGAACGGTCTCGTCGTGCCGGTGATCCGCGATGCGGACAAGAAGGGTCTCGTCGATATCGCGAAGGAAATGGCCGAGCTGTCGAAGGCCGCACGCGACGGCAAGCTGAAGCCGGACCAGATGCAGGGCGGCTGCTTCTCGATCTCGTCGCTCGGCGGGATCGGCGGCACGAACTTCACGCCGATCATCAACGCGCCGGAAGTGGCGATTCTCGGGTTGTCGCGCGGCCAGATGAAGCCGGTGTGGGACGGCAAGCAGTTCGTGCCGCGTCTGACGCTGCCGCTGTCGCTGTCGTATGACCATCGCGTGATCGATGGCGCGGAAGCCGCGCGGTTCAATGCGTATCTCGGCGCGTTGCTCGCGGATTTCCGTCGCATCATTCTTTGATGAGCGGGGAGTGGCTCGCGGGGGCGTGGGTATGTTGTCTGTTATCCACGCTTCGTCGTTGAACTGGCTTTCTTGACGGTCTGCTAGTGTCGCCCCTGCGCGGGGCGGCGGTCACTTTTCTTTGTCTTCCAAAGAAAAGTAACCAAAAGAAAGGCGAGTCCTTGAGCGGACAGCAAAGGTGGTTCTGCTCCGGTTCGCGTTCTTTTGTCAGGCCGTAACAGGGTCATCGCGGGTTTCTCCCCCTCTGTCTGCAGCTAATCAAGAAGGGGACAGTAATGAGTCTCATCGAAGTCAAGGTTCCGGATATCGGCGATTTCAGCGGCGTCGATGTCATCGAAGTCAATGTGAAGCCGGGCGACGTGATCGAAAAAGAGCAGACGCTCATCACGCTCGAATCGGACAAAGCCTCCATGGAAGTGCCCAGCGACGTCGCCGGCACCGTCAAGGAAGTCAAGGTCAAAGCCGGCGAGAAAGTCTCGCAAGGCACCGTCATCGCCATCGTCGAAGCAACGGCCGGCGCCGCCGCGCCCGCGAAAGCACCCGAAGCTGCCAAGCCCGCAGCCGCTGCGCCGGCACCGGCCGCAGCCGCTCCGGCGCCCGCGCCGCAAGCCGGCAGCTACGCAGGTGCCGCCGACATCGAATGCGACATGCTCGTGCTCGGCGCCGGCCCCGGTGGCTACTCGGCCGCGTTCCGCGCAGCCGATCTCGGCATGAAGACGGTGCTCGTCGAACGCTACTCGACGCTCGGCGGCGTGTGCCTGAACGTCGGCTGCATCCCGTCGAAAGCGCTGCTGCATACGTCGCTCGTCGTCGAAGAAGCCGCGGCGCTCGCGTCGCACGGCATCACGTTCGGCAAGCCGGAAGTCGATCTCGACAAGCTGCGGGACTTCAAGGGCGGCGTCGTCAAGAAGCTGACGACGGGCCTCGCCGGCATGGCGAAGGCACGCAAGGTCGAAGTGGTCACGGGCGTCGGCGCATTCGTCGATCCGTATCACATGGAAGTGCAGGGCGAAAACGGCAAGAAGGTCGTGAAGTTCAAGCAGGCGATCATCGCCGCGGGCTCGCAGGCCGTGAAGCTGCCGTTCATGCCGGAAGACCCGCGCGTCGTCGATTCGACCGGCGCACTCGAACTGCGCCAGTTGCCGAAACGCATGCTCGTGATCGGCGGCGGCATCATCGGCCTCGAAATGGCAACGGTGTACTCGACGCTCGGCGCCGAGATCGACGTCGTCGAAATGATGGACGGCCTGATGATGGGCGCGGACCGTGATCTCGTGAAGGTCTGGGAAAAGTACAACGCGAAGCGTTTCGGCAACGTGATGCTGAAGACCAAGACGGTCGGCGCGGAAGCGAAGGAAGACGGCATCTACGTGAAGTTCGAGGGCGAGAAGGCGCCGGCGGAAGCGCAGCGCTACGACCTCGTGCTCGTCGCGGTGGGCCGCAGCCCGAACGGCAAGAAGATCGGCGCCGACAAGGCCGGCGTCGCGGTCACGGATCGAGGCTTCATCGACGTCGACAAGCAGATGCGCACGAACGTCCCGCACATCTTCGCGATCGGCGATATCGTCGGCCAGCCGATGCTCGCGCACAAGGCCGTGCATGAAGGCCACGTCGCAGCGGAAGCCGCACACGGCGAGAAGGCATACTTCGACGCACTGCAGATCCCGTCGGTGGCGTACACCGATCCGGAAGTGGCCTGGGCCGGCAAGACGGAAGACCAGTGCAAGGCCGAAGGCATCAAGTATGGCAAGGCCGTGTTCCCGTGGGCCGCATCGGGCCGCGCGATCGCGAACGGCCGTGACGAAGGCTTCACGAAGCTGATCTTCGACGAGGAAACCCATCGCGTGATCGGCGGCGCGATCGTCGGCCTGAACGCGGGCGACCTGATCAGCGAAGTGTGCCTCGCCGTCGAGATGGGCGCGGACGCGGAAGACATCGGCAAGACGATCCATCCGCACCCGACGCTCGGCGAATCGGTCGGCATGGCCGCCGAGCTGTACGAAGGCGTCTGTACGGACCTGCCGCCGCAACGCAAGAAGTAACGCGGCCGGCTCGGCCGGCAATCTGCCGGCCATGAAAAAACGCCGCCTCCCGGGCAATCCGGGCGGCGGCGTTTTCTATTGCATGCGGCTGGGGCTCAAACGACCGTTCGAGAACGGTCGGCAACGTGCCGGTTCCAGCGTGTTCCGGCATCACCAACGAAAAAGCCGCGCTGGGCGCGGCTCTTTCAGGAGCAGGGGGCGCTTACGCGGCCGGCTTGCTGGTACGACGTGCCGCAGCGGCGGTAGCAGCCTTCGTTGCGACGGCAGCAGCAGCGTTGAAGTTCGTTTCAGCGATTTCGACGGCTTGCTTCGTTGCCTTCTGAACCGTTTCGTACGTGGTGTTCGCAGCGTTCAGAGCCGACTTCAGTGCAGCGACAGCCGTTTCCGAACCAGCCGGGGCGTTCTTCGCGACGTTGTCGACGAGCGCCTGGACCTTCTTGTTCTGCTCCTCGAATTGCGCTTCGGCAACCTTCGCGAACTCGGCTTGCGTCGACGATGCGATTTCATACAGGTGACGGCCGTACGACAGCACTTTTTCCGCGACCGGCTGCGACAGGCTGGCTTGCAGCGCGATCAGTTCCTGTGCGTCCTTCACCGACAGCAGGCGCTGTGCGTTTTCCTGGCCTTCGGCCAGCGTCGACTTCACGACCTGCAGGTTGAGTTCGATCAGCTTTTCGACGCCTTCGAATGCCTTGGTCGTCAGACCGAACAGGCTTTCGAGGTTGGCTTTCTGGGCGGCGGCGATTTGCTCGGGGGTCAGCAAGGACATGTCAAGCTCCTGAAAAGCGATCGCGTCGATCGCAGGATAAAGGGCACTACGCTGGGGAACCTCGGATGCGCGTGCTTTGTGCAACGCAGCAATGAGGCTTATTTTAGGGCAGAGAAAACCATTGTCAAGTATTTTTTGTGCGTTGCACAATCGCGACAAATTATCGATAAAACAACAAGTTATCGTGCCCGCTCGGAATCGGTTTCATGCGTGATCCCAGATGGTGCGCACGGCGGCGGGGCAGGCGCGGCGCACCATGATCACGCACAGGTAAACCTGACAGGCCCGTGGAACGTTATCCTTCTGTTCCTGTCGAAAACGCGCCGTTTCGATGCGCGTACCGTGGCGACATGCCGCCGCCGCGGCCGAGACCGGCGCCCCTGGCACCCCGAGCGCCGGATACGTAGTTTCCCCGCTTTAAATCGCCTCCGAAGTGACGTTATCTCAATTAACCGTGTGTAATCGGGAGACGGGTACTGTCGGGCAGCGCATCCCATGAATTTTTTCGATGGGAGCGGGAGGGTTCATTGGTCAGAGGTTGGCCGACCCTTACATTCCGGTTTAACGACGATCGGTAAGTGCCTAATATTGCTCTTTTTTTCAGCTTTAACTACACTTGCGGAAACCTCCCGCCCGCTTTGTCCAGACCCCAATGAAAGCCGAATCGTTTTCACCGCGCAGATTGTTGCAGAGCATGACGCTCGGCACGGCTGTGTCGGTCGCAGTCGCCTTGCTGGCGACCACCGCGTCCGTCGCGCCTGCTGACGCCTTTGCCGCCACTGCGAAAACCCAGCAAGCTGCCAAGAAAAAGGCTGTCGCTCCTGCTTCGTCCGCGAAGAAGAAGTCGGCCAAGGCCAGCTCCGACAAATCCGCGAAGGTTGCGGCCGCCGACGCGCCGCGCGCGAAGGCGTCGCGCAAGCGCGTGACGCTCGCGTCGAACGTGCACGGCGGCCATCACGGCGCAGTTCGCAAGGTCGCGTTCCAGCCGCGCCGGCCGACCGTCGGCCAGGCTTTCGGCCTGCACGACACGCCGGACGCGCTCGCGCTGCGTTCGAGCGTTGCATACGTCGTCGACCAGAACTCGGGCGAGCCGCTGTTCGACAAGAATTCGCACGCCGTCGTGCCGATCGCGTCGATCTCGAAGCTGATGACGGCGATGGTCGTGCTCGACTCGAAGTCGCCGATGACCGACCAGATCGAAGTCACCGACGAAGACCGCGACTACGAGAAGGGCACGGGCTCGCGCCTGTCGGTCGGTTCGGTGCTGTCGCGTGAAGACATGCTGCACATCGCGCTGATGGCGTCGGAAAACCGTGCGGCCGCTGCGCTGTCGCGCTACTACCCGGGTGGCCGTCCGGCGTTCATCGCCGCGATGAACGCGAAGGCGAAGTCGCTCGGCATGACCGATACGCACTTCGAGAATTCGACGGGCCTGTCGAGCTCGAACGTGTCGAGCGCGCGCGACCTCGTGAAGATGGTCAATGCGGCGTACCAGTACCCGATGATCCGCCAGTTCTCGACCGATCGCACCTACGAGGTGTACACGGGCAAGCGCAACCTGGTCTACAACAGCACGAACGCGCTGATCCGCGGCAACGGCTCGTGGGACATCGGTCTGCAGAAGACGGGCTTCATCAACGAAGCCGGCGAATGTCTCGTGATGCAGGCAACGATTCACGGCAAGCCGATGGTGATGGTGCTGCTTGATTCGTTCGGCAAGTATTCGCGCTTCGCCGATGCGGCGCGCCTGCGCAACTGGCTCGATGCCGGCGGCGGCGAGCGCCTGACGGCGGCCAACACGCCGAACGGCGGGACCTGATCGCACCATGGGCGGCGGTTCGCCGCCTCGCCGGCGGCCAAAAAAAGCCCCGCAATCGCGGGGCTTTTTCGTTGGGAGCGCGGGAGCGGTTTACGCCTGCCGCTGCAGCCCGTCCGTCTCCTTCGCGGGCGCCGGCCGGTAGCCGAGCGATTCCGAAATGGTGAGGGCCGTGCGGCTCAACTGGCCGAGCCATGCATCCTGCAGACGATCGGCCGGCGCCGACAGCGACAGGCCCGCGACGAGCTTGCCCGAATCGTCGTAGATGCCGGCCGCGATACAGCGCACGCCGAGCTCCAGCTCCTCGTTGTCGCGTGCGCACGATTGCTGGCGGACGATCGTCAGCTCGCGCTCGAGCTTCGCGATGTCGGTGATGCTGTTCTGCGTGTGGCCGGATAGCCCCGTGCGCGTCGCATAGGCGCGTACGCGCGACGTTTCGTCTGCCGCGAGGAACAGCTTGCCGACCGACGTGAGGTGCAGCGGCGCACGGCCGCCGATCGCGCGGACGACCTGCATCCCCGAGCGCTCCGAATATGCCCGCTCGATGTAGACGATTTCATCGCCCTGGCGCACCGACAGGTTCACGGTCTGCCCGGTGAGACGGTGCAGCTCGCGCATCGGCATCAGCGCCGCGTCGCGTACCGACAGGCGCGCCTTCACGAGGTTGCCGAGCTCCAGCAGCCGCATGCCGAGGCGGTACGTGCCGGGATCGGAGCGATCGACGAGACGGCAGGTCACCATGTCGTTGAGGATGCGGTGCGCGGTCGACGGGTGCAGCTCCGTGCGCTGCGCAAGCTCCTTCAGGCTGACAGGGTCACTGTGCGCGGCGAGCGCGTCCAGCAACCGCATCATGCGTTCGATCACCTGGATCGACGTTTTTGAATCCGGGGTGGGTTGGCTCATGTCGGGGGAGAAATCGGTTGACGCGTCAAGCGGAGTTGCGCCGATTGTATCTCGTATTGTGAAAAAAGCGAACGCCGTTCGAGGAAGTCCTCGTTTCGTGCAGTGCGGGCTTGCGCGCAAGCCCGCGTTGGTCTTGCCGGCCAAACGGCGGATAATGAGAGCCGTTTTCTCGAAGGAGCACGTATGCGAGTCGGTTTGTTCGTGACCTGCCTGGTCGATCTGATGCGCCCCGAAATCGGTTTTTCGGCGCTCAAGCTGATTCGCGACGCCGGCTACGAGGTGATCGTGCCGCCCGCGCAGACTTGCTGCGGCCAGCCGGCCTACAACTCGGGCGACCGCGCGCTCGCACGCGATCTCGCGGAAAAGACGCTGCGCGAGTTCGAGCAGTTCGATTACGTCGTCGCGCCGTCGGGTTCGTGCGGCGGGATGATCCGCGCGCACTACGGCGACCTGTTCCGCGACGACCCCGAATTGATGGGGCGCTACCTGCGGTTCCAGCAGAAGGTCTACGAACTGACCGACTTCCTGGCGAACGTCGCGAAGGTGTCGCTCGCGCCGGGCGAATTCACGGGGCCCGTCACCTACCACGATTCGTGCTCGGGCCTGCGCGAGCTCGGCGTGAAAGCGCAGCCGCGCGCGCTGCTCGCGCAGCGCGGCATCGCGGTCACCGAGATGAAGGACTGCGAGCACTGTTGCGGCTTCGGCGGCACGTTCGCGATCAAGTACGGCGACATTTCGGCGGCCATCGCGGACGAGAAATGCGCGAACGTGCGCGCGTCCGGTACGGGCGCCGTCGTGCTCGGCGATCTCGGCTGCATGCTGAACATCGAAGGGCGGTTGCGCCGCACCGGCGACCGCGACACGCGCGTGCTGCACGTCGCGCAGGTGCTGGCGGGCGACGTCTGACGCCCGGTTCCGCTCACTTTTCCCCCGATACCGCGATGCAAGTCCAATCGATGCATTTCAAGGCGCGCGCCGGCCAGAAGCTCGCCGACCAGCGCCTGCAGCAGAACCTGAAGAAGCTGTCGACGAAATTCGTGTCCGCGCGCGCCGACGCGATGACCGCGATCGACTTCCCGGCCACGCGCGCCGCACTGAAGACCCGCCGCGACCGCGCGCTGGAGAACCTCGACGTGTGGCTCGAGGCGTTCGAGCGCGAGGCGACGCGGCGCGGCACGACGGTGCTGTTCGCCGAAACGACCGCGGATGCCGCGCGGCTCGTGGCCGACATCGCGCGCCGTCACGACGTGAAGAAGGTCATCAAGACCAAGTCGATGGTGTCCGAGGAAATGCGCCTGAACGCGGTGCTCGCGGAGATGGGCGTGCAGTCGATCGAGACGGATCTCGGCGAATACATACTGCAGATCAATGACAACGAGCCGCCGAGCCACATCATTGCGCCCGTCGTGCACAAGGACAAGGACGAGATTGCCGACCTGTTCGCGCGCACGCACCATCGCGAGCGGCTCACCGAAATTCCGGACATGACGCGCGAGGCGCGCGAGGTGCTGCGCCCGCATTTCATGTCGGCCGACATGGGCGTGACGGGCGGCAACTTCGTGATCGCCGAGACGGGTTCGGTCGCGATCGTGACGAACGAAGGGAACGAGGGGATGTGCACGGTGATGCCGCGCGTGCATGTGGCGGTGACGGGCA
Organism: Burkholderia sp. AU30280; assembly: GCF_020420125.1. Taxonomy (NCBI): domain Bacteria; kingdom Pseudomonadati; phylum Pseudomonadota; class Betaproteobacteria; order Burkholderiales; family Burkholderiaceae; genus Burkholderia; species Burkholderia sp. AU30280. The sequence goes on from NZ_JAIZRY010000004.1 coordinate 84,543, forward strand.
TCGAGAAGGTGCTGCCGACGCTCGAGGATCTCGCGACCGCGATGCGCCTGCTGCCGCGCTCCGCGACGGGGCAAAAGACGTCGAACTACTTCTCGCTGCTGACCGGGCCGCGCGGGCCGGACGACGAGGACGGTCCCGAGCACAACTACGTGGTGCTCGTCGACGGCGGCCGCACCGGGCTGATCGGCGGCGAATTCCAGGCGATGCTGCGCTGCATCCGCTGCGGCGCATGCATGAACCATTGTCCGGTTTACCAGAAGGTTGGCGGCCATGCGTACGGCTGGGTCTACCCGGGGCCGATGGGGTCCGTGCTGACGCCGAGCTACGTCGGGCTCGATCGCTCGCTCGACCTGCCGCAGGCGGCCACCCTATGCGGGGAATGCGACAGCGTGTGCCCGGCCGGGATTCCACTGTCGCACCTGTTGCGCACGCTGCGCGAGAAGCAGGTCGAGCGGCATCTGCGGCCGTGGCGCGAGCGCGCGGCGCTCGCCGCGTGGGGCTTCGTCGCGCGGCGGCCGATGCTGTACGCGCTGACGACCAAGCTCGCGGTACGCATCCTCGAGCGGCTGGGCGGCAACGGCGGCACGCTGCGACGCCTGCCGATGATGGGCGGCTGGATGGACACGCGCGACATGCCGACGCCGACCGGGCGCACGTTCCGCGAACTGTACGCGGCGTCGCAAAGCCACCTCGGCTGACGACTGTTCATCCGGCGACAACAGTGCGTTCGCTATTTGCATATTTATCTCGATAGATGCGGTCTATAGAATCCCGTCTGTAGTCCCCGGAATTGGGTTCCGGGGTACGGGGTCAAGGAGGTCCGCATCATGAAAAAGACAATATCGATGTACTGGCCGCTGGCAATCGTCGTTCCGCTGGCCGCGGCTGCCTATCTGCATGCGATGGCCGAGGCGCCGTCGCGTGGTCCGCTCGCGGTTCACCAGGCTTCCGCCGAGCTGGCGCGCGCGGTGTCGTTCGGGCTGGTCGGCGACGCGGCGACGCCGCTGCCGGCGGCATCCGGCGACGTCGTGCTCGCCGCGCCGAAGGCGCTGTAACGCATGGCGCCGTCGCTTTGCGCGGCGGCGCGATTTCGGCCGCCTTTGTATAATGGCGCGTTGTTCTCCCACGCGGCTTGCCGCGGCTTTGCGATAGTGCGATGACCCGCGTTTCGATCTGCTTCGTCTGTCTCGGCAACATCTGCCGTTCGCCCACCGCGGAAGGCGTGATGCGTCACCAGGTCGACGCGGCCGCGCTGGCCGACCGGATCGCGATCGATTCGGCCGGGACGGGCGACTGGCACGTCGGCGAGTCACCCGATACGCGTGCGCAGGCTGCCGCACGTGGCCGCGGCTACGACCTGTCGGCGCTGCGCGCACGACAGGTGAGCGCGGCAGATTTCGAGCGCTTCGACCTGCTGCTCGCGATGGACGAGGCGAATCTCGCGGAGTTGCGTCGCCGCTGTCCGCCGCAGTATCAAGACAAAGTGCGCCTGCTGATGGAATTCGCGCCGGATTCGACCGAAACCGAAGTGGCCGATCCCTATTTCGGCGGTGCGCAGGGCTTCGAGCAGGTGCTCGATCAGGTCGAGCGCGCGTGCGCGGGCCTGCTGGAGACGCTCCGGGCCCGCACGGAGCGCTGATCGCGCGGTATTCAGCGGTCTGCGAATACCCTTTCAAAGACATGGATACTTGACTAAAATCGTCAAATATTTATACTTGACCAAAATCGTCAAGATTGCAGTCCCCTAGACACCATGAGACTCACCACCAAAGGCCGTTTCGCCGTCACGGCGATGATTGACTTGGCACTGCGCCAGGAGCAGGGCCCGGTGACGCTTGCAGGCATCAGCCAGCGCCAGCGGATTTCGCTCTCGTATCTCGAACAGCTGTTCGGCAAGCTGCGCAGGCATGAAATCGTCGAATCCGTGCGCGGCCCCGGCGGCGGCTACAACCTCGCGCGTCGCGCGCAGGACGTCACCGTTGCCGACATCATCATCGCGGTCGATGAACCGCTCGACGCCACGCAGTGCGGCGGCAAAGGCACGTGCGACGGCTCGAAGCAGCCCGACGGCCATTGCATGACGCACGAGCTGTGGTCGACGCTGAACCAGAAGATGGTCGAATACCTCGATTCGGTGTCGCTGCAGGATCTCGTCGATCAGCAGCGCGCTCGCGAGGGCGCCCCTGCGGTGCTGCGCGACCGGCGCACGCCGGAGCCCGTCGCCGCGCCGGCCGAACCGGTGCGCACGATGCCGCTCGGCCCCAATTCGGTGTTCAACATCGCGAGTTCGTGAGCGCGAAGGCGCCGCCATACCCCATAACGCACATAGTCCCTGCACAGAATTCCCGGAGCGACAGATGACCCAAGACACTCTCCACCTGCCCATCTATATGGATTACAGCGCGACGACGCCGGTCGACCCGCGCGTGGTCGACAAGATGGTGCCGTACCTGCGCGAGCAGTTCGGCAACCCGGCGTCGCGCAGCCACGCGTATGGCTGGGACGCGGAGCGTGCGGTCGAGGAAGCGCGCGAGAACGTGGCCGCGCTCGTGAACGCGGATCCGCGCGAGATCATCTGGACGTCCGGTGCAACGGAATCGGACAACCTCGCGATCAAGGGCGCCGCGAACTTCTACAAGGGCAAGGGCAAGCACATCGTCACGGTGAAGACCGAGCACAAGGCCGTACTCGACACGTGCCGCGAGCTCGAGCGTGACGGTTTCGAAGTCACCTACCTCGACGTGAAGGATGACGGCCTGATCGACCTCGACGTGTTCAAGGCCGCGCTGCGCCCGGACACGATCCTCGTGTCCGTGATGCACGTGAACAACGAGATCGGCGTGATCCAGGACATCGAGACGATCGGTGAAATCTGCCGCGAGAAGGGCATCGTGTTCCACGTCGACGCCGCCCAGTCGACCGGCAAGGTCGGGATCGACCTCGCGAAGCTGAAGGTCGACCTGATGTCGTTCTCGGCGCACAAGACCTACGGCCCGAAGGGCATCGGCGCACTGTACGTGCGTCGCAAGCCGCGCGTGCGCATCGAAGCGCAGATGCACGGCGGCGGCCACGAGCGCGGCATGCGTTCGGGCACGCTGGCGACGCACCAGATCGTCGGCATGGGCGAAGCGTTCCGTATCGCGCGCGAAGAAATGGCGACGGAAAACGAGCGCGTCCGCATGCTGCGCGACAAGCTGCTGCGCGGCCTGTCGCAGATCGAGGAAACGTACGTGAACGGCGACATGGAGCGCCGTGTCCCGCACAACCTCAACATCAGTTTCAACTTCGTCGAAGGCGAGTCGCTGATCATGGCGATCAAGGACGTCGCGGTGTCGTCGGGCTCCGCATGCACGTCGGCGTCGCTGGAGCCGTCGTACGTGCTGCGTGCACTCGGCCGCAACGACGAGCTGGCACACAGCTCGATCCGCTTCACGGTCGGCCGCTTCACGACGGAGCAGGAAGTCGACTTCGTGATCAACCTGCTGAACAGCAAGATCGCGAAGCTGCGCGAACTCTCGCCGCTCTGGGAAATGCACCAGGAAGGCATCGATCTGTCGACGATCGAATGGGCCGCACACTGAGCGCCGGATTGAACATACCCGCGGGCGGATTCGCGCACGCAGACGTAACGAGTCAAGGAGTCTGAGTCATGTCTTACAGCAACAAGGTTCTGGATCACTACGAAAACCCGCGCAACGTCGGTTCGTTCGCGAAGGACGACGACACGGTCGGCACGGGCATGGTCGGCGCGCCGGCCTGCGGCGACGTGATGAAGCTGCAGATCCGCGTCGGCGCGGACGGCGTGATCGAAGACGCGAAGTTCAAGACCTACGGTTGCGGTTCGGCGATCGCGTCGAGCTCGCTCGTCACCGAGTGGGTGAAGGGCAAGACGCTCGACGAAGCACTGTCGATCAAGAACACGCAAATCGCCGAGGAACTCGCGCTGCCGCCGGTGAAGATTCACTGCTCGATCCTCGCGGAAGATGCGATCAAGGCAGCCGTGGCGGACTACAAGAAGCGTCACGACACCAAGGAAGGCGATCAGGCAGCGGCCTGAGCGGCATCGAGCACGCGAGTGAAGGAACGCGGCGGGCCCCTGTGGCGCGTCGCGGCAAGGACATCATGGCAATTACACTGACCGAAAAAGCAGCACAGCACGTCCAGAAATACCTCGTCCGTCGCGGCAAGGGTGTGGGCCTGCGGCTTGGCGTTCGCACGACCGGGTGCTCGGGGCTCGCGTACAAGCTCGAGTATGTCGACGAGCTGGCTCCCGAGGATCAGGTGTTCGAAAGCCATGGCGTGAAGGTCGTCGTCGATCCGAAGAGCCTGGCCTACATCGACGGCACCGAGCTCGACTTCGCACGCGAAGGCCTGAACGAGGGGTTCAAGTTCAATAACCCGAACGTGAAGGACGAGTGCGGCTGCGGCGAATCGTTCCGCGTGTGACGACGCGGATCTCCGCGCGATGCGGGCAAGAGGCGGCACGGGCCGCCTTTTTAATGTGCGGCGTTTGCCGTGCGACGAACCGGAATTGAACGCGACGATGGTCTCGCTGAAAGACAGCCACTTCGACCTGTTTCACCTGCCGGCGCAATTCGCGCTCGACGAGACGACGCTCGACGCCGCCTATCGGACGGTGCAGACGCAGGTGCATCCGGACCGCTTCGCGGCGGCCGGCGACGCGCAGAAGCGCATCGCGATGCAATGGGCAACCCGCGCGAACGAGGCGTATCGCACGCTGCGCGATCCGCTGAAGCGCGCGTCGTATCTGCTGTCGCTGCGCGGCGTCGATATCGGCGCGGAAAACAACACCGCGATGGAGCCTGCGTTCCTGATGCAGCAGATGGAGTGGCGCGAGGGCATCGAGGATGCCGCGGCCGCCCGCAACGTCGATGCGCTCGACGCGCTGCTCGCCGAGTTGCGCGAAGAGCGGCGCGTGCGCGTGGAGCGCCTCGGCACGCTGCTCGACAGCGGCGCCGATCAGGCGGCCGCCGAGGCCGTGCGCCAGCTGATGTTCATCGAACGGGTCGCGTCGGAAGTGGGCGCGCAGATCGAGCGCCTCGAAACTTAACCGCGTGCCTTGCGGCACGCGCAGCAAACGGGCCGAGCGCCCGAACGAACCAAGATGGCTTTACTGCAAATTTCCGAACCGGGCATGGCGCCGGCGCCGCATCAGCGGCGACTCGCCGTCGGGATCGATCTCGGCACGACGAATTCGCTCGTCGCGGCAGTGCGCAACAGCGTGCCCGAAGTCCTGCCGGACGAAGCGGGCCGCGTGCTGCTGCCGTCGGTGGTCCGCTATCTCGAGAAGGGCGGCCGCCGCATCGGCCATGAGGCGAAAGAGCAGGCCGCGACCGATCCGCGCAACACGATCGTGTCGGTCAAGCGCTTCATGGGCCGCGGCAAGGCCGAGGTCGAAGGCGCGGCGAACGCGCCGTACGAATTCGTCGATGCGCCGGGCATGGTGCAGATCCGCACCATCGACGGCGTGAAGAGCCCGGTCGAAGTGTCGGCCGAGATTCTCGCGACGCTGCGCTATCGCGCGGAAGATTCGCTTGGCGACGACCTGGTCGGCGCGGTGATCACGGTGCCCGCGTATTTCGATGAAGCGCAACGCCAGGCGACCAAGGATGCCGCGCGCCTCGCGGGCCTCAACGTGCTGCGCCTGCTGAACGAACCGACCGCCGCGGCGATCGCCTACGGTCTCGACAACGGGGCCGAAGGCCTCTACGCGGTTTATGACCTCGGCGGCGGTACGTTCGACCTGTCGATCCTGAAGCTGACGAAGGGCGTGTTCGAAGTGCTGGCCGCGGGCGGCGATTCCGCGCTCGGCGGCGACGATTTCGACCATGTGCTGTTCGATCACGTGCTCGCGCAGGCCGGCATCGATGCGAGGACGCTCGCGCCCGAGGACGTGCGCCTGCTGCTCGATCGTGTGCGCGTGCTGAAGGAAGCGCTGTCGTCCGCCCCGCAGGCGTCGCTCGACGTCACGCTGTCGGGGGGCGCGCATCTCGTGCAGACGATCTCCCACGATACGTTCGCGTCGCTCGTCGAGCCGCTCGTGCAGCGCACGCTCACGCCGACCCGCAAGGCGCTGCGCGATGCGCAGGTGACGCCGGCCGACATCAAGGGTGTCGTGCTCGTCGGCGGCGCGACGCGCATGCCGGTGATCCGCGATGCGGTCGCGAAATATTTCGGCCAGCCGCCGCTCGTGAACCTCGATCCGGACCAGGTCGTCGCGCTCGGCGCGGCGATCCAGGCCGACCTGCTCGCGGGCAATCGCGGCACCGGCGACGACTGGCTGCTGCTCGACGTGATTCCTCTGTCGCTCGGTGTCGAGACGATGGGCGGCCTCGTCGAGAAGATCATTCCGCGCAACTCGACGATTCCGATCGCACGCGCGCAGGAATTCACGACCTTCAAGGATGGCCAGACCGCGATGGCGATCCACGTGGTGCAGGGCGAGCGCGAACTCGTCGCCGATTGCCGGTCGCTCGCGCGCTTCGAGCTGCGCGGCATTCCGCCGATGACGGCCGGCGCCGCACGCATTCGCGTGACGTACCAGGTCGACGCGGACGGCCTGCTGTCGGTGTTCGCCCGCGAACAGCTGTCGGGCGTCGAGGCATCGGTCGTCGTGAAGCCGTCGTACGGTCTTGCCGACGACGACATCGCGAAGATGCTCGAGGACAGCTTCAAGACCGCCGAAATCGACATGCGCGCACGTGCGCTGCGCGAAGCGCAGGTCGAGGCCGAACGGATGCTCGAGGCGACGCAGGCTGCGCTGGCGGCCGACGGCGAACTGCTCGATACGGACGAGCGCACGCAAGTCGACACGTTGGCCGCGGCGCTGCGTGCGGTCGCGCAAGGCGACGATACGAACGCGATCGAAGCGGCGACCAAGGCGCTGGCCGACGGCACCGACGAATTCGCGGCGCGCCGGATGGACAAGAGCATCAAGCGCGCGCTGTCGGGCCGCCGGCTCGACGAGATCTGAACTCACGAACTGCGCATCGGCCGGCGACGGCCCGCGCGATAATGAACCGTGCGGCGCCTGGCGCCGCACCCTGACTGACGGAACGGACATGCCTCAACTGGTGGTGCTGCCTCACGTCGAACTGTGCCCGGATGGCGCAGTGATCGACGCGACGCCCGGCAAGAGTATCTGCGACAACCTGCTCGACCACGGAATCGAGATCGAGCATGCATGCGAGAAGTCGTGCGCGTGCACGACGTGCCACGTGGTGATCCGCGAGGGCTTTAACGATCTGACGCCGTCCGAGGAGGACGAGGACGATCTGCTGGACAAGGCGTGGGGCCTCGAGCCGACGTCGCGCCTGTCGTGCCAGGCGATCGTGAAGGAAGATTCGGACCTGGTGGTCGAGATTCCGAAGTACTCGATCAACCACGCGAAGGAAAACCACTGACCGGAACCGGAGGCAGGCGATGAAATGGACCGATTCGCGTGAAATAGCCATTGCGCTGGCTGACAAGCACCCGGACATCGACCCGCAGCGGATCAACTTCGTCGACCTGCGCCAGTGGGTGCTCGAGCTCGACGGCTTCGACGACGATCCGAAGCATTCCGGCGAGAAGATCCTCGAAGCGATCCAGGCGCACTGGATCGACGAATCGGACTTCGACGACGAAGATTGAGCGCGGCGTGTGCCGCCATGGCGCACGCCGGCTCAAATGAGAAAACGGCTCGTGAGCGATCGCTCACGAGCCGTTTTCGTTTTCAGGTCGCTTGCCCGTGCGACGCGCGGGCAGCGGGCGCTTATGCGCCGACCAGCGTGCCGTTCTCGATCCGCACGCGCTGGCCCTGGCCGAACGGCGGCGGGTTGTGGTACGTGAACGTGCGCGTCGCGCCGCTTTCCATCTGTACCTGCACCTGATAATCGGTTTCCGCGCGTACCTGCTTCTCGACCTGGTTGCCGGCGAGACCGCCGCCCAGCGCGCCGATGATCGTCATCGCGGTGCGGCCGTTGCCGTGGCCGAACTGGTTGCCGAGCAGGCCGCCGGCAGCCGCGCCGCCAACGGCGCCGATCCCGGAGCTCTGCCCCGGCGTGCGCGTCTGCGTGATCGCGACGACCGTGCCGCAGCTCTGGCAGTAGGCCGCCTGGGCAGGCGCCGACGGCTGTTGCGCGTATTGCGGCGGCTGCGGCGCCGACGTGTGACGGCGGTGCGTCGTCGCCGGGCGCGGCGCGGGCTTCGGTTCGGCCTGCGCAAGCGCCTTCTGCTGCGCGGCGGCCTGTTCGGCTGCCTGCTGCTGGGCTTGCGCGGCCAGCGCGGCGCTCGCGGCCGCGGCCGTATCGACGGCCGGCTGCGATGCGATCAGCGCGGCCTGGGTCTGGCCGTTCTGTTCGTTGCTGCTGCTGGCCTTCGGGAACACACCGGTGATCGCGGCGGTCGCCGCGAGGCTGGCGACGATGACGGCGCCGGCGGCGGTGGCGATGAGCGGGTGGAGGCGTTGCTTTTGCGGCGTGGTCTGATTCTGGTTGTCCATTTTTTTCTCCGATGTCGATTCGGATCGGCGCATCGGCGCCGGGCCGGATCCCACGCTTCGGGGTCGAGCAGACTCGGCGTTCCGGTGCCTCGTTCTGGTCCCGTGGTCATGCGTGGTGACGCAAAAGGAGTGTCGTCGAGCGGCGACGGGCGCGCCGTATCAAGGTGTAACGAATTGCAGCGGGGCGCGGGCGATCGTTACCGGGAAAACCCGGGGTAGGCCGTCGCAACGAGGGGATAAAACGGGGTAGGATCGAAAGCCGGCGGACGCCGGCGGGCGGGATTTACGCGTCGTTACAAAGCTGACGCGTGCGCGCCGCAGGGCGCGGCGCACACGCGGGCGCAGCGATCAGTCCTCGCGGCGCAGATGCGGGAACAGCAGCACGTCGCGGATCGTCGGGCTGTCGGTCAGCAGCATCACGAGACGGTCGATGCCGATCCCGCAGCCGCCGGTCGGAGGCATCCCGTATTCGAGCGCGCGGATGTAGTCGGCGTCGAAGAACATCGCTTCCTCGTCGCCCGCATCCTTCTGCTCGACCTGCTTCTTGAAGCGCGCGGCCTGGTCTTCCGGATCGTTCAGCTCCGAGAAGCCGTTCGCGATTTCGCGGCCGGTCATGAACAGCTCGAAACGCTCGGTGATGCCCGGCACCGTATCCGATGCGCGTGCGAGCGGCGACACTTCGACCGGATAGTCGATGATGAAGGTCGGCTCCCACAGCTGCGCTTCGGCCGTTTCCTCGAACAGCGCGAGCTGCAGCGCGCCGATACCCGCGTTCAGGAACGCCGGCTGCGAGACGTCGACGCCGAAGCGCTTCAGTTCGGTGCGCAGGAACGCGTCGTCCGACAGCTGGCCGTCGGTGTACTCCGGTGCGTACTTCTGGATCGCCTGCGTGATCGTCAGGCGGTGGAACGGCTTCGCGAGGTCGAGTTCACGGCCCTGGTACTGGATCGTCGCGGTGCCGAGCGCATCGATCGCCGCCTGGCGGATCAGTTGCTCGGTGAAGTCCATCAGCCAGCGATAGTCGGTGTACGCGGCGTAGAACTCCATCATCGTGAATTCCGGGTTGTGACGCGGCGACACGCCTTCATTCCGGAAGTTGCGGTTGATTTCGAACACGCGTTCGAAGCCGCCGACGATCAGGCGCTTCAGGTACAGCTCCGGCGCGATGCGCAGGAACATCTGCATGTCGAGCGCGTTGTGATGCGTGACGAACGGCTTCGCGGCCGCGCCGCCCGGGATCGGGTGCAGCATCGGCGTCTCGACTTCCATGAAGTCGGCCGAATCCATGAACTTGCGGATCGACGCGATCGTCTTGGTGCGCGCGCGGAACGTGTCGCGCGTTTCCGGCGTGACGATCAGGTCGACATAGCGCTGGCGGTAGCGCATTTCCTGGTCCGACAGGCCGTGGAACTTGTCCGGCAGCGGGCGCAGCGCCTTCGACAGCAGGCGCAGTTCCTTGCACTGGACCGACAACTCGCCCTTGTTGGTGCGGAACAGCACGCCACGCGCGGCCACGATGTCGCCGAGGTCCCACTTCTTGAATGCGTCGTAGGTTTCCGCGCCGACGTCGTTCGGCGTCACGAAGAACTGGATCTGGCCCGAACCGTCCTGCACCGTCGCGAAGCTCGCCTTGCCCATCACGCGCTTGAGCATCATGCGGCCGGCGACCGACACCTCGACCGGGTTCGCTTCGAGCGCGGCCTTGTCCGAGTCGGCGAATGTCGTCTGCAGATCGGCTGCGTGATGCGTCGGGCGGAAATCGTTCGGGTAGGCGACGCCTTGCTCGCGCAGGGCGCGCAGCTTCTCGCGGCGCTCGGCGATGATCTGGTTTTCGTCCGCGGTGACGGCGGGCTGCGTTTGGGTCGGTTCGGTCATGATGGTCGGAATTCGGAGTGGTGCGGCAACGCAAACGGGAAGGGCAAGGGGGCGCGACCCGGCAGGGTCGCGCCGCGGCGCTTACACGCCCTGTTTGAGGCTCGCGCTGATGAAGTCGTCGAGGTCGCCGTCGAGGACGGCTCGCGTGTTGCTCATTTCGACGTTCGTGCGCAGGTCCTTCACGCGGCTCTGATCGAGCACGTACGAACGGATCTGGTGGCCCCAGCCCACATCGGTCTTGCTCGATTCGAGCTTGTCCTGTTCGGCCTGGCGCTTGCGCATTTCAACTTCGTACAGGCGCGATTTCAGCATCGCCATCGCTTCGGCGCGGTTGCGGTGCTGCGAGCGGTCGTTCTGGCACTGCACGACGATACCGGTCGGCATGTGCGTGATCCGCACCGCGGAGTCGGTCTTGTTGATGTGCTGACCGCCCGCGCCAGATGCGCGGTACGTGTCGATGCGCAGGTCGGCCGGGTTGATCTCGACTTCGATCGAGTCGTCGATTTCCGGATACACGAACACCGACGAGAACGACGTGTGGCGGCCGCCCGACGAGTCGAACGGCGACTTGCGCACGAGGCGGTGGATGCCCGTTTCGGTGCGCAGGAAGCCGTATGCGTATTCGCCCGACACCTTGACCGTCGCGTTCTTGATGCCGGCGACGTCGCCGTCGGACTCTTCGAGCACTTCGGCCTTGAAGCCCTTGCGTTCGCAGTAGCGCAGGTACTGGCGCAGCAGCATCGACGCCCAGTCGCACGCCTCGGTGCCGCCGGCGCCGGCCTGGATGTCGATGAAGCAGTTGTTCGGGTCGGCCGGGTTCGAGAACATCCGGCGGAACTCGATGTCGCCGACGCGTGCCTCGAGCTTCGCGGCGTCTTCTTCCGACGCGACGAGGGTGTCCTCGTCGCCTTCCTCGCGGGCCAGCTCGAACAGGTCGAGCGCGTCGCGCAGGTCGCTATCGAGCGCGGTGAGCGTCATGACGACGCCCTCGAGCAGCTTCTTCTCGCGACCGAGCGCCTGGGCGTTCTTCGAATCGTTCCAGACGTTCGGGTCTTCGAGTTCCTTGTTGACTTCGGTCAGACGCGCAGCTTTGGCGTCGTAGTCAAAGATACCCCCGGAGCTCGCCTGCGCGGTTGCGCAGGTCGAGCAGGGAGCTTTCGATCGCGTTGAGACGTTCCGCTTCCATGATCGCTCGCTATTCTTGCTTCGTAAAAAAGCGGAATTATAGCCGATCGGCAGGGTTGCCCGGTGGCGCAAACCGTGCCTGCCCGCGCGCGGCGGCGTCCGGCGCGGTGCGCATGCGTCGACGGGCGTCGCGGGCCGGGCGGCCCGCGCTCAGCCGGCTGCGTGTTCGACGATCAGCTGGACGCGCGTGACGCCGTTCCACGTGTCGGCGACGAGGCGGTAGGCGACCAGTGCGCTCTCCGGCAGCGGCTCCGTGTGGTTGAACCAGATCGCGTTGAAGCGCTGCCGGCCGCGTGCAAGCTGCAGCTTCAGGTGCTTTTCCTTCACGAGCGACTGCGACACGACGTCGAATTCGCCCGAGAAAAGCGGGGCCGGAAAACCCTGCCCCCAGACGGCTTCGTCGAGCAGCCCGACGAACTGCGGCGTGAAGTACGCGTCCTCGAGTTCGCCGTCGGTCTCGATCACGCGGGCAAGCGCATCGTCGGACAGCCACTCGCGCGCCACGGCCTCGAACGCGGCCGCGAAGCGTGGCACGTTCTCGGTGTCGAGCGTGAGGCCGGCCGCCATCGCGTGGCCGCCGAACGCGACGATCAGGTCCGGCTCGCGTTTCGACACGAGGTCGAGCGCGTCGCGCAGGTGGAAACCGGGAATCGAGCGGCCCGAACCCTTTACCCGCTTGCCCTCCTCGTCCGCGTGCGCGAACGTGAACGACGGGCGGTGGAATTTTTCCTTGAGCCGGCCGGCGACGATGCCGATCACGCCCTGGTGCCACTCGGGGTTGAAGAGGGTGATCGTGCACGCGTCGGCAGGATCGACATCGGCGAGATCGGCGAGCGCCTGCTGCTGCATGCCGGCCTCGATCTCGCGGCGTTCGCGGTTCATCACGTCGAGCTGCTGCGCGAGATCCCACGCGCGGCCGATGTCGTCGGTGATCAGGCACTCGATACCGAGCGACATGTCGGAGAGCCGCCCGGCGGCGTTCAGGCGCGGGCCGAGGCCGAAGCCGAGATCGAAGCCCGATGCCGTGCGCGCCTCGCGCGCGGCGGCGCGGAACAGCGCTGCGACGCCCGGCTGCATGCGGCCGTTGCGGATGCGCTGCAGTCCCTGCGCGACGAGCACGCGGTTGTTGCCGTCGAGCCGCACGACGTCGGCGACGGTGCCGAGCGCGACGAGATCGAGCAGGCCGTCGAGGCGCGGCTCGGCTTCCTTGCTCGCGAAGGCGCCGCGGCGGCGCAGCTCGGCGCGCAGCGCGAGCAGCACGTAGAACATCACGCCGACGCCGGCGAGGTGCTTGCTCGGGAACGCGCAGCCGGGCTGGTTCGGGTTGACGATCGCGCGCGCGGCGGGCAGCGCGTCGCCGGGCAGGTGGTGATCGGTCACGAGCACGTCGATGCCGCGTGCGTTCGCGGCTTCGACGCCCGCGACGCTCGCGATCCCGTTGTCGACGGTGATCAGCAGGTCGGGCTTGCGCGCGGCGGCGAGTTCGACAATCTCGGGCGTGAGGCCGTAGCCGTATTCGAAACGGTTCGGCACCAGGTAGTCGATCTGCGCGCCGAACATCCGCAGCCCGCGCACCGCGACCGCGCAGGCGGTCGCGCCGTCGCAGTCGTAGTCGGCGACGACGAGCAGGCGCCGCTTGTCGGCGATTGCATCGGCGAGCAGCGATGCCGCGTCGGCGCAGCCTTTCAGCTCGGTGGGCGGAACGAGCCGCGCCAGTGCGGTCTCGATGTCGGCGGGGGACTGCACGCCGCGCGACGCGTACAGGCGCGCAAGGACGGGATGCAGGCCGTGGCGCGCGAGCACTTCGGCGTCGGCGGGCGCGACGGGGCGGGTAACGATCCGGGTCATACGGGGTCTGCTTGTTATTCGAACAGGGAGGCCAGCGCGCGGCGGCGCCAGAACTTGCGCAGGTCGCCGCGCGTCGCGTGCAGCGTTACGGAACTCGTGTCGCCGCACAGCGTGAAATCGACGCTCGCGAGCTCGCCGCTCTGCAGTGCGGCGAGGGCCGGCGCGAACCAGTCGCGCTCGAGCGCGGCGAGTCCGTCGTGCCAGCGCGCCCAGTCCTGCGCGATGAACGGGGTGGTCAGCGCCGGCAGTTCGACGAGCGTCGCGCCATCGGCGGCGGGCAGCGTGCCGAACGCGGCAGGCGGCGCACCGGCGTCGGCGTGCGCGGCGCGCGCGAGGCCGAGCGCCGAGGGCGAGGCCGACAGCACGCGCGCGAACGGCTTGCCGACCGGCTTCAGCGTGCCTTGCGCATGGAACCAGATCGAATTGACGGCCGGCAGGCCACGCGCCTCGCGGGCCTCGTTGACCGGGTGCTGGAACCACGCCATCTGCACTTCGTTCTGCAGCTTCATCCACATCCGCGAGCGCTCGCCCGTATGTGCCTCGTGCGGCAGCCAGATCTCGATGTTGCGGCCGCTCGCGCGCAGCGGCGCGGCGCCGGCGAGGCGGACGAGCTGCTCGCTCGACAGATACCAGCGTGACGGGTTCGGGGCCTCGAGCCGGACGCCGAGTTCCTCGATCAGCGGCCGCGCGACCGCGAGCAGCGCGGCTGCGTCTCCGTCGTCGAGCGCGAGGGCCGCCGGATCGACGAGCACCAGGTGATCGTGCGCGATTTCGACGTGGACGGGCTCGACGCAGGCCCACGCGTGTGCGCCGGGGTCGCCGCCGTCCGCCAGCAGCATGTAGGGCGCGAGCGGCGCCTCGTCGGCGGCGTTGCCGTGGGTTGCGCCGAACTGGCGGGCCAGCCAGCGCTCGTGTGGCAGCGTGCGCTGGAAGTCCTCGCCGGTCACGCGCTCGACGAGGCTCGCGCGGGCGAGCAACTTTTCGAGCGCGGGGCTGTCCAGCGTGTGCAGGGACGAGGCCGCGTCGGCCGCCGACGGCAGCGCGAACGGAACGAGAAAATGGAGGCGTCGGTCGTGCATGATGGTGCGCATTGTATGGCAAACTGCGCGCGTGATCGGGCCGGCTGACGGCCCGTTCGCGTCCGGCGGCCGTTTTTCGACCGTGCCCGGGCCGGTGGCCGCCACCGGGCGGCGGTCCGGCTGCGGGGCGCCTCCCCGCCGTAACCAGCAGAAAGGATTCGCTTGAAACTTCCGTACGAATGGCAGATCGGCTGGCGCTACACGCGCGCCGGCAAACGCACGACCGGTAACGGCTTCATTTCCTTCATCGCGCTCGTGTCGATGCTCGGGATCGCGCTCGGCGTCGCCGCGCTGATCGTCGTGCTGTCGGTAATGAACGGCTTCCAGAAGGAAGTGCGCGACCGCATGCTGTCGGTGCTCGCGCACGTCGAGGTGTTCTCGCCGACGGGTTCGATGCCCGACTGGCAACTGACCGCGCAGGAAGCGCGCCGCAATCCGTCGGTGATCGGCGCGGCGCCGTACGTCGACGCGCAGGCGCTGCTGACCCGCCAGGACGCGGTGAGCGGCGTGATGCTGCGCGGCGTCGAGCCGACGCTCGAGCCGCAGGTGTCGGACATCGGCAAGGACATGAAGGCGGGCCAGCTCGGCGCGCTCGTGCCGGGCCAGTTCGGCATCGTGCTCGGCGATGCGCTCGCGGGCAACCTCGGCGTGACGGTCGGCGACAAGGTCACGCTGGTCGCGCCGGAAGGGTCGATCACGCCGGCCGGCATGATGCCGCGGCTGAAGCAGTTCACGGTGGTCGGCGTGTTCGAGTCGGGCCACTACGAATACGACAGCACGCTCGCGATGATCAACATCCGCGACGCCGAGGCACTATTCCGGATGACGGCGCCGACCGGCGTGCGGCTGCGGCTGAAGGACATGCAGCAGGCGCCGCAGGTTGCGGTCGAGCTGTCGCATACGCTGTCGGGCAGCCTGTACATCCGCGACTGGACGCAGCAGAACAAGACGTGGTTCTCGGCCGTGCAGATCGAGAAGCGAATGATGTTCATCATCCTCACGCTGATCATCGCGGTGGCCGCGTTCAACCTCGTGTCGTCGCTCGTGATGACGGTGACCAACAAGCAGGCCGACATCGCGATCCTGCGCACGCTCGGCGCGCAGCCGGGGTCGATCATGAAGATCTTCGTCGTGCAGGGCGTGACGATCGGCTTCGTCGGCACGGCGTCCGGCGTCGCGCTCGGCTGCCTGATCGCCTGGAGCATCCCGTGGCTGATCCCGATGATCGAGCATCTGTTCGGCGTGCAGTTCCTGCCGCCGTCCGTGTACTTCATCAGCGAGCTGCCGTCCGAACTCGTCGCGAGCGACGTGATCCGGATCGGGCTGATCGCGTTCGCGCTGTCGGCGGTCGCGACACTCTATCCGAGCTGGCGCGGCGCGAAGGTGAAGCCGGCGGAGGCGCTTCGCTATGAATGATCGCGCGACCGCATTCGCGGATTCACGACAACACAACAGACAGGATTCGGCAGGTATGCAGGAATACGTGCTTCAGGCGCGCGGGATCACGAAGGCGTTCGTGCAGGGCGGCTTCAACGTGCAGGTGCTCAACAATACCGAGTTGACGGTACGGCGCGGCGAGAAGCTCGCGGTCGTCGGTGCGTCGGGTTCCGGCAAGAGCACGCTGCTGCATGTGCTGGGCGGGCTCGACGAGCCGAGCGCGGGCGAGGTGTCGCTGCTCGGCAAGCCGTTTACGCAACTTGCCGAGCGCGAGCGCAACGAACTGCGCAACCGTGCGCTCGGCTTCGTGTACCAGTTTCATCACCTGCTCCCCGAGTTCACCGCGCTCGACAACGTCGCGATGCCGCTGCGCATCCGCCGGATGACGACCGAGGACGCACGCGAGCAGGCCCAGGCGATGCTCGAGCGCGTCGGTCTCGGCCCGCGTGCGAAGCACCGTCCGGGCGAGCTGTCGGGCGGCGAGCGGCAACGCGTCGCGATCGCGCGCGCGCTGGTCACGAAGCCCGCGTGCGTGCTCGCCGACGAGCCGACCGGCAACCTCGACGGCACGACGGCCGATACAGTGTTCAACCTGATGCTCGAACTGTCCGAGACGCTCGAAACGAGCTTCGTGATCGTCACGCACGATCCCGATCTCGCCGCGCGCTGCGACCGCATCATGCGGCTGCGCGACGGCGTGCTGCACGAGGAGCCGGCGCTGCCGGTGTAAGAAGCGAACGCGCTTGGCCGGCTGCCGGGTTCGTCCCCGTGCGGCGCCAGGGCGCAGGACTGCCGCCATGTGGATCGACACGCACTGCCATCTCGATGCCGCCGAGTTCGACGCCGACCGCGACGCGGTCGCGCACGCGGCGCGCGCGGCCGGCGTGTCGCGCATCGTGATCCCGAGCGTCGGGCGCGACAACTTCACGACGGTGCGCGAGCTCGCGCAACGCACGCCGGGCGCGGCCTATGCGCTCGGCATCCATCCGATGTATACGCCACGCGCACGCGACGAGGATCTCGACCTGCTGCGCATGGAGATCGAGGCGAGCCTCGACGATCCGCGCTTTGTCGCGATCGGCGAGATCGGGCTCGACTATTTCGTGCCGGGGCTCGACGAAGACCGGCAGCAGTTCTTTTACCAGGGGCAACTCAAGCTCGCGCGCGAATTCGACTTGCCCGTGCTGTGCCATGTGCGCAAGTCGCAGGATCGTGTGCTCGCCGGGCTGCGCCGTTTCGGCGTGCGGCGCGGCATCGCGCATGCGTTCAACGGCAGTTTCCAGCAGGCCGAAGCGTATCTCGCGCACGGGCTGCATCTCGGCTTCGGCGGCAACGTGACCTTCACGCGTGCGCTGCAGATCCGCCGGCTCGCGGCGCAGTTGCCGCTCGAGGCGATCGTCGTCGAGACGGACGCACCCGACATCGCGCCCGAATGGGCCTACAAATCCCGCAACTCGCCCGACCAGGTGCCGCGCATCGGCGACGCGCTTGCCGAATTGCGCGGGATCGACGCCAGTTCACTTGGCCTATCCACTTCGGCTAACGCGCTCGTCGCGTTGCCGCGACTCGCACTTTCGTCCGCATAATCGTTGCCGGAAGGCGCCGTATTCTCTATGGCGGTGCCGGGTCGACGAGGAGGGGCGATGCGCGTGTGGTGGATCGCGTTCGCGCTCGGCGTGGTCGTACTGCAGCGGCAGGCGGCGCTGCCGGGTGCGCTCGCATGGACGATCGGAGCGGCCGTGCTCGCGGGCTGCGTGGTGCTGGGCGCGTGGAGCATGCGCCGCCGGCGCACGCGTACGACCGTCGCGTTCGGACGGATGCTGTGCGCGCTCGCGGCCTGCGTCGTCGGGTTCGGCTATGCGGCCGCGCGGGCCGAATGGCGGTTGGCCGACAGCCTGCCCGTCGAGTGGGAAGGGCGCGACATCGTCGTCACGGGCGTGATTCGAGGGCTGCCCGTGGTCGACGAGACAGGCGCGCGGCTGCTGTTCGCGGTCGAGTCGAACGATGCGGGGCTGGCCCGCTTTCCGCCGTTGATCAGGCTGTCGTGGCGTGCCTATGGCGCAGGAGCGGCACGCGACGCGCTGCCCGATCTGCGCGCCGCACAGCGCTGGCGTTTCGTCGTGCGCCTGAAGCGCCCGCATGCCGAGGCCAATCCCGGCGTGCGCGACAGCGAGGCGGCGTGGCTTGCCGCAGGCATTCGCGCGATCGGGTATGTCAGCGCGCCCCGGCGGGCGGTATTGCTCGATGCGTGCGCATCGGGATGGCGTGCGTCGATCGATCGGCTGCGCGACGCGCTGCGCGCACGTATCGGCGAGACGCTGGGAGACGACGCGGGTCATCGCGGCATCGTCGCCGCGCTCGCGATCGGCGATCAGTCCGGCATTGGCGACGACGACTGGCGTGTGCTGCGCAGCACGGGCACGAGCCACCTGGTCGCGATCTCGGGTCTGCATGTCGGGCTCGTCGGCGCGATCGCGGGCGGGCTCGTGTCGATGGTCTGGCGCCGTCTGCGCTGGCGCGCACGGGCCGCGACCCTCGTGCTGCCGGCACCGTACGCGGCCGCGCTCGCCGCGCTGGCGGCCGCGGCCGGCTACGCGGCGCTTGCCGGCTTCAACGTGCCGGCGCAGCGCGCGTGGTGGATGATCGCGGCCGGCGGCATCGCGTACCTGGCCGGGCGCAGCGTACCGGCTTCCGCAGTGCTGTGCACGGCGCTCGGCGGCGTGCTGCTTGCCGACCCGTGGGCCGTGCTGTCGGCCGGATTCTGGTTGTCGTTCGGGGCGGTTGCCGTGATCCTGCTGGCCGTCGCCGGCTGGCGGGCCGCGCGCGAGGCCGATGCGCAAAGCGAGGAGGACGCCGGCGCGGCCGGTTTGTCGAGCCGATTGCGTGCGTGGGGTGCACGCGCCGGGCGCCGTATCGCCGAGGCCACGCGCGTGCAGTACGCGGTGACGATCGGTCTCGCGCCGTTGACGGCCGCATGGTTCGCGCAGATGTCCCTGTCGGGACCGTTCGGCAATGCGTTCGCGATTCCCTGGGTCAGCTCGGTCGTCACGCCGGTCGTGCTGACCGGCATCGCGCTGCCCGCACCGCTCGATGCGTACGCGTTCCGGCTTGCGCATGCGGCGCTCGAACCGATGATGACGCTGCTCGGGCACCTCGCCGACTGGCCGGCCGGCGTGTTCTGGCTGCGCATGCCCGACTGGCCGGTACTCGCGCTTGCGTGCGTGGGCGTCGCATGGGTGCTGATGCCGCGCGGCTGGCCGTTGCGCTGGGCGGCGCCGCTCACGTGGCTGCCGCTCGTCGCGCCGGCATCCGATGCGCCGCCGCCGGGTGGCTTCCGGCTCACCGTGCTCGACGTCGGGCAGGGCGCGTCGGTGCTGGTGGAGACCGCGCGGCGAACCTTGCTGTTCGATGCCGGGCCGGGAGCGGAGTCGACTCATGCCGGCGCACGGATCGTCGCGCCGGCATTGCGGGCACGCGGCATCGCGGTGATCGATTCTCTCGTGCTCAGTCACGCGGATGCCGATCACGCGGGCGGCGCACCGGCCGTCTATGCGGCGGCCGACGTGCGCCAGTTGCTGGCCGGCATCCCGCCGAAGAGCCGGCTGTGGCGCGAGGCGGCGGCCGCCGGCGTGGCCGACCGTCTGCCGTGCGCGACCGGGCAGCGCTGGACCTGGGATGGCGTCGTCTTCACGATGCTCTGGCCATCGGGCGGCCCGGGGACGGGCGCGTCGAACGGGCAATCGTGCGTGCTGCGCATCGATGCGGGCGGCACGTCCGCGCTGTTGACGGGGGACATCGAGGCACGCGCCGAACGCCAGCTCGTGGACGCCGCACGCGACGCGCTGGCCGCGCAGATCCTGGTCGTTCCGCACCACGGCAGCCGCACGTCGTCGGTCGAGCCTTTCCTCGATTCGGTCGGGCCGCGCGTCGCAGTATTTCCTGTAGGCTATCGCAATCGTTTCGGGCATCCGCACCGCACGGTTCTCGCCCGTTACGCGGCGCGCGGGATTCCGTTGCCGCGCACCGATCGAGATGGCGCGGTGCGGTTCGACGTCGCGCCGGCC
Organism: Burkholderia sp. AU30280; assembly: GCF_020420125.1. Lineage (NCBI taxonomy): Bacteria > Pseudomonadati > Pseudomonadota > Betaproteobacteria > Burkholderiales > Burkholderiaceae > Burkholderia > Burkholderia sp. AU30280. The sequence continues at coordinate 104,534 of NZ_JAIZRY010000004.1, forward strand.
GACGGCGGGTTTGCGTTCGAGCGTCATCGTGACGTTCGGCGACGGTACTGGATGGATCGGTGAGCGCGGCGAGAGCCGGCGTATCGGGAAACGAGGCCAGGGCTCCGCGCACGATGCCGAAGCATGGGCCCGGCAGGCCGCGAAGCATAAGACCGGAGTAAGCGCTAAAGCACTAACCCCGGCCGACAGCGAAGCATGGGGGCGAGAGTCAGTGCTGAAGCGCCAACTCCCGCCAACAGCGAAGCATAAGACCGGAGTAGGCACTCAAGCAACCACTCCGGTCGACAAAGGAGACATCGGCGTTTGAAGGACATCCTCCATTTCTCGCATGCGAACGGCTTTCCGGCGTCGACGTACAGGACGATCTTCGCCGAACTGGCCGACGACTACGAGCTGCGCTACATCGAACGGATCGGCCACGACCGCCGCTACCCGGTGACGCGCGACTGGCCGCATCTCGTCGAGCAACTGCTCGACGACATCGGCAGCCGCTACGAGCGTCCCGTCTGGCTCGTCGGCCATTCGCTCGGCGGCTACCTGTCGCTGATGGCTGCGCTGAAGAAGCCGCAATGGGTGCGCGGCGTCGTGATGATCGATTCGCCGATCATCGCGGGCTGGCGCGCCGGCGCATTGCGTGCGAGCCAGTGGGCGGGGCTCGACGAGCGGCTGTCGCCGGCGGCCGCGACGCGCAACCGGCGCACGCGCTGGGCGAGCCGCGACGAAGCCTGGCGGCACTTCCGCGAGAAACCGGCGTTCGCGCGTTGGGACGAACGGATGCTGGCCGACTACATCGACTACGGGATTCCTCAAGCCGGCGCCGACGGCGAGCGGGCGCTCGCGTTCGACCGGCAGGTCGAATACCTGATCTACCGGACGCTGCCGCACACGCTCGGCCCGCGGCTCGCGCGCGGCGCGCCGGTGCCGCTCGGTTTTCTCGCCGGCACGCGGTCGCGCGAGGTGCGCCAGGTCGGGCTCGATGCGACGCGCCGCGCGGCGCGCGGCCGCGTCGAATGGCTGGAAGGCAGTCACCTGTTCCCGATGGAGCGGCCGCTCGAGACCGCCCGCGCATTGCAGCGGATGCTGAATTCGCTGAAGGCGGTCGAGGGTGAAGTGTCACAGGGCGCCACCCCGCTCGCGAAGCGCGCCTGACGCGCGATGCGGCGGCCGGGCGCGCGCCCCGGCACGCACGGTTGCACCGGCCGGCGGGCGGCTTGGCCCCGGCGCGCACGGCCGGTTCGGGTGGGCGGGAAAGGGCGCGATCATCGAGTCAATTGCTGAGAGAAGGGCGGGCTTTACGGTATAATCCGTTTTTCCCGCGAGCATCCAGCGATGACCAAATATGTTTTCGTCACCGGCGGCGTAGTTTCTTCCCTTGGCAAGGGTATTGCCGCCGCTTCCCTCGCCGCGATCCTTGAATCGCGCGGTCTGAAAGTCACCCTCCTCAAACTCGATCCCTACATCAACGTCGACCCCGGCACGATGAGCCCGTTCCAGCACGGGGAAGTGTTCGTGACGGAAGATGGAGCGGAGACCGACCTCGACCTCGGCCACTATGAGCGCTTCATCAGCACGAAGATGCGCAAGGCCAACAACTTCACGACCGGCCAGATCTACGAATCGGTGATCCGCAAGGAACGCCGCGGCGACTATCTCGGCAAGACCGTGCAGGTCATTCCGCACATCACGAACGAAATCCAGGCGTTCATCGAGCGTGGGGCCGCGTCGGCCACCTGCGGTGAGCCGGACGTCGCGATCGTCGAGATCGGCGGCACGGTCGGCGACATCGAATCGCTGCCGTTCCTGGAAGCCGCGCGCCAGATGAGCCTGCGCCTCGGCCGCAACAGCGCGTGCTTCGTGCACCTGACGCTGGTGCCGTACGTCGCGACGGCCGGCGAGCTGAAGACGAAGCCGACCCAGCACAGCGTGCAGAAGTTGCGCGAGATCGGCATTCTGCCGCACGTGCTGCTGTGCCGTGCGGACCGCCGCATTCCGGACGACGAATCGAAGAAGATCTCGATGTTCTCGAACGTGCCGGAAGACGCCGTGATCTCGGTGTGGGACGCCGACAGCATCTACAAGATTCCGCAGATGCTGCACGACCAGGGCCTCGATCGCATCATTTGCGAGGAACTGAAGCTGTCGCCGAAGGACGCCGACCTGACCATGTGGTCGGAGCTCGTCGAGAAGCTCGAGAACCCGAAGCACGAAGTGACGATCGGCATGGTCGGCAAGTATGTCGACCTGACCGAGTCGTACAAGTCGCTGATCGAAGCGCTGCGCCATGCATCGCTGCACACGTCGACCAAGGTCAACATCGAGTACATCGACTCGGAAGAGATCGAGACGAACGGTGTCGACAGCCTGAAGCACCTCGACGCCGTGCTGGTGCCGGGCGGTTTCGGCCGTCGCGGCACGGAAGGCAAGATCGCTGCGATCCGCTATGCGCGTGAAGCCAAGGTGCCGTATCTCGGCATCTGCCTCGGCATGCAGCTCGCGGTGATCGAGTTCGCGCGCGACGTCGTCGGCCTGAAGCAGGCGAACAGCACGGAATTCGAACCGGATACGCCGGAACGCGTGGTCGCGCTGATCACCGAGTGGTACGACCGCGACGGCAAGGTCGAGACGCGCACCGAGGAATCCGATCTCGGCGGCACGATGCGCCTGGGTTCGCAGCGCTGCCCGATCAAGCCGGGCACGATGGCGGAAGAAATCTATGGCAAGGACGTGAACGAGCGCCATCGCCACCGTTATGAAGTCAATAACCGCTTCGTGCCCCAGCTCGAAGCCGGCGGCCTTATCATCAGCGCCCGTACCCCGAGCGAGGATCTGCCGGAAATGATGGAATTGCCGCGTTCGATGCACCCGTGGTTCGTCGGCGTCCAGTTCCACCCGGAATTCACGTCCACCCCGCGTGACGGTCATCCCCTCTTCAAGTCGTTCGTCGAAGCTGCGCTTGCCAACAAGCAAGCGCGCGGAGTGCAAGCATGAAGCTGTGCGATTTCGAGGTCGGTCTCGACCAGCCTTTCTTCCTGATCGCGGGTACCTGCGTTGTCGAATCGGAGCAAATGACGATCGACACGGCAGGCCGCCTGAAGGAGATCTGCGCGAAGCTGAACGTTCCGTTCATCTACAAGTCGTCGTATGACAAGGCGAACCGCAGCTCGGGCAAGTCGTTTCGGGGCCTTGGAATGGACGAGGGCCTGCGGATTCTTTCCGAGGTGAAGCGCCAGCTCGGCCTGCCGGTGTTGACCGACGTGCACTCGATCGAAGAGATCGAGCAGGTCGCGTCGGTGGTCGACGTGCTGCAGACGCCGGCCTTCCTGTGCCGCCAGACCGATTTCATCCATGCGTGCGCACGCTCGGGCAAGCCCGTCAACATCAAGAAGGGCCAGTTTCTCGCGCCGCACGACATGAAGAACGTGATCGACAAGGCGCGCGAAGCGGCGCGTGAAGCGGGGCTGTCGGAAGACCGCTTCATGGCGTGCGAGCGCGGTGTCTCGTTCGGCTACAACAATCTGGTGTCGGACATGCGTTCGCTCGCGATCATGCGCGAGACGGGCGCTCCGGTCGTGTTCGATGCGACCCACTCGGTGCAGCTGCCGGGCGGGCAGGGCACGAGCTCGGGCGGCCAGCGCGAATTCGTGCCGGTGCTCGCACGTGCGGCGGTCGCGACGGGCGTCGCGGGCCTGTTCATGGAGACGCACCCGAATCCGGCCGAAGCAAAGTCGGACGGCCCGAACGCGGTGCCGCTGAACCGGATGGGTGCGCTGCTGGAGACCCTCGTCACGCTCGACCAGGCGGTGAAGCGCAATCCGTTCCTGGAAAACGATTTCAATTAAAGATCGAATGAACCTTGCGACGGCTTCGCGCGTCAGTAGCGAAAGCGGTTCAGGCGCGCGCGCCGTTGCAGTTTGAAGAATCCATCGTCATTCTCAGAGGAAACCCATGAGTGCAATCGTAGATATCATCGGCCGCGAGATTCTGGATTCGCGCGGCAACCCCACCGTCGAATGCGACGTGCTGCTCGAATCGGGCACGATGGGCCGCGCGGCGGTGCCGTCGGGCGCGTCCACCGGCTCGCGTGAAGCGATCGAACTGCGCGACGGCGAAGCCGGCCGCTACAACGGCAAGGGTGTGCTGAAGGCAGTCGAGCATATCAACACCGAAATCTCCGAAGCCATCATGGGCCTCGACGCGTCGGAACAGGCGTTCCTCGACAAGACGCTGCTCGAGCTGGACGGCACCGACAACAAGTCGCGCCTCGGCGCGAACGCGATGCTGGCCGTGTCGATGGCCGTCGCGAAGGCAGCCGCCGAAGAGGCAGGCCTGCCGCTGTACCGCTACTTCGGCGGCTCGGGCGCAATGCAACTGCCGGTGCCGATGATGAACATCGTCAACGGCGGCGCGCACGCGAACAACAGCCTCGACATCCAGGAATTCATGATCGTCCCGGTGAGCCAGCCGACGTTCCGTGAGGCCCTGCGTTGCGGCGCTGAAGTATTCCACGCACTGAAGAAGATCCTGAGCGACCGCGGCATGAGCACGGCAGTCGGCGACGAAGGCGGCTTCGCGCCGAACTTCGGCAGCAACGACGAGTGCCTGTCGACGATCCTGCAGGCGATCGAGAAGGCCGGCTACCGTGCAGGCGAAGACGTGCTGCTCGCGCTCGACTGCGCGGCATCCGAGTTCTACCACGACGGCAAGTACCAGCTCGCGGGCGAAGGCCTGCAACTGTCGTCGGCCGAATTCACCGATTACCTCGCGACGCTCGCCGACAAGTTCCCGATCGTGTCGATCGAGGACGGCATGCACGAAAGCGACTGGGAAGGCTGGAAGCTGCTGACCGATCGCCTCGGCAAGAAGGTTCAGCTGGTCGGCGACGATCTGTTCGTCACGAACACGCGCATCCTGAAGGAAGGCATCGAGAAGGGCATCGCGAACTCGATCCTCATCAAGATCAACCAGATCGGTACGCTGACCGAAACGTTCGCGGCAATCGAAATGGCGAAGCGCGCAGGCTACACGGCCGTGATCTCGCACCGCTCGGGCGAAACGGAAGATTCGACGATCGCGGACATCGCGGTCGGCCTGAACGCCGGTCAGATCAAGACGGGTTCGCTGTCGCGCAGCGACCGTATTTCGAAGTACAACCAGCTGCTGCGCATCGAGGAAGATCTCGGCGACATCGCAAGCTACCCGGGTAAATCGGCTTTCTATAACCTGCGCTAACGCGCTACTATCGGGTTCGTCATATCGACGCCGCTCTGTGCATGTGCGCGGAGCGGCGCTTCTTATATCTGCGGTTCTTACATGCGGCTTGTAACTGTCGTCCTGATTGCCTTGCTGGCGCTCATTCAGTACCCCCTATGGTGGGGACACGGCGGCTGGCTGCGGGTGCATGAATTGCGTCAGCAGCTCGACGACCAGCTCCAGAAGAACGCGGACGAGAAGCTGCGCAACGAGCGCACCGCAGGCGAAGTGCAGGATCTGCAGAGCGGCACCGCGGCCATCGAAGAGCGCGCGCGCTACGAGATGGGCATGGTGAAGGACGGCGAGGTATTCGTGCAGTTCGTGTCGCCGAATGCGCCTGCCGCACCGCTGAACAACACGCCGTCGAATACGTCGACGCGCGGTGCCGTATCGGCGGCACCGGTGCGTGTCGTGCCGAATCCGCAGTCGATCGCGAAGCCGTCGCGGCATCATGGCGGCGACAAGGGCAAGGCCGCGCATCACTGAGCACGATGGCTCGAATCCATTGAAAAAGCGCGGGAAATGCCGCGCTTTTTTATTTCCTGCTGGTAGTCAATCGGCTGAGCGATGCACGCTCACCACCACCATCCCGGGTAGCCGTAGCTGATGCCCGTGCCCCAGCGATTGCCCCATCCGCCGTAATACCCGCCGTAGACGGTCACGGGCGGCGGCGAGTAATAGGCCCACGCGCGCGCGGCGGCCTCGGCTGCCATCGCGTTGTTCTGTTCGCGCAGCACCTGCTGGTCGATCTCGTCATAGCGCTTGCGTTCGGCGCTCGACAGTGCGGGCTGCTGGCCGCCCGATGCAGCGGGTTCGGGCAGGCGGCTCAGGATCGTGGAAGTCGGCGGCGGCATCGCGCAGCCGGCAAGCGCGAGCGTGCCGGCGGCAATGCTCGTCAGGACGATGGTGCGAAACGGTCGATGAAGCGGGCGATTCATGTGTTTCTCCTGCAGCGCGCCGACGACGGGAAGCGGCTTGCGCCGAAGTGCGCGACTTCGGCGCCGGGGCCGTGCGTGCGACGCTCGTGCATGATTATGCGCCCGCGCCCGGACGGCGGGCATCGGGCTCCTGCTCAGTGGCGCTGCTCGGTCGCGGGCGCGATGCCCGTCTCGACGCCGGGTGCCGCGAACAGCTGCGCAACGTCGACCGGATCGAATTCATAGCGCTGATTGCAGAACTCGCAATGGATCTCGACGTGGCCGCGCTCGACGATCACGCTGTCGACTTCTTCACGGCCGAGCATGCGCAGCATCGCACCGACCTTCTCGCGCGAGCACGAGCACTGGAAGCGCGTGCCGGCCGGTTCGAAGTGCTGCACGTTCTCCTGCCAGAATAGCCGGCGGAACACGACTTCCGGTTCGACCTCAAGCAGTTCCTGCGCGGACAGCGTGCCGCCTAGCGTGCAGACGCGCTCCCACGTATCGATATCGGTTTCGGCGTTACGCGGCACGATGCCGCCGTCGCCCGGCAGCTTCTGCAGCAGCATCCCGACCGCGCGGTCGCGATCGGCCGCGAGCCACATCCGCGTGTCGAGCTGCTCCGAGTGATGCATGTAGTGCTCGAGCACCTGCGAGACGGATTCGAGCGGGCCGTCGACGCCGTTCAGCGGCACGATGCCCTGGTATGGCTGCTGGCCCGGCAGCTTGTCGGCCGGGTCGAGCGTGATCACGCAGCGGCCGTGACCGCTCGCATTGACGAGCGACGCGAAGCGCGTGTCGTCGCCGATCGTCTGGGCGGCCTCGCCGGCGAACTTCGCGGTGGCCCGCATCGACAGATCCGAACCGCACTGGACGACCAGCATCTGGACCGGCCCGTCGCCGAAGATCTGCATGATCAGGGTGCCGTTGAATTTCAGGTTCGCGGACAGCAGCGCGCACGCGGCCATCATCTCGCCGAGCACCGTGCGCACGGGGGCGGGGTAGTCGCGGCGGGAGAGCACTTCCTGCCACGTATTGCGCAGCGAAACGATCTCGCCGCGCACGGGCGCCGCATTGAACATGAATTTCTGTAACTGGTCGCTCACTCTTCTTCCTTGAAATCCGTGCGAATCACCCGATCCGCACGAGTTGCTCCTTGAAATGCGCACGCCGCTCGACGTAGGTCTTCGCGTTCGTGCGCAGTCGCGCAATGTCTTCCGCCGACAGCTCGCGCACGACTTTCGCCGGTGCGCCGAGAATCAGCGAGTTGTCCGGGAACGTCTTGCCTTCCGTCACGACCGCGCCGGCACCGACCAGACAGTTGCGGCCGATCACCGCTCCATTCAAGACCACCGCCTGGATACCGACCAGCGAGCCTTCGCCGATCGTGCAGCCGTGCAGCATGGCCTGGTGCCCGATCGTCACGTTGTCGGCGATCGTCAGCGGAAAGCCGGGATCCGTGTGCAGGACCGCACCTTCCTGGACGTTGCTGCCTGCACCGACGCTAATCGTCTCGTTGTCGCCGCGAATCGTCGCGCCGAACCAGACGCTCGCGTTCTCCTCGAGCACGACCTTGCCGATGATGGCCGCCGTATCGGCGACGAATACGCTTTCGTGGATCGTCGGGGCCGTATCGCCCAGCTTGTAGATCGTCACGGAGTCTCCTTGTCTCTTCGATGAAGGGCGCCGGTAGAATGGCGCGTCTGGTTTCCCCGGCGCATTCGCATGCGCCGCGGAACAATCGCCTATTGTAAACCGTCGCGTGCATGCGCTCCCGCGATGCGCGCGCAGGGTGTCCCCGTTTATGAGCATGGAGTCTTCTTCTTCCGGTAACGCGCGTGCCTGCGTGCGTCGCGCCGCGCTTGCCGCGCTGCGTGACGCCGAGCCCGCGACCAAGGCCGCACAGGTGCGCGCGCTCCACGATGCACTGCTGGCCGGGCAGGCGGCGATCGCCCCGTCGCTCGCATTGCCCGAGCCGGCCGATCTGCCCGGGCGCCCGGCGCGGCCGCCGCTCGTCGAGCCGCGCCAGCTCGAGCGACGCAGCATGCGTTCGCCCGAAGGGCGCGCCGTGCTGCTGCACGCGCTTGCCCATATCGAATTCAATGCGATCAATCTGGCGCTCGACGCGGTCTGGCGGTTCGCGGGCCTGCCGGATGCGTTTTATGCGGACTGGCTGAAGGTCGCGGCCGAGGAGGCCTATCACTTCACGCTGCTGTCCGACCGGCTGGCGGCATTCGGGCATGCGTACGGCGATTTTCCCGCGCACAACGGCCTGTGGGAGATGTGCGAACGGACCAAGGGCGATGTGCTGGCGCGCATGGCGCTTGTGCCGCGCACGCTCGAGGCCCGCGGGCTCGATGCTTCGCCGCCGATCCGCGCGCGGCTCGTGCAGGCGGGCGACGAGGCGTCGGCCGCGATCCTCGACGTGATCCTGCGCGACGAGGTCGGTCACGTCGCGATCGGCAACCGCTGGTTCCGGCATCTGTGCGACGAAGCCGGCCGCGATCCGGTGCCGGCCTATCGTCAGCTCGCCGAGCAATACCATGCGCCGCGGCTGCGCGGCCCGTTCAATTTCGATGCGCGTCGCGATGCCGGATTCGAGCAGGCCGAACTCGACGAACTGGCCGCGCTGGACGCCGCGGACGGAAACGCGGCGCGTTAGCCGGATCGTGTCCAGCGGCGTGTCGCCTGCCGCCAGGCCGGCCCGCGCACCCGGCTGATGGCGCTTCCCGGCCGTTTCGTCGGACCTTCGAGCCGCCGCACCGCTAGAGAGGGGACTCGACTGCCGGCCGCCGAAATGGAGGCGGCGCCGCTATAATCGAACGACCATTCTTTTTTCTGGCGGCTGCAATGAGTGCCTCGAGTTCTGTTTCCGATTTCGTCACGGTGCGCGGCGTCCAGCTGCATGTCCGGCGCTGGGGCCGGCCCGATGCGCCGACGCTGTTCATGCTGCACGGCTGGATGGACGTCGCGGCGTCGTTCCAGTTCGTCGTCGATGCACTCGCGGGCGACTGGCAGGTGATCGCGCCCGATGCACGCGGTTTCGGGCTGTCCGACTGGCCGGTCGCCCGGCAGGGCGGCGGTCACTACTGGTTCCACGAATACCTGGGCGACCTCGATGCGCTCATCGACCACTATGCGCCGACCGGCGAAGTCAATCTGGTCGGGCACAGCATGGGCGCGAACGTCGTGTGCCTGTATGCCGGCGCGCGGCCGGAGCGCGTGCGGCGCGTGGTCGATCTCGAGGGTTTCGGGCTGGCGCCCGCGCGGGCCGAACAGGCGCCGCGCCGGCTGCGCGCCTGGCTCGACGAGTTGCGCGAACCGCCGGCCCTGCGTCCTTATGCGTCACTCGACGACGTGGCGGCGCGCCTGACCAAGACCAATCCGCGCCTCGACCCGCGCCGGGCGGCGTTCCTCGCCGCGCACTGGTCGAAGCGCGGCGACGACGGCCTCTACCACCTGCTGGCCGACCCCGCGCACAAGATGCCGGGCCCGCAGTTGTACCGGCTCGACGAAGTGATGGCCACCTGGGCACAGGTACGCGCGAAGGTGCTGCACGTCGAGGCCGTCAATTCGCCGACGCTGGCACATATCGCTGGTGACATCCCGCTGCCGGAATTCAAGGCCCGTTTCAATGCGTTCCCCGACTGGCGCGAGAAGCTCGTCGAAGATGCCGGCCACATGGTGCATCACGACCAGCCCGAGCAGATCGCGGCGCTGATCGAGGCGTTCTGCGCGTAAGCGCACGGCGGCAGCGGCGGAGCAGGCGGGCGGCGCATTGCCGCGTTGCAGTAGAATGAAGCCTTACCTGCCATGCCTACAATGAACGCCGATCTCCACTGCCATTCGAATGTTTCCGACGGGTTGCTGCCGCCTGCCGACGTCGCGCGCCGCGCCCATGCCGGCGGCGTGACCCTGTGGGCGTTGACCGACCACGACGAGATCGGCGGCCAGGCGGCGGCGCGCAGCGAAGCGGAAGCGCTCGGCATGCGCTACCTGAGCGGCGTCGAGATTTCGGTCACGTGGGCGTCGCGCACCGTGCACATCGTCGGCCTGAATGTCGACCCCGCGAATCCGGTGCTGGTCGACGGCCTGTACCGCACGCGCCACGGCCGTGCGGCGCGCGCGGTAGCGATCGGCGAGCAGCTCGCCACGCTCGGCATTCCCGGGGCGTACGAAGGCGCGTTGAAGTATGTGTCGAATCCCGACCTGATCTCGCGCACGCACTTCGCCCGCTTTCTCGTCGAGAACGGTCACGCCACGTCGACGTCCGATGTGTTCGATCGTATGCTCGGCGACGGCAAGCCCGGGTTCGTCCCGCACCGCTGGGCGACGCTGCCCGACGCCGTCACATGGATTCGGGCGGCCGGCGGCGAAGCCGTGGTCGCGCATCCGGGCCGTTACCGCTATACGCCCGTCGAATTCGACGCGTTCTTCGGCGAGTTCATCGATCTGGGCGGCCGCGCGATCGAGGTCGTCACGGGCAGCCACACACCCGACCAGTACCGCGAATACGCGGACGTCGCACGCCGCTTCGGCTTTGAAGCGTCGCGCGGCTCGGATTTCCATGCGCCAGGCGAGGGCCGTGTCGAGCTCGGCAGCCTGCCGCCGTTGCCGCCCGACCTGACGCCGGTCTGGGAGCGCTGGCTCTGACACCGGGCGGCGGCCTGCCACCCGCGTTGCTGTTGGCCGCGCGCACCCGACTTCTCCCCCTTTACGTACCCCCATGTCCCAGTTCTTCAGGATTCATCCGGATAATCCGCAGCCGCGCCTGATCAAGCAGGCCGTGGAAATCGTCAGCAAGGGCGGCGTGATCGCGATGCCGACCGATTCGAGCTATGCGCTCGCTTGCCATCTCGACGACAAGGACGCGGTCGAGCGCGTGCGCCGGATTCGCGGCCTCGACGAGAGGCAGCACCTGTCGCTGCTCGTGCGCGACCTGTCGGAGCTCGCCAACTTCGCGATGGTCGACAACCGCCAGTACCGGCAGATCAAGTCGGTGACGCCGGGCCCGTACGTCTTCATCCTGCAGGCCACGAAGGAAGTGCCGCGCCGGCTGTCGCACCCGTCGCGCAAGACGATCGGGCTGCGCGTGCCCGATCACGCGATTACGCTCGCGTTGCTCGAATCGCTCGGCCAGCCGCTGCTCGGCACGACGCTGATCCTGCCGCCGGACGACGAGCCGCTCAACGATCCCGAAGAAATCCGCATGCGGCTCGAGAAACAGGTCGACCTCGTGATCGACGGCGGCGCATGCCCGCGCGAGCCGTCGACGGTGATCGACCTGACTGGCGACGAACCCGAGCTCGTGCGTGCGGGGCGTGGCGCGCTCGAACCGTTCGGACTCTCGGCGGCGTAAGCGCGCCGTTCCATTTTTTGCGCGAGTGCGCTTGTTACAATAACGCGATATGGATGCTTCCCTGATACAGACCATCGCTGTCTACGCGCTGCCCGTGATCTTCGCGATCACGTTGCACGAGGCCGCGCACGGCTACGCCGCCCGCCTGCTGGGCGACAACACCGCCTACATGATGGGGCGCGTGTCGTTCAACCCGATGCGTCACATCGATCCGCTCGGCACGATCGCGATCCCGCTCGCGATGTATTTCCTGACGGGCGGCGCGTTCCTGTTCGGCTATGCGAAGCCGGTGCCGGTGTCGTTCGGCAACCTGCGCAATCCGCGCTGGGGCAGCCTGTGGGTATCGCTCGCGGGGCCGGCCTGCAACTTCGTGCAGGCGCTGATCTGGGGCGTGCTGACCCTCGTTCTGCCTGCCGTCGGCATCGACGAGCCGTTCTTCACGCGGATGGCGTTTGCGGGCGTCAGCGCGAACCTCGTGCTCGGCGTGCTGAACCTGTTTCCGTTGCCGCCGCTCGACGGCGGCCGCATCCTGGCGGCGCTGCTGCCGACGAAGCAATCGATCGCGCTGTCGCGCATCGAGCCGTACGGTTTCATCATCGTCCTTCTGCTAGTCGCGACGGGCGTACTGACGAACTTCTGGCTGCGCCCGCTCGTCAACGTCGGCTATGCCGTCCTGAGCGCCATCCTGTCCCCATTCGCTTCGCTTCTCTAACGACAATCATGTTCCCTGAACGTATTTTCTCCGGCATGCGACCCACCGGGTCGCTGCACCTCGGTCATTACCACGGCGTGCTGAAAAACTGGGTGAAACTGCAGTCCGAGTACCCGTGCTTCTTCTGCGTCGTCGACTGGCATGCGCTGACGACGCACTACGAGACTCCCGAGGTCATCGAGAAGAACGTGTGGGACGTGCTGATCGACTGGCTCGCGTCCGGCATCGATCCGGCGCAGGCCACGCTGTTCATCCAGAGCAAGGTGCCGGAGCATGCCGAACTCGCGCTGCTGCTCGGCATGAGCACGCCGCTCGGCTGGCTCGAACGCGTGCCGACCTACAAGGAGCAGATGGAGAAGCTGAAGGACAAGGATCTGTCGACCTACGGCTTCCTCGGCTATCCGGTGCTGATGGCGGCCGACATCCTGCTGTATCGCGGCTCGCTCGTGCCGGTCGGTGAAGACCAGGTGCCGCACGTCGAGATGACGCGCGAGATCGCGCGCCGCTTCAACTACCTGTACGGCCGCGAGCCGGGCTTCGAGGAGAAGGCGCTCGACGCTGCAAAGAAACTCGGCGGCAAGCGCGCGAAGATCTATCACGAGCTGCGCAACGCGTATCAGCAGGAGGGCGACGACGAGGCGCTCGAGCAGGCGCGCGCGATGCTGCAGGAATCGCAGAGCCTGTCGATGAGCGACCGAGAGCGCCTGTTCGGCTATCTCGAAGGCGCGCGCAAGATCATCCTGGTCGAGCCGCAGGCGCTGCTGACCGAAGCATCGCGGATGCCCGGCCTCGACGGGCAGAAGATGTCGAAGTCGTACGGCAACACGATTGGCCTGCGCGAGGACGCCGAGACGATCACGAAGAAGGTCCGCACGATGCCGACCGATCCCGCGCGCGTGCGCCGCACGGATCCGGGCGATCCCGACAAGTGCCCGGTGTGGCAACTGCACCAGGTCTATACCGATGAAGCGACGCACGACTGGGTGCAGAAGGGCTGCCGCTCGGCGGGCATCGGCTGCCTCGACTGCAAGCAGCCGGTCGTCGAAGGCATCCTGCGCGAACAGCAGCCGATGCTCGAGCGCGCCCAGAAGTACATGGACGATCCGTCGCTGCTGCGCGCGATCGTCGCGGACGGTTGCGACAAGGCGCGCAAGTACGCGACGGAAACGATGCGCGACGTGCGCGACGCGATGGGCCTGTCGTACAACTGATCGACCGCATGAGTGCATCCGTCATCGCCGCCGCGGGCGGCCACGTCGCCCAGGCCGAGCCGTCGCGCTGGGTCGCGCAATGGTCGCGGCTCGTGCCGTCAGGCGGCGCGGTGCTGGATGTTGCTGCGGGCGGCGGCCGCCATGCGCGCTGGTTCGCGTCGCACGGGCATCCGGTCGTCGCACTCGATCGCGATCTGGCCGCACTGGCCGCATTGCGGGCGATATCGGGCGTCGATGCACGCGACGCCGATCTCGAAGGCGCGCCTTGGCCGCTGCCGGCCGGCGAGCAGTTTGCGGCGGTGGTTGTTACGCATTATCTGCATCGTCCGCTCTGGCCCCATCTGCTCGATGCGGTGGCGCCGGGCGGCGTGCTCATCTACGAAACCTTCGCGCAAGGAAACGAAACGGTCGGGAAACCGTCCAATCCCGCGTTCCTGCTCGCCCCGGGCGAGCTGCTGGACGCCGTGCATGGCCGCCTGCGGGTGGTTGCGTACGAGGACGGGTTCGTCGCCGCGCCGCGCGAGGCGTTCGTCCAGCGTCTCTGCGCAGTGCGCGAGGGCGCGACCCCGAAGGCGGGGGCGGGAATTCCACGTTACGAACTGCCCGGCTAATCCGCTACAATCTCAATGTTTACCGGTACATAACCTCAATCGCGTTTCATGGCTAACGGCACCCAAGACGGCATTCAAATCCGCGGCAGCATCCCCGCGATCGTCACCCCGATGCTCGAAGACGGCAGTCTCGACCTGCCGGCGTTTCGCAAACTGATCGACTGGCATATCGCGGAAGGCACCGATGCGCTCGTCGTGGTCGGCACGAGCGGCGAGTCGGCAACGCTCAACGTCGAAGAGCACATCCTGATGATCCGCACGGCGGTCGAGCATGCGGCGAAACGCATCCCGATCATCGCGGGCGCGGGCGGCAACTCGACCGCCGAGGCGATCGAGCTGACGAAGCACGCGAAGGCTGTCGGCGCGGACGCGACGCTGCAGGTCGTGCCGTACTACAACAAGCCGACGCAGGAAGGCATGTACCGTCACTTCAAGACGATCGCCGAAGCGGTCGATCTGCCGGTGATCCTGTACAACGTACCGGGCCGCACGGTCGCGGACATGGCGAACGAGACGATGCTGCGCCTCGCGGACGTGCCGGGCATCATCGGTGTGAAGGAAGCGACCGGCAACATCGATCGCGCCGCGCACCTGATCAAGGCCGCGCCGAAGCATTTCGCGATCTACAGCGGCGACGATCCGACCGCGATCGCGCTGATGCTGCTCGGCGGCCACGGTAACATCTCGGTGACGGCGAACGTCGCACCGCGTGCGATGAGCGACCTGTGCCGCGCGGCGCTGGCCGGCGACGTACAGACGGCCCGCGCGCTGCACATGAAGCTGCTGTCGCTGCACAAGAACCTGTTCATCGAGGCGAACCCGATTCCCGTGAAGTGGGCGCTGCAGGCGATGGGCAAGATGCAGGGCGGCATCCGGCTGCCGCTCACGGCGCTCGACGAGCGCTGCCACGAAGCCGTGCGTTCGGCCCTCGCCGAGGCCGGCGTCCTCGCCTGATGCCGAGGCGGCCGCGTCCTGCGGCCGCCGGCTCGAACCCTGATCAACCCGCACCGGCCGGCTCCGTCCGGCGCCGCTCCTGACGAGCGTTCTAGCAAGACGAAGGATTTCATGAAACGTTTCGCCTTTTCCTCTCGCGCCATCCAGATGTCGGTGGTGGTGCTGGCGCTGGGCGCGCTCGCCGGCTGCGATACGCTGAACGACTACCTGGCCCCTGACCGGGTCAACTACAAGAACACCGGTTCGGCGCCGCCGCTCGCGGTGCCGAGCGACCTGAAGCCGGTGCCGACGACCCAGCAGTTCGTCGCGCCGCCGACCAACGCCGGGCTCGGCACGCTGCCGCCGCGCGTCACGACGCAGGCCGGCAACGCGACCGACGGCATTCCGAGCGCGCAGGATCCGCTGGGCATGCACATCGAGCGCGACGGCGACCGCCGCTGGCTTGTCGTCGATGGCCGGACGCCCGAGCAGTTGTGGCCGATCCTGAAGGAGTTCTGGCAGGAAAACGGCTTCTCGCTGAAGACCGATGCACCGTCGACGGGCATCATGGCGACCGACTGGGCTGAAAACCGCGCGAACATTCCCGACGACTGGTTCCGCCGGACGATCGGCAAGGTCATCGATTTCGCGTATTCGTCCGGCACGCGCGACCGTTTCCGTACGCTCGTGAACCGCACGTCGGACGGCAACACCGATATCTCGATCACGCACAGCGCGATGGAAGAAATGATGGTCGGCCCGCAGGGCGGCACGTCGTCGCGCTGGGAAGAGCGTCCGCGCAACCCGGTGCTCGAAGCCGTATTCCTGTCGAAGCTGATGCAGAAGTTCGGCCTGACCGATGCGCAGGCGAAGCAGCTGCTGACCGATGCACGTCCCGCGACGGCGCCGGCGCAGGTCAGCGACACGAGCAGCGGCGGGGCGACGCTGCAACTGGCCGAGTCGTTCGACCGCGCATGGCTGCGTGTGGGCCTGGCGCTCGACCGCACCAACTTCGCGGTCGACAATCGCGATCGCGAGAAGGGCGTGTACACCGTGCGCTATGCGAACACGATGGAAGAACTCAAGCGTGACGGCCTGTTCGGCAAGCTGTTCTACGGCGGCCCGTCGGCCGCGAAGCCGGGCAAGGAATTCCTGGTCAACGTGCGCGCACAGGGCAATGGCGGCACGCTGGTCGCAGTGGTCGGCGCAGACGGCCAGGTCGACAACTCGTCGGACGCGCAGCGGATCATTTCGCTGCTCCACGCGCAGCTGAACTGAGCGCGTGCGATTCTCCAGCCTCGGAAGCGGCAGCGAAGGCAACGCGCTGGTCGTCGAGGCCTCGAGCGGCACGACGACCACCCGCGTGCTGCTCGACTGCGGCTTTTCCGCCAAGGAGGTCGAGCGCAGGCTCGGCCGACTGAATCTCTGCATCGGGGATCTCGATGCGATCCTCATTACTCACGAACACAGCGACCACGTCGGCAGTGCGCTGACGCTCGCCCGTCGCGCATCGCTGCCGCTCTACATGAGCTGGGGTACCGCGCGCGCGGTCGGCGCGGACGAGGCGGATGTCGATCTCCACGTGCTGTGGGGCGACGAGACGGCCGCGATACGCGATCTGGCCGTGATGCCCTATACGGTCCCTCACGATGCGCGCGAACCGCTCCAGTTTGTCTTTATGGACGGGTCCAGCCGGCTCGGCGTGCTGACGGACGTCGGGATGGCCACGCCTCACATCACGGCCGTGCTGAGCGGCTGTGACGCGCTGGTGCTCGAATCCAACCACGACACCGCGATGCTGGCCGCGAGCCGCTATCCGCAGTCGCTGAAGGCACGTATTGGCGGCAACCACGGCCACCTGAGCAATGACGCGGCGGCGGACATCCTTGCGTCGCTTGAACGCAGCCGCCTCAAGCACCTGGTCGCGGCGCACCTGAGCCAGCAGAACAATCTGCCGGAGCTGGTCCGTCAGGCGTTTGGCGGCGTATTGGGGACGACCGGGGAAGACGTGGTCGTGGCCACGCAGGACGCGGGCTTCGACTGGCTGGCGCTCGGATGAGCGGGGCAGGGCCGCTGCAGCGGCCGCGTGTGGCTGCCGTGCGACAGACGTGGAAACGGCAGACGTAAAAAAACCGGCCCTCGGGCCGGTTTTTTTTCAGCTGACGCTGAGGCTTACTGGCTTGCGCCCGAAGCCGGAGCAGCCGTCGCTGCCGAAGCAGCCGACGCCACTGCAGCAGCAGCGTCGCTCGCAGCAGCCGTTGCCGACGAAGCAGCAGCCGAAGCGTCGCTCGCAGCACCAGCAACTGCCGAAGCAGCCGACGAAGCAGCAGCAGCCGCGTCGCTTGCAGCCGACGAAGCAGCTTGATCAGCGCTCTTGTTGCAAGCAGCCAGTGCAACAGCAGCCAACAGGGAAGCTACGAGGAGGGATTTCTTCATGATCACGTCCTTTTATGGTTAAAGGTAAGCAACAGCGCGAAACAATACCGGTAATGTGCTCCAACACCGACCTGGGCCGCTGGTGGAGATGCACTTCTAGAGCGTGAATCTTCCCTACGGCTTGGGCGGAAATTATATGCACTTTCCTATCGACCGTCGACAAATGCGGGGTCAATACGTTGTCTTTCCCATACAGAATTTGATCCGTACGGGTATACGGGGCGACTCACACTAATTCCGGCTTCCGACCCGTATCCAGCCCGCACAATACCACTCGTGCAACAAGGCTGTCATCGAGGGAACCCGGGATAGTGTTACAAACCGTTTCGCCTCCATCTTGCGTTGATTGGCCAGTTCGGGCAGCCATTCGCCGGCCTGCTCGAGTGATCCTTCTTCGCCATTAATGAAGTACGAGCGCGCGTTATACATCAATGCGGCCCTTCTGTCGAGACACACGCCGCGACGTGATGCTTGCGCGACGAATGCGGCCTCGGACAGCGGGCGGGCGGGCGGGTCGAAAACGACGTTCGGCTTGGGCTCGCTCAGGTAGCAGCCGAGGAATTCGGCGACGTCCCGCTTGCGCCAGCGGATCGCGTCGACGATCTCGGCAACGCGCTCGACCATCGCCGGCGGCAACTGCGCGGGCGTGTCGACGGCCGGCTGCTTCGGATCGCGGTAAAGGTCGTCGCCGCAGCCGTCGCGCAGGCCGCCACGCTCCGCGAGATAGTACAGGAACTGGGCGCCCAGTTCGCCGGCGGACGGGGCCCGGAAGCCGATCGAGCAGGTCATGCATTCGCCTTCGGCGACGCCATCGTGCGCGATGTGCGGCGGCAGGTAGAGCATGTCGCCGGGTTCCAGCACCCATTCGTCGCTCGGCTCGAAGTTTTCGAGGATCTTCAGCGGCACGTCCGGCTGCAGCGACAGGTCCTTCTGCGCACCGACGCGCCAGCGGCGCCGGCCTTCGACCTGCAGCAGGAATACGTCATATGAATCGAAGTGCGGGCCGACGCCGCCGCCGTCCGTCGCATACGAGATCATCAGGTCGTCCAGACGCGCATCGGGGATGAAGCGGAAGCGGTCGAGCAGTGCGCGCGCGGCATCGACGTGCAGGTCGAGCCCCTGCACGAGCAGCGTCCAGGCCTTGCGCGTGACGGCCGGCAGCGTGTCGGGCTCGAACGGGCCGTGCTTTAGTTGCCACTTGTTACGAAAATGGGTGATCAGTCGCGATTCCGCGTCATAGTCTGCTGCGAGCTCGAACAGCGCGTCGCGCGAGACCGGCGACGCGACGCCGGGGATCGCCTGGCGGATCAGGAGCGGCTTCTTCTGCCAGTAGCCGCGCATGAATTGCGCCGGCGTAAGACCGCCGAGCAGCGGTGTGGGAAGATCGGAAGGCGGCGCGCCGAGCGGGGCGGCAGCGGCATCCCGCGGTTCGGCTTGAGACCGGTTGCGCATCGTATAATGAGAGTTGTATTTGGGAGAATTGGATGAAAATCGCAAAAAACACCGTCGTGTCGGTCACTTACAAGCTGTCGGACGTACAGGGCAATCTGATCGAGGAAAGCGACGAGCCGATGGTCTATCTGCACGGCGGCTATGATGGCACGTTCCCCAAGATCGAGGAACAACTCGACGGCCACGAGCCCGGCTACGAGGCGCAGGTTCAGCTCGAGCCGCAGGACGCGTTCGGCGACTACGATCCCGAACTCGTGAAGATCGAGCCGCGCGACCGTTTTCCCGAGCCGCTCGAAGTGGGTATGCAGTTCGAAGGCACGCCGGAAGACGGCGACGAGGAGGTCGATTCGCTGATCTACACGGTCACCGATATCGCCGAAGACAAGGTCGTGCTCGACGGCAACCACCCGCTGGCAGGCATGGCGCTGCGTTTCGCACTGACCGTGAAGGACGTTCGCGAAGCAACCGAAGACGAAATCGAGCATGAGCACGCGCATGGCGCAGAAGGGCTCGAAATCGTCGACGAGGACGAAGACGAAGACGGTGAAGCGCCGTCAGGGCGCACCCTGCACTGAGCTCGCAGGCAGGCCGGGCGCCGGCCCCGACGCGCCGCCCGGTGCGGCGCTGTCACCCTGCAACGGCGGCGCGACCGACGACGAGTCGGGCAGCGCCGGCAACGCGGGGATTTCCGGCATCTGCGGCAGCGGCACGTCGTCATGCGGCACGAGCGGCAGCGCGGGCGGCACGGGGAGGTTCTTCGGCACCTCCTGCAGGCTTACGTTGAAGATCGTCTGCCGTGCCGGCGACACGCTCACCTTGATCCACTGATTCGCCGGATGGCGCGGTCCGATCGCGACGCGCGTGACGTTTCCTACCAGTTCACCGTCGTCTGCGCGCAGCGGACGGTCGATCAGAAAGCCGTTCGCAAGCGGTTCGCCGCTTGCGTGCATCACGAGTATCGGGCCGCGGAACGTCGCCGCCGCCTTCACCAGCGTTCGTTTCAACTCACGGAAGCCGTCGCGCACGCGCGGCCGGTTGAAGTGCAGCCATGCGAAGCGTTCCGCGCGTTCATAGCGTTCGAACCGTGGATCGCCTTCGAACATCACCACCATCGCGCGTGCCTCGCGCCGCTTCGCGTATTCGGCCGCGTGGTCGATCCAGAAACCGTTCGCGATGATGCGATCCTCGAATTCGCCGTTGCGGCCGCCGGCCGTCAGGTAGTGGTTGTTCGGCGCCGGCGCGTTGAGCGCGACGTAGACGATGTCGTCGCGCATCCAGCGGGTGTTTTCCCGATACGGCCGGAACCGTGCGACTTCGCTTTCCCGCGTGATCTGCAGTGCGCCGGGGCCGGGCAGTGCCGAATCGGCGAGCAGCGTCTGCCGCAGGAAGTCGAGCCGCTCGACCGGGTCGTAGCCGCCGCCGGTCGCGGTGTTGCACGTTACCCAGTCGTCGTGGCCGGGAACGAACACGAGCGGCACGCGTGCCGCGTCCAGGATCGCGCCGCGCTGCGAATACAGCGCATCGCGGCACGCTTCCTTCGAACCCTTGAGATTGCCCGCATAGACGACGAACGCGAGGTTGCGCTCGCGCGCGATCGCATCGAGCAGCCGCTGGGCGGCCGGTTCGTCCGCAGGGGCGTTGATCACACCCGACACGACCGCGAACGAGTAGGGCGCGGTGCCGCGCTTCGGCGGCGCGGCCGAAGCGGTGGCTTGCGCGAGCGCGAGCACGGCTGCGACGAGCGCGGCCGCCGTGCGAGCCGGCACGCCGCGCGGGGCGCGCTTACGCGTGTCCGTCGACATCGTGCGTCCGGACCAGCGTGCGCAATTCGTACAGCAGGTCGAGCGCCTCGCGCGGCTTGAGATCGTCGGGATCGATGTCGCGCAGTTTTTCGAGCGCCGGATGCGGTGTGTCGGGCAGTGCCGGTGCGTCCGCGCATTCGAGATCGTCGGCGGCCACCGGCGGCGCGCTGAACAGGTCGAGTTGCGGCGTGTGCTGCGACGCCGACTGCTGTTCGAGATACGCGAGGTGCTTGCGCGCGGCGCGGATCACGGGCGCCGGAACGCCCGCGAGTTGCGCGACCTGCAGGCCGTAGCTCTGGTTGGCCGGGCCTTCGTTGACCGCGTGCAGGAACACGATGCCGTGGCCGTGCTCGACGGCCGACAGGTGGACGTTGGCCGCTTGCGGGAATTCGGCCGGCAGTTGCGTCAGCTCGAAGTAGTGCGTCGCGAACAGTGTGTAGCACGCGTTGTGCGCCAGCAGGTGGCGCGCGATGGCCCACGCGAGCGCGAGGCCGTCGAACGTCGACGTGCCGCGGCCGATCTCGTCCATCAGCACGAGGCTTTGCGGCGTCGCGTCGTTGAGGATCGCAGCGGCTTCGGTCATCTCGACCATGAACGTCGAGCGGCCGCCCGCGAGATCGTCCGCCGCGCCGATGCGGGTGAAGATCCGGTCGATCGGGCCGAAGCATGCCGACTTGGCCGGCACATAGCTGCCCACGTACGCCATCAGTGCGATCAGTGCGGTTTGCCGCATGAACGTCGACTTACCACCCATGTTCGGGCCGGTGATCAGCAGCAGCTTGCGCTCGGTGCCGAAGCGGCAGTCGTTCGCGATGAACTGTTCGACCTGCGCTTCGACGACCGGGTGGCGGCCCTGTTCGATTTCGATGCCGATCTCGTCGGTGAAGGTCGGTGCGACCCAGTCGAGTGCGCGGGCGCGTTCGGCGAATGCGGCGAGCAGGTCGAGTTCGGCGAGCGCCGAGGCGACGCGCTGGCACTCGGGGATGAACGGCAACAGCGCCTGCAGCACCGAGTCGTACAGCGCGCGCTCGCGCGCCAGCGCGCGTTCCTGAGCGGACAGCGCCTTATCCTCGAAGGTTTTCAGTTCGGGCGTGATGTAGCGCTCGGCATTCTTCAGCGTCTGGCGGCGGCGGTAGTCGTCGGGCACCTTGTCGGTCTGGCCGCGCGTGACCTCGATGTAGAAGCCGTGCACCTTGTTGTATTCGACGCGCAGGTTCGCGATGCCGGTGCGCGTGCGTTCGCGCGCTTCGAGATCGATCAGGAACTGCCCGCAGTTCTCCGAGATGTCGCGCAGCTCGTCGAGCTCGGCATCGTAGCCGCGCGCGATTACGCCGCCGTCGCGCACCATCGCGGCCGGCTCGGGTGCGATCGCGCTCGTCAGCAGGTCGAGGCATTCGGCGGGCGGTGCGAGCGCCGCATCGACACGTGTGAGCGCATCCGCATTCGCGACGATCGCGCTGAGGCGCTCGCGCAGCGCCGGCAGTGTGGCGAACGTGTCGCGCAGGCTCGACAGGTCGCGCGGGCGCGCCGAGAGCAGCGCGAGACGCCCGGTGATCCGTTCGACGTCGGCGATCTGGCGCAGCGCGCTGCGCAGCGCATCGAGGCTTGCGTTTGCCGGTGCGTCGAGCAGCGCACCGATCGCCTGCTGGCGCGACTGCGCGGCGACCGACGCGCGCGGCGGGTGATGCAGCCAGTGACGCAGCAGACGGCTGCCCATCGTCGTGCAGCAGGTGTCGAGCAGCGAATACAGGGTCGGCGACTCGGTGCCGCGCAACGTCTCGGTCAGTTCGAGGTTGCGGCGCGTGGCCGGATCGAGACCGATGTACTCGGTTTCGTTCTCGACCTTCAGGCTGCGCACGTGCCGCAGTTGCTGCCCTTGCGTGGCCGCTGCGTAGAGCAGCAGCGCGCCGGCTGCGCCGCACGCGCTCGTGAGTGAATGCGCACCGAAACCGTCGAGGCTTGCGACATCGAGCTGGTCGCACAGGCGCTGCGTGCCCGACGCGATGTCGAAGTGCCATGCCGGTACGCGCTTGCTTGCGCCCGCGCCCGCGGGTAAGGCGTCGGTCGCGCCGTCCGGCGTCAGGATCTCGGCCGGCCGGATGCGCTCGAGCGCGGCAGCGAGCTGGTCGGGTTCGATTTCGGCGAGGCGCAACGCGCCGCTCGCGAGGTTGAGCCACGCAAGGCCGATGTTCACCGCCACGCCGCGCTTGTTGTGGCCCGTGCACATCGCAAGCAGGTAAACGTCGTTCTTGTCGGACAGAAGCGCGGCATCGGTCAGCGTGCCGGGCGTGACGACGCGCACGACCTTGCGTTCGACGGGGCCCTTTGATGTGGCCGGGTCGCCGATCTGTTCGCAGATCGCGACCGACTCGCCCATCTTCACGAGCTTCGCAAGATACTGCTCGACCGCGTGATGCGGTACGCCGGCCATCTTGATCGGTGTGCCGGCCGACGCGCCGCGTTGCGTGAGGGTCAGGTCGAGCAGGCGAGCGGCTTTCTCCGCGTCTTCGAAGAACAGCTCGTAGAAGTCGCCCATCCGGTAGAAGACAAGCGTGTCGGGATGGTCGGCCTTGATGCGCAGGTACTGCTGCATCATCGGGGTGTGGCCGGCGAAGGCGTCGGGCGACAGCGTGGTCATAAGTCAGGCGTGAAGTTGTTGCTTTGGTTGCCCGAGTTTACCAGTGGCTTCGGCATGCACGCGTGAAGTTCGCCATTCGGCCAGGTTGCCGGAGATTGCGTGACCGGCGGCGGTCGTTCTCATGCCGCTGTCCAACCGCGCTCACGAGCGGCCAAGCGAAAGTCGGCGCCGCTCAGGTCGAGAACCTTTGCGCGCCGACTCGTTTCGTCCATCAGGCCGCGTGCGCCGACGTCATGCTGAGCGCCACCGCCTGCGCGACTTCGATTCCGTCGATGGCTGCCGAATAGATGCCGCCTGCATACCCCGCACCTTCACCAGCCGGATACAGGCCTTCGACGTTCATGCTCTGGTAATCGTCCTTGCGTCGAATCCGGATCGGTGACGACGTGCGCGTCTCGACACCGGTGAGCACCGCATCGTGCATCGCGAAGCCGGCGATCTTCTTGTCGATCTGGGGCAGGGCTTCGCGGATCGCTTCGATCACGTAGTCCGGCAGCGCGGTGCTGAGATCGGTCGGGTTCACGCCCGGCTTGTACGACGGCTCCACGGAGCCGAGCGACGTCGACGGCCGGCCCGCGATGAAATCGCCGACCAGCTGGCCCGGCGCGCGGTAATCGCCGCCGCCGAGTTCGAACGCGCGCTCTTCCCATTTGCGCTGGAACGCGATGCCCGCCAGCGGGCCGCCCGGATAGTCGTCCGGCGTGATGCCGACGACGATGCCCGCATTGGCATTGCGCTCGGCCCGCGAATACTGGCTCATCCCGTTGGTGACCACGCGGCCCGGCTCGGAGGTCGCCGCGACCACCGTGCCGCCCGGGCACATGCAGAAGCTGTAGACGGCGCGGCCATTGCTGCAGTGGTGCACCACCTTGTAGTCGGCCGCACCGAGCTGCTTGTGTCCCGCGAACTTGCCGAAGCGGCTGCGGTCGATCAGCCCCTGCGGATGCTCGATGCGAAAACCCAGCGAGAACGGCTTGGCTTCGATATAGACGCCGCGATCGTGCAGCATCTGGAAGGTGTCGCGCGCGCTGTGGCCCACGGCCAGCACCACGTGGTCGCACCGCAGCGTTTCGCCGTTCGAGAGCTTCAGCGAGCGCACCTTGCCCTGATCGATCTCGATGTCGTCGACCCGCGTTTCGAAACGCACTTCACCACCCAGTTCGTGGATGGACGCGCGCATCTTTTCCACCATGCTGACGAGTCGGAACGTGCCGATGTGCGGCCGGCTCAGGTACAGGATGTCGTCCGGTGCACCCGCCTTGACGAATTCGTCCAGCACCTTGCGGCCGTAGTGGTTCGGATCCTTGATCTGGCTGTACAGCTTGCCGTCGGAAAACGTTCCGGCCCCGCCTTCGCCGAACTGCACGTTGGATTCGGGGTTGAGCACGCTCTTGCGCCACAGGCCGAAGGTGTCCTTGGTGCGCTCGCGCACGGCCTTGCCGCGTTCGAGGATGATGGGGCGGAAGCCCATCTGCGCGAGGATCAGCCCCGCGAACAGGCCGCACGGCCCCATGCCGATCACGACCGGGCGCAGGAAATTGCCGTGCTCGGGCGCCTTCGTGACGAAGTGGTACGTCATGTCGGGCGTCACGCCGCAATGCGGCTTGCCGGCGAGGCGCTTGATCGCGGCCGCTTCGTCGGCGACTTCCACATCGACGATGTACGTGAGCTTGATGTCGGCGCGCTTGCGCGCATCGTGCGCACGGCGAAACACGGTGTAACGGAGGAGCCCGTCCTCGGCCACGCCAAGCTCCGCGAGGCGCTCGCGAATCGCGGCCTCAAGCGCGCTTTCGGGGTGGTCGAGGGGGAGTTTAATTTCGCTTAGCCGTAACATGGGGACTCGGATGCGATTGCCACGGCGTCGTGGCGGTGTTGATACGGTCAGGGGCCGGGAGGCCGGCGGTGTTCTCCGCCGTGCGGGCATGCCGGACGCAAACCATTCGCTGTCATTGCGGGGAAAGCGGTGCAAGCGGCAGTACGACGACCGGCCCGAACCACTCAAGCAACTTCAGGATAGGCGCACGAAGCGACCCTTGTGCGGGAAGATTGTCCCGCCTCCCGGCAACCGGGAGGCGAACGGTGCGCCGTCACGAAGGTGCCCGCGAGCGGTATGCGCGAAAGCCGCGCCATGCAGGCGCGGCCGGGGCTTACTCCGCCGCCGGATGCACGTGGGTGTAACCTTTCAGGATCGGGATCATCTGCGCGTAGATCTTCGGGTTCGCGGCGACGATTTCATGGCGATGCAGGAAATCGGCGTCGCCCGTGTAGTTGCCCACGAGCCCGCCGGCCTCGGTGATCAGCAGGCTGCCCGCTGCCATGTCCCACACGTTGATGCCCTGCTCGAAGAATGCGTCGAGGCGGCCGGCCGCGACGTTCGCGAGATCGAGTGCGGCCGCGCCCGGACGGCGCAGGCCCGTGCAGGCCTGCGTCATTTCGGTGAAGAGGCGCGCGTAGGCATCGAGGCCGTCCTTTTCGCGGAACGGGAAGCCCGTGCCGACCAGTGCGTCCGACAGGCGGTCGCGGCGGCCGACGCGGATGCGGCGGTCGTTCAGGTACGCGCCGCGGCCGCGGGTGGCCGTGAACAGGTCGTTCTTGTTCGGGTCGTAGACGACAGCCTGCGTGACGACGCCCTTGTGCTCGAGCGCGATCGATACGCAGTAGTACGGGAAGCCGTGGATGAAGTTGGTCGTGCCGTCGAGCGGATCGATGATCCACTTGAATTCGGATTCGTTCTCCGACTCGCCCGATTCTTCCGCGAGGATCGCGTGGTCGGGGTAGGCGGTCTTCAGCGTCTCGATGATCGCGTCTTCGGCGGCCTTGTCCACTTCGGTGACGAAGTCGTTCTGCTGCTTCTTGCGGATCTCGATCAGGTCGAGATCGAGGGACGCGCGATTGATGATCTGTCCGGCGCGGCGCGCAGCCTTGACAGCAATGTTGAGCATGGGATGCATGAGCCTGGATCCTGTAGCCGGCGGCATGGGCCGCCACGAAGTGGAACAACCGCCCGGCACGGCGCAAGCGCGGCAGGCGAGGTGAGACGCGAATTGACAAAGAACGGGGTACGACCCGCGCCGCACGGTGCGCGACGCGTAAAGGCATGATTTTACCCGATTTTCGGCGGTTTCAGGCGGCCGGAATACGGGGAAACCCCCACTATCCGTCCGGACGAGTGGGTTTGCCGCGGCGATGGCGATACCATACTGCCATTCTGATGAACCGAGTCGTATCGTAGTGGAAACCCCGCAGATCACCGCCACGCCGTCCGAGCCGGGCGCGGCCTCGTCCTGGCCGCCGTCCGGCGGCTTCACGTCCACCCGTTTCGTGCTCGTCGAGCCGAGTCATCCCGGCAATGTCGGGGCGGCCGCCCGCGCGCTGAAGACGATGGGCTTTTCGCGTCTCGTGCTGGTCGCGCCGCGCGTGCCGCACGTGCAGAGCGATCCCGAGGCGATCGCGATGGCCAGCGGCGCGGACGACGTCCTCGCGTCCGCCCATGTCGTGCCGACGCTCGGCGACGCGCTGTCCGGCGTTCACTGGTCGATCGCGCTGACCGCGCGCACGCGCGAATACGGGCCGCCGCGCCTGGCGCCGCGTGCCGCTGCCACGCAGGCGTGCGCACAGGTCGGCACGGGCGACATCGCGCTCGTATTCGGCAACGAGCGCACGGGCCTCGCGAACGAGCATGTCGAGCAGTGCAGCGCGCTGGCGCATATCCCGGCGAACCCGGCCTACAGTTCGCTGAATCTCGCACAGGCCGTGCAGGTGCTCGCGTACGAGCTGCGTGTCGCGTTTCTCGAACAGGCGAGCGAGCCGTCGACGCAACCGTCGGCCGAAGCCGGCACGCTTGCGCAGAGCGACGAGATCGAGCGGATGTACGTGCACCTCGAGAACGCGCTGATCGCGCTCGATTTCCTCGATCCACGCAACCCGAAGAAGCTGATGCCGCGGCTGCGGCGCCTGTTCGCGCGCACGGGTCTCGAGCGCGAGGAGGTCAACATCCTGCGCGGCGTCGCAAAGCACATCCTGCTGAAATCGGGCAAGCCCGACGGCGACGCGTAAGCGGCCGGCGCACGGGTTGCCGGATGTCTCGGCGCGCGGGGCAACGCCCCGTCGGGCCGGTGCGACGTCGGCCGCCGCAAGCGCCGGGGCCGATCGTTCCACCCGGTCGAGCACCCCCGCAAACTCCGCAACAGCCAAGCGTTTCGCCCGAATACCCTCGCCAGCGGCGGGGTGAACTTGCGAGCTCGTGCGGCCGTTCGTGACTCGCCCTACAATCGCCGAACGTCATAAATAAATTACCTGGCGCGATAACGGCCCGTCATTGTCGGCGGTGCGCGCCGGCCTTTTCCCAGACCACAATCATGTTCACGAGACTGCGCGAAGACGTTGCAACGATTCGCGAGCGGGATCCCGCCGCTCGCAGTGCATGGGAAGTGCTGACCTGTTATCCGGGGTTGCATGCGCTCGTGCTGCATCGTTTCGCGCACGCCTGCTGGCGCGCGAAGCGCTACTGGCTCGCGCGTTTCGTGTCGCAGGCCGGCCGGTTCCTGACGGGGATCGAGATCCACCCCGGCGCGACGATTGGCCGACGCGTGTTCATCGATCACGGGATGGGTGTCGTGATCGGCGAGACGGCGATCGTCGGCGACGACTGCACGATCTATCAGGGCGTGACGCTGGGCGGCACGTCGCTCACGCGCGGCGCCAAGCGCCACCCGACGCTCGAGGCCGGCGTGATCGTCGGTGCGGGCGCGAAGGTGCTCGGCGGCTTCACGGTCGGTGCGGGTGCGAAGATCGGTTCGAACGCAGTCGTCGTGAAGCCGGTGCCGGCGGGCGGCACGGCGGTCGGCAATCCGGCGCGCGTCGTCATGCCGGCGCAGCCGAAGCCGCAGCCTGAACGTGCGGCATTCTGCGCATACGGGATCACGCCGAATGCCGACGACCCGATGTCACTCGCGATTCACGGGCTGATCGATCATGCGGCGAAGGAAAGCCGCCGCGTCGACGAGATCGTCGCCGCGCTCGAGCGGCTCGGTACGCATCTGGAAACGCTGCAGGGCGCCGATGCGGCGCGTCTCGACCTGCGCCGGCTGTCGGCGGTGCTGGAAGGAAAGACGGTCGAGCGCCAGGCGTAATGCGAAGTACGCCCACGGCTACCCGTCGGTACGACGGCAGCGGCGGGCGGCGTCAGTCGAGCGGCATCGCGTGGATGCCTTCCGCGTCGACGCGCAGGTAGCCGCCGCGCGGCCTGCCGTGGTCGAGATCCCAGTCGGGCAGCACCCAGCGTATGCCGCCCGGTTCGGCGTGGCTCGCCGGGCGGTGCGTATGGCCGTGAATGATCACGGCCGCGCGGCTCTTTCGGAACAGTGCGGCCACGCCTTCGCGCGTGACATCGTAGATCGCCGAAGCGGGGCGCATCCGGCCCGCTTCGCTGTTCGAGCGCATGCGTTGCGCGAGCGCGCGGCGCATGCGCAACGGCCACGCGAGAAACAGCCATTGCGCGACGCGGTTGCGTGCGAAGCGGCGGAACACCTGGTAGCCGCGGTCGGCCGTGCATTGCGCGTCGCCGTGCGCGAGCACGATGCGCTGGCCGAACGCCATGATCAGCGAAGGGTCGGGCAGCAGCATCGCACCGGCTGCCTTCATGAAGCGCCTGCCGAGCAGGAAATCGCGGTTGCCGTGCATCACGTAGAGCGCGATCCCGCGTTCCGAGAGCGTGTGCATCAGCGCGGCCATGCGTGCCGCGAACGGATCGTCGTCGAGGATGTCGTCGCCGATCCAGTATTCGAACAGGTCGCCGAGGATGAACACCGAATCGGCGCTGTCGGCGGTGTATTTCACGAAATGCTCGAACGCGGCGACGGTCTTCGGAATCGCTTCGCTCAGGTGCAGATCGGAGAGAAACAGGAACGGGCGTGCGGCTTGCGCGTATTCGCGCTCGCCCGGCACGCCCGCGGAGACGCTTCGCGGCGGACTCTCCTGCAACATCGAAGTGCCTCCGTTACTTGCTGCGCGTCAGACTACGACGGCCTTCTCGATCACGACGTCGTCAGTCGGCACGTCCTGGTGGAAACCAGCGTTGCCCGTCTTGACGCCCTTGATCTTGTCGACCACGTCCTGGCCTTCGACGACCTTGCCGAACACCGCATAGCCCCAGCCTTGCGGCGTCGGCGACGAGTGGTTCAGGAAGTCGTTGTCGTTCACGTTGATGAAGAACTGGGCGGTCGCCGAGTGCGGATCGTTCGTGCGCGCCATCGCGACCGTATAGTTGTCGTTCTTCAGGCCGTTGTTCGCCTCGTTGTCGATCGGCGCGTCGGTCGGCTTTTGCTTCAGGCCCGGCTCGAAGCCGCCGCCCTGGATCATGAAGCCGTTGATCACGCGATGGAACACGGTGCCGTCGTAGTGGCCCTTCTTCACGTAGTTCAGGAAGTTCTCGACCGTCTTCGGTGCCTTCTCGGCGTCGAGCTCGAGCTTGATCACGCCGTGGTTCGTATGCAGTTCAACCATGATGAATTCCTTCGGTGAGGCGGTTTAAATGGCACGCGGCCGGTCGTGCGACGCGGCCGCGTGAGTCGCCGGACGGGCCGGCAGGTTCTTACTTCGAGACGATGCTGGCCGATTCGATCACGATCGGTTGCGCGGGCACGTCCTGCATCGGGCCGCGCGAGGTCGTCGCGACGCCTTCGATCTTCTTCACGACGTCGAGACCCGACACGACCTTGCCGAACACCGCATAGCCGTTGCCGTCCGGGTTCGGGTAGTCGAGGCCGCTGTTGTCGACCGTGTTGATGAAGAACTGCGCGGTGGCCGAGTTCGGATCGCTCGTGCGTGCCATCGCGATCGTGCCCGTCAGGTTCTTCAGACCATTGCGGCTCTCCAGCGGGATCGGCGCGCGGGTCGGCTTCTCCTCGAAGTTGGTCTTGTAGCCGCCGCCCTGGATCATGAAGCCCTTGATCACGCGATGGAAGATCGTGCCGTTGTACTGGCCGGCCTTCACGTAATCGAGGAAGTTGGCGACGGACTTCGGCGCCTTCTCCGGGTAGAGCTCGACGCGGATGTCGCCCTGCGAGGTCTTCAGCTGCACGACGGGGTGCGCGGTAGCCGATTGCGCGAACGCAGGGGCGGTCGCGGTCGCGAGAAGGGCGGCGCCGCCAAGCGCCAGCAACAGACGTTTCATTGCGATCCTCAGGTTGGGAGGGAAAGAAGGCCGCGCCGCTTATTGCGACGGCGCGACGTACGGCGCCGCCAGTGCGCCCGACGGACCGCTGAACTGGAACGTCGGCGACATCGGCAGCGTGGTGGTGCTCACGTTCGCGGCTGCGCGGTCGGAGTAGTCGCGCGTGGCCGGTGCGGCTGCGCGGGCATTTGGCGCGGGCTTCGACGGCGACACGATCTTCTGGAGATCGGCGAGGCGCTGCGCGGTCGCGCCGCTCGTGCGGCCGAGCGATTGCGCACGCTTGTACGACTCGGCCGCGAGGCGCAGGTAGAGATCGCCAAGGTTTTCGTACGCGAGCGAGTAGCTCGGGTTCGATTGCGTCGCCGTGACGAGCGCGGTGCGCGCTTCGTCGTAACGGCCATGCTTCGCGTAAAGCGCCGCAAGGTTGTTGTACGGCTCGGGCAGTTCGGGGTAGGCCTGCGTGATCGCGACGAACTGCTGGATCGCGTCGTCATCGCGGTTCAGGCGTGCCAGCACGGTGCCGCGCTTGAACTGCGCCTGCACGTCGTGCGGGTTCGATGCGATGCGCGCGTCGAGCTGCGCGAGCGCCTGCTTCCACTGCTTGCCGGCGATCGACGAGTCGATTTCGGGCGTGCCGTCGGCGGTGGCCGGGGCCTTCTGCGCATGCGCCGCGGGGGCCGCGAAAAGCGTCAGCGCGACGCCCATGACGGTGGTCGCAACGAGGGTCGCAGCGCTCTGCGCGCGGCCGCGATGAGGTTTCATAGGCGTAAATCGGAATGTTATACTCCGAGCCATTCTAACAAAACGTCTGCGCGTTCCGGCGAGCGGCAGACAGTCTTTCTTTGCCTCTCGTGGCCGTCACCGCTGTGCTTGCAGCCTGACCGCCCCATGTGATATCGAGGACGCTCGGCCTGGTGCCGCAGCAGATGGTCCGTCCGTTTCGCATGCTGGGCGAGCTTCGCCAGGGCGGTTTCCTTCGGCTCACGGTTCATCTCTATGGAATCACTGCGCATCTACAACACGCTCGCGCGTGACAAGCAAGTTTTCGTGCCGCGCCAGTCCGGCGAAGTGCGGATGTACGTATGCGGAATCACCGTATACGACTATTGTCACGTGGGCCACGCGCGCATGCTGGTCGTGTTCGACCTCGTCCAGCGCTGGTTGCGTGCGATCGGTTACCGGGTCACGTATGTGCGCAACATTACCGACATCGACGACAAGATCATCCGCCGCGCGGTCGAGAACGGCGAAACGATCAAGTCGCTGACCGACCGGTTCATCGGCGCGATGCACGACGATGAAAGCGCACTCGGCATCCAGCGGCCCGACATCGAGCCGCGCGCGACCGAGTTCATTCCACAGATGCTCGGCATGATCGAGACGCTCGAGACGAACGGCTACGCGTACCAGGCGACCGACGGCGACGTCAATTACTCGGTGCGCAAGTTCGCGAACTACGGGAAGCTGTCGGGCAAGTCGCTCGATGATCTGCGCTCGGGCGAGCGCGTCGCCGCGAACGACGCAAAGGAAGATCCGCTCGATTTCGTGCTGTGGAAACGCGCGAAGCCGGAAGATCCGGAAGGCGCGTCGTGGGCGTCGAAGTACGGGATGGGTCGCCCGGGCTGGCACATCGAGTGCTCGGCGATGGGCTGCACGCTGCTCGGCGCGCATTTCGACATCCACGGCGGTGGGCAGGACCTGCAATTCCCGCACCACGAGAACGAGATCGCGCAGAGCGAAGGCGCGACCGGCCAGACGTTCGTCAATTACTGGATGCACAACGGCTTCGTGCAGGTCGACAACGAGAAGATGTCGAAATCGCTCGGCAACTTCTTCACGATCCGCGAAGTGCTCGAGCGCTACGATGCCGAAGTCATGCGCTTCTTCATCGTGCGCACGCACTACCGTTCGCCGCTCAATTACAGCGACGTGCATCTCGACGATGCGCGCGCGTCGCTCACGCGTCTCTATACCGCACTGAAAGATGTTGAAGCCGACCCGCTCGCGCTCGACTGGAACGAGCCGCACGCGCAGCGTTTCGCGGCCGCGATGAACGACGACTTCAACACGCCGGTCGCGGTGGCGACGCTGTTCGAGCTGGCGGGCGAGGTGAATCGCACGCGCGACGCGTCGCTCGCGCGGCAACTGAAACAGCTGGCGGGCCTGCTCGGCCTGCTGGGCCGCGAACCGCGCGCGTTCCTGCAGCAGGCGTTGGGCGCCGCGCAGGCGGGCGGGCTTGCCGCCGACGAGATCGAAGCGAAGATCGCCGCGCGCGTCGCGGCGAAGCAAGCGAAGGACTATGCCGAAGCGGACCGGATCCGGGCGGAACTGCTCGAGACCGGTATCGCACTTGAAGACAAACCGGGCGGATCGACCGAATGGCGTCGCGTATGAGCGCGGTGCGTTCCACTGACCGATCCGTCAGGTAGGAGGCAAGATGGCAACGGCCAGAAAAGCGCCGGTCAGGCGCGCGACCCCGGTCGCCGCGCGTCCGGCAGCCAAGCGCGTGCCGCCGGAGAAGACGGACGCGACGCGCGCCGTGCCGAACGGCGCGCTCAACGGTCATGCGCAGCCGGTGGCTGCGCTGCCGGCCGCCGACGCGGCCCGCAAGGCCCGTGCGTCCGAAGCGGACCGCGAGGAGGTCGTCGTGCGTCCTGCATACTGGGACAAGGCATGCGCCGACCTCGTCAAGCGCGACCGGATCCTGAAGAAACTGATTCCGAAGTTCGGTCCCGCGCATCTCGTGAAGCGCGGCGACCCGTTCGTCACGCTCGCACGCTCGGTCGTCGGCCAGCAGATTTCGGTGCCGTCGGCGCAGTCGCTGTGGGCGCGCATCGGGGATGCCTGTCCGAAACTCGCTCCGCAGCCGGTGATCCGGCTCGGCGCGGACAAGCTGATCGCGTGCGGGCTGTCGAAGCGCAAGACGGAATACATTCTCGATCTCGCGCAGCATTTCGTGTCGGGCGCGCTGCACGTCGACAAATGGACGTCGATGGACGACGAGGACGTGATCGCGGAACTGACGCAGATCCGCGGCATCAGCCGCTGGACGGCCGAGATGTTCCTGATCTTCAACCTGTCGCGGCCGGACGTCCTGCCGCTCGACGATCCTGGCCTGATCCGTGCGATCAGCGTCAATTACTTCAGTGGGGAACCCGTTACGCGCAGCGAGGCGCGCGAGGTGGCGGCCAACTGGGAACCGTGGCGTACCGTCGCGACCTGGTACATGTGGCGCAGCCTCGATGCGCCCGACGGCGACGCCTGAGCGTTGGCTATCGGGTTTTAAACATCAATAGTTGAGAGCCGGTTTTGAGCGTCGCCCGCGCGGGTAGAATACGCGCTGCCGCAAGACCCAAGGATTCGAACACATGAAGACCACGTTTCTGGATTTCGAACAGCCGATCGCCGAACTCGAGGCCAAGATCGAAGAGCTGCGATTCGTGCAGGACGACTCGGCTGTCGACATTTCGGAAGAAATCGAGCGGCTGTCGAAGAAAAGCCAGCAACTGACGAAAGACCTCTACGCGAACCTGTCGCCGTGGCAGGTTTCGCAGATCGCGCGGCACCCGCAGCGCCCGTACACGCTCGATTACGTTGCGGAACTGTTTACCGATTTTCACGAGCTGCACGGCGACCGGGCGTTCGCGGACGATCTGTCGATCGTCGGCGGTCTCGCGCGCTTCGGCGGCCATCCTTGCATGGTGATCGGCCACCAGAAGGGCCGCGACACGAAGGAGCGCGCCGCGCGCAACTTCGGGATGCCGCGTCCGGAAGGCTATCGCAAGGCCGAACGCCTGATGCGTCTCGCCGAGAAGTTCGGGCTGCCGATCTTCACGTTCGTCGACACGCCGGGCGCGTACCCGGGCATCGGCGCGGAAGAGCGCGGCCAGTCGGAGGCGATCGGCCGCAACCTGTACGTGATGGCCGAGCTGAAGACGCCGATCATCACGACGGTGATCGGCGAGGGCGGTTCGGGCGGCGCGCTCGCGATCGCGGTGGCCGACACGGTGATGATGCTGCAATTCTCGACCTACTCGGTGATCTCGCCGGAAGGCTGCGCGTCGATCCTGTGGAAGAGCGCCGCGAAGGCGCCGGAAGCAGCGGAAGCGCTGGGCCTGACCGCACACCGGCTGAAGGCGCTGGGCCTGATCGACAAGATCATCAACGAACCGCTCGGCGGCGCGCATCGCGATCCGAAGGGCATGGCTGCGCTGCTGCGCCGTGCGCTGGCCGATTCGCTGCGCCAGTTCCAGGGCATGAGTATCGATGCGCTGCGCGAGCGCCGCTTCGAGCGCCTGATGGCCTACGGCAAGTTCAAGGAAACCACGCCGGGCGCATGACCGGCTGCGTCCTCCATTCGCGCGCCGCTGCGCGCGCATTCCTCTCGTGATTCCGCCAACCGAATTCTCCGCCGACCGCGTCGTCCTCGACGCGGTCGGCGTTGCGCTTTCCGGCATGCCGCCCGATGCACGCATCGCGATCGCGTACAGCGGCGGCCTCGACTCGACGGTGCTGCTCGACGCGGCAGTGCGCGTCGCGGGCGCGTCGCGCTGTGTCGCGCTGCACGTGCATCACGGGCTGAGTGCGAATGCCGACGCGTGGGTTGCGCATGCCGAGGCGAGCGCGGCGCGGCTCGGGGTCGCATTCGAGTCGATGCGCGTCGACGTGCCGCGCGACAGCGGCCTGGGTGTCGAGGCGACGGCGCGCGAGCGACGCTATGCGGCGCTCGACGAGATGTGCGAACGCCACGGCGCGGCTGCGCTGTGGCTCGCGCAGCATGCGGACGACCAGGCCGAGACCGTGTTGCTGCAGTTGTTGCGCGGCGCGGGGATCGCGGGGCTTGCCGCCATGGCGCCGCGTTACCGCCCTGACGGCGTGAGCGTCGAGCGTGTGCGCCCGCTGCTGCGACTGTTGCGAGCGCAACTCGAGCGCTATGCGACGCAGCACGACCTGGCATGGATCGACGACGAATCGAACAACGACACGCGCTACGCGCGCAATGCGCTGCGCATCGACGTGCTGCCGGCGCTGGCCGTGCATTTCCCGGGCTTTCGCGACGCGCTTGGCCGTGCGGCCCAGCATGCGGCGGCCGCACAGCGACTGCTCGACGATCTGGCCGAACTCGACTTTGCCGCGGCCGCGCGCGACGACGGGCAGGCGTTGTCGCGCGACGCGCTGGTCGCGTTCGACGATACGCGCGGCGCGAACCTGCTGCGCTTCTGGATGCGCCGGCTCGGTCTGCCGGGTGCGTCGGCCGCCCGGCTCGCCAACATGATGCGGCAGTTGCGTGCCACACATGTCGCCCATGCGCTGCGCGTCGATCACGCGGGGCAATGCCTGCGCCTTTATCGCGATGTCGTCTACTGGGAAGCGGGCGACAGCAGCGAACCGGCCGATGACGGCACCGGGAGCCCGTATCCGGAAGCGGTGCTCGCGTGGGACGGGCAGGAAGTCTGGCACCTGCCGGGTTGGCGCGGCACGTTCGTGTTCGCGCCGGCCGATCCGGGAAGCGCCGATGCGGTGCCGGAGGCGCTGCTGCGCGACGCGCGGCTCGCGGCGCGTGCCCGCACGGGCGGCGAGCGGATGCGCACGTCGCCGGGCGGCCCGGGCCGTACGCTGAAGAACCTGTTCCAGGAGCGCGGCGTGCCCGCGTGGCAGCGCGACGTGCCGCTGCTGTTCGCTGGCGACTTGCTGATCTACGTGCCGCGCCTCGGCGTGAACCGCGATGCCGGCGTGACCGGTGGCGGGGCGCCCGGCGACGGCGCGTGGCGCCGGATCGAGTGGCGTCCGGACCTGCTGATCGCATGACGGCGGCAGGCCGCCCGCGGCCCGATGGCACGCCGATTTTCACCATTTGGTAAACAGCGCCGGAACGGCCCCGGACGCCGCGAGCGGCTTGTCAAGCGGGCCTCTATCGGGTACGCTCGGTCGTTTGCTCGGCTCGATTTTTGAGCGATTTGTGCAGGTTTTCCGCGTGACGTACCCGGTTTGCGCGGCCTGATCGGCCTTCCGGGCAAAATCCGTCACGCTTGCGTGTTGCGTCCCAGCCGTCCCCCTCGTCGTCCGTCCACAGCCACAAGCCGCGTGACCGAACGGCTACGCGGCCTGCCCAGCGCGCCCGTGCGGTTTCTCCTCCAGTTCAGAACGACAATGGCACTCATCGTACACAAATACGGCGGCACTTCGATGGGCTCGGTCGAGCGCATCAAGAACGTCGCGAAACGCGTCGCAAAATGGCATCAGGCCGGGCACCAGATGGTGGTCGTGCCTTCGGCGATGTCCGGCGAAACCAACCGTCTGCTCGGTCTTGCGAAAGAGATTTCGAGCCAGCCGAGCCCGCGCGAGCTCGACATGATCGCGTCGACGGGCGAGCAGGTCAGCGTCGGCCTGCTGTCGATCGCGCTGCAGGAAATCGGCGTCGAGGCCGTGAGCTACGCCGGCTGGCAAGTGCCGATCAAGACCGACAGCGCGTTCACGAAAGCGCGCATTCACTCGATCGATGACGAGCGCGTGAAGGCCGATCTGAATGCAGGCAAGGTCGTGATCATCACGGGCTTCCAGGGCGTCGATCCGGACGGTCACATCACGACGCTGGGCCGCGGCGGCTCGGATACGTCGGCGGTGGCGGTCGCGGCTGCGCTGGGTGCCGAAGAGTGCCTGATTTATACGGACGTCGACGGCGTCTACACGACGGATCCGCGCGTCGTCGAAGAGGCGCGGCGCCTCGATCGCGTGACGTTCGAGGAAATGCTGGAAATGGCCAGCCTCGGCTCGAAGGTCCTGCAGATCCGCTCGGTCGAATTCGCTGGCAAATACCAGGTGAAGACGCGTGTGCTGTCGAGCCTGACCGATCCGCTGATTGCGCTCGACGAAGAAATGCGCTCGGGCACCCTGATTACTTTTGAAGAAGACGAGACCATGGAAAAGGCAGTCATTTCCGGCATCGCGTTCCAGCGCGACGAAGCACGCATTGCTGTGATGGGCGTGCCCGACAAGCCGGGCATCGCGTATCAGATCCTCGGCCCGGTCGCGGATGCGAACGTCGACGTCGACATGATCATCCAGAACCAGAGCGTCCAGGGCAAAACCGACTTCACGTTCACGGTCGGCCGCGGCGACTACCAGAAGGCGATGGACATCCTCACCAACCAGGTGAAGGGCCATGTGAATGCCGAGCAGGTGCAGGGCGACCCGAAGGTGTCGAAGGTGTCGGTCGTCGGCGTCGGCATGCGTTCGCACGTGGGCGTCGCGAGCAAGATGTTCCGCACGCTGTCGGAAGAGGGCATCAACATCCAGATGATCTCGACGTCCGAAATCAAGATTTCGGTGCTGATCGACGAGAAATACATGGAACTGGCCGTCCGCGCGCTGCACAAGGCATTCGAACTCGACCAGGCATCGTGAATTTTTCGTGATGCATTGAAGAAAATGCATCACGGAAATTGACGGGCGGTTCGAAACCCTATATTATTTCGTTCTCGTCGCACTGCCTCCCTGGTGCGAGCGAAAGTTTGGGAGACGTGGCCGAGAGGTCGAAGGCACTCCCCTGCTAAGGGAGCATCTGGGCCAAAACCTGGATCGAGGGTTCGAATCCCTCCGTCTCCGCCAAAAGCGGTGACAAAGCCCCGCAAGTTCTCGGACTTGCGGGGCTTTTTCTTTTTCAGCCCATCGGTCGCGTCGGCCTATCAGCTTCCAGCGACACGCATCGCTTGAGCTTGAATGGCAGGTCGTTGTCGAGTTTGCTGTGCGCGGCCGGCTGGCTCGGGAAGAAGCGTGCGATGGTGAAAGGCCAAGGTCGGTGGGCGGGACGCTGAAGTTCTCACGCCCGGGACACCGTATTCACGGTCATGCGCCGTCGCAATTGCGAAAAACTCTAACTCACCGCTTGAGCTCGCGAAGGAAGCGCCGCGCGGCAAGGGCGCGACGAAGGGCGCGCGGAGCAAGGCGGGGTAGGGTCGACCGGCGCGGCGCAAGCCGGTGGCCGGCGTCGTCGTCGCGCCATGGGCAGAGCGTATGGCGGCGGCGGTGCGGGCGCGGCGGCTTCGCTCGCCGATGTGCCCCGGAGCGGCGTCGCGCGGCGCGATGCTCCGCCGCTTGCCGCATCCGACAACCCGGCGAGCCGCGCGAGCCGCCTCCACCCCGGCATTGCCGCCGCGCGCTCAGATCTCCTCGGACCAGACCATGTTTTCGCGCGCCATCAGCGCGGACGATGCCGCCGGTCCGAAGGTGCCGGCGATATAGCTGCGCGGCTTGTCGCCGAGTGCCTTCCAGCCCTTGAGGATCGGATCGACCCAGGCCCAGGCCGCCTCGAGTTCGTCGCACCGCATGAAATGCGTCAGGCGGCCGCGAATCACGTCGATCAGCAGGCGCTCGTACGCTTCGGCCCGGCGCCCGGCGAGCGCCTGCTGCAAATCGAGATTCAGGCTGACCGGCAGCACCTGCAAGCCGCTGCCCGGCTCCTTCGCGAGCATCTGCAACTGGATCGATTCCTCGGGCTGGAGCTGGATCACGAGGCGGTTTCCGTGACTGTACGGCCCGCGTGGAATGATCGAGAACGGCATGTCCGCGAACTCGATGACGATCTCCGAACGCCGCTCGCGCAAGCGCTTCCCGGTCCGCAGAAAGAACGGCACGTTGGCCCAGCGCCAGTTGTTGATCTGCGCGCGCAGGGCGACGAAGGTTTCCGTGCCGCTGCCGGCCGGCACGTCGGTCTCGTCCGGGTACCCCTTGACCGATTCGCCGTCCACCGCGCCCGCCGTATACTGGCCGCGCACCGTGTCGCGGGCGATCGTCTCGGGCGTCATCGGCCGCAGCGAACGCAGCACCTTCAGTTTCTCGTCCCGGACCGCATCGGGATCGAGCGAGACCGGCGGCTCCATCGCGACGATGCACAGCAGTTGCAGCAGGTGGTTCTGAACCATGTCGCGCATCGCGCCGGTGTCGTCGTAGAAACCCGCCCGGCTGCCGACGCCGACCGATTCCGCGACCGTGATCTGCACGCTCTTGATATACGGCGTCTGCCACAGCGGCCCGAAGATCGCGTTGCCGAAGCGCAGCACCATCAGGTTCTGCACGGTCTCCTTGCCGAGGTAGTGGTCGATCCGGTAGATGCGGTCTTCCGGGAAGTGGCGCCCGACCGATGCGTTGATGGCCTTCGCCGACGCGAGGTCGTGTCCGAGCGGCTTCTCCAGCACGACCCGTGCGCGGTCGTCGACCAGTCCGCAGCGGGCCAGGTTGTCGCACACCGTCTCGAACAGGCTCGGCGCGGTCGCGAGATAGAACACGCGCAACGCGTCGCCGCGCATCTTCCCGGCGAGATGGCCATACGCGTCCGCGACGCCGGCGTCGACGCACGCGTAGTCGAAGCGCGACAGGAAGCTGTCCCACGCTTGCGGATTCAGCGCGTGATCGTCGACGAACGGCCGCGAGTGCTGCTCGACGAAGTCCAGGTAGCGCTCGCGCGACCAGTCGCTGCGGCCCACCGCGACGATGCGTGTCGCGTCGGGCAGGCTGCCGTGCAGGTGCGCCATGTAGAGCGCCGGCAGCAGCTTGCGCGCGGACAGGTCGCCGGCGCCGCCGAAGATCACCATGTCGAGCGGCTGATCGAGCGCGGATGAAGAAGCGGAAGTAGTCATCGTGCAGGTATTGTCCATGTTGACAAACGGGGGGAGTGGACGCGCGCCACGCGCGTCGTGGCGCGTCCGCCCGGTCAGCTCGCGATTGCGTGGCGCACCTGTGCCGCGCTGCCGAGCGTCAGCGCGTGCCGGGCCAGCGTCCGGCAGGCATCGAAATCGAGCGTCGCCAGTTCTGCCTTGATCGCGGCGATCGCCGGCACGCTGACCGACAGCTCGTCGACACCGAGTCCGACGAGAAGCGCGGTCGCGGCGGGATCGGAAGCCATCGCGCCGCAGACGCCGACCCATTTCCCGTGCGCGTGCGCGCCCGACACCGTCAGGTCGATCATCTTCAGCACGGCCGGATGCAGCGTATCCACCTGCGCCGACAGCTTCGCGTGGCCGCGATCGATCGCCAGCGTATATTGCGCAAGGTCGTTGGTGCCGATCGAAAAGAAATCGACCTCCTGCGCCAGCGCCTCGACGATCGCGACGGCGGCCGGTACTTCGACCATCACGCCGATCTTTACAGGATGCGGACACGTTTGCTGTTCCTCCCGCAGGATACGTTTCGCCGCCAGCACCTCGTCGAGATCGGACACCATCGGGAACATGACGTGGAGATCCCCATGGGGCGCCGCACGCAGCATCGCGCGCAACTGGCTGCGGAACAGATCCGGGTAGGCGAGGCTCACGCGGATGCCCCGCAGGCCGAGAAACGGATTGGTCTCCTTCGGCAGCGGCAGGTAGCGCAGCGGCTTGTCGCCGCCGACGTCGAGCGTGCGGACCACGCACTTCCGGTGCCGGCCGAGTTCGGCCGCGACCGCCTCGTAGGCGGCCGCCTGCTCGTCCTCGCCCGGCGCGGCCGCCCGATCCTCGAACAGGAATTCCGAACGCAGCAGCCCGACGCCTTCGGCGCCGGCCGCCAGCGCCTGCCTGGTGTCCGCCGCGTCGCGCACGTTCGCGACGACCTCCACGCGATGGCCGTCGCGCGTGCTGCCGATCCGGTGCGCGTCCCGCTCGTTCGCGCTGCGCTGCGCGGCGGCGGCGTCCATGCGCCGCGTCACGTCGGCGAGCAGCGCCGGATCGGGATCGATCCGGAGCGTGCCCGCCGTGCCGTCGAGCACCGCGGTCACGCCGTCGCTCAGCGATAGCGCCGCCGTATCGATTCCGCAGATCGCCGGGATTCCCATCGACCGCGCCAGAATCGCCACGTGACTGGTCGGTCCGCCCGATACCGTGCACAGGCCGACGACCCGGTCGCGATCCAGCGCGACCGTGTCCGACGGCGTCAGGTCGTCGGCCAGCACGATCGACTGCGCGTTCAGCACCGGCAGCGCGCGTCGCACGCCGGTCAGCAGGGACGTCACGCGCAGGCCGACATCGCGGATGTCCGACGCCCGTTCGCGCAGCAGCGGGCTCGCATGCGCGGCCAGCCGCCCGGCCACCGCCCGGCATGCCTGGTGCCACGCGCCCGGCGCGTTCGAGCCGGCGCGCAACGCGGCTTCCGCGGCATCGATCAGCGCCGGATCGTCGAGCAGCGCGAGATGCGCTTCCATGATCTCGGCCTGACAGGCGCCGGCTTCGCCGCGACCGGCCACCAGTGCCTGTATCTGCTCGCCCGCCTGCCGCAGCGCCGCGAACAGGCGCGCCCGTTCTTCGTCGAAGGTGCCGCCGGTCTCGTCGAATTCGAGTTCGGCGGCGCGCCACTGCACGATGCGGCCGACCGCGAGCCCCGGCGACGCGGGCACGCCCGCGAATGCGCCGTCAGCCGGATCGGTTGCTGCCGCCGCGCTGCGCGTCGTGGCCAGTCCGGACGGCCCGGCCGCGGCGACGCGCTCGAGACGCTCGCCGCAGCCATCCCGCAGCACGCCCACGAGCCGGTCGAGCGCCTGCGCGGCGTCGGGGCCGCGCGCGCTCAGCCGGACTGGATCGCCTTGCCGCGTTGCGAGCGCCATCACCTCGACGGCCGATTTGGCATCCGCGCCGAGCGTCCCGCACGACAGCACGATGTGCGCGGAGAATGACCGGGCTTCCCTGGCCAGCACGGCGGCCGGCCGCGCATGCAGGCCCGCCGGATTCGGCAGTTCGACGAACGGCGCGTACAGCCACTCGCCGTCCGGTTCGGGCGCCGGACCTTCGTTCCCGCGCGCCGCGAGATGCAGCGTCAGCAGCACGCTCTTGCCGGCTTCGACGAGGCCGTCGCGTTTGTCGATTTGCGATACGCATTCGCCGTTGACGACGACGATTTCCGTCAGCACGCTCGCCGCGTGCGCGGCGACGTGCGCGAAGTCGACGCGCAACAGGGGTTGCCCGGCGCGCACGTCGTCGCCCTTGCGCACGAGCGCCTCGAAACCTTCGCCGTCGAGCATGACCGTGTCGATGCCGACATGCACCATGATCCTGATGCCCCCGTCGCCTTCGATGACGACCGCGTGCCGGGATGCGTGCAGATCGATGACCCGGCCGTCGATCGGTGCCAGGACGATGTCGGTTTCGGGATCGATCGACAGGCCGTCGCCGACCATTTTTTGCGCGAAGGCGGGATCCGGCACGTTCTCGATCGGGACGATTGTCCCGGAGAGCGGCGCCAGCACGGTGACGTGATTCGGTTGAGTCGACATATTGCACTCCAGATGAATTGCATCGTGAATATGAAACTGCTGCATTGACGGATCACCACCAGCTTTCGACCTGAACCCCGAACATGTTTGTCGATTGCCGGCCGGCCGACCACGAACCCCAGTTCGCGCCCTGCGCGTCGAGTGCGGCCTGATTCCACGCAACACGGGTCGCGTAGAACCGCAGTTCGGGGCGGGTCATGAACTCGGGGCCGGTGCTGAACGCGATCGCCGCTGTATATTTGTCGAGCTTCTGCAGCGGGCCGCCGTTGACGCGCAGCGTCGACCAGCCGCACTCCGACAACAGCTTCACGTAGCGCGCGACCGCGTACGACACCCGTCCGCCGAACGAGGTGCCCGTCGTGCTCCCCGAACCATGCGCGCCTTGCCCGCGCTGGTACTCGGCAAGCGCTTGACCGCCGAAGCGGCCGAGCTGCCAGGTCACGGAGTCGAGCAGTCGCACGCTGCGCGTGCCGTTCGGCTGGGTCAGATCGCCGAATCCCGTTTCGAGCGACGCATAGCCGGTGCTGCCTTGCAGCCACACCGAATTCGTGATGCCGGGCAGCACGAAATTGGCCTTGTCGTACTTGAGCGTCAACGCGCTGCCGAACGAGCCGCCGGGGAAATCGCCGCGCAGCACCTCGCCGATCACGCGAAGCTTGCCCTCCGACCCAACGGGAATGTCGTAGACGTCGACGTTCATGCGGGTCGCGTCCTTCCGGTTCAGGGTCGGGCTGTAATGCTGCTGGCTGCGGAACACGCTGACGCCGAGCCGGGCCGACGTGCCGAGCGGAATGTTGGTCGCGCCGATGCCGGGATCGATCGTCGGGCCGCCGACGCTATAGAAGAAGTGATCGACGATATGGACATCCTCGCGCTCGATATAGCGTTTGCCGGCCCAGAAGATCGTCGACGGCGAGAACGCGTAGCCGCTCGTCGTCACGTACGCCTCCTTGGCGAAGTACTGTCCGTGGCTGCTCACGAAGCGGTTCGCTTCGGGATTCCAGTAGGTCGCGGTATACGCGGCGGACCACGTGATGCCGCCGTCGAAATGAAACGTCTTCCTGAGGCCGAGTTCCGTGTACGTATCGCCTTCGTTGCCGAGGCGGAACTCTTCGCCGCCGTTGCCGAGCGCGTATTTATTGACGTCGCCGCCGTTGGTCCTGCGCTCCGATACGAAGCCCGCGCGGACATAGCCGTTGAACTGGAAATCGTCGCCGAGATCCACCGCGAATGCGCTTGCGCACGGGTAAAGCGATACGGACGCGATCAGCGCGCCGATCCACGTTTTCATGTCTGTCTCCAAACCTCTGATGGGTATTGATTGGCGAGAACGGCGTTGCTACGCGTCTCTTTTTTGTAGGGGCCACATACGGGTGTCGTGCAGCGTCAGCGGCCGGGTGGCGGTCACGCGTGGCGACGTTGTTGCCGATGTCGGGTAGCAGCGCGTCGTGAAGACCGCTTCGCCGTCGTTGACGAACAGCTCGACCGCACTGCCGTCGACGAACAGCCGCAGCCGGGTGAGGTCCGATGCGGTTTCATAGGCCGCGTGTTCGTCGAACTGCCCGGCCGCGGGACAGTGCCGGACGAGCGTGAGCCGGCCGCGACGACCGTCTCGAACGACGCGCAATGCTTGCGCGTCGCTGTCGAACAGGTGCAGTACCCAGTCCGCGCCGGCTTCCGCGCGGATCGACATGTCCAGCTCCCACGCCGCGCCCGGTGATGGCGGCAGCGTCAACGATTCGCCGGCGGCAAGCCGGGTCTCCGGCACCCCGACGAGCGGCCCGCGCAGACGCTCGAGTTCGCGCAGCGGTTGCTGCCGCAACTGCCCATTCTCGACGCGCAGTTCGCGCGGGAGCGTCAGGCAGTGCGTCCAGCCGGCCGCGACGGTCGGCGTATCCGGCCGGGACGGTAGCCCCATCCAGCCGATCATCAGCCGACGCCCGTCTGGCGCGTGCAGCGTCTGCGGCGCATAGAAATCGAAGCCGTGGTCGA
The DNA here is from genome assembly GCF_020420125.1 of Burkholderia sp. AU30280. Lineage (NCBI taxonomy): Bacteria > Pseudomonadati > Pseudomonadota > Betaproteobacteria > Burkholderiales > Burkholderiaceae > Burkholderia > Burkholderia sp. AU30280. Next base: position 149,259 of record NZ_JAIZRY010000004.1, read on the forward strand.
GCATCCGGAAGCCGCCGTGCGCGAACGTCGCGGCATTCACGTCGAGTCGGCCGACCAGATAGCCGGCCCGATCCTCGCGGTACGAGGCGCCGCTGCGCGCTTCCTCGATCTGCTGGCAGCAGATCAGTACGTGTTCGTCGTCCAGCGCGAACAGATCCGGGCATTCGATCATGTAGCAGGCATCGGTCGGCGCGAGCAGCTCGCCGACGATGCGCCACGCACGCAGGTCCGGGCTCGTCGCGAGCACGACGGTTCCCTTCAGGTCGTTGCGCTGGGCACCGAAGACGGCATGCCATGCACCGTTCTGCCGCCACACTTTCGGATCGCGGAAATGATCGGTGTAGCCGGACGGCGCGCCGTCGATCACCGGCCCGAGCTTCTCGAACCGCACGCCGTCGGACGAGCGCGCGAGGCACTGATGGCTCGCGCGGCCGCCCGAGTCGTCGCGCACGTTGCCCGTGTACATCAGCAGCATCGCGTCGTCCACGTCGATCGCGCAGCCCGAATAGCAGCCCTGCGCGTCGTACGGTTTATCCGGCGCCAGCGCGATCGGCAAGGACTGCCAATGAATCAGGTCGGTGCTGACAACATGCGCCCAATGCTTGTTCTGATGCACGCAGCCGTCCGGATTCCATTGGTAGAAGACGTGGTAAGCGCCTTGCCAGTAAATCAGGCCGTTCGGGTCGTTGATCAGTCCGTACGGCGGGCACAGATGGAACGACGGCCGCCAGCGGTCGTCGCGGATGTCGAGCTTGGTCATGTCACGCACCGGACAGCTCTCCATAGGGCTTCTTCATGCCGACGCTGCGCAGCCAGGTCCCGGCGAATGCGACCGAAAACGCAAGCACACCGCCGATCACGTAGTTGAGCAGGCCATCCGGGCGCACGATCGCGAGCCCGGGCAAAGCCGTCAGGCCGAGCCCCGTCATGCCGACGTGCGTCGCCACCACCCAGCCGCCGCCGACCGCGCCGCCGATCGCCGCGAACACGAATGGCCAGAAGAACCGCAGGTTGACGCCGAAGATCGCGGCTTCGGTGATGCCTGCCAGGCACGACAGCGCGGCGGGTATCGCAACCTGGCGGATCTTGTCGTCGCGCGTGGTGAAGAACACGGCGAGCGCCGCGCCGCCTTGCGCGACATTGGCCATCGACCAGATCGGCAGCAGGAAATTGACGCCGATCGCCGGACTGGCGAGCAGGCCCGCCTCGATCGCATGGAAGCTGTGGTGGATGCCCGTGATGACGATCATCGAATACAGGCCGCCGAACAGGATGCCCGCAAGCGCGCCGCCGTGCTGGTAGATCGCCTGCAGGCCGAACGACAGGCCGTCGCCGAGCGCGCGCCCGATCGGGCCGACCACGGTCAGCGCGATCGCGCCCGAGATCAGCAGCGTCAGGAACGGCGTGAAGATCAGGTCGATCGAGGCCGGGATGCACCGCTTCAGGCCCCGCTCGATCCACGACATCATCCAGACGGCCAGCAGGATCGGCAGGACGGTGCCCTGATAGCCGACCTTCGCGATATGCAGCCCGAACAGATCCCAGTATTCATGGACGCCGGTGCCGAGCGTCCACGCATTCTGCAACTCGGGATGGATCATGATGCCGGCGAGCGCCGCCGCGAGAAACGGCGAAACGCCGAAATCGCGGGCCGCCGAGAAAGCGATCAGGATCGGCAGGAACACGAACGCCGTGCTCGCGAAGATATTCAGGATCTGGAAGCCGGCGCTGTCGCCGGCGACCCAGCCCACGCTTTTCAGCATGCCGAGCAGACCCATCAGCAGGCCGGATGCGACGATCACCGGAATGATCGGTACGAAGATGTTCGACAGCGTGCGCGCCAGCTTCTGTGCCGGGTTTTGCCGCGCCACGGCCTCCTGCTTCAGCGCGTCGAGCGAACCGGCGGCCGACGCGCCCAGCAGCGGCTGCAGGGCGTCGTGGACTTTTTCCACGATGCCCTGGCCAATGATGATCTGAACCTGTCCGGCGCCGCTGAACGACCCTTTCACGAGATCGATCGCGCCGATCGCGCCATGGTCGACCTTGTCCGCGTCGTGGACGACGAGCCTCAGCCGGGTCGCGCAGTGCGAGAGCCGCGCGACGTTCGCGGCGCCGCCGATCAGCGGCAGCAACGCATGTGCGGTTTCGATTTCAGTCATGTTCTCCTCCTTGAGTGGGTCGATGTGGTATCGATGCCATATGGTATCGATACCACATCATCGTCTCCGATGCCCGGATCGGATCGTTCCTCGGGCTTTCAGCCGGACGCCAGTGTTCTGCGCGTCCGGTCAGGTACTCCGGCGCAGCACGAGCCGGTACGGCATCACGGCACGCGACACCTTGGCGTTCTTGGTCTCGCGCATTTCCAGCATCAGCCGGGCTGCCTCCGCGCCCGTGTCGGCGTAGTCGTAATGCACGGTCGACAGGGCAGGGCGCACCATGCGCGCCATGTCGCTATCGCCCATGCCCGCGACCGCCATGTCGTCGGGTACGCGGATGCCGCGGTCGTGCAGGCAGGCCATCACGCCGACCGCGAGCCGGTCGGTCACCGCCAGAATCGCCGTGCAGCGCGCGTCGCCCGTCATCCGCAGCAGGCGTTCCGCCGCTTCCTCGCCGGCCTCGGCCCGGAAACTCGCGCGGACGATCAGCTCCGGATCGACCGGCATGCCCCGCGCCCGCAATGCGTCGCCATAGCCCGCCGTTCGCTCGCCGCCGACCTGGAGATCCTCTTCGCCCACCGTCACGAGCCCGATGCGCGTATGCCCGCGGCCGAGCAGATGCTCGGTCATCTGGCATGCCGCCGAGCGCTCGTTCTGAATCACGCTCGTGATGCCGAGATGGCTCGCGTCCTGCCCGATCATCACGATCGGCAGGCCCGCTTCGCGGATCGCGTCGACGAGGCCGCCGTTGACGGTCGTCCCAAGGTGCAGGACGCCCGCGACCCGCTGCCGGCGGAACAGATCGTAGGCCGCGGCTTCTTCCGCGACCGAGTTGTTCGTATTGGCCAGCAGCATCTGGTAGCGCAGTGGTTCGAGCGTCGACGAGATGCCTGCCACGATTTCTCCCGTGGTATAGGAGTTGATCTTCGGAATGATCACGCCGATCAGCCCCGAGCGATGGGACTTCAACTGCTTCGCCAGTTCCGACGGGGTGTAGTGCGTCTGCGATATCACGGTTTCGATGCGTTCGCGTACCTCGGCCTTCACGTAACCGGAGTTGTTCAGCACGCGCGAGACCGTGGACGTCGACACACCGGCAAGCGTGGCGATGTCGCGAATGGTCAATCTCTTTTGTGGTATCGTTACCATGTGCAGATGGTACGGGACGCGGATCGGTCTGTAAATAGGGGAAACACGGAAGCGGGCGCGGAGGGATCGCCGCGACGGATGCCCGAGGCGCCCGACGGACCGGTTCGGATCGTCCGGGACGATACGCGCGTTGCCCGGCATGCGGTACCGGCATGCGACAGTCGCCAGCATATACGCGTATGGCGAGCGCCAGCAGATCGTGCGCAAGTGTCGAGAGATCATCGCACAGCGTGTCGCGCTGGAGCCCGGCAAGCGTTGCAACTCGTGCTCTATCCGTTTCCTTTCGCGTTCGACACGCACGCCGCGTTGCAGGATGTCTTCATGGCGACGACGCGCTCGTCACGGCGCCCGCATCGAAGTCGGCACAGCTCGCCGCAAGCGGCATGATCGGCGAACTCCATGGCGCCGGAGCGATGACGCTCGCTTTGGCGCCGGTCCATGCCACGCGCGACAGCCGCTTCGTCCAATTTCCTGCGCAACGCGATCATCGTCGCGGGATGACGCTGAACATATGGGATCGCCTGAGTCATCAGCGATCGCGGTCGGAAACATGAAGGCGAGGGTTGAGCAACCGTTCCCACGACCTGCATCGAACAAGGTGAAATGAAATACAAATGAAAGTGTGTGCGTAAGGATTGAGAGCCGCACACGCGCTGTCCCGGCGAGCGTCGATTCGCTCGTTTCGACCCTCAGGAATAGACCGCCAGTGTCAAAAATGCGGCGCTGCGACGAATTCCATGATCGGCGTGGTCGAGCAACACAAAAAATTACTCATAAAAATCATCGGCATAGGCTGTTGCAAAAAAATGATGCTCTGCTGCGCTGCAGAAAATAATCAATCGCCTTATGCTGGTTAACCCGATCGCGTTTGAGCGGCGTCAAGTTTTCCGGTGATGCCGCTTTACATTTTGCCAACACTGGCGATTCACGAAATCTATCTGTCGAATTGATTTCGTTCCTTTCGTCTCGCCTGTCCCCGATGCAGTGCGCGACTTCATCTAGGCCTTGTTGACATGCATGATTTTCCCTTCCTGAGCCTGGCCATCTGGGCTCCGATCCTGTGCGGCGCGTGCCTGCTGCGCGCCGGTTCCGATCATCATCCACGCCGTACGCGGCTGATTGCGCTCGTCGGCGCGCTGGTGGGGCTTGCGGCGGTCGCGCCGCTGGTTGCCGGTTTCGATGCGCACTCGGCCGCGATGCAGTTCGTCGAAAGCCGCAACTGGCTGGCGGCATTCAATTCCGGATGGCGGGTCGGCATCGACGGCGCGTCGCTGTGGCTCGTCGTGCTGACCGCGTTCACGACGCTCGTGGTGGTGGTGGCGTCGTGGGAGTCGGTCACGGTACGCGTCGCGCAGTACTACGCGTCGTTCCTGATCCTGTCGGGGCTGATGGTCGGTGTGTTCGTCGCACAGGACGGGCTGCTGTTCTTCATCTTCTTCGAGGCGACGCTGATCCCGCTGTACCTGCTGATTGGCACGTGGGGGCGCGAGCGGCGCGTGTACGCGGCCGTGAAATTCTTCTTCATCTCGTTCGCCGGCTCGCTGTTGCTGCTGATGGCGATGCTGTACCTGTACGCGCAGTCGCATACGTTCGACATGGCCGTATGGCGCACGCTGCAGCTCGGCTTCGCACCGCAGTTGCTGGTGTTCCTCGGCTTCTTCGCCGCATTCGCGGTCAAGGTGCCGATGTGGCCGGTCCACACGTGGCTGAGCGACGTCTACACCGACGGCCCGACCGGCGCCGCGCTGATGCTCGCGATGCTCAAGCTCGGCGGCTACGGGTTCCTGCGCTTCGCGCTGCCGGTCACGCCCGATGCGAGCCACTTCTTCGCGCCGGCCGTGATCGCGCTGTCGCTGTTCGCGATCATCTATGCGAGCCTGATCGCGCTCGCACAGACCGATCTCGGCAAGCTGCTCGCGTATTCGACGGTCGCGCACATGGGGATCGTCACGCTCGGGCTCTTCCTGTTCAACCGGATCGGTGTCGAAGGCGCGATCGTGCAGCTCGTGTCGTACGGCTTCGTCGCGGGCGCGATGCTGTTGTGCGTGAACGTGCTCGTCGATCGCACGAAGCAGCGCGAGATTGCCGCATATGGCGGCGTCGCGGGCGTGATGCCGCGTTTCGCGACCTTCACGGTGCTGTTCGCGATGGCCAACGTCGGCCTGCCGGGCACGTCGGGGTTCGTCGGCGAGTTCATGGTCATCATGGGCGCGATCCGCTTCAACTTCTGGATCGGCGCCATCGCGGCGCTCACGCTGATCCTCAGCGCGTCGTACACGCTGTGGATGCTCAAGCGCGTCGTGTTCGGCAAGGTCGCGAGCCAGCGGATCGCGAAGCTCGCCGACCTGAACCGTCGCGAGATCGTGATGTTCGCGTCGCTCGCACTGGTCGTGCTGGCGGTCGGCATCGATCCGAAGCCGTTCACCGACGCGATCGATCCGACCGTCGGCAGGCTGATCGAGGACGCGAGCCATTCGAAGCTGCCGACAGGGGACGGCCCCGCGCAGCCGCAGCCGTCGTACATGGCATCGACGCACGGCTGATCGCGGCACGCCGCGCGAGCGGGGCGCATCGCACGGCGGTGCGGCCGTCGTACGCACATCGATCCGATCCTGGCCCGGCGCAGGCGGCGCCGGGCCAGCTTTTGGCTGCGTGAAATTGCCCCGCGACAATCTGTCTCACAGCAGATTCTGCAATGATGATTTTCCGCATTAGCTGGTTTTTCATCGCACTCGCGCGACGTATGATGCGGCCACTTTCGTGGATCGAATGCGCATCGGGCATACGCAAACGGATTCAATGACCCTCGGGCTGTGTGATGAAAAGAAAAGCTTCAAAAGGCGGGGCGGCGCTGATGTCGATCGGCGCGGCTTTGAGCCTGTCAGGCTGTAATTTAGATGTACTAAATCCGAAAGGAAGCGTGGGCGCTGCCGAAAAGGCGCTGATCGCGACGTCCACCTGGGCGATGCTGATCGTCGTCGTGCCGGTGATTCTGCTCACGCTGTGGTTCGCGTGGCGTTACCGCGCGTCGAACCGCAACGCCACCTACGCGCCGAACTGGTCGCACTCGACCGCGATCGAGGTCGTGATCTGGACGGTGCCGACGCTGATCATCCTGTTCCTCGGCGTGCTCACGTGGAAGACCACGCACGAGCTCGACCCGTACAAGCCGCTCGAGTCGTCGGTGAAGCCGATCGACGTCGAGGTCGTCGCACTCGACTGGAAGTGGCTGTTCATCTATCCGGAACTCGGCATCGCGTCGGTGAACCAGCTCGCGATTCCGGTCGGCACGCCGGTGAACTTCCGCATCACGTCGGATTCGGTGATGAACTCGTTCTTCATCCCGCAGCTCGGCGGCCAGGTCTATGCGATGGCCGGCATGCAGACGCGCCTGCACCTGATCGCCGACGAACCCGGCAACTTTGCGGGCACGTCGGCCAACTTCAGCGGTCGTGGCTTCTCCGACATGAAGTTCCGCACGCTGGCCGAGCCGCGCGAACAGTTCGATGCATGGGTGCAGAAGGTGAAGGCGTCGCCGGAGCGGCTCGACGCGACCGTGTACGGCACCGTCGCGCAGCCGAGCGAGAAGGCGCCCGTACGCTACTTCTCGTCGGTCGATCCGCGGCTCTTCCACAACATCATCGCGAAATACAACGATGGCCACGTCCTCGACCTGAAGGACGCCGCCTGCGGCACGAAGGGGTAACGCATGTTCGGCAAACTCACACTCTCGGCGATCCCGTTCGACCAGCCCATCATCATGGGGGCCGGTGCCTTCATGGGGCTGGTCGTGCTGGGCATTCTCGCCGCGCTGACGATCACCGGCCGGTGGAAATGGCTGTGGACGCAATGGCTGACCACGGTCGACCACAAGAAACTCGGCGTGATGTACATCATCGTCGCGCTGATCATGCTGCTGCGCGGCTTCGCCGACGCGATCATGATGCGCATGCAGCTCGCGCTCGCGTACAACGGGCCCGGCTACCTGCCGCCGCACCACTATGACCAGGTCTTCACGGCACACGGCGTGATCATGATCTTCTTCATGGCGATGGTGTTCATGGTCGGCCTGATGAACCTGGTCGTGCCGCTGCAGATCGGTGCGCGCGACGTCGCGTTCCCGTTCATCAACTCGCTCTCGTTCTGGATGACGGCCGTCAGCGCGATCCTGATCAACATCTCGCTCGTGATCGGCGAATTCGCACAGACGGGCTGGCTCGCGTATCCGCCGCTGTCGGAGTTGCAGTTCAGTCCGGGGGTAGGGGTCGACTACTACCTGTGGGCGCTGCAGATCTCGGGCGTCGGCACGCTGCTGACCGGCGTCAACTTCTTCGTGACGATCATCAAGATGCGCGCACCGGGCATGACGCTGATGAAGATGCCGGTGTTCACGTGGACGGCGCTCTGCACGAACGTGCTGATCATGGCGTCGTTCCCGATCCTGACCGCGACGCTCGCGCTGCTCGGCCTCGACCGTTACCTCGGCATGCACTTCTTCACGAACGAAGCCGGCGGAAACGCGATGCTGTACCTGAACCTGATCTGGGCATGGGGGCACCCCGAGGTGTACATCCTGATCCTGCCGGCGTTCGGTATCTTCTCGGAAGTCATCGCGACGTTCGCGAGGAAGCCGCTGTTCGGCTACAAGACGATGGTGTACGCGACCTGCGCGATCATGGTGCTGTCGTTCCTCGTCTGGCTGCACCACTTCTTCACGATGGGCTCGGGTGCGAACGTGAATGCGTTCTTCGGCATCATGACGATGATCATCGCGATCCCGACCGGCGTGAAGGTGTTCAACTGGCTGTTCACGATGTACCGCGGCCGGATCGAATTCACGACTCCCGTGCTGTGGACGATCGGCTTCATGGTCACGTTCACGCTCGGCGGCATGACAGGCGTGATGATGGCGATTCCCGGTGCGGACTTCGTGCTGCACAACAGCCTGTTCCTGATCGCGCACTTCCATAACGTGATCATCGGCGGCGTGCTGTTCGGCTATCTTGCAGGCTTCAACTACTGGTTCCCGAAGGCGTTCGGCTTCAAGCTGAACGAGAAGCTCGGCAAGGCGGCGTTCTGGTTCTGGCAGATCGGTTTCTACGTTGCATTCGTGCCGCTCTACGTGCTCGGCTTCATGGGCATGACGCGCCGGATCAACCACTACGACAACCCGGCCTGGCATCCGTGGCTGCTGGTCGCCGCGTTCGGCGCCGTGCTGATCGCGATCGGCATTGCGTGCCAGCTGCTGCAACTGGTGGTCAGCATCCGCAACCGCAACCTGCCCGAGTACCGCGATACAACGGGTGATCCGTGGGGCGGCCGCACGCTGGAGTGGGCGACCTCGTCGCCGCCGGCCGACTACAACTTCGCGCTGATCCCGCAGGTGCGCACGCTCGACGCGTATGCGGACATGAAGGCACGCGGCGAAGGCCGGCCGAACCCGGCCGCGATTCGCGACATCCACATGCCGTCGAATACCTGTGCGGGCCTCGTGGTGGCGATCTTCAGCCTGGTGCTCGGCTTCGCGCTGGTGTGGCACATCTGGTGGATGGCGATCGGCGGGCTCGTCGGGATCGTCGCGACGCTCGTGATCTACAGCTCGCGCGATAACGACGGCTATTACATCCCCGCGTCGACGGTGCGGAAGATCGAAGACAAGCAGCCGACGAAGCGCGTGGCCGCGCGCGTCGACGACGTGGAACTGGAGGCCAACTGATGTTGCAGAAAACCTTGAGCGCAACCCTGCTCGAGCACGACGACCATCCGCCGTCGCATTCGGTGTTCGGGTTCTGGCTGTACCTGATGACCGACTGCGTGATCTTTGCGGCGCTGTTCGCGACGTTCGCGGTGCTCGGCCAGCAGGTTGCGGGCGGGCCGACCGCGAAAGACCTGTTCGACATTCCGGGCGTCGCGGTGGAAACCGCCGCGCTGCTGCTGTCGAGCATCACGTACGGTTTCGCGATGCTCGCCGCGTACAAGCAGCGGCGCGGTGCGCTGCTCGCATGGCTCGCGGTGACGTTCGTGCTCGGCGCGGCGTTTCTCGCGATGGAGCTGCGCGAGTTCTCGCACCTGATCGCGGAAGGCGCGGGTCCGCAGCGCAGCGCGTTCCTGTCCGCGTTCTTCACGCTGGTCGGCACGCACGGGCTGCACGTGACGGCCGGCCTGCTGTGGATGATCGTGCTCGCCGGCCAGATCGTGTTGCGCGGCGGCGACCTGACCGATCGCGACCTGCGACGCTTGACGTGCCTGAGCCTCTTCTGGCACTTCCTCGACATCGTGTGGATCTGCGTGTTTTCCTTTGTCTATCTCGCGAGCGTGATCTAAATGGCCCATTCGCATTCGTCTCAACTCGAAGAAGGGCACGGCAGTGTCGGCGGCTATGTCGCCGGTTTCATCCTGTCGGTGCTGCTCACGGCCGCGTCGTTCGGCCTCGTGATGGGCGGCGTGCTGTCGCCGCATGCGTCGCTGATCGCGCTTGCCGCACTCGCGTTCGTGCAGATCGTCGTGCACCTCGTGTACTTCCTGCACATGAACGGCTCGTCGGGACAGCGCTGGAACGTGATGGCGTTCAGCTACACGGTGCTGACCGCGGCGATCCTGATCGTCGGCACGCTGTGGGTGATGCATAACGTCAGCATGAACATGATGTCGCGCTGAGCGGCATCGCGGCGCAGCGGTTGGTATCCATGCGCTTTCATGCAACAAAAAGGCGGCACGCGAGTGCCGCCTTTTTGTTTTTCATCGGCACCGCGCGACGGCCGTCGACGCGCACGATGTTGCCTTGCGGCGGATAACCGTCGCGTACGTGCGCCACGTCGCGCATGAAGATCACCGCGCCGTTCACGCTCCGGATCGGCGGCGCGTTGATTGGGTCGATGGTCAACGGGCTGTCGTTGAGCCGGTGTATTCGAAGCCGCCGATCTTCTGCGTGCCGGCCGGGATGATCTGGTTCTGCTGCGCCGGCGCGGTCCCGACGTCCTGCGCGGACAGCCCCTTGGCCTGCAGCGCCTGCGGATCGAGATCGATCTGCACCTGACGCACCTTGCCGCCATACGGTGACGGAATCGCGACACCCGCGACAGATAGCAGCTGAGGCTGGATCACGTTGGTCGCGTAGTCACCGAGCCGCTGTTCGTTCGGTGCGTCGCTCGTCAGCGCCAACTGCAGTACGGGCACGGTCGATGCGTTGTGTCGAGGATCTGCGGCGGCGTGGTGCCCGGCGTCATCTGCTTGAGCACGGTGTGCGAGATCGACGTGACCTGCGCGGTCGCGGTGCGGATGTCGACGCTCGGCTGGAAGAAGATCTTGACGATCCCGAAGCTGCGGAACGACTGCGACTCGATGTGCGCAACGTCGTTGACCGGCGTGCCGAGCGTGCGCTCGTAGTAGGTGACGATGCGCCCGGCCATGTCGGCCGGCTGCAGGCCCGCGTCATTCCACACGACGCTGATGACCGGAATCCGGATGTCGGGGAAGATGCCGGTCGGCGTGCGCAGTGCCGCGAGCGGCCCCGCGATCAGGATCAGCAGTGCGAGGATGATGAACGTGCAGGGGCGCGCGAGCGCGAGTCGGACGAGTTTCAGCATCGGCGAGGTCTCCGCCGGCGCGGGGCGCCGGCCCGACAGCGAATTGCCGAAGCGTGGCGGGAGCCCGGTTCGGCTCGCGCAGTGTGTGTTGGCGCCGCTTGACGCGGGCCGCGGGGCAGGATGGAAGGTGTTTTGGGAACTGGGCGCGACGGGCAGGGCGGGCAGGGCGGGCGCCGATTGTTACAAGACGTTAGCGCAGGCTTCCCGTTGCGATGCCGCGCATCAGTTCTTACAAAGTGGAAATATGCGGAGACGGCGCTTGCCGTTATAGTCGAATCACACATGACACAACCAGAAGAGGAATCCATGAAGACCTTGCGTGTTGCCTCGCTCTTGACCGGTATGACGGCCTTGCTCGTGTCGGGCGCAGCAATGGCGGGAGTCAATGTCGGGATCAATCTCGGCGTTCCGGCGCCAGTCTACGTCGCGCCCGCACCCGTGTATGCGCCGCCGCCTCCGCCGCCGGTCGTCTATCAGCCGGCCCCTGTCTACGCGCCGGCGCCGGCCATCGTGATCGGCTGGCATGGCGACCGCTACTGGGACGGCCGTCGCTACTGGGGCCGTGACGAGTGGTACCGCCATCACGGCCGTGGCTGGGGCGGCGATCGTGGCCGCTGGGACAACGGCCGCCACAACGGCTGGCACTGATCGGCTGGGCGCGCCCGCCTGATGCGCGCCCCCGATCCGCTCGTGGAGAAACCGCCCGCGTGGCGGTTTTCTTTTGGCTCGCAGGCTTGAATGGGTAGAATCGTCCCTCGTTACTACCCTCATTCGACCGACAGGGCCTCTATGACGAAGGGTTCGCCCCGGGCCGCCGTCGCGCGTGCCCGCCGTGCCATAAAGGTTGCAGGCCGCACGGCCGTGGTGTTCGCGTTGCAGGCGGCGCTGGCCGCGACCGCTGCACACGCGGCCTACGCCATCGCGCAGTATGGCGAGCCGAAGTATCCGCCGGGCTTCAAGCATTTCGACTACGTCAACCCCGACGCGCCGAAGGGCGGCACGCTGGTGCTCGCGAACCCGAACCGGCTGACGTCGTTCGACAAGTTCAACCCGTTCACGATGCGCGGCAATCCCGCGCCGGGCATCGACATGCTGTTCGAGAGCCTCGCGACCGGCAGCTCGGATGAGCCGGCATCCGCGTACGGGCTGCTCGCCGACGACATCGACATCGCGCCGGACCGCCGTTCGGTCACGTTCCACCTGAATCCGCGCGCGCGCTTCTCGAACGGCGACCGCGTCACCGCCGACGACGTCAAGTTCTCGTTCGACACGCTGAAGAGCAAGCAGGCCGCGCCGCAGTTCGGCGCGTATTTCGCGGAGATCGCGAAGGCCGTGGTCGTCGATCCGGCCACCGTGCGCTTCGAGTTCCGCAGCGCGAACCGTGAATTGCCGCTGATCGCCGGCGGCGTGCAGGTGTTTTCGCGCAAGTGGGGATTGCGCGCGGACGGCTCGCGCATCCCGTTCGACCAGCTCGCGTTCGAGCAGCCGATCGGCAGCGGCCCGTACCTGATCGAGCGCTACGACAACGGGCGCACCATTACTTACCGGCGCAACCCGGCGTATTGGGGCGCCGATCTGCCCGTGCGGGTGGGCACCAACAACTTCGAGCGGATCGTCTACAAGCTGTATGGCGACGGCGTCGCGCGGCTCGAGGCGTTCAAGGCCGGCGAATACGACGTGCTCGTCGAGTACATCGCGCGCAACTGGACGCGCCGCGACGTCGGCAAGCGTTTCGACAACGGCGAGCTCGTCAAGCGCGAATTCCGCCAGCACAACGGCGCCGGCATGCAGGGCTTCTTCATGAACCTGCGTCGGCCGTTGTTCCGCGACGTGCGCGTGCGCCAGGCGCTCGACCTGGCGTTCGACTTCGAATGGCTGAACCGCCAGCTGTTCTACAGCGCCTACACGCGCCTGAACAGCTACTTCGCCGACACCGACCTGCAGGCGACCGGCACGCCCGGCCCCGGCGAGCTGAAGCTGCTGGAGCCGCTGCGCGCGCAGCTCGACCCGGCCGTGTTCGGCCCGATGGTCACGCAGCCGGACACGAACCCGCCGGGCTCGCTGCGCGCGAATCTGCTGAAGGCGCGCGCGCTGCTTGCGCAGGCCGGCTGGACCTATCGTGACGGCGCGCTGCGCAACGCGAAGGGCGAGCCGTTCACGTTCGAGATCCTCGACGATTCCGGCGCGGCGATGGAAGGAATCGTGGCGGCGTACCAGCGCAACCTGGCGAAGCTCGGCATCGACGCACGTTTTCGTACGGCCGATTTCGCGCTGCTGCAAAAGCGTCTGGACGCGTTCGACTACGACATGACGACGATCCGCTTGCCGGGCGTGCAGGTTCCGGGGGCCGAGCAATACTCGCGTTACGCGAGCAAGTTCGCCGACGAGCCGGGCTCCGACAACTTCATCGGGCTGAAGTCGCCGGCCGTCGATGCGTTGCTCCATTCGCTGGGTACCGCGCAGACGCGCGAAGACCTGCTCGACGCGACCCACGCGCTCGACCGCGTGCTGATGCACGGCTACTACGCGGTCCCGCAGTGGTACAGCACGACGCACCGGATCGCGTACAAGCGCACGCTCGCCTATCCGCAGACGCTGCCGCTGTACTATTCGGCCGAGGGCTGGGTCGTGTCGACCTGGTGGGCGAAGCCCGATCACTGAGCCACGCCGCCCCAAGTCCAATCCCGCTTACCGATCGCGAGTCGACGCCCATGTGGAGCTACATCCTCAAACGCCTGCTGCTGATGATCCCGACGCTCATCGGCGTGCTGACCCTCACGTTCGCGGTGATCCAGTTCGTGCCGGGCGGCCCCGTCGAACAGGCCGTGCAGGAATTGCGCAAGGGTGCATCGGAGCAGGGTGCGGTGCCGTTCGGGATGCGTGCGCACACCGGCGTCGACGCGCAGCAGCTCGCGCAGCTCAAGGCGCTGTACGGCTTCGACAAACCGCCGCTCGAACGCTACTGGCTGATGCTGAAGCGCTTCGCGCGCTTCGATCTCGGCGACAGCTACTTTCGCCACCAGAGCGTGTGGTCGCTGGTCGTGCAGAAGCTGCCCGTGTCGATCAGCATCGGGCTGTGGACGTTCTTCCTCACGTACCTCATATCGGTGCCGCTCGGCATCGCGAAGGCGGTGCGCAACGGTTCGCCGTTCGATGTCGCGACGAGCCTCGTCGTGCTCGTCGGCTATGCGATTCCGGGCTTCGTGCTCGGCGTGCTGCTGCTCGTGCTGTTCGGCGGCGGCTCGTTCTGGCAGCTGTTCCCGCTGCGCGGGCTCACGTCGGACAACTTTGCGCAGCTGTCGCTCGCGGGCAAGGTGCTCGACTACCTGTGGCACATCGCGCTGCCGATCACGGCGTCGGTCGTCGGCAGCTTCGCGGTCGTCACGATGCTCACGAAGAATGCGTTCCTCGACCAGATCCGCCGGCAATACGTGCTGACCGCGCGCGCGAAGGGGCTCTCCGAGCGCAACGTGCTGTGGAAGCACGTGTTCCGCAACGCGATGCTGCCGCTGATCGTCGGCTTCCCGGCGGCGTTCATCGGCGCGTTCTTCACGGGCAGCCTGCTGATCGAGACGCTGTTCTCGCTCGACGGCCTCGGGCTGCTGTCGTACGAATCCGTCGTGCGGCGCGACTATCCGGTCGTGCTCGGCACGCTGTACCTGTTCACGCTGATCGGCCTCGCGACCAAGCTGATCTCCGATCTCTGCTATGTGTGGGTCGATCCGCGCATTCAGTTCGACACCCTGGAGCGCTGACATGAAACCTTCCGTCTGCATGCCCGGCGTCACCGGGCGAGGTGCGCGATGAGCCGGGCCGTCGCATCGTCCCGCATCGACGCGGCGCGCGCCCGCGTGTCGCCGTCGCCCGCGCGCCGCGTATGGCAGCGCTTCAGGCAGCAGCGCCTCGGCTACTGGAGCTTCGTGATCTTCGTCGTCGCGTTTGCCGCGAGCGTGGCGGCGCCGCTGTGGTCGAACGACAAGCCGCTCGTCGTGCGTTACGACGGCCAGACCTATTTCCCGATGTTCCATGCGTATCCGGAGACGACCTTCGGCGGCGATTTCCCGACGCCGGCCGACTATCTCGATCCGTATGTGCGCAAGCGGCTCGAGGCGCCCGGCAACTTCGTCGTCTACCCGCCGAACCATTACTACTACGACACGCTGAACTACTTCTCGAACGTGCCGAATCCCGCGCCGCCGTCGCGCGCGAACTGGCTCGGCACCGACGCGCAGGGGCGCGACCTGCTCGCGCGGCTCGTGTACGGGTTCCGCGTGTCGGTCGAGTTCGGGCTGATCCTGACCGTGATCGGCACGCTCCTCGGGATCGCCGCGGGCGCCGTGCAGGGCTTCTTCGGCGGACGCATCGACATCGTCGGGCAGCGGCTGATCGAGATCTGGAGCTCGCTGCCCGAGCTGTACCTGCTGATCATCTTCGCGTCGATCTTCGAGCCGAGCTTCCTGCTGCTGATCGTGCTGCTGTCGCTGTTCGGCTGGATCGGGCTCGCCGACTACGTGCGTGCGGAATTCCTGCGCAACCGTACGCAGGACTACGTGCGCGCCGCGCGCGCGATGGGCCTCACGAACTGGCAGATCATCTGGCGCCACGTGCTGCCGAACAGTCTCACGCCGGTGATCACGTTCCTGCCGTTCCGGATGAGCGGTTCGATCCTCGCGCTCACGAGCCTCGATTTCCTCGGGCTCGGCGTGCCGCCGCCGACCCCGAGCCTCGGCGAGCTGCTCGCGCAGGGCAAGGGCAACCTCGACGCATGGTGGATCTCGCTGTCGACGTTCGGCGTGCTGGTTGCGACGCTGCTGCTGCTGACCTTCATGGGGGACGCGCTGCGCAATGCACTCGACACACGGATCGCCGATTCGGTGCGGGCGGCGGGAGGCCAGCGATGAGCGAACCGGTCGTATCGACGCAGCGAGAGCCGCTGCTGGCGCTCGAGCATCTGCATGTACGTTTTGGCGACACGGTCGCGGTGGACGACGTGACGCTCGCGATCGGCCGCGGCGAGCGCGTCGCGCTGGTCGGCGAGTCGGGTTCGGGCAAGAGCGTGACCGCGCTGTCGATCCTGCGGCTTCTGCGCGACGCCGACGTGAGCGGCGCGATCCGCTTCGCGGGGCAGGATCTGGCGGCCAAGAGCGAGCGCGAGATGCGCGGGCTGCGCGGCTCGGACATCGCGATGATCTTCCAGGAACCGATGACCGCGCTCAACCCGCTGTATACGATCGGCGTGCAGATCGGCGAGACGATCGTGCTGCACGACGGCGTATCGGCCGTCGAGGCGCGCAAGCGTGCGATTGCGCTGCTCGCACGCACGGGCATCGCGGAGCCGGAGAAGCGCGTCGACAGTTATCCGCACCAGTTGTCGGGCGGCCAGCGGCAGCGCGCGATGATCGCGATGGCGCTCGCCTGCCGGCCGCGCCTGCTGCTGGCCGACGAGCCGACCACCGCGCTCGACGTGACGATCCGCGCGCAGATCGTCGAGCTGCTGCTGGAGCTGCAGCGCGAGGAAGCGGAAAAGCGCGGGATGGCGATCCTGCTGATCACGCACGACCTGAATCTCGTGCGGCACTTCGCGGATCGCGTCGCGGTGATGGAGCACGGCCGGCTCGTCGAGAGCGGGCCCGTCGAGCGGATCTTCGCGCAACCCGAGCATCCGTATACGCAGCGGCTGCTGAACAGCCGGCCGCAACGCGCGGTCACGCCGGTGATGCCGATCGCGCCCGTCGTGCTCGACGCGCACCACGTGAGCGTGCAGTTCGCGCGCAAGCGGCCGGGCATCGCGGGCTGGTTCGGCTCGGTGCCGGTGACGGCCGTCGCGGACGTGTCGGTGTCGGTGCGGCAGGGCGAGACGCTCGGTATCGTCGGCGAATCGGGGTCGGGAAAGTCGACGCTCGCGATGGCGCTGCTCGGGCTGCAAAAGACGGCCGGCGGCACGATCGAATTCCAGGGGCGCGCGCTGTCGACCTATCGCGGCCGCGAGCAAACCGCGCTGCGCTCGAACATGCAGGTGGTCTTTCAGGATCCATTCAGTTCGCTTTCGCCGCGTCACACGATCGAGCGGATCGTCGGCGAGGGGCTCGAGCTGCATCGTCCGGACATGGCGCCCGATGCGCGCCGCGCGAAGTCGCTCGCGGTGCTGCGCGAAGTCGGCCTCGACCGCACCGTGCTGCACCGTTATCCGCACGAATTCTCGGGCGGCCAGCGCCAGCGGATCGCGATCGCGCGGGCGCTGGTGCTGGAGCCGCGCATCCTGATCCTCGACGAGCCGACGTCCGCGCTCGACGTGTCGATCCAGCAGCAGGTGCTGAAACTGCTTGCGAATTTGCAACAGAAATACAACCTCGGCTATGTGTTCATCAGCCACGACCTCGAGGTGATCGGTGCGATGGCGCACCGCGTCGCGGTGATGCAGGACGGCGCCGTCGTCGAGTCCGGAGAGGTGGCCGACATCTTCACCCGGCCGTCACATCCTTACACACAAAAGCTGTTGAAAGCGGTCTGGAAAGCGTGATAGGCCGCCAATGGTCTGACCATCTCGATTGTATTTATTAATTTGTTTTGACAAACGATTACGCGCTGGCTAGTATCGACCGAAATTTTCCGCCAATCAGCTGATTTTTAAGCAAATTCCATCGACCAATGCAGCATCGATCCCTGACCCAGGCATGCGCGCGCACCATCGCCGGGCTGTTCATCGGCGCCCTGTTCGCAGCAGCACCCGGCGTGTTCGCCGACGAAGTCAGCAGTTTTAACCAGAATGTCACGAATTCGACGCAGAACGCGTCGAATTCCTCCCTCCAGCAGACCAGCGCCCAGCCGTCGAGCGGCGGCGCGAAGTCGTTCCTCGCCGGCATGGCCGGCAAGGCTGGCGACGTGGTCGTCGGCGCGCTGAACATGATCGGCGTGCGCTATCGCTGGGGCGGCAACTCGCCGGATTCGGGCCTCGACTGCAGCGGCTTCGTGCGCTACGTGTTCCAGGACACGCTCGGCATGTCGCTGCCGCGCCGTGCGGAAGAGATGAGCCGCGTCGGCGAGAAGGTGAGCATGAGCAACCTCAAGCCGGGCGACCTCGTGTTCTTCAACACGATGCGCCGCACGTTCTCGCACGTCGGCATCTACATCGGCGACAACAAGTTCGTGCACTCGCCGTCGACGGGCAGCACCATTCGCGTCGACGATCTCGACAGCGGCTACTGGGAAAAGCGTTTCACCGGCGCGCGCCGGATCGAATCGGAGTTTCCGATGAAGCCGGAAGACCTGCGTCAGCGCGTGCGCGCGACGATCGGCGACGATTCGGCGAACGGCAACAACTGACGTTCGACGGCCCGTCCGGCCGGATCGAAAAAACCCTGTCACCGAAAGGCGGCAGGGTTTTTTGTTTTGGGGCGGTGCAAGCGGCGAGTGGAAAGCCGTTCCGCCGTTGGCGGGCCGGCGGCGCGCGCCGGCCTGCGCATCGCGTGCTTACGCGGCGGCCACGCCGCGCGCTGCCGCAAGCTTGCGCTGCAGTTCCGGCATGATGCGCGCGACGGCTTCCTCGCCCGCGAGGATTGCCGCGTTGCGCTGGTTGAAGTCGCTGCCCCCCATCGCGTTGAGGTTCGGGCGGATGACGACGTCCGCGTACTTGTCGAGCTCGTAGGTCTTGATGGTCTGGCCCATGATCGTGAAAGTCTGCAGCAGCATCTCGATCGGGTTGTTGGTTGCCGCGCCGTCCGGCCGGGCCGAGATGTCGACCGCGATCACGAAGCTCGCGCCCATCTTGCGTGCATACGACGCGGGCACCGGGCTCACGAGGCCGCCGTCGACATACTCGCGGTTGCCGATCTTCACCGGTTCGAACACCGACGGCACGCTGCACGACGCGCGCACCGCGAGCCCCGTATTGCCTTGCTGGAACAGGATCGGCTGACCGCTCTGCAGATCGGTTGCGACGATGCCGAGCGGCTTCGCCATCTTCTCGATCGGCCGGTTGTTGAGCGTCTTGTTCAGGAAGTTCTGCAGCGCGACGCCTTGCAGCAGCCCGCGCGAGCGGAACGGCAGCGCCCAGTCGCTGATCGCCGCCTGGTCCATGTCGAGCGCGATCTTGTTGATCTGCAGCGCGCTCATGCCCGACGCGTAGAGTGCGCCGACCACCGAGCCCGCGCTCGTGCCCGCGACGATTTCGACCGGGATGCCGCGGGCCTCGAGGGCCTTCAGCACGCCAATGTGCGAGAAGCCGCGCGCGGCGCCGCCGCCGAGCGCGATGCCGATCTTCACCGGCTTCTCGTGCGACTGCGTGGCGCCGGACGCATTGTCCGGGCGGGATTTGTCGCCGAACGACGTGCAGGCGGCGAGGCTGGCGGACGCGGCGGCGATCGTGAAGTGGCGGCGCGACAGGCGAGGGGACGACATCGAATGGTTCTCCGGCGGCTTGGCGGCGGGTCACACGGCCCGCGGCGGCGATAGGTTCCGAGCGGCCGCGCGGCAGGTTCCGGGCGGCCGGTGCCGCGCCGGCTGGCGGCCGCGGCGCGCACATCATAAAGCAAGCGGCGCGCTTGGCGCGAAGTCCGGCGCGAGTATAATTCCGGCTTCTTTCCCGTTCCGGGCGTCGCCGGCCCCGTTGCTGTCCGGGCTGCCGCCGTCGATCCCGCGTCGAATCATTCATGCGCCCCAGGCGTTCGAGTTACCGTTTATGACCCGTCCTGTCCGTACCCGCTTCGCGCCGAGTCCCACCGGCTTCATCCACCTCGGCAACATCCGCTCCGCGCTCTATCCGTGGGCGTTCGCCCGCAAGATGAAGGGCACGTTCGTGTTGCGCATCGAGGATACCGACGTCGAGCGCTCGTCGCAGGAAGCGGTCGACGCGATCCTTGAAGGGATGCAGTGGCTCGGCCTGGATTTCGACGAAGGCCCGATTTATCAGATGCAGCGGATGGACCGCTATCGCGAGGTGCTCGCGCAGATGCTGGAGAAGGGGCTCGCGTACCCGTGCTACATGTCGGCCGAGGAGCTCGACGCGCTGCGCGAACGCCAGCGCGAGGCGGGCCTGAAGCCGCGCTATGACGGCACGTGGCGTCCGGAGCCCGGCAAGGTGTTGCCGGAGCCGCCGGCTGGCGTGAAGCCGGTGCTGCGCTTCCGCAATCCGCTGACGGGCACGGTTGTGTGGGACGACGCCGTGAAGGGGCGTGTCGAGATCTCGAACGAGGAACTCGACGACCTCGTGATCGCGCGCCCGGACGGCACGCCGATCTACAACTTCTGCGTGGTGGTGGACGACATGGACATGGGCATCACGCACGTGATTCGTGGCGACGATCACGTGAACAACACGCCGCGCCAGATCAACATCCTGAACGCGCTCGGCGGCGAGCCGCCAGTCTATGCGCACCTGCCGACCGTGCTGAACGAGCAGGGCGAGAAGATGAGCAAGCGGCATGGCGCGATGAGCGTGATGGCGTACCGCGACGCGGGCTTCCTGCCTGAAGCCGTCGTCAACTATCTCGCGCGCCTCGGCTGGTCGCACGGCGACGCCGAGATCTTCTCGCGCGAGCAGTTCGTCGAATGGTTCGATCTCGAGCATCTGGGCAAGTCGCCCGCGCAGTATGACCACAGCAAGCTGAGCTGGCTGAACGCGCATTACATCAAGGAAGCGGACAACGCACGCCTCGCCGAGCTGGCGAAGCCGTTCCTCGCCGCCCTCGGCATCGATGATGCGGCGATCGCGACGGGCCCTGCGCTCGAAGCGGTGGTCGGGCTGATGAAGGATCGCGCGACGACGGTCAAGGAGATCGCGGAAGGCGCCACGATGTTCTACCGGGTGCCGGCGCCGGAAGCCGATGCGCTTGCGCAGCACGTGACCGATGCGGTGCGTCCGGCGCTGGCCGATCTCGTCGTTGCGCTGAAGGCGGCCGACTGGACGAAGGAGGCCGTGTCCGCCGCGCTGAAGGCGACGCTCGGCACGCACAAGCTGAAGATGCCGCAGCTCGCGATGCCGGTGCGTCTGCTGGTGGCGGGTACGACGCACACGCCGTCGATCGATGCGGTGCTCGTGCTGTTCGGTCGCGATGTCGTGGTGTCGCGCATTGAGGCCGCGCTGGCCTGAGGCACGAGGGCGAGTGAGGCTGCCCGTGCGTGACATCACGGAAGCTTCGCAAAAAATTTCGCTCGAATCGCAAAAAGGGTATTTACAAGTTCAAAGTAGCTCCATATAATCTCATTTCTGTTCTGCAAGGGGGTATAGCTCAGCTGGGAGAGCGCTTGCATGGCATGCAAGAGGTCAGCGGTTCGATCCCGCTTACCTCCACCATCAGAACAAGCTGAGTTGATTTGCGAAGCAGCAGTGGT
Organism: Burkholderia sp. AU30280; assembly: GCF_020420125.1. NCBI lineage: Bacteria > Pseudomonadati > Pseudomonadota > Betaproteobacteria > Burkholderiales > Burkholderiaceae > Burkholderia > Burkholderia sp. AU30280. Next base: position 170,482 of record NZ_JAIZRY010000004.1, read on the forward strand.
AGTAATAAATGCTTCACAAAATGATTCAAAGCAGTTAGAATTTCGGCCTTCGCTGTTGACTGAAAAGTGAATGGCGAAAGTCAGACAGATCTGAAAAGATTTTGTCCCCTTCGTCTAGAGGCCTAGGACATCACCCTTTCACGGTGAGTACAGGGGTTCGAATCCCCTAGGGGACGCCAGATTCAGCGGCGTTTCATAGAAGTGTCGCAACGCTTGCAGGAACGTAACCGACGTCCTGCGGGTGAGGGTAAGAAAGCTGGAGCGGTAGTTCAGTCGGTTAGAATACCGGCCTGTCACGCCGGGGGTCGCGGGTTCGAGTCCCGTCCGCTCCGCCAGAACGAAGCCCGTTCAAGACGTCTTTGAGCGGGCTTTTGTATTAAGGATGTAGGCAGTACGTTGTCCCCTTCGTCTAGAGGCCTAGGACATCACCCTTTCACGGTGAGTACAGGGGTTCGAATCCCCTAGGGGACGCCAGATTCAGCGGCGTTTCGTAGAAGTGTCGCATCACCCGCAGGAACGTGACGATGTCCTGCAGGTGGGAGTAGGAAAGCTGGAGCGGTAGTTCAGTTGGTTAGAATACCGGCCTGTCACGCCGGGGGTCGCGGGTTCGAGCCCCGTCCGCTCCGCCAGAACGAAGCCCGTTCAAAGAACGTTTTTTGAACGGGCTTTTGCATTAAGGATGTAGACAGTACGTTGTCCCCTTCGTCTAGAGGCCTAGGACATCACCCTTTCACGGTGAGTACAGGGGTTCGAATCCCCTAGGGGACGCCAGATTTCGGCGTCGTTCGAACAAACGATGCGCCGGCAGGAAGCAACCGACGCCTGCCAGGCAAGCAGCAAGACTGGAGCGGTAGTTCAGTCGGTTAGAATACCGGCCTGTCACGCCGGGGGTCGCGGGTTCGAGTCCCGTCCGCTCCGCCAAAAAATGAAGAAGCCCGCCTTGCGCGGGCTTTTTCATTTGCGTTTCCGGTTGCGCCCGCTGGCGGGCGCGTGGCTGTGGAGTGGAGGAAGCCGCCTGCGCGGCTTCCGGCGGGACTCGAAGGGATGCGCGTGCACGCGCATCCGCGGCCTGCGGGGTGTAGGCGAGTCCCGTCCGCTCCGCCAAAAAATAAAGAAGCCCGCCTTGTGCGGGCTTCTTTATTTGCGTTCCCGGTTGCGCCCGCCGGCGGGCGCGTAACCTCCGGTCATCCGGCATCTGGCCGCTACGAGAAATCCGCGATTGCATCCGCACGCGACTGCGCTATCGTGGCGGCATGCGTTCTTGACCCCTGTGCGATGCTCGATCCGACCGACCTGCGACTCCTGTATCAACTCCGGCCCGCGGAGGCCGGCGATTTTCCGTTTGCCGAAGCGCTGACGCACGGCAACATGGGCGGCTATTACAAGCGCCATGGGCTCGTGTGGCGCAGCGACCTGTTCTACGCGAGCTGGCGCGAATCCGAAAACTTCATCCTCGAGGCCGACGGCGAGCGCATCGGCGTGCTGCGCGTGACGGAGGAGGACGACTCGCTGCACATCCGCGACGTACAGATCGCGGCCGGCCATCGTGGACAGGGCGCCGGCACCTACCTGCTCGACATGTCGCACCGCTGGGCGCGAGCGCGCGGGCTGCACGAACTGCAACTGCGCGTGTTCGTCGACAATCCAGCCGCGCGTCTCTACTTGCGCATGGGCTATCAGGTTGCCGGGTCGCGGCTCGCGCAACTTGGCTCGATCCGCCACATGGTGAGGCCAGTCTGAAGACCTGACGACCCGGAGCCAGATATTCAGCGGAAAGCGTCGATCGCATCGTCGTCCGGGGTTTCATCGTCCGCGAGGCTGCCTTCCGGGCCGCGGTGCTCGTAGCCGCGCAGCATGAATGCGCGTGGGCTTTCGCCGAATGCGCGCCGAAACATCGCTGAAAAGGCGCTCTGGCTCTGGTAGCCGAGTTCGCGCGCGATATGCGACAGCGGGCGCCCCTGGTTCAGCAGCGGAATGGCCCGCGCCAGCAGCGCCTGCTGGCGCCACTGCGAAAAGCTCACGCCCAGCTCCTGCTTGAAGAGCCGCGAAATCGTGCGTGTGCTGGCGCCGACTTCGCTGGCCCAATGCTCGAGCGACTCCGCGTGCGCCGGATGCGCGAGGACCGATTCGCACAGCATGCGCAGCCTTTTTTCGTCGGGCATCGGCACCGCGAGCGGCAGCGGTTCGGCGTGGCTCAACTCGTCGAGCACGAGCCCGCACAGCAGGCGTTCGCGCGTGGCGCTCAGGTCGCGTGCATCGAGTGCGACGATCAGTTCGCGCAGGAGCCCCGTCACTTCGACGACGCGGCACGCGTCGAGCCCGCCCGGCACGATCGACTCGTCGATATACAGCGTGCGCAAATATGCCTCTTCGACGATCACGACCTCGTGCGTCACGCGCGGCGGTATCCAGATCGCGCGGGACGGCGGGACCATCCATGTCGTGCCGGTCGTCGCGATGCGCAGCACACCGCGCGATGCGTACGCGAGCTGCGCCCATGCATGCGTATGCAGCGGGATGCGGTGCCCGGTATTGACCTGCCTTGCGCGTACGCGCATCGGATGGACGGCGGTCGGCGCGAATTCGGGCGGAATGTCGATGACGTACGGGTTCGGTACGTCGGCTTGGAACGGCGGGTTCATGGACGATTCGGACAGCGCGGCGGCGATGCCGTTATTGTAGAAGGCGCCGCGAAAGCGCATGCGGCGGTTTGTGGGGCGATCATGCCGCGTTCAAATGAACTTTGTGTGGGAGCCTGGCGATTTCGGGGCTGCCGGAGGCCGGACGCGCTTGCGGGAGCGAACCATCGAGCCGGTATCGTGGTCTATCGATGCTCAGGCGATTTCGCTCGCATGACGCGCGAACACGGCAACATACGAATCAAAGAGGAGAACCACGATGCGTTACGTATTCGTCTACGGCACCTTGAGAAACGGGGAGGCCAACGACATCGGCCACGCGGCCGCCAGGCACGGGATTGCCGCGCCGACGCTGCTCGGTGCCGCCGCGCTGCCGGGCGAACTGTACGATTTCGGTACGTATCCGGGGATGATCGCCGGGTCGGCCGGCAAGTCGCTGGTCTGGGGCGACGTCTACGAGGTCGACGACCAGCTCGTTCCCGTGCTCGACGAGATCGAGCGCGTGTATCCGGGCGTCGACTCGCTGTTCAAGCCGGAAGACGTGACCGTCGAGCTCGGCGGCCGGCAGTACGCCTGCCTTTACTATCCGGTCGCCGCGCATGCGATAGCCGGGCGTCCGCGCATTGCGTCGGGCGACTGGGTTCAGCACCGGCGCGAGCGGGAAGCCGTCTGACCGGATGCGCGGCAGCCGGTCCTGACGCAAATGAAAAAGCGCCCCTTGGGGCGCTTTTTTGATGCCGTGATCGCGTGCGATCGGCGCCGACGCGGGGCCGGCGTTCATCGAGGCGGGCAGCTGCGTCAGATTTCCTCGTACAGCGGCAGCGTCAGGAATTCGGTGAAGCCTTCCGACGTCGACATCTGCTCGAAGATCGCCGCGGCGCGCTCGTACGGCTGCGTGTTGCCGCCGACCGACCGCTTCACGTTGTCCAGCTCGGCCTTCGCGAATTCACGCACGAGTTCGGCCGTGACCTTGCGGCCGTCATCGAGCACGCCCTTCGGCGAGCGGATCCATTGCCACACCTGCGAACGGGAGATCTCGGCCGTGGCCGCATCTTCCATCAGGTTGTGGATCGGCACGCAGCCGTTGCCGTCGAGCCATGCGCCGAGGTAGTGGATGCCGACGTTGATGTTATTGCGCAGGCCGGCTTCGGTGATCGGCGTTTCAGGCTGGAAATCGAGCAGGTTCTTGCCTTCGACCTGCACGTCGTCGCGCTGCTTCGCGATCTGGTTCGGCTTGTCGCCGAGCACCTTGACGAACTCTTCCATCGCGATCGGCACGAGTCCCGGGTGCGCCACCCAGCCGCCGTCGTAGCCGTCGGTCGCGTCGCGCTGCTTGTCCGAGCGCACGCCGCCCATCGCCTTGTCATTCGCTTCCGGATCGTTCTTGATCGGGATCAGCGCGCTCATCCCGCCGATCGCCGGCGCGTTGCGCTTGTGGCAGGTCTTCAGCAGCAGCAACGCGTACGCGCGCATGAACGGCACCGTCATCGTGATCCTCGAACGCTCGGCGAGGCAGAAGTCGCGATCGTTCTTGAACTTCTTGATGGCCGAGAAGATGTAGTCCCAGCGGCCGGCATTCAGGCCCGAGCTGTGTTCGCGCAGTTCGTACAGGATCTCGTCCATCTCGAACGCGGCGAGGATCGTCTCGATCAGCACCGTCGCGCGGATCGTGCCGCGCGGCACGCCGACGGCTTCCTGCGCGGCGACGAAGATGTCGTTCCACAGGCGCGCCTCGAGATGGCTTTCCATCTTCGGCAGGTAGAAGTACGGGCCCGAGCCGCGCGCGAGCAGTTCCTTCGCGTTGTGGAACAGGAACAGCGCGAAATCGAAGATGCCGCCGGACACGCGCTGGCCGTCGACCGTCACGTGTTTCTCGTCGAGGTGCCAGCCGCGCGGACGCACGATCAGCGTCGCGACCTTGTCGTTCAGCTGGTACGACTTGCCGTTCTGCTCGAGCGAGATCGTGCGGCGCACCGCGTCCTTCAGGTTGATCTGGCCGTCGATCTGGTTCGTCCAGCTCGGCGCGTTCGAATCCTCGAAGTCCGTCATGTACGAATCGGCACCCGAGTTCAGCGCGTTGATGATCATTTTGCGCTCGACGGGGCCAGTGATCTCGACACGGCGGCATTGCAGGTCGGCCGGCAGCGGCGCGACCTTCCAGTCGCCTTCGCGGATCGCCTTCGTCTCGGCCAGGAAGTCGGGGCGCTCGCCCGCGTCGAGGCGTTTCGTGCGCTCGACGCGCGCCTGCAGCAGCGCCTGGCGGCGCGGCTCGAACGTGCGGTGCAGCGCCGCGACGAGTGCGAGCGCTTCGGGCGTCAGGATTGCTTCGTAACCCGGCTTGATTTCGCCGGTGATCGCCATGCCTTGCGGCAGCGTGATCGGGGTGCTCATGAGTCTCATCTCCTTGGTCGGTCAGTTGCGGTTTCGGTGAAGGGGGAAGGCGGCAGCGCTGCGAACGTCATGCACCCGGGCTGGGGCGCGTGCGGTTTGCGGGTCTGCCGGATGGAGCCGGGGTGGCGAGGAATGCGAGCAGGTCGGCCATGCTGGCGCCGGTGCCGTCGGGCGGCGCGCCGAGTTCCTCGGCGGGCGCGCCCGTGCGGTTGAGCCAGAACGTCGTGTAGCCGAACCAGACGGCGCCGGCGACGTCCCATGCGTTCGACGACACGAACACGATGCCGCGCCGGTTTGGCCCGAACGCGTCGGTGCCAAGCGCGTAGGCAGCCGGGCTCGGCTTGTACGCGCGCACGGTGTCGGCCGACAGCACGCGATCGAACAGCCCGGACATGCCGGCGCTCTTGATCGCGATGTCGAGCATCTGCGGCGTGCCGTTCGACAGGATCCCGAGCGGCGGGCGCGGGTCGAGCGCGCGCAGCTTGCGCAGCGCGGGCACCGTGTCGGGATAGGTGGACAGGCACGCGTATTCGTCCATCAGCCGCTTCTCGGCCGCGCTGTTCAGCACGAGCCCGAGCCGGCGCGCGGCGAACCGCAGCGCGTCGAGCGTGATGTCCCGGAACGGGCGATAGCGCGCGCCGGCAGGATCGGCGAGCGTGCGCAACTGCGAGTATTCGATTTGCTTGCGTCGCCACAGCTGCGACAACCGTTCCCCGTGACCGGGAAACATCTGCTCCGCCGCGGCCAGGACCGCACGCACGTCGAACAACGTGCCGAATGCGTCGAAGAGGATTGCGTCGGGAGAGGAGAGTGTCGTTGTGGCCGACATAGCCTTGCGCTCCAGTTTCAGAGGTCAGGTGAATTCTATTCGTGATCGGATGTACTAAAAAAGGCGCTAAACATCACTTGATCTTTTACTTTCATATACCTAATCTTGAGCGATTCAAGCTATTTGAAGGGCGGTAGCGCCGCCCCTGCGAGTGATGGACCGGTTCAAGCAGATCGAAACGTTTGCCGCGGTCGCGGCGAAGGGCAGCCTGTCGGCGGCCGCGCACGCGGAAGGCGTCGCACCGGCGATCATCGGCCGCCGCCTCGACGCACTCGAGGAGCGGCTCGGCGTGAAGCTGCTGGTGCGCACGACGCGCAAGCTCACGCTGACGTTCGAGGGCTCGGCGTTTCTCGAGGATTGCCAGCGCATCATCAACGACATGCAGAACGCAGAGGCGAGCGTGTCCGCCGGCGGCGTCAAGGCGAGCGGCCACCTGCGCATTTCCGCGCCGGCCGGTTTCGGCCGGCGGCACGTCGCGCCGCTCGTGCCCGAATTCAGCGTGGGCCATCCGGACGTGTCGGTTACGCTCGACCTGTCCGACCGGATGGTCGATCTCGTCAACGAGGGGTTCGATTGCGCGGTGCGGCTCGGCGAACTGCCCGATTCGTCGCTCGTGTCGCTGAAGCTCGGCGAGAATCGCCGCGTGTGCGTCGCGTCTCCCGGGTATCTCGCACGGCGCGGCACGCCCACTTCGCTCGCGGAGCTGGCGCGGCACAACTGCCTCGCGCTCGCGGCAAACGCGAACCAGCAACGCGGCTGGGCGTTCCAGGAGGACGGCAAGGTCGTGTCGATCCGCGTGAACGGCACGATGGAATGCTCGGACGGCGCAGTGCTGCACGAGTGGTGCCTCGCAGGCCATGGGCTCGCGTGGCGCTCGTGGTGGGAGGTCGGCGACGACATCGCGGCCGGCCGGCTCGTGAGCGTACTCGACGCATTCGCCGCACCGCCGATCGGCATCCACGCGGTGTTTCCGCAACGCCGGCATCTGCCGCTGCGCGTGCGGTTGTTTCTCGATTATTTGAAGCACACCTACGAACAGCCTGGATATTGGGGCGAGTAGGCCGCGCGTGCCCGCGCGTTTCCGATATGAGGGCGAACCCGCTGCCGGCGCCGGTTGGGCGGTTTCGCGCACTACACTCGTAGGAAGCATGTCCGACACGCCGCGGCCGGCTCGGATGGGGTCGCGACGTGCGGAGTGCAATTGACGAAGGAGGGCGCGATGTTCCGGCACATCCTCGTTCCAACCGACGGTTCTGAACTGTCGCAGAAGGCGATCGACGGCGCGATCGACCTGGCGCGCGCGGTCGGTGCGCGGGTCACGGCCTACGCGTGCCTGCCGCAGTATCCGTACTCGCCGTTTTCCGAAGTGATCATCGAGCCGCCCGCCGATTTCCGGGCGCGCAGCGAGCGCGAGGCGCGCGCGCACCTCGACGAGGTCGAATCGGCCGCGAAGGCGGCCGGCGTCGATTGCGACACCTGGACGAGCGTGCATCCGTCGCCGTATCTCGGCATCATCGAGGCGGCCGAACGCGGCGGCTGCGACGTGATCTTCATGGCGTCCCACGGACGCCGCGGGCTCGGCAGCTTGCTGATCGGCAGCGAGACGCAGCGCGTGCTGACCCATACGAAAATTCCGGTGATCGTGTATCGGTAGGGCGGCGCCCTGGAAAAAGGGCGCGCCGGACGGAGCCGGCGCGCGTCGTTGCTGGCGGCCCGCAGGCCGCGCGGCCGGTCGCGCGATCGGTATCGCACGCCTGCCGTCTCCTCCCTGATTTTTGTTCGGTGGCCGATGCCGCGCCGTCGCGAGACGGGGCGGCCATCGGCATGACGCGTGGCGCGTCGTGTTTTTCTGCTTACGCGACCTTCTTGCCGTCGAAGAACTGCTCGTCTTCGGTCGAGCCGTGCAGTGCGGTCGTCGATGCTTCGCGCTCGACCGTCTGCGTCACGGCGTCGAAGTAGCCGGTGCCGACTTCGCGCTGGTGCTTGACCGCCGTGAAGCCCTTGTCCGCCGCCGCGAACTCGGCCTGCTGCAGTTCGACGAACGCGCTCATCTGCGTGCGGGCATAGCCGTGCGCGAGGTTGAACATCGAGTAGTTGAGCGCATGGAAGCCGGCCAGCGTGATGAACTGGAACTTGTAGCCCATCGCGCCGAGTTCCTTCTGGAACTTCGCGATCGTCGCGTCGTCGAGGTTCTTCTTCCAGTTGAACGACGGCGAACAGTTGTACGACAGCAGCTTGCCCGGGAACTGCTTGTGGATCGCTTCCGCGAACTTCTTCGCGTACTCGAGATCCGGTTTGCCCGTTTCGCACCAGACCAGGTCGGCGTACGGCGCGTAGGCGAGACCACGCGAGATCGCCTGTTCGATGCCCGGCTTCGTGCGGAAGAAGCCTTCCACCGTGCGCTCGCCCGTCAGGAACGGCTTGTCGTTGTCGTCGATGTCGGACGTGATCAGGTCGGCCGCTTCCGCGTCGGTGCGGGCGACCAGCACGGTCGACGTGCCCATCACGTCGGCCGCGAGGCGCGCGGCCGACAGCTTCGCGACGGCCTCGCGCGTCGGCACGAGCACCTTGCCGCCCATGTGGCCGCACTTCTTCACCGAAGCGAGCTGGTCCTCGAAGTGGACGCCCGACGCGCCGGCTTCGATCATCGCCTTCATCAGTTCGAATGCGTTCAGCACGCCGCCGAAACCGGCTTCCGCGTCAGCGACGATCGGTGCGAAGAAATCGACGTAGCCTTCGTCGCCCGGGTTCTTGCCCTCCGACCACTGGATCTGGTCGGCACGCGTCAGCGTGTTGTTGATGCGCTTCACGACGAGCGGCACCGAGTTTGCCGGGTACAGCGACTGGTCAGGGTACATTTCGCCCGCGACGTTCGCGTCGCCGGCCACTTGCCAGCCGGACAGGTAGATGGCCTTCAGGCCGGCCTTCACCTGCTGCATCGCCTGGTTGCCGGTCAGGGCGCCAAGTGCGTTGACGAACGGCTCGTTGTTGACGAGGCTCCACAGTTTTTCCGCGCCGCGCTTCGCAAGCGTGTGCTCGATCGGGATCGAACCACGCAGGCGGACCACGTCCTCAGCCGAGTAGCTGCGCTTGATGCCTTTCCAGCGCGGATCGGTTTCCCATTGCTTTTGCAGTTCCTGTGCCTGTTGCTGACGCGACATGATGAGCTCCTTGATGCGGTGCGATGCCTGATGGGTTGAATCTGACGGTGGTGAGGCTGTTCTCGAAGCCGGGAGCGGTGTGTTCCGGTTCGTGAGGTCTTGTATAAGAGTCTAGGCAAATCGACCAAGGCAGGACAGGGGGCTTTCCAAGGGATGGCGTAAATTTTTAGTTGTTTTAAATCAATGTGTTGAAATCGTTATTTCGGGATAAGAAATGCTCTTTCCCATCCCGCAATCGCTCGGGTTGTGCCACGCAGCATGATTTTTTACGACACAAAAAAATTTTCCGTATTGTGAAATGTAGGGCGAGACGAAAAAAAACCGGCGCGGATGCGCCGGTTGGCTGGATGGGCAGGGCGGCTATCCGCGGGTCTGCCCTCCGTGGAGCGGCCGGTGGCCGCCCGTGCGTGCTTACGACGCGGAGTTGCTGCGACGCGGGCCGCCGCTGCGCTGACCGTCGCGACGCGGGCCGCCGTCACGGCTGCCGCCCGGCTTGCCGCTCCAGCCGCCGCCATTGCCGCTGCCGTAGCTGCGGCCGTTGCCGCCATGGCCACCGCCCGGCTTGCCGCCGAAACGTCGACCGCCGCTGTTACCGCCGCCCGGACGGCCACGGCCGCCGGTGCCGCCGTTGCGCGGGGGAGCCTTGCGCGGCTCGAAACCTTCGATCACGTTGACCGGCAGCGGTGCGCGCACGAAGCGTTCGATGCGCTTGAGCGCACCCTGTTCGGCGTGGTGCACGAGGCTCACCGCGATGCCCGAACGGCCTGCGCGGCCCGTGCGGCCGATACGGTGCACGTAGTCTTCAGCGAACTTCGGCAGGTCGTAGTTGAACACGTGCGTGATGCCCGGGATGTCGATACCGCGTGCCGCGACGTCGGTGGCTACCAGCACGCGCACGCGGCGCTCGCGCAGCGCACGGATCGTGCGGTTGCGCGCGCCCTGCGGCAGGTCGCCGTGCAGCGCGGCCGATTCGAAGCCGGCGTCGGCGAGGCGGCCGGCGAGCTGGTCGGCGTCGATCTTGGTTGCCGTGAAGATGATCGCCTGGTCGAGCGCGTCGTCGCGCAGCAGGTGATCGAGCAGGCGGTCCTTGTGGTCGCGGTCGTCGACGTAGTGCACGGTCTGCGCGATGTTCGCGCGCGACTCGAGGCGCTGCTGGATCTCGATGCGCTCGGGATCCTTCAGCAGGCGGCTCGTCAGCGAACCGATCTTGCCGTCGAGCGTCGCCGAGAACAGCATCGTCTGGCGCGTCGCGGGCGTCGCGGCGACGATCGTTTCGATATCGTCGATGAAGCCCATGTCGAGCATGCGGTCGGCTTCGTCGAGCACGAGCATCTTCAGCTCGGACAGGTCGATACGGCCACGCTCGAGGTGGTCGAGCAGGCGGCCCGGCGTGGCGACCAGGATTTCGGGGTTCTTCGCGAGCAGCATCAGCTGCTGGCCGTAGGCGACGCCGCCGAGGATGCTGACCGTGCGCAGGCGCTTCAGGTGCTTGCCGTAGGTCGATGCGGCCGTGGTGACCTGCATCGCGAGTTCGCGGGTCGGCGTCAGCACGAGCAGGCCCGGGCGCGCGACGGGTTGCGGGCGGCGCACGCGGCGGTCGCCCTGGCTTGCTTCGCGCGGCGCGCGCGGTTGCTGCGCGAGCGTCTTCTGGAGCTGCGCGAAACGTTCGATCGCGGGCAGCATGAATGCGGCCGTCTTGCCCGAACCGGTCGGGCTCGACACCAGCAGGTCGCGGCCGGCGATGCCGGCCGGAATCGCGCGCTGCTGGACCGGCGTCGGCTTCACATAGCCGGCGGCCTGCAGCGCGGAGACGATCTCCGGCGACAACCCGAGCGACGCGAAGCTCGGCTCGTCCGACGCCGGTTCGACCGCGGCCGGTGCGGCGGCGTCGTCGAGACCGAGCGCCTGGTCGGCGATCGCGTTGAGCGGGCTGGAGTTGATGCTCGAAGTCATAACAATCCTTGAAACACAGTGGGTGAAACGTCGGCGCCAATCGCGCATACCCAAGTCGTCGGATTCAGCGAGCAAATCGGGAAACGGGTGCAATCCGCCGAACAGTCGGCGGATGAGGCATTAGAAGCTGTTTTGGGTGCGGCGCGCTTCAGGAGCGGGGCCGCCAGCCTGATAAGTGACGACCGCTAGGGTCGAAGCAGGAGGGGACAGGTTCTAAACCGGATTGGAGCTTAACGCTACGAGGCGTCGGGCCGGAACGGCATGCGAGCCGAGCGCGGAGGTGACGCAGGCCGCATTATAAAGAGATTTGCTGCGCTGCGCCACTGATTTGATTGCCTATTGCGAAGGGCGTGGTTCGGTCAGGAAGCCGTGCCGTTCTTCAGCGATTCGACGAGTTCGATGTACTGCTGCTTTGCCGCATCCTGCGACGTGCCCTTCAGCGCATCCCAAGCGTCGTACTTGTATTTGCCGACGATGTCGGTGAAACCCGGCTTGTCGCCATGGGCGTCGCCGTCGGTCGCCTGCTTGAAGAGCGCGTAAAGGCGCAGCAGGGTCAGGTTGCCCGGACGCTCCGTCAGTTGCTTGACGTCGATCTGGGCCTGGTCGAATTGGGCGGTGAGTTCGCTCATCGGGTGTCTCCGTAAGGGTTTCAGGTCGGGCGATCTTAACAAGCGGACCGCCGCGCGGGGTCGAGCGATCCTTCCAAACCGCGACCCCGTGCCGCGCGCACGCACGGATCGGGCCCGATCGCCCGTGGGAGCGGGGCGTCGCATTACAATGTCGCCCATGACGCAAACAGTGCTCCTCGCCATCGATACGTCGACCGAATACTGCTCGGTCGCGCTGCTGCGCTCGGCCCATGCCGATGACGCCGTTTCCACCCCGCAAACCTGGGTCCGCCACGAACTGACGGGCGCCGCGTCGAGCACGCGCGTGCTGCCGGCCATCCAGGAGCTTTTCGCTGAATCGGGGCTGACGCTCGCCGATTGCGATGCGATCGCGTTCGGCTCGGGCCCCGGCTCGTTCACGGGCCTGCGCACCGCGACAGGCATCACCCAGGGTCTCGCGTTCGGGCGCGGGCTGCCGGTCGTGCCGATCGGCACGCTGCTCGCGTGCGCCGAGCACGCGCGGCTGCGCGCGCCCGGCGCGACCCGCGTGCTGGCCGCGCTGGATGCGCGGATGGACGAAGCCTACTGGGCGGATTTCGCATGGGACGACAGCGCCGGCGACTGGCGCACGCTGCATCCGGCTTCGCTCGATGCGCCGGGTGCCGTCGGCGTGCCCGATGCGCCGTTCACGCTCGCGGGCAATGCGGCTGCCGCGTTCGGCGCCCAGTTGCCGGCCGCGGCGCACGCGGCCGTGATCGACGCTGACGCGATGCCGCATGCGCTGGCGGTCGCCCATGCCGCTTTGCGTGCGTTCCGCGCCGGCCGCGCGGTGCCGGCCGATCAGGCCGCGCCGGAGTACGTGCGCGACAAGGTTGCACAGACCACTGCCGAGCGCGTCGCGGCACGGGCCGCGCAGGCGGGCGGAGCGAAGGGATGACAGGCGTACTGTTGAGCGACCGTTATCTGGCGCCGATGACCGATGCCGATCTCGACGAGGTCGTCTCGATCGAACGCGTCGCGTACGAATTTCCGTGGAGCCGCGGCAATTTCGAGGATTCGTTGCGCAACGGCTATCTGGGCGTGTGCCTGCGGCACGTGACGGGCTCGCTGATCGGCTATTGCGTGCTGATGCCCGTGATCGACGAAATGCACCTGCTGAACCTGTGCGTCGCGCCGGCCGCGCAGCGCGCGGGCGCGGGCCTGGCGCTGCTGCGCGAGGCCGTGCGCATTTCGCGCGCGGAAGGGCTCGGCGGCGTGCTGCTCGAAGTGCGGCCGTCCAACCCGCGCGCGATTCACCTGTATGAGCGCTTCGGCTTCTTGACGATCGGCCGGCGCAAGAATTATTACCCGGCGAAGCATCGCGGTCGGGAGGACGCGATCGTGATGCGTCTGACGCTGAACAAGGACGAAGGGGACGCGCATGGCATGGGCTGAAGCGGCGCTCGAGGAAATGGGCCTCGCGCAGATCTGGGTGCGGCGCGGGCAAAGCGCGAACGAAGGCGCGGACGAGGGCGCGGCAACCGACGCGCACGCCGCCGCGCAAACCGGTGCGGCGGACGCGGCGCCGGCCGTCGCGACCGAGCGGCCTGCACGCACCGCGCGTACGCCGGTGCAGGACGATGCACCGCCGGCAGTGGCGCGGCGCGTCGATGCTCCGCCGGCTCGCGAGCCTGTCGCTCCGGCGCGGCGTGTCGACGATGGCGATCGCGCGCCTGCACCGGTTGCGCCGGTCGCGTCGGCCGACACGATGCCGCCGATCGACGACATGCCGCCTGCCGGACCCGACGATTTTGCGTGGTTCGATGCGGCGCCGCCGGGCGACCCCGTGCCGGTGGCCGAATCGCGTCCCGTCGGTGCGCCGGTTGCCGCGCTCGACTGGGATGCGCTGGCTGCACGCGTGTCGAACTGCACGCTTTGCCGGCTGTGCGACAAGCGGACCAACACCGTGTTCGGCGTCGGCGACCGCGAGGCGGACTGGATGCTGATCGGTGAAGCGCCGGGCGAGAACGAGGACAAGCAGGGCGAGCCGTTCGTCGGCCAGGCCGGCAAGCTCCTCGACAACATGCTGCAGTCGCTGTCGCTCAAGCGCGGCGACAACGTGTACATCGCGAACGTGATCAAGTGCCGGCCGCCCGGCAACCGCAATCCGGAGCCGGACGAGGTCGCGAGCTGCGAGCCCTATCTGCAGCGTCAGGTCGCGCTCGTGAAGCCGAAACTGATCGTCGCACTCGGCCGTTTCGCCGCGCAGACCCTGCTGAAGACGGACGCGAGCATTGCGTCGCTGCGCGGCCGCGTGCATGCATACGAAGGTGTGCCGGTGATCGTGACCTACCACCCGGCGTACCTGTTGCGCAGCCTGCAGGACAAGTCGAAGGCGTGGGCCGACCTGTGCCTCGCGCGCGACACGTTCCGGCGTGCAGAGGGCGGCGACGCGAACGAGCCGGCCGGGCAATGACGACCGGCGCGGCGGTCGCATTCGTCGATATGCTGCACGACGTCGCGGTCCGGGATCTGGGCTGGCTGCTGGCCAGCCCGAGCCTGCTGACCGCGGTGCCGGCCGCGCCGCTTGCGCGCCCGTGGCTGGATGCGGCCGGGCAATCGGCTGTCGAAACATGGCTCGCCGCGCTCGATGCGCAGCCCGAGCCGCTGCATCGCGCACTTGACGGGTTCCGGCCGACCCGGCTCGGCCGCTACGCCGAATGCCTGCTCGAGTATTTCCTGACGCATGGGCCGTCGCTGCGGCTCGTCGCGGCCAATCTGCCGCTGCGCAGCAACGGCAAGACGCTCGGCGAGGTCGATTTTCTCGTCGATGCACCGGACGGGCAGCGCCTGCACTGGGAGCTCGCGGTGAAGTGCTATTTATGCGCGCCGGTGCAAGCCGGTGCATCGCTCGCCGATTTCGTCGGCCCCAACCTCGTCGACCGGTTCGACCGCAAGCGCAGCCGGTTGCTCGAGCACCAGTTGCGGCTCGGCGATCGGGACGCGTTCGCGCGGCTCGGCTACGGCGCGCCGTCCGATGCGCAGATGTTCATCAAGGGCTGGCTGTTCTATCCGCACGGTGCTCCTTTGCCGCCCGTGTCCGCCGAAATCGCGCCGGATCACCCGCGCGGATTCTGGCTCACGCACGCGCAGTGGCCGGCTTGGGCGGCCGCGCAGCGTGCCGGCGTTGCGTGGGGTGTGCTGCCGCGGCTGGCGTGGCTTGCGCCGCGGCGCGCTGCAGCCGACGCCGGCTTCGAACCCGAACCGCTCGCGGCCGCACTCGAGCTGCCGCCCGTGCTGGCGAAGCGTCAGGCCCCCGAACTGATCGGCATCCATGAGAAGGGGGGCGATGGCATGTGGCGCGAGACGGCGCGCGGCTTCGTCGTGCCGGACGACTGGCCGGCGCGCGCACAGGCGTTCGCGGCGCAGGATCACTGACGCAGCGCTAGCCGGCGCCTACCACCAGCGATGGAAGTGATGGACGGGGCCGACGCCGTGCCCGACGTCGAGGCGGCCACTCGCGGCGATCGCGCCGGTCAGGTAGATCTTGGCCTCGCGCACCGCGCTTTCGAGGTCGGGCTGCTGCGGCAGCAGCGCGGCAATCGCCGACGACAGCGTGCAGCCGGTGCCGTGCGTGTTGCTGACCGGTACGCGTGCGCCGTCGAGCCGCACGGTGCGCGCTGCTTCGACGAGCCAGTCGGGGCTCGCGGACGCGTCGGGCAGGTGGCCGCCTTTCATCAGCACGGCGCGCGCGCCGGTCTGTAACAAGGCCTGTCCTTGCCGGACCATGTCGTCTTCGGTGGTTGCGGGCGCATCGTTCAGCAGGGCGGCCGCTTCGGGCAGGTTCGGCGTCACGACCGTCGCGAGCGGCAGCAGCGCGTCGCGCAACGCGTCGACGGCATCGGGCGCGAGCAGCGCGTGCGAGCTCTTCGAGATCATCACCGTGTCGAGCACGACGAAGCGTGGCGCGTAACGGCGCAGCGCATCGGCCACCGCGTGCACGATCGCGGCATTCGCGAGCATCCCGATCTTGACCGCATCGATGCGGATATCGCCGAACACCGCGTCGAGTTGTGCCGCCACGAACGCCGCGTCCGGCGCATGCACACCCGTCACGCTGCGCGTGTTCTGAGCGGTCAGCGCGGTGATCACGCTCGCGCCATATGCGCCGAGCGCGGAAAAGGTCTTCAGGTCGGCCTGGATACCTGCGCCGCCACCCGAATCGGAGCCGGCGATCGTCAGGATGTTGGGTATCGGGTGCGTCATGAGGGCAACGCGCCGGTTCGAGGACCGGCGCCGGCGGACGGAAACGGGAAGTGTAGCGTCAGTGCCGCGATTCGCCGATCAGCGCGACCGAGTCGAACTGGCGCTGGTTCGCCTGGTGACGGCGCATCACGAGCCACATCGTCAGGCAGACGAACGTGCCGAACAGCACGATCACGACGCCGACCGGCACGTCGAGCCACACGAGCACCGCATACAGGCACAGCATCACGAGCACCGACAGGTTCTCGTTGAAGTTCTGCACCGCGATCGAGTGGCCGGCCGACAGCAGCACGTGGCCGCGATGCTGCAGCAGCGCATTCATCGGAACGACGAAGTAGCCGGACAACGCGCCGACGCAGATCAGGAAGATGTACGCAACGATCAGGTAAACCGGCAGGCGCAGGTGACCCAGGTGCACGGCCCAGTGCGGCGGGAACAGGTCGCGCGAATAGAACGCCATCAGCATCACCGCGATGCCCATGATGATGCCGACCGGCAGTACGGTCAGCGACTTTTTGAGCGGCACCCGGCTGGCTGCGGCGATCGCACCGGCCGCGACGCCGAATGCGACGACCGCCTGCAGCAGCGCACCCTCGGACAGCGACATGCCGAGCGACACCTCGGCCCATTTCAGCACGATGAACTGCAGCGTCGCGCCCGCGCCCCAGAACAGCGTCGTGACCGCCAGCGAGATCTGGCCGAGCTTGTCGCGCCAGAGCACCATGAAACAATCGGCGAAGTCGGCCACCAGCTTGATCGGCCCATGTTGCTGTTTCGGGTAGCGCGCCCCTGTATCGGGAATGCGCAGATTGAACAGCGCGGCGATCACATAGATCGACAGGATGACCGCGATCGCGGCTTCGGCTGGCGTATTGATCCACGTCGGCGTATGCGCGATGACGTGCGACGCGATATGCGGGCTGATCAGCGCGCCGCCGAGCACGGTGCCGAGGATGATCGAACTGACGGTCGTGCCTTCGATCCAGCCGTTCGCCGCGACCAGCCGGTCGGCCGGCAGCAGCTCGGTGAGGATGCCGTATTTGGCGGGCGAGTAGGCCGCCGCGCCGAAGCCGACGATCCCGTACGCGATCAGCGGGTGGGCCCCGAACAGCATGATCAGGCAGCCGATCACCTTGATCGAGTTGGTGATGAACATCACGTGGCCCTTCGGGCGCGAATCCGCGAAGGCGCCGACATACGCCGCCAGCACCACATAGGACAACACGAAGAACAGCTTCAACAGCGGTGTCATCCAGTTGGGTGCATGAAGGTCTTTCAGCAGGGCAATGGCGGCGATGAGGAGCGCACTGTCGGCCAGCGACGAGAAAAACTGCGCGGCCATGATGGTGTAAAAACCTTTTTTCATCTGATGCGATGCTTTCGTCGCTGCGGCAGGGCCGCGTAGGCCGCCTGGTATGCGATCGGCTTATTCCGTTCGAAATGGGTTGTGCGCACGGCTTTATAACATGAAAATACGCCAGTTCGGACTAGCAAGATTCCCCGATCGTTCCGCAAATTGTCGGCTTCAGTGCTCAAAAGGCGCGGTAAGCTGATGATTCGCAAGCGTCTTTACGTAAATTTCCCATGCCGCGCCCGATCTCCGCCACCATCCATACCGCCGCTCTCGCGAACAATCTCTCCGTCGTCCGCCGCTTTGCCGGCCCGTCCAAGGTCTGGGCGGTCGTCAAGGCCAACGCGTACGGTCACGGTCTCGCGCGTGCGTTTCCCGGCCTGCGCGGCACCGACGGCTTCGGCCTGCTCGACCTCGACGAGGCCGTCAAGCTGCGCGAGCTCGGCTGGGCCGGCCCGATCCTGCTGCTCGAAGGGTTCTTCCGCTCGACCGACATCGACGTGATCGACCGCTATAGCCTGACGACGACCGTCCACAACGACGAGCAGATGCGGATGCTGGAAACGGCGCGGCTGTCGAAGCCCGTCAACGTGCAGCTCAAGATGAACAGCGGGATGAACCGGCTCGGCTACCTGCCGGAAAAATACCGCACTGCATGGGAGCGTGCCCGCGCGTGCCCGGGCATCGGCCAGATCACGTTAATGACCCATTTTTCGGATGCGGACAACGAGCGCGGCGTCGCCGAGCAGCTCGCGACGTTCGAGCGTGGCGCGGAAAACATCGCCGGTGCGCGCAGCCTCGCGAACTCCGCGGCCGTGCTGTGGCATCCGGACACGCACTTCGACTGGGTGCGCCCGGGGATCGTGCTGTACGGCGCGTCGCCGTCCGGGTTGTCGTCCGACATCGCCGATACCGGGCTGAAGCCTGCGATGACGCTCGCGTCCGAGCTGATCGCGGTGCAGACGATCGGGAAGGGCCAGGCCATCGGCTATGGTTCGACGTTCTCCGCGCAGGCACCGATGCGGATCGGCGTGGTCGCGTGCGGTTACGCGGACGGCTATCCGCGGGTCGCGCCCGAAGGCACGCCCGTGATCGTCGACGGCATCCGCACGCGGATCGTCGGTCGCGTATCGATGGACATGATCACCGTCGACCTGACCCCGTGCCCGCAGGCCGGTGTCGGCGCGCGCGTCGAGCTGTGGGGCAACGCGCTGCCGATCGACGACGTCGCCCGCCATTGCGGGACGATCGGTTATGAGCTGATGTGCGCGGTCGCCGGCCGCGTGCCCGTGCGAGCGGAATAAGGGCGTCGCGCGTGGCCAAACAGAAAACGGTATACGTCTGCAGCGAGTGCGGCGGACAGACCCCCAAGTGGCAGGGCCAATGCCCGTCGTGCCAGGCCTGGAACACGCTGGTTGAATCGGTTGCCGAGGCGCCGTCGGCCCATCGTTTCCAGTCGCTCGCGAAGCGAGCGCCCGTCCAGCGTCTCGTCGACATCGAAGCGGCCGACGTGCCGCGCTTCTCGACCGGCATCGGCGAATTCGACCGCGTGCTCGGCGGCGGGCTGGTTGCCGGCGGCGTCGTGCTGATCGGCGGCGACCCGGGCATCGGCAAGTCGACGCTGCTGCTGCAGTCGCTCGCGGACATCGCGAGCGAGCGGCGCGCGCTCTATATCAGCGGCGAGGAATCGGCCGCGCAGATCGCGTTGCGCGCACAACGGCTTGCGCTGCTCGACGGCGGCGCGCCGGCGGATGAACTGAAGCTGCTCGCCGAGATCCAGCTCGAGAAGATCCAGGCCGCGATCGACACGGAACGGCCGGATGTGGCCGTGATCGACTCGATCCAGACCGTCTATTCGGAAGCGCTCACGTCGGCGCCGGGCTCGGTCGCGCAGGTCCGCGAGTGTGCGGCGCAGCTCACGCGCATCGCGAAGCAGTCGGGCACCGCGATCATCATGGTCGGGCACGTGACGAAGGAGGGCAACCTGGCCGGCCCGCGCGTGCTCGAGCACATCGTCGACACGGTGCTGTACTTCGAAGGCGACACGCATTCGTCGTTCCGGCTCGTGCGCGCGTTCAAGAACCGCTTCGGTGCGGTCAACGAACTCGGCGTGTTCGCGATGACCGAGCGCGGCCTGCGCGGCGTCACGAATCCATCCGCGCTGTTCCTGTCGCAGCACGAGCAGGTCGTGCCCGGCTCGTGCGTGCTCGTCACGCAGGAAGGTACGCGCCCGCTGCTCGTCGAAATCCAGGCGCTTGTCGATACGGCGCATGTGCCGAACCCGCGCCGGCTCGCGGTCGGCCTCGAGCAGAACCGGCTCGCGATGCTGCTCGCGGTGCTGCACCGGCATGCGGGTATCGCGTGCTTTGACCAGGATGTCTTTCTCAATGCGGTTGGCGGCGTGAAGATCACCGAGCCGGCCGCCGACCTCGCGGTGCTGCTCGCGATCCATTCGTCGATGCGCAACAAGGCGTTGCCGAAAGGGCTGATCGTGTTCGGCGAAGTGGGGCTGGCGGGCGAGATCCGGCCGTCGCCGCGCGGGCAGGAGCGGTTGCGCGAGGCCGCGAAGCTCGGCTTCACGTCCGCGCTGATTCCGAAGGCGAATGCGCCGAAGCAGCCGATCGAAGGGCTGAACGTGATGGCCGTCGATCGGCTCGAACAGGCGATCGACCGCGTTCGCGATCTCGAGTGACCGGCCCGGCAGGCGCCCCGACCATCCGTGCGGGCGATCTGTCGCGTAATTCCCTGTAAAGAAGATGTAGGGTTATGTAACCCGACGGACATTGCTTTTCCCTATCCTTTGCCGGATTGTCGAACCGCGCAATGCGAAGGGAACCTATGTTGAAATCGTATGGGGAAGCGCCGAGCGGACGCCTTTACAACCTGCGTGGCTGTCGCGTGTCGGAGCCGATTCGCCAACCCTGGGGCGGCGGATGCCGGATCGTCGAATGGATCGACGAAGAGGGGCGCCTGGCGCGCAAGGTCGTGTCCGAGGACGTGACGGAAGAGGAGGTGGCCGCGGCGATCAGGCGGCCGACCGAAGGGCGCCGGTACCTGATGAGTGACGACGAGCAGATGCCGCGCGACACGTTGCCGCGACGCTGAGCTGGCAGCGCGGCGAGCGGCCGGCAAACGACGGTAATAACAAGGCCGGGCCAATGTGCCCGGCCTCGTTGCATCCGGGCCCTGTACGGGCCTGATGGTTTGTCGAAGAACCCGTCGCCGGCGTGCCGGGCTGGCGGCACCGGCAGGCGGTACAGCGGCTGCGGTCAGCCGATCTGTTCGAGTTCTTCGTGCGCGGCGAGCCAGTCGGCCTCGACCGTTTCGAGACGCGTGTTGACGTCGCCGAGCTTGCGGATCGCATCGGTCAGTTCCGTCTTGCGCTCGGCTTCGTAGCTCGCCGGATCGGCGACGAATGCGTCGAGGCGCGCCTTCTCTGCGTGCAGCGTCTCCATCTCCTTCTCGAGCTTCGTGATGCGCGTCTGCAGCGGTTTCTTCAACACCGACAGGCGTTGCCGCTCCTCGGCGGCCTGACGCTTCTGGTCCTTGCGGTTGGTCGCGGCGCCCGCGCCCGGCGAAGCCGCGCTGTCGGCCTTTGCGGCGGCGCGCTGCTCGGCCGCGTGCTGCAGCAGCCAGTCGCGGTAGTCGTCGAGGTCGCCGTCGAACGGCTGCAGCCGGTGCTTCGCCACCAGCATGAACTGGTCGGTCGTTGCGCGCAGCAGGTGGCGGTCGTGCGAGACGAGGATCAGCGTGCCTTCGAACTGCGCGAGCGCCATCGTCAGCGCATGACGCGTTTCGAGGTCGAGGTGGTTGGTGGGTTCGTCGAGCAGCAGCAGGTTGGGCTTCTGCCAGATGATCAGCGCGAGCGCGAGGCGTGCTTTTTCGCCGCCCGAGAACGGCCCGACCGGGGTGGTCGCCATGTCGCCCGAGAAGTTGAAGCCGCCGAGGAAGTCGCGCAGTTCCTGCTCGCGCGTGTCGGGCGCGAGCCGCGCCAGATGCGCGAGCGGCGAATCGTCCTCGCGCAGCGTTTCGAGCTGGTGCTGGGCGAAATAGCCGATCGTCAGCCCCTTACCGTCTCGGACGTGCCCCGACAGCGGCGCGAGCGTGCCGGCCAGCGTCTTGATCAGCGTCGACTTGCCCTGGCCGTTCGCGCCGAGCAGGCCGATGCGCTGGCCGTTCTGGATCGACAGCGCGACCCGCTCGACGATCGGAATCTCTGCTCCGCCGTCGGCGCGGTAGCCGCAGCGGACGTCTTCCATCACCATCATCGGATTCGGCGCGGCGTCGGGCGTACGGAATTCGAACGTGAACGGAGACGCGATGTGCGCGGGCGCGATCAACTCCATCTTCTCGAGCGCCTTCATCCGGCTCTGGGCCTGCTTGGCCTTGGTCGCCTTGGCCTTGAAGCGGTCGACGAAGCTCTGCAGGTGTTCGATCGTCTTCTGCTGCTTTTCGTAGGCACTTTGCTGCAACGCCAGTTGCTGTGCGCGCAGCACTTCGAACTGCGAGTAGTTGCCGCCGTAGCGCTTCACCTGGCGGTTTTCCAGATGCAGCGTGACATTGCAGATCGAATCGAGGAATTCGCGGTCGTGCGAAATCACGACGAGCGTGCCGGGGTAGCGGTGCAGCCAGTATTCGAGCCAGACGATCGCGTCGAGGTCGAGGTGGTTCGTCGGTTCGTCGAGCAGCAGCAGGTCGGAACGGCACATCAGCGCCTGCGCGAGGTTCAGGCGCATGCGCCAGCCGCCGGAGAAGCTGGCGACGGATTCGCGCGTCTGCGCGAGCGTGAAGCCGAGCCCGAGCAGCAGCGCCTCGGCACGGGCGGGTGCGGTGTAGCCGTCGGCGTCGGCGAACGCCGCGTGCGCATCGGCTTCGGCGGCGCCGTCATGCGCGGCGGACGCGGCGGCGATGCGCGCTTCGATCTCGCGCAGCGCGGCGTCGCCGTCGAGCGTGTAGTCGAGCGCCGAGCGGTCGACGGCGGGCGTTTCCTGCGACACATGGGCGATCCGCCACGACGGCGGCATCGAGAAATCGCCGCCGTCCGAGTGCAGCTCGCCGCGCAGGACCGAGAACAGGGTCGACTTGCCGGCGCCGTTCGCGCCGATCAGGCCGGCTTTCTCGCCGGGATTGAGTACGAAGGAGGTCGACTCGAACAGCGGCTTGGTGCCGCGCGCAAGGCTGAACTGATTGAAACGGATCACGGCGGAGATGACTGGCCAAAACCGCTATTCTAGACTGCGCGCCGCTCGCGCCGGGCATTGGCCGTTCGGCGGATGCCGCAACGGGGCAATTTCGCCTAGACTTCACGTCGATCTGGTTTCGTAAGAGGAGTGCCCGATGTCCACCCTGTATTCGTTCAGCGCAGAGACGCTCGCCGGCGCGCCGGCCTCGCTCGACGCGTATCGCGGCAAGGTGCTGCTGATCGTCAACACCGCGAGCGAGTGTGGTTTCACGCCGCAGTACGCGGGGCTGCAGAAGCTGTACGACCAGTACGCGGCACGCGGCTTCTATGTGCTCGGCTTTCCGTGCAACCAGTTCGGCAAGCAGGAGCCCGGCGACGCCGCGCAGATCGGCGCGTTCTGCGAGCGCAATTACGGCGTCACCTTCCCGATGTTCGCGAAGATCGACGTGAAGGGCGACCATGCGCATCCGCTGTACCGCTACCTGACCGACGAGGCGCCCGGCATCCTCGGCCTCAAGGCGATCAAGTGGAATTTCACGAAATTCCTGATCGATCGCGAAGGGCGCATCTTCAAGCGCTACGCGCCGTCGACCAAGCCCGACGAAATCGCCGCGGATATCGACAAGCTGCTGTGACGGCTGCCGGCGGCGTTCGCGGCGCCGGTGCGGATCGCACGGGCGCCGCCACCGTCCCGGCCGTCAGAGGATCGGTGCGAACAGCCGCGCGACGTGCATCGCGATGCGCCGCCAGGCGGGCGACCGGCGGTATTCGTTCGCATCGACCTCGTACGCCTGCGCGAAATCGGCATCCAGCATCGTCTCGACCTCATCGGCGAACGTGCGGTCGACGGTCAGCACCATGATCTCGAAATTGAGGCGGAACGAGCGGTTGTCGAGATTCGCGCTGCCGATCGCCGCCGCGATGCGGTCGATCAGCACGACCTTCTGGTGCAGGAAGCCGGGCCGGTAGCGGAACACCTTGACGCCCGCATCGACCAGGTCGCGTGCATACAGCTTCGACGCTTCGAACACCACGTAGTGATCGCGCCGGCTCGGGATCAGGATGCGCACGTCGACGCCGCGCATCACGGCGAGCTTCAACGCGGAGATCACGGCTTCGTCGGGGACGAGGTACGGCGTGGTGATCCAGACCCGCTCGCGCGCGGCGTTGATCGCCTCGACGAAGAACAGCGAGCCTGTCTCCTGCTTGTCGGCCGGCCCCATCGGCACCGCGAGGCAATGCATGTTGTCGCCGGGCTGCGCGGGCGGCGGCAGCGCGAGGGGCGGCAGTTTCTGCGTCGCCCAGTGCCAGTCTTCGGCGAACACGTACTGGATGCTCGCGACCACCGGGCCGCGGATCTCGATGTGCGTGTCGCGCCACGGCGACAGGCGCGGCTTCGCGCCGAGATACTCGACGCCGACGTTGTGGCCGCCGACGAACGCGCGATTGCCGTCGACGACGACGATCTTGCGATGGTTGCGGAAGTTGAGCTGGAAACGGTTGACGAACTTCCGGTTGGTCGCGAACGGATGCACTTCGACGCCACCCTGGCGCAGCATGTCGACGTAGCTGTGCGGCAGGTCGAAGCTGCCGATGCTGTCGTACAGCAGGCAGCAGCGCACGCCGGCTGCCGCACGCGCGAGCAGCGAGTCGCGCAGCATCCGGCCGAGCGCATCGTCGCGCACGATGAAGAACTGCACCACCACGTAGTCACGCGCGGCGTCGATGGCCGCCAGGATCGCCGAGAACGTCGCGTCGCCGTTCACGAGCGTGCGTACCGAGTTGCCGCCGAGGAACGGCATGCCGCCGAGCCGCGTGAGCGCGAGCACGGCGGCCTGGCCGAGCGCGTCGGCGGCCGGCCCGTCGGTCGCGTCTGCCGCGTCGGTGCTGAGCCATGGCGAGCGCGGTGTGTGCGTGCGCAACAATTCCAGCTCGTGGCGCCGTGCGTCGACGTAGCCGGAGAACTTGCTGCGGCCGAGGAACAGGTACGGAACGAGCGTCAGGTACGGCATCGCGGCGAGCGAGACGGCCCACGCGATCGCGCCTTGCGACGTACGCGTATTCATGATCGCGTGGCACGCCGCGACGATCCCGAGCACGTGGATGGTCAGGATCAGGGTGCCGAGATGTAGCCAGTCGAGGGTCATGGGCGCGTGACGGACTCCTGAGGTCGCGCGGCCGGGCGGCCGCCTACGCGCATCTTACCCAACCGTGCGGCGCAACGGTGCACCGCACGGTGGGCAAGCCGGACAGGTTCAGCCCTTGCGCGGCAGGTCCGACGCCTGGATCAGGAATACGGCGTCGTCGCCCGCGCTGGTGGGCAGCCACGTGAGTTCGAGGCCACCGAACGCGGCTTCGACGTTTTCGCGCTCGTTGCCGATCTCGACGACGAGCACGCCGTCGTCGTGCAGCCAGCGATGGGCCTCGGCGACGATGCGTCGCACGATGTCCATCCCGTCATCGCCACCCGCGAGCGCCATCTCCGGCTCGTGCCGGTACTCGGGCGGCAGCGCGGCCATCGACGATGCGTTCACGTACGGCGGGTTCGTCAGGATCACGTCATAGCGAGAGCCCGGGTCGGTGCGGAACGCGGGAAGCGGCGCGTAGAGGTCGCCGCGATGCAGTGCGATGCGGTCTTCGAGGCCGTAGTCGCGCACGTTGATCTCGGCGACTTCGAGTGCCTTGTCGGACAGGTCGACCGCATCGATCTCGGCGTTCGGGAACGCGCTCGCCGCGAGGATCGCGAGGCAGCCGGAGCCCGTGCACAGCTCGAGCACCGCGCCGACCTGCTCGGGATCGGCGACGTACGGCTGCAGCCCGTCGTCGAGCAGCTCGCCGATGAACGAGCGCGGCACGATCACACGTTCGTCGACGTAGAAGCGGTGGCCGTGCATCCACGCTTCATGCGTGAGGTAGGCGGCCGGCACGCGGTCGGTCGC
Source organism: Burkholderia sp. AU30280 (assembly GCF_020420125.1). Lineage (NCBI taxonomy): Bacteria > Pseudomonadati > Pseudomonadota > Betaproteobacteria > Burkholderiales > Burkholderiaceae > Burkholderia > Burkholderia sp. AU30280. The sequence continues at coordinate 195,780 of NZ_JAIZRY010000004.1, forward strand.
GCGCCGTTCGATCACCGCGAGCACGGCCGCGATTTCGTCGGGCAGCAGCCGCGCGTCGAGGAACGGCTCGAGCGTGTCGAGCGGCAGGTCGAGCGTGCGCAGCACGAGGTAGGCTGCTTCGTCGTACGCATTGTCGGAGCCGTGGCCGAACGCGAGCTTCGCTTTCGAGAAGCGCGTGACCGCGTAGCGAAGCAGGTCGCGAACAGTGGCAAAAGGTGTCGTCATGCGAGGCTCCATCAGGCGATCAGTTGTTCGAGCACGCGGCGGTACACGTTCTTCAGCGGGTCGACGAAGCGCACTTCGATGTGCTCGTCGATCTTGTGGATGCTGCCGTTCGGCGGGCCGAACTCGATCACCTGCGGGCAGATGCGCGCGATGAAACGGCCGTCCGACGTGCCGCCCGTCGTCGACAGTTCGGTCGTGATGCCGGTCTCGGTGCGGATCGCGTTTTCCAGCGCGCCCGACAGCTCGCCGCGCGGCGTGAGGAACGGCAGGCCGCTTACCGACCATTTCAGCGTGTATTCGAGGCCGTGCTTGTCGAGGATCGCGTGCACGCGCGCCTGCAGGCCCTCGACCGTGCTCGCGGTCGAGAAGCGGAAGTTGAACAGCAGGTCGGCGTGGCCGGGAATCACGTTGGTCGCGCCGGTACCGGCGTGCAGGTTCGACACCTGCCAGGTGGTCGGCGGGAAGTACTCGTTGCCTGCGTCCCACTGCTCGGCGGCGAGCTCCGCGAGCGCCGGCGCGAGCAGGTGGATCGGGTTCTTCGCGAGGTGCGGGTACGCGATGTGGCCCTGTACGCCCTTGACGACGAGTTCGCCCGACATCGAGCCGCGGCGGCCGTTCTTGACGACGTCGCCGAGCTCGGTGGTCGACGTCGGCTCGCCGACGATGCAGTAGTCCATGCGTTCGCCGCGTGCTTCGAGCAGCTCGACGACCTTCACGGTGCCGTCGGTGGCGGGGCCTTCCTCGTCGCTCGTGATCAGGAACGCGATCGCGCCGCGGTGGCCGGGATGGGCCGCGACGAATTCCTCGGACGCGACGACGAACGCCGCGAGCGACGTCTTCATGTCGGCCGCGCCGCGGCCGTACAGCTTGCCGTCGCGATGGGCGGGGATGAACGGCGGCGAGCTCCACTGCTCGAGCGGGCCGGTCGGCACGACGTCGGTGTGGCCCGCGAACGCGAGCAGCTTGCCGTCGCGGCCGTCGGTGCCGCGCTTGACGGCCCACAGGTTGGTCACGCCGTGCGACGAGATGGTCTCGCATTCGAAGCCGAGCGCGGCGAGGCGCTCGATCATGATCTGCTGGCAGTGCTGGTCGTCGGGCGTCACGGACGCGCGGGCGATCAGCTGTTCGGTAAGGGCTAGGGTGGCGGACATGGTTCGGACCACTTTCGATAAAAAATGCCGGCGCGGTGGCCGGCAGCGATGAGACGTCGTGCGCTGCGCGAACGGGCGCCGCGCAGCGCGGGCAGCCCTATGCGGCAAACAGCGCCGCGTATTGATCGGCGGCGAAGCCGAGCGATTTCACACGGCCGTTGACCACCAGCACGGGGCGCTTGATGACCGACGGCTTGTGGATCATCAGCGCGACCGCGCCGGCCTTCGTTTCGGCGGCCGCCTTCATCGCGTCGTCCAGGCCGCGCCACGTCGTGCCGCGCTTGTTGACGAGCGCGTCGAGCGACACGTCCTTCAGCCAGTCCTCGACGAGCGGTGCGCTGACACCGAGCTTCTTGAAGTCGTGAAACTCGAATTCGACGCCGTGATCGTCGAGCCACACGCGGGCCTTCTTCACGGTGTCGCAGTTCGGAATGCCGTAGACGACCACGGTGTGCGGCTTTGCCATCAGTCGCCTCGCAGCAGCTCGTTCAGGCCGACCTTCGCGCGCGTCTTGGCGTCGACCTTCTTGACGATTACCGCGCAGTACAGGCTGTGCGAGCCGTCCTTCGACGGCAGGTTGCCCGCGACGACGACCGAGCCGGCCGGGATGCGGCCGTAGCTGACTTCGCCCGTTTCGCGATCGTAGATCTTGGTGCTCTGGCCGAGGTAGACGCCCATCGAGATCACCGAGTTTTCCTCGACGATCACGCCTTCGACGACTTCCGAGCGCGCGCCGATGAAGCAGTTGTCTTCGATGATGACCGGGTTCGCCTGCAGCGGCTCGAGCACGCCGCCGATGCCGACGCCGCCCGACAGGTGCACGTTCTTGCCGATCTGCGCGCACGAACCGACCGTTGCCCAGGTGTCGACCATCGTGCCTTCGTCGACGTACGCGCCGATGTTGGTGTACGACGGCATCAGCACGACGTTCTTCGCGATGAACGAGCCGCGGCGCGCGATGGCCGGCGGGACGACGCGGAAGCCGCCTGCGGCGAAATCTTCAGCGGTGTAGTTCGCGAACTTCGACGGCACCTTGTCGTAGAACTGCGAGTAGCCGCCCGCGGGCATCGGTGCGTTGTCCTCCAGGCGGAACGACAGCAGCACGGCCTTCTTCAGCCACTGGTGCACGGTCCAGTTGCCGTCGATCTTCTCGGCAACGCGCAGCGCGCCTTTGTCGAGCTGCTCGATCGCGTGCGCGACGGCTTCGCGGACGTCGGCCGGTGCGGCCTTCGGCGACAGCTCGGCGCGGTTGTCCCAGGCGGTATCGATGATTTGCTGAAGTTGTTGCGACATGTTCGTTTTCGCAGGAGATGGATGGAATTGATCGGATGGACGATTACCGCGCGAGAGACCGGCAGAAATCGACGATGCGTTGCGCGCCCTCGACGCATTCGGGGGTGCCCGCGACGAGCGCGATCCGGATGAAATCGCGGCCCGGATTCGTGCCGTGCGCATCGCGCGCCAGGTACGAGCCGGGCAGAACCGTCACATTATAGTCGGCGTACAGTTGGCGGGCGAACTCGGTGTCCGACAGCCCGGTGCGCGACACGTTGGCCCACAGGTAGAACGCCGCGTCCGGCAGCTTCACGTCGATCACGTCGGCCAGCATCGGCGTGACGGTATTGAACTTCTGCAGGTACAGCGCGCGGTTCTCGCGCACGTGCGCCTCGTCGTTCCACGCGGCGATGCTCGCGTGCTGCCAGACCGGCGACAGCGCCGCGCCGTGATACGTGCGGTACAGCAGGAATTTCTTCAGCAGCGCCGCGTCGCCGGCGACGAAGCCCGAGCGCATGCCCGGCACGTTCGAGCGCTTCGACAGGCTCGACAGCATCACGAGTCGCTCGAAGCCGCGGCCGAGGCGGTGCGCGGCCTCGAGGCCGCCGAGCGGCGGCGCCGCTTCGTCGAAATAGATCTCCGAATAGCACTCGTCGGATGCGATCACGAAACCGTGGCGGTCGGACAGCGCGAACAGCTCGCGCCAATCGTCGAGCGTCAGCACGGCGCCCGTCGGGTTGCCCGGCGAGCAGACATACAGCAATTGCGTGCGCGCCCAGACTTCGTCGGGCACGGACGCGTAGTCGCACGCGAAGTTGCGGGCCGGGTCGCTGTTCGCGAAATAGGGTTCGGCACCGGCCAGCAGCGCCGCGCCTTCGTAAATTTGATAGAAAGGATTCGGACAGAGTACGATCGCTTTCTCGCCCCGTTCGGACGGGCGTGCGTCGATCACCGTCTGCGCAAGCGAGAACAGTGCTTCGCGGGACCCCGACACGGGCAGCACCTGCGTCGCCGGATCGATGGCCGGAAGCCCGTAGCGGCGCTCGAGCCAGTGCGCGATCGACGTGCGCAGCGCGTCCGAGCCGGCAGTGGCCGGGTACGATGCGAGACCGTCGAGCGCGGCCACCACGGCGTCGCGGATCAGCGCGGGAGTCGCATGTTTGGGCTCGCCGATGCCGAAGCTGATCGGTTTGAGGGCGCCGGAGGGCGTCACGTCCTTGAACAGGGCGCGCAGCTTTTCGAAGGGATAGGGCTGGAGCGAGTCGAGTCGAGGGTTCACGGGCGAAGCGGCCATCGCGGCCGGTTGGAGCGAAAGAAGCGGCGGGCGCGCCGCGCGGCTGCGAACGGGCGCCGATGGCGCGCGGGTCGCAACACACGATTATAGCGTGACGGAATGCGGTCGCGGCCCGCCGGAACGGCGGCCGGGCCAGTCGGATAAAGGGTATTGAACCAAATGAATAACGCGGTACGCGGCAGCCTGCCGACGCTGGCCATCCTGATCGGCGCATCGGTATGGGGCCTGATCTGGTATCCGCTGCGGATCCTGGCGTCGCTGGGCGTGACGGGCACGCTGGCGAGCGCGCTGACGAGCCTCGTCGCCTTCCTGTTCGTGATATTCGCGCGGCACCGCACGATCTCGACGCTGCGCTGGCACTGGGTGCTGCCCGGCATCGCGGTGACGGCCGGCGTGACGAACCTCGGGTTCGTGTGGGGCACGATCCACGGCGAAGTGCTGCGCGTGATGCTGCTGTTCTACCTGACCCCCGCGTGGACCGCGATCTACGCGCACTTCCTGCTGCGCGAGCGGCTGACCTGGGCCGGCGCAGGGCTCGCGGCGCTGTCGATCGGCGGTGCGATGCTGATGCTGTGGTCGCCGAAGCTCGGCCTGCCGCTGCCGGCCACCCCGGCCGAATGGGCCGGTCTCGCGGCCGGGTTGAGCTTCGCGATGAGCAACGTGCTCGTGATCAAGGCGAGCCGCGAGTTGCCGGAGATGCGCGCCGAGATGCGCACCGCGACGCTGTTCGGCGGCGCGGCCGTGTTCGGCGCGATCGCGTCGCTGTTCGAGGGGATACCGGCGGCGCCAGCGGGCGGCCAGCTCGGCACGGCCGCGCTGATTATCGTCGCGATCGGCGTGACGATGGCGTCGAACAACCTGCTCGTGCAATACGGGCTGGCGCGCGTGCCGGCGAACCGTGCGTCGATCATCATGCTGTTCGAGATCGTGATCACCGCGCTGTCGGCATGGGTGTTCGCGAACGAGCTGCCGAGCGCGCGCGAGTGGGCGGGCGGAGCGTGCATCGTGCTGGCGACGCTGCTGTCGAGCCGGGTCCATCGCGCCGCGCCTGCACCGGACAAACCCGGCGACGGTCGGGACGGTGCACGCGCGATGGTATGATGGAAGCCGTTTGCGGGGCCCAACGCTGGATGCGCGCGGCCCCGCTTTTGAATTCCGGGGCGCATCGCGCGCATGGGCCGTCCGGCCTCGCGCAGTGCGGCTCCGTCCGTTTCACACCTTCTTCACATCCGATACCGCCGTGCGTCTGAGCTCGATCAAACTCGCTGGCTTCAAATCCTTTGTCGATCCCACGCATTTCCAGGTTCCGGGCCAGCTTGTCGGCGTGGTGGGCCCGAACGGGTGCGGCAAGTCCAACATCATCGACGCCGTGCGCTGGGTGCTCGGCGAGTCGCGCGCTTCCGAGCTGCGCGGCGAGTCGATGCAGGACGTGATCTTCAACGGCTCGACCGCCCGCAAGCCCGGCAGCCGGGCCAGTGTCGAACTGATCTTCGACAACTCCGACGGCCGCGCGGCCGGCCAGTGGGGCCAGTACGGCGAGATCGCCGTGAAGCGCGTGCTCACGCGCGACGGCACGTCGAGTTACTACATCAACAACCTGCCGGCGCGCCGCCGCGACATCCAGGACATCTTCCTCGGCACCGGCCTCGGGCCGCGTGCGTACGCGATCATCGGGCAGGGCATGATCGCGCGGATCATCGAGGCGAAGCCGGAAGAGCTGCGCGTGTTCCTCGAGGAAGCCGCGGGCGTGTCGAAGTACAAGGAACGCCGCCGCGAAACCGAGAACCGCCTGCACGACACGCGCGAGAACCTGACGCGTGTCGAGGACATCGTCCGCGAACTCGGCGCGAACCTCGAGAAGCTCGAGGCACAGGCCGTCGTCGCCACCAAGTACAAGGAACTCGTCGCCGACGGCGAGGAGAAGCAGCGCCTGTTGTGGCTGCTGCGCAAGAACGAGGCCGCCGGCGAACAGCAGAAGCAGCAGCGTGCGATCGAGCAGGCGCAGATCGACCTCGAAGCGCAAACGGCGAAGCTGCGCGAGGTCGAGGCGCAGCTCGAGACGCTGCGCGTCGCGCATTACTCGGCAAGCGACGCGATGCAGGGCGCGCAGGGTTCGCTCTACGAGGCGAACGCCGAGGTGAGCCGCCTCGAAGCCGAGATCAAGTTCATCGTCGAATCGCGCAATCGCGTGCAGGCGCAGATCGCCGCGCTCAATGCGCAACGCGAGCAATGGCGCGCGCAGGCCGAGAAGGCGCAGGACGAGCTCGAGGAAGCCGAGGAAGCGCGCGCGATGGCCGACGAGAAGGCCGCGCTCGCCGAAGACAACGCGGCCGCGAAACACGACGCGCTGCCGGCGCTCGAGGCGAAGTGGCGCGACGCGCAGGCGCAGCTCAACGACGAGCGCGCGCGGATCGCGCAGACCGAACAGTCGCTGAAGCTCGAAGCCGCGCACCAGCGCAACGCCGACCAGCAGCTCCAGCAGCTTCAGCAGCGCCATGAGCGCCTGAAGAGCGAAGCGGGCGGGCTCGACGCGCCGGACGAAGCCCAGCTCGAAGAACTGCGCATGCAGCTCGCCGAGCAGGAAGAGATCCTGGCCGAAGCGCAGGCGCGTCTCGCCGACGCGCAGGAAACGGTGCCGCGCCTCGACGGCGAACGGCGTGCCGCGCAGGAGCGCGTGCAGGCCGAAGCCGCGCAGATCCACCAGCTCGAGGCGCGTCTCGCCGCGCTGAAGCAGTTGCAGGAAAACGTGCAGACCGAAGGCAAGGTGCAGCCGTGGCTCGACAAGCACGAGCTCGGCGCGCTGCCGCGTTTGTGGAAGAAGCTGCATGTCGAAGCGGGCTGGGAAGCCGCGCTCGAAGCCGTGCTGCGCGAGCGCCTCGCCGCGCTCGAAGTGTCGAATCTCGACTGGGTGAAGGCTTTTGCCACCGACGCACCGCCCGCGAAGCTTGCGTTCTACGCACCGCCTGCGGCCGGCGAACCGCCCGCGGCCGTGGCCGGCCTGCGTCCGGTGCTGTCGCTCGTGCGCATCGACGATGCGGGCATCCGCGCGGTGCTGAACGACTGGCTCGGCAGCGTGTACGTCGCCGACGACGTCGCGCAGGCGCTCGCGACGCGCGCGCAGCTGCCGGCAGGCGGCGCGTTCGTCGTCAAGGCCGGCCATATCGTCACGCGCGTCGGCGTGCAGCTGTATGCGGCCGATTCGGAGCAGGCCGGGATGCTGGCCCGTCAGCAGGAAATCGAAAACCTGACGCGCCAGGTGCGCGCACAGGCGCTGCTCGCCGACGAGGCGCGCACGGCAGCCGTGCGTGCGGAAGCCGCGCACACGCAGGCCACGCAGGCGCTCGGCGACGTGCGAGCGCAGGCCGAGCGTGCGACGCAGCGCGTGCACGCGCTGCAGATGGACGTGCTGAAGCTCGCACAGGCGCACGAACGTTACACGCAGCGCAGCACGCAGATCCGCGAGGAACTCGAGGAAATCGGCGCGCAGATCGAAGAGCAGCGCGCGATGCGCGCGGAGTCGGAAGCGAATTTCGAGCGTTTCGACGGCGAACTCGCGGAACTGCAGGCGCGCTTCGAGGACAACCAGCTCGCGTTCGAAGCGCTCGACGAATCGCTGACGCAGGCGCGTCAGGAAGCGCGCGATCTGGAGCGCGGCGCGAACGATGCGCGCTTCGCCGCGCGCAACGCGGTGACCCGGATCGACGAGCTCAAGCGCAGCATCCAGGTCGCGCACGAGCAGAGCGAGCGTGTTGCCGGATCGCTGGAAGACGCCCGCGCCGAGCTCGAGACGATCAACGAGCAGACCGCGCACACGGGCCTGCAGGACGCGCTCGAGATTCGTGCGGTGAAGGAAGAGGCGCTGCAGGCCGCACGGATCGAACTCGACGACCTGACTGCAAAACTGCGCGCGTCGGACGAGCAGCGGCTTGTCGCCGAGCGCTCGCTGCAGCCGCTGCGCGACCGCATCACCGAATTGCAGTTGAAGGAGCAGGCCGCGCGCCTGTCGGTCGAGCAGTTCGCCGAGCAGCTCGCGACGGCCGAGGTCGACGAGGCCGCGCTGAGCGAGAAGCTGACGCCGGATCTGAAGCCGTCGTACCTGCAGGGCGAGGTCACGCGCCTGAACAACGCGATCAACGCGCTCGGCCCGGTGAACATGGCCGCGCTCGACGAGTTGAAGGCCGCGAGCGAGCGCAAGGTGTTCCTCGATGCGCAGTCGGCCGACCTGATCGACGCGATCACGACGCTCGAGGATGCGATCCACAAGATCGACCAGGAAACCCGCACGCTGCTGCAGGGCACCTTCGACGAGGTCAACCGTCACTTCAGCGACCTGTTCCCGCGCCTGTTCGGCGGCGGTCAGGCGAAGCTGATCATGACGGGCGACGAAATTCTCGACGCCGGCGTGCAGGTGATGGCGCAGCCGCCCGGCAAGAAGAACGCAACGATCCACCTGCTGTCGGGCGGCGAGAAGGCGCTGACCGCGACCGCGCTGGTGTTCGCGATGTTCCAGCTGAACCCGGCGCCGTTCTGTCTGCTCGACGAGGTCGACGCGCCGCTCGACGACGCGAACACGGAGCGTTTCGCGAATCTCGTGCGCGCGATGTCCGACAAGACGCAGTTCCTGTTCATCTCGCACAACAAGATCGCGATGGAAATGGCGCAGCAGCTGATCGGCGTGACGATGCAGGAGCAGGGCGTGTCGCGGATCGTCGCGGTGGACATGGAAACCGCCGCGGGTTTTGCCCAGAATTGACGTTTGACGAAACCGGACCGCGTTCGCGCGGCGCATGGGCGCCCGTTCGCGGTTCCGACGAACAAGAATTGCTGATGGAGCGTGCATGGACGAGTTGACACTCGGTTTGATCGGCGCGGGCGCCGTCGTGGTGGGCGGCGTCGTGGTCTACAACGCATGGCAGGGCGCGAAGGTGCGGCGCAGGATGCCGCGCCCGATGCCGGAGGAAGCGGTCGAGGCGATGAACCGCCCCGAACGCGAGGAAGAACTGCCGTTCATCGAGCCGGTGCGTCAGCCGGTGCGGCGCGAGCCCACGGCACCGGCTTCGGCGGCCGCCACGCCGGCCGAAGTCGCGCGCGTCGAGCCGACGTTCGGCGGCGCAGCGCCGGCCGACATGCCGGCCGATCTGCAGGCCGAGGCGACCGGCGTCGATACACCGGCCGAATCGGTCGAGCCGGTTGCCGGCGAAGAAGCCGCACCGGCCTCCGCGCACGAAACGCATGCCGAACCGGCCGAGCCGGCCGAACCCGTGCTGCCGGCCGCAACGACGATCTCGTCGGCGCCGCCGGCGATCGTCGACCGCCGGATCGACTGCATCGTGCCGATCCGCCTCGGCGGGTCGCTGCCGGGCGACAAGATCCTGCCGGCCGCGCAGCGGCTGCGCCGCGCGGGCAGCAAGCCGGTGCACATCGAAGGCAAGCCGGAAGGCGGCCAGTGGGAGTTGCTGCAGAACGGCGTGCGCTACGAGGAACTGCGTGCGGCCGCGCAACTCGCGAACCGCAGCGGCGCGCTGAACGAGCTCGAGTTCTCCGAATTCGTGACGGGCGTCCAGCAGTTCGCCGACGCGATCGACGGCGCGCCCGAATTCCCGGACATGATGGAAACGGTCGCGATGGCGCGCGAGCTCGACGCGTTTGCCGCGCAATGCGACGCGCAACTGTCGATCAACGTGATGTCGGACGGCGCGCCGTGGTCGGCGAACTACGTGCAGGCGGTTGCATCGCAGGACGGGCTGTTGCTGTCGCGCGACGGCACGCGTTTCGTGAAGCTCGACGCGAAGCAGAACCCCGTGTTCATGCTGCAGTTCGGCGACACGAACTTCCTGCGTGACGACCTCACGTACAAGGGCGGCAACATGATCACGCTGGTGCTCGACGTGCCGGTTGCCGAAGAGGACATCCTGCCGTTCCGGCTGATGTGCGATTACGCGAAATCGCTGTCAGAACGGATCGGCGCGCGCGTGGTCGACGATTCGCGCCGGCCGTTGCCGGAGTCGACGCTGCTGGCGATCGAGCAGCAGCTGATGAAGCTGTACGCGAAGCTCGAGGAAGCCGGCATTCCGGCCGGTTCGCCGGTCACGCGCCGACTCTTCAGCCAGTAACGCGAACGCGCGGACGGCGGGCGTCGGCGCCGCCGTTCGTCGCTGCGGCGCACACCTTGCCGTTTGCGCTGCAGCACGCGCGTCGGGCGCGCATTGCACGCCCCGCCACGGCGGCAAACTGAGATAATCGGGCATCCGATTTTCTCAGAACGAATCTGCCGCCAGCATGGCCCGAACCCAAGCCGAACCGCCAGCCAGCCAGCCCGACGCGCGCGCCGCGTGGCTGCGCGATCAACTCGAGCGGGCGAACTACGCCTACTACGTGCTCGACCAGCCGGATCTGCCCGACGCCGAATACGACCGGCTGTTCCGCGAACTGCAGCAGCTCGAAACCGACCATCCCGAACTCGTGACGCCCGATTCGCCGACGCAGCGCGTCGGTGGCGAGGCGGCCGGCGGCTTCACGCCGGTCGTCCATGACGCGCCGATGCTGTCGCTCAACAACGGCTTCGCCGACGAGGATATCGTCGCATTCGACAAGCGTGTCGCCGACGCGCTCGACAAGACGACCGATCTCGCCGGCTCGGTAACGGAGCCCGTCGAATACGCATGCGAACTGAAGTTCGACGGTCTCGCGATCTCGCTGCGTTACGAGCAGGGCGTATTCGTGCAGGCGTCGACGCGCGGTGACGGGACGACGGGCGAGGACGTGACCGAGAACGTGCGCACGATCCGCTCGATTCCGCTGAAGCTGAAGGGCACGAACGTGCCGGCCGTGCTCGATGTGCGTGGCGAGGTGCTGATGTTCAAGCGCGATTTCGCACGCCTGAACGAACGCCAGCGCGCGGCCGAGCAGCGCGAATTCGCGAACCCGCGCAACGCGGCGGCCGGCAGCCTGCGCCAGCTCGACTCGAAGATCACCGCGCAGCGCCCGCTGTCGTTCTTCGCGTACGGGATCGGCGTGCTCGACGGGATGCCGATGCCCGACACACACAGCGCGCTGCTCGACTGGTACGAGTCGCTCGGCCTGCCCGTGAACCGGGAGCGCGCGGTCGTGCACGGCGCCGAAGGCTTGCTCGACTTTTTCCGCAAGATCGGCGAGAAGCGCGAGTCGCTGCCGTACGACATCGACGGCGTCGTCTACAAGGTCAACCGGCGCGACGAGCAGGAGCGCCTGGGCTTCGTGTCGCGCGCGCCGCGCTTCGCGCTCGCGCACAAGTTTCCCGCGCAGGAAGCGCTGACCAGGCTCGTCGCGATCGACGTGCAGGTCGGCCGGACGGGCGCGATCACGCCGGTCGCGCGCCTCGAGCCCGTGTTCGTCGGCGGCGCGACCGTCACCAACGCGACGCTGCACAACGAGGACGAAGTGCGCCGCAAGGACATCCGGATCGGCGATACCGTGATCGTGCGCCGCGCGGGCGACGTGATCCCCGAGGTGGTCGGCGCGCTGCTCGACCGGCGCCCGGCCGATGCGGTCGAATTCGTGATGCCGACCGAATGCCCCGTGTGCGGCTCGAAGATCGAGCGCCTGCCGGACGAGGCGATCGCGCGCTGCACGGGCGGCCTGTTCTGCCCGGCGCAGCGCAAGCAGGCGCTGTGGCACTTCGCGCAGCGCCGCGCGCTCGACATCGACGGGCTCGGCGAGAAGATCATCGACCAGCTCGTCGAGCTGAATCTCGTGCGCACGCCGGCCGACCTGTTCAATCTCGGCTTCGCGACGCTCGCCGAGCTCGACCGTTTCGCCGAGAAGTCGGCGCAAAATCTGCTCGACTCGCTCGAGAAGGCGAAGCATACGACGCTCGCGCGCTTCATCTACGGGCTCGGTATCCGTCACGTGGGCGAATCGACCGCGAAGGATCTCGCGAAGCATTTCGGCTCGCTGACGCCGATCATGGATGCATCGATCGAAGAGCTGCTCGAAGTCAACGACGTCGGGCCGATCGTCGCCGAGTCGCTGCATCAGTTCTTCGCGGAAGAGCACAACCGGACCGTGATCGAGCAATTGCGAGCGCCGGGCAAGGTGACGTGGCCGGAAGGGCCGCCCGCGCCGAAGGCGCCGCAGGGTGTGCTGGCCGGCAAGACGGTCGTGCTGACGGGCACGTTGCCGACGCTCACGCGCGATGCCGCGAAGGAAATGCTCGAAGCGGCCGGCGCGAAAGTGGCCGGTTCGGTATCGAAGAAGACGGATTACGTGGTCGCGGGCGCCGAAGCCGGCAGCAAGCTCGCGAAGGCCGAGGAGCTCGGCATCCCCGTGCTGGACGAAGACGGTCTGCACCAACTCCTGGAGGGCAATACGCCATGATTCGCGAGATCCTGAAGATGGGCGATCCGCGCCTGCTCGAAATCGCCAAGCCGGTCGAGCGGTTCGATACCCCCGAACTGCACGAGATCGTCGCGGACATGTTCGAGACGATGCACCATGCGAACGGTGCCGGCCTGGCCGCGCCGCAGATCGGCGTCGGGCTGCAGATCATCATCTTCGGCTTCGGTAACAACAACCGCTACCCGGACGCGCCGCCGGTACCCGAGACCGTGCTGATCAACCCGAAGGTCGAATACATGCCGCCGGACATGGAAGAGGGCTGGGAAGGTTGCCTGTCGGTACCGGGCATGCGGGGCGTCGTCAGCCGCTATGCGAAGGTGCGCTACAGCGGCTTCGACCAGTTCGGCGAGAAGATCGATCGCGTTGCCGACGGTTTTCACGCACGCGTCGTCCAGCACGAATACGATCACCTGATCGGTAAGCTGTATCCGATGCGGATCACCGACTTCACGCGCTTCGGCTTCACGGAAGTGCTGTTTCCGGGGCTCGATCCGGCTTCCGACGACTGATCCGCCGGCTTGCCCGGCGCTTGCCCGGTTTCTCGCAGGAAACGAAAAAGCCCGCTTACGCGGGCTTTTTCATTGCGTGGCGCACGTGTGTGCGCCCGCGGTCAGAACGTCTCGTCAGCCGACAGATAGCGCCATTGACCCTGCGGCAGCGCGCCGAGCATCACGCGACCCATGCGCACGCGCTTCAGGCCGATCACGTCGAGGCCCACCAGTTCGCACATGCGGCGGATCTGGCGCTTCTTGCCTTCGCGCAGCACGAAGCGCAACTGCTCGCCGTTCTGCCAGCTCACCATCGCGGGCTTCAGCGCGACGCCGTCGAGCTCGAGGCCGTGGCGCAGCTTCGCGAGCGATTCCGCGGGGAAGTGCTGGTCGATGTCGATGAGCCGCTCGCCGAAGCGCACGCGCACCAGGTATTCCTTGTCGATATCCGACTGCTCGCCGATCAACTGCTTCGCGATCACGCCGTTCTGCGTCAGCACGAGCAGGCCGGTCGAATCGATGTCCAGGCGGCCGGCCGGTGCGAGCGCGTGCAGGTGCTGCGGCGAGAAGCGCACCGGCGAATGGTCGCCGCTCCAGCGGTTCGCGCGCGTGATCAGCACGGCCGCGGGCTCGTAGCCGTCTTCCGCCTGGCCCGACACGTAACCGACCGGCTTGTGCAGCAGGATCGTCATTTGCGCGGCCTGCGCGGCGCTGGCCCGCTCGTCGATCTCGATCTTCTGGTCGGCGCGTACCTTGGTGCCGAGCGTGTCGATGCGTTCGCCGTCGACGAGAACCCAGCCCTTTTCGATCCATTCGTCGGCTTCGCGGCGCGAGCACATGCCGAGCTCGGACATCCGTTTCGACAGGCGCATCAGGCCCGATTCGTCACCGTAGTCGATGTCGGTGGCCGGCTTCTTGACGGGTTTCGCGGTCTTCATCCCCGTGCCGGACGAGCGGCGTTCGGTGCTGCCACGCTCGCCGTCGCGGGCGGGACGGGCAGGGCGGTCGCCGAAGCTGCGCTTGGCGCCTTCGCCGGCTGCCTTGTCGCGATAGGGGGCGCGAGCACCGCCTTCGCCGGCACTTGTGCGGCGCGGGCGTGCATCGTCATCGCGGCGGGGCGGGCGATCCGAGGATGTGCGACGGTCGCCAAAGCTGCGTTTCGCGCCTTCGCCGGATGCGTTGTCGCGATACGGTGCGCGTGCGCCGCCTTCACCGGCACCTGCGCGGCGCGGGCGTGCATCGTCATCGCGGCGGGGCGGGCGATCCGAGGATGTGCGACGGTCGCCGAAGCTGCGTTTTGCGCCTTCGCCGGCTGCCTTGTCGCGATAGGGTGCGCGAGCACCACCTTCGCCGGCACTTGCACGACGCGGACGTGCATCGTCATCGCGGCGGGGCGGGCGATCCGAGGACGTGCGACGGTCGCCAAAGCTGCGTTTCGCACCTTCGCCGGATGCGTTGTCGCGATACGGCGCGCGTGCGCCGCCTTCACCGGCCCCTGCGCGACGCGGGCGTGCATCGTCATCGCGGCGGGGCGGGCGATCCGAGGACGTACGACGGTCGCCAAAGCTGCGTTTCGCACCTTCGCCGGATGCGTTGTCGCGATACGGCGCGCGTGCGCCGCCTTCACCTGCGCCTGAGCGACGCGGACGTGCATCGTCATCACGACGGGGCGGGCGATCGGACGACGTGCGACGGTCGTCGAAGCTGCGCTTTGCGCCTTCGCCGGATGCGCTGTCGCGATACGGCGCGCGTGCGCCGCCTTCACCGGCACCTGCACGACGCGGACGTGCATCGTCATCGCGGCGGGGCGGGCGATCGGACGACGTGCGACGGTCGCCAAAGCCGCGCTTCGCGCCTTCGCCGGATGCGTTGTCGCGATAAGGGGCACGCGTGCCGCGTTCGGCACCGCCGTCACGCGGCGCCCGCTTGGACGGTGCGCGATCCGCGCCCGGGCGTTCGGCGCCCGCGGCAGCGCGCGGCTTGAACGTGCGCTCGCCGACGGCGGCCGGGGCCGCCTTCTTCGGTCGGGCCGGCTTGTCCCCTGCGGGCGGCGCAGCAGGGCGCACCGCCTTGCGGGCGACGAGGCTGCCGGAGCGGACAGGGGCGCGGGTCGGCGACGCCGGCTTCGGATTCTTGACGGTTAGTTTGGTGCGCATAAACGCTGGAATTCATTCAGACTGCGATCGCACGCAGCAATTCGGTTTCGAGCTGGATCTGCAGGCGGCTGTCGGACAGGCCGGCACCCGCGAGCAGAAAGATGTCCTCGACGCGTTCGCCGAGCGTATTGATCCGCGCCGCGTGGACGCCGATCCGGTGCTCGGCGAGTACGCGCGCGATCGAATAGAGAAGGCCCGGCCGGTCGTTGGCCGACACGGACAGGATGTAGTACTGGCCGCGCTCGTCGGCCCGCAGGTCGACGCGCGGCGTGATCGGAAACGTCCGGGACAGCCTCGACAGGCGGCCCTTGGACGGCTCCGGCAGCGGTGCGGTTTCGGTGAGCCGCGACGCGAGCTGTTGTTCGACGAGATTCGCGATGTCGCGGTACCGCACGTCACTTTCGGTCTGCGTGACAATGAAGTTGTCGAGCGCATAGCCGTGCCGCGTCGTGCTGACCCGTGCGTCGAGCACCGACAGCCCGTTGCGGTCGAAATACGCGCAGATGCCCGCGAACAGGTCGGGGCGATCCTTCACGTACACGAGGACCTGCAGCGCATCGCCGATCGGCGACGGTCGCGCGCGGACGATCGCGGTTTCGGCATTCACGTGCCGGTACAGCACGCGTGTCTGCCATGCGATGTCGGCCGCGTCGTGACGCAGGAAGAAGCCGACGTCGAGCTGATCCCACAGCGCGCGATGTGCGTCCTCGGGCACGGTCTCGAGACGAAGCAGCGCGAGCGCCTGCTCCTGCCGCGACTTCAGCTCCGAATGCGCGTCGGGGTTGGCCCCGCCGAGCACCGCGAGCGTGATGCGGTACAGATCCTCGAGCAGCTTGCCCTTCCACGTGTTCCACACCTTCGGGCTCGTGCCGCGGATATCGGCGACGGTCAGCAGGTACAGCGCGGTGAGGTACCGTTCGTTGCCGACGACTTCGGCGAAGCGCTTGATGACTTCGGGGTCGCTCGTGTCCTGCTTCTGTGCGACCTGGCTCATCGTCAGGTGATGCTGGACGAGCCACACGATCAGCGCCGCGTCGTCGCTGGCGATACCGTGCTCGCGGCAGAAGCGCCGTGCGTCGGCCATCCCGAGCGTCGAATGGTCGCCGCCGCGGCCCTTCGCGATGTCGTGGAACAGCGCCGCGACATACAGTACCCACGGGCGCTCGAAGTTGCCGATCAACTGGCTGCAGAACGGATATTCGTGCGCGTGCTCGGCCACCGCGAAGCGGCGGATGTTGCGCAACACCATCAGGATGTGCTGGTCGACCGTGTACACGTGGTACAGGTCATGCTGCATCTGGCCGACGATGCGGCGGAAGTTCAGCAGGTAGCGGCCGAGCACGCTCGTCTGGTTCATCAACCGGAACGCGTGCGTGATCCCTTCGGGTTGCTGAAGGATCCGCATGAACATGTCGCGATTCTGCGGATCGCGGCGCCACGTGTTGTTCATGATCTCGCGCGAGTTGTACAGCGCGCGCAGCGTGCGGGCGGACAGCCCCTTCACGCCGCGGGTCGTCTCGTACAACAGGAACGCTTCGAGGATCGCGTCGGGGTGGCGTTCGAACACGCCGTCGTCGACGATCTCGAGCATCCCCTGTTTCTCGACGAAGCGATCGGCCGACAGCACGCGCGTGATGCCGCTCGTCGCGGGGAAGAGCTGCGCCTCGATGTTCTGGATCAGGATCGTCGCGAGCTGCGTGACGGCTTTCGCGGCCCAGTAGTAGCGGCGCATCAGTTGCTCGCTGGCGCGCTTGGTCTGCGTCGGCTGGTAGCCGAAGCTCTCGGCAGCCTGCGTCTGCAGGTCGAACACGAGCATGTCCTGGCGGCGGCCGGCGATCACGTGCAGCCGCGCGCGCAGCGTCTTCAGGAAGCCTTCGTTGCGGCGCAGCTCCCGCGCTTCGCGATCGGTGATGAGGCCACGCGTGTCGAGTTCGCGCCAGCTGCTGCCGAAACCGGCCGCGCGCGCGATCCAGAGGATCGTCTGCAGGTCGCGCAACCCGCCGGGGCTTTCCTTCACGTTCGGTTCGAGGCTGTACGGCGTGTCCTGGAACTTCGCGTGGCGCTGGCGCATCTCGAGCACCTTCGCGGTGAAGAACGCGCGGGCGTCGAGCGCCTCGTGGTAGCGCACCGTGAAGCGTTCGAACAGCGCGGTGCTGCCAACGATGCGGCGCGCTTCCAGCAGCGAGGTCTGCACGGTGACGTCCTGCGACGCCTCCTCGATGCACTGCGCGACCGTGCGCACGCTGCTGCCGATCTCGAGGCCGAGATCCCACGCCATTCCGATGAAGCGTTCGATGCGTGCATCGAGCGCCGGGTCGTGCGCATCGGGCAGCAATACCAGGATGTCGACGTCGGAATAGGGCGCGAGCTCGCCGCGCCCGTAGCCGCCGACGGCGACGAGGGCGAGCGTCGCGGGCAGCCCGCAGTCGTCCCACACGCGCTTCAGCGCTTCGTCGGTGAGCTTCGACAGCGCGTGCATCAGCGACGCGACGTTCGCCGCGCGGCGAAAGCGCTCGAGCATCTCCGTCTTGGCGGCCTTGAATTCGGCGCGCCGCGACAGCGCTTCGGGCGAGGGGGCAGCGTGAGCGCTCATGGGCGGCCGTTCAGGTGCGGGTGGGGCGGGCTGGCGCGACGGCGCTCAGACGGCGGCGGCCGGTTGCGCGAACACGGGGCGCGCCGGCGTGCCGGCCGACACGGTCAGCACTTCGTAGCCGGTTTCGGTGACGAGCACCGTGTGCTCCCACTGGGCCGACAGGCTGCGGTCGCGCGTCTTGACCGTCCACTGGTCGGGCATCGTGCGGATGTCGCGCTTGCCGGCGTTGATCATCGGCTCGATCGTGAAGATCATCCCGGCCTTCAGTTCGATGCCGGTGCCCGGGCGGCCGTAGTGGACGACCTGCGGATCCTCATGGAACACCGTGCCGATGCCGTGGCCGCAGTATTCACGCACGACGCTGTAGCCCTGCGCTTCGGCGTGCTTCTGGATCGCGTAGCCGATGTCGCCGAGGTGCGCGCCGGGCTTGACCTGGTCGATGCCGAGCCACATGCATTCGTAGGTGGTCTGCACGAGGCGCTTCGCGAGGATCGAACCCTCGCCGACGATGAACATGCGGCTCGTGTCGCCGAAGTAGCCGTTCTTGATCACGGTGATGTCGATGTTCAGCGCATCGCCGTTCTTGATCACCTTCTCGCCGGGAATGCCGTGGCAGATCACGTCGTTGACCGAAATGCAGGTGGCCTTCGGGTACGGCGGGTAGCCGGGCGGCTGGTAGTTCAGCGGCGCGGGGATCGTGCCCTGTTCGTTGAGCATGAACTCGTGGCAGAGGCGGTCGAGTTCGGCGGTCGTGATGCCCGCGACAACGTGCGGCGTGATGAAGTCGAGCACTTCGCTCGCGAGACGGCAGGCGACGCGCATCTCGGCGATATCGTGTTCGTTTTTGAGCGTAATAGCCATCGAGGTATGCCTGGAATGCGGTGAATTGACGGATTATCGCACCTTCTGGCAGGCGTCGCAGCCCCTGCCGGCGGTGCGGGTGCGGGTTTTCGCGGATTGTCCGGCCGGCTGCCGCGCGGCAAGCGAAAGTGGCGGGCGACTTGAGAGCGGACAAATCGGCGTGCTATACTCTTTGGCTAAGTCGATATCCAAATGCCGATGTGCCCCGTTTTGGGGCGGCATGGCGGTGAAAGGCTTGCGGCACGCGCATTTCGCACGTGTCGAATCGCAAGCCGGCGCAACCAGGGTGCCGGCCGCGCGGCATTCGCGCCCTTCGGGGTGGGATCGCGCGGCGGTACGGCAGCCGGCTTAAGACCCAACCCTCGTGGAGAATTTACATGGCAGTTACGATGCGCCAAATGCTGGAAGCGGGTGTCCACTTCGGTCACCAGACGCGCTTCTGGAACCCGAAGATGGCCCCGTTCATTTTCGGTCACCGCAACAAGATTCACATCATCAACCTCGAAAAGACGCTGCCGATGTTCACGGACGCACAGAAGTACGTGCGCCAGCTGGCAGCGAACCGCGGCACGATCCTGTTCGTCGGCACGAAGCGTCAATCGCGTGACACGATCGCCCAGGAAGCGCAGCGCGCAGGCATGCCGTACGTCAACGCACGCTGGCTCGGCGGCATGATGACCAACTTCAAGACGCTGAAGGTTTCGATCAAGCGCCTGAAGGACATGGAAGCGGCAGTCGAGGCAGGCGAGCTCGAGAAGATGAGCAAGAAGGAAGCGCTGCTGTTCGAACGCGAAATCGCGAAGCTGCAGAAGTCGATCGGCGGCGTGAAGGACATGGGCGGCATTCCGGACGCAATCTTCGTCGTCGACGTCGGCTACCACAAGATTGCCGTGACCGAAGCGAACAAGCTGGGCGTGCCGGTCATCGCCGTGGTCGATACGAACCACTCGCCGGAAGGCGTGGATTACGTGATCCCGGGTAACGACGACTCGAGCAAGGCAGTTGCGCTGTACGCTGAAGGCGTGGCCGACGCGATCCTCGAAGGCCGTGCGAACGCGGTCAACGAAGTGGTCCAGGCTGCTCGCGGCGACGACGAGTACGTCGAGGAAAACGCGTAACTGGCCCCGAGCCGGCGCAAAAAGGGGGCTCTCAACAGGCCCCCTTTTTTTAAGCTTGTGCGCCGGACCTGATCGCGCCGAATCGGCGCGGGTCCGGAAACGAATCTCGGCCGTTCGCGTCCAAGCGGGCGGCGTTGTGAATACAGACTCAAGGAGCGAATGATGGCGGCAATTACCGCAAGCATGGTGGCAGAACTGCGCGCAAAGACCGACGCACCGATGATGGAATGCAAGAAGGCGCTGACGGAAGCTGACGGCGATCTGGCCAAGGCTGAAGAGCTGCTGCGCGTCAAGCTCGGCAACAAGGCGAGCAAGGCGGCATCGCGCGTGACGGCAGAAGGCGTCGTCGCATCGTTCGTCGGCGGCAACGCAGGCGCGCTGGTCGAACTGAACTGCGAAACCGACTTCGTCGCGAAGAACGACGACTTCCTCGCATTCTCGAAGACGGTTGCAGAACTCGTCGCGACGCAAAACCCGGCCGACGTGGCTGCGCTGTCGGCACTGCCGCTCGAAGGCTCGACGGTCGATGCAGTGCGTCTGGCGCTGATCGGCAAGATCGGCGAGAACGTCTCGATCCGCCGTTTCGTCCGTTTCGAAACTGCAAACAAGATCGCAACGTACCTGCACGGCGCGCGTATCGGCGTGATCGTCGAGTACACGGGCGCGGAAGAGCAGGTCGGCAAGGATGTCGCGATGCACATCGCGGCAATGAAGCCGGTCGCGCTGTCGTCGGCCGACGTGCCGGCAGAACTGATCGAGACGGAACGCCGCGTGGCCGAGCAGAAGGCTGCGGAATCGGGCAAGCCGGCCGAAATCGTCGCGAAGATGGTCGACGGTAGCGTCCAGAAGTACCTGAAGGAAGTGTCGCTGCTGAACCAGACGTTCGTGAAGAACGACAAGCAGACGATCGAGCAGATGCTGAAGGCAGCGAATGCCGCAGTGCAGAAGTTCGCGCTGTTCGTCGTCGGCGAAGGCATCGAGAAGCGCCAGGACGACTTCGCCGCCGAAGTGGCCGCGCAAGTCGCAGCAGCAAAGCAGCAGTAAGCCGTAAGCAGTCAGGCAGTATCCGCGGCGGGCGTCCGCTCCGCCGCGGTCGGCGCCGCCGCCGGCCGGCCGGGAAACCCGGTCCGACCGTCGGCGCTTGCCCGAATCAGTATTTCGCCCCTACAGTTCGTGGTTGTCATCCTCTCGTCGCTCGGAAGCCCCTATGTCCAATGCCTATAAACGCGTTCTCCTCAAACTCTCCGGCGAAGCACTGATGGGCGACGATGCCTTTGGCATCAATCGCGCGACGATCGAACGGATGGTGGCCGATATCGCCGAAGTCGTACGTCTCGGTACGCAGCTCGCGGTCGTGATCGGTGGCGGTAATATTTTCCGCGGTGTCGCGGGCGGCGCGGCCGGCATGGATCGCGCGACGGCAGACTACATGGGGATGCTTGCGACGATGATGAACGCGCTGGCGCTGCAGGACGCGATGCGCCACGCCGGCATCGAGGCGCGCGTGCAGTCCGCGCTGCGGATGGACCAGGTCGTCGAGCCGTACATCCGGCCCCGCGCGATCCGCCAGCTCGAGGAAGGCCGCGTCGTGATCTTCGCGGCCGGTACGGGCAACCCGTTCTTCACGACGGACACGGCCGCCGCGCTGCGCGGTTCGGAAGTGGGCGCCGAGGTCGTATTGAAGGCGACCAAGGTCGATGGCGTATATTCTGCCGATCCGAAGAAGGATCCGTCGGCCACGCGTTACACGACGATCACTTTCGACGAGGCGATCAGCCGCAACCTGCAGGTGATGGACGCGACGGCCTTTGCGCTGTGCCGCGACCAGAAGCTGCCGATTCGCGTGTTTTCGATCAACAAGCCGGGCGCGCTCAAGCGCATCGTGCTGGGCGAGGACGAAGGTACGCTCGTCCACGTGTAAACTCCCGCGGATGCGGGTCGTTGGCCGCGGCGCACCGGATGCGCCGGGCAGGGTCCGCGTTCTTTGAAGGTTAGAAGGTTCGGAGGTTGAAATGAGTGTCGCTGATACCAAGAAGGGCGTCGAGCAAAAGATGCAGCGCTCGATCGAAGCGTTCAAGAACGATCTGGCAAAGATCCGTACGGGCCGTGCACACACCGGTCTGCTCGATCACGTGCAGGTCGACTACTACGGGTCGATGGTGCCGATCTCGCAGGTCGCTAACCTGACGCTCGTCGATGCGCGCACGATCGGCGTGCAGCCGTGGGAAAAGAACATGGTCGCGAAGGTCGAGAAGGCCATCCGCGAAGCCGACCTGGGCTTGAACCCGGCCACCGCCGGCGACCTGATCCGCGTGCCGATGCCCGCGCTGACGGAAGAGCGCCGCCGCGAGCTGACCAAGGTCGTCAAGAGCGAAGGCGAAACGGCCAAGGTCGCGATCCGCAACCTGCGCCGCGACGCGAACGAAGCGCTCAAGAAGCTCGTGAAGGACAAGGAAATCTCGGAAGACGACGAGCGCCGTGCGAGCGACGACGTGCAGAAGCTGACCGACAAGCACGTCGCCGAAATCGACAAGCTCGTGCAGACCAAGGAAGCCGAGATCATGACGGTCTGACGACCGTCCTCGCGCGCCGCCTTCTTCCCGCAACTGTCTCAACGGCCATGACCTATACCAGCTCTACCGTTCGCGTGCCTGACGTCGGCGTCGTGCCGCGTCACATCGCGATCATCATGGACGGCAACGGCCGTTGGGCCACCGAACGCCGCTTGCCGCGCGTCGCGGGGCACACCCGCGGCGTCGATGCCGTGCGGGCGGTGGTCGAAGGCTGCGCGCGCGCCGGCGTCGAATACCTGACGCTGTTCGCGTTCAGTTCGGAGAACTGGCGCCGTCCGAACGACGAAGTGTCGTTCCTGATGCGCCTCTTCATCACCGCGCTCGAGCGCGAGGTCGGCAAGCTTCACGCGAACGGGATCCGCCTGCGTGTCGTCGGCGATCTCGAGCGCTTCGAGCCGCGCATCCGCGAACTGATTCGCCGCGCCGAAACCAAGACGGCGCGCAATACCCGTCTTACGCTCACCATCGCGGCCAACTACGGCGGCCGGTGGGACATCCTGCAGGCGACGAAGAAGCTCGTCGAGCAGGCCGTGCGCGAAGGTCGCGAGGTCGAGGTGACCGAGGACGCGTTCGCGCCGCACCTGGCGATGGCCTATGCGCCGGAGCCCGATCTCTTCATCCGTACCGGTGGCGAGCAACGCGTCAGCAACTTCCTGCTGTGGCAGCTCGCGTACGCCGAATTCTATTTCACCGACAAATACTGGCCGGATTTCGACGGCGCGGCACTGGCCGACGCAATGGCGTCGTATACGGAGCGCGAGCGCCGTTTCGGCCGCACGAGCGCACAGCTCGAACCACAATCGCAGAACGCCGACTCCCTTTCATGCTGAAAACCCGTGTGATCACGGCGATCGTGATGCTGGCGGTACTGCTGCCGGTGACGCTGTTCGCGCCGCTCACCGCGTTCGGCGCGCTGATCGGCGTCGTGCTCGTGTTTGCCGCGTGGGAGTGGGCGCGCCTGCTCAAGCTCGGCGGCGCCGGCCCGGTCGTCTATGCGGCCGTCGCGGCGCTGGCGCTCGCGGCAACGGTGCCGCTCGGCGTCGACGCGGCTTCGTCCCGTCCCCTTTTCATGGCAGCCGGCGTGTTCTGGCTGCTGGTCGGCCCGTTCGCGCTGCGGCGCAAGCCGGAGCTCGCGGGCGGCGTATGGCGGCCGTTCCTGCTCGCGGCCGGCCTCGTGGTCTTTGCGGCCTGCTGGCATGCGCTCGTCGCGGCCCGCGCGCAGGGCGTGCCGTTCGTGTTGTCGCTGCTTCTGGTCGTCTGGCTTGCCGATATCGGCGCATACTTCGCGGGCAAGGCGTTCGGAAAGCGTAAACTGGCCATCACGATCAGCCCCGGCAAGAGCTGGGAAGGCGCGATCGGTGGCTGGCTCGCCGTCATGGTCGTCGCCGGTGTCGCGATGGCCGCGCATGCGTTCGAGCCGACCCTGTTTTCAGCGTTCGCCGTGCGTTACGGGATGCCCGGCGCGTGGGCCGCACTGACGCTGCTGGTCGCGTACAGCGTGATCGGCGACCTGTTCGAGTCGTTGCTGAAGCGGCAGGCGGGCGTGAAGGATTCGAGCGGACTGCTGCCTGGCCATGGCGGCGTACTCGATCGTGTCGACGCGTTGCTGCCGGTGCTGCCGCTCGCGATGCTGCTGCTTGGTTAAACCATTAATTCTGTTATGCAAAAACGTCTGACATTGCTCGGTTCCACGGGCTCGATCGGAGACAGCACGCTCGACGTGGTCGCGCGCCATCCCGAGCGTTTCTCGGTCTATGCGCTGACCGCACATCGCAACGGCGACAAGCTGGTCGAGCAGTGCCTGCGCTTCGCACCCGAAGTGGCCGTGGTCGGCGATGCCGCGACGGCCGCGCAGGTCGACGCGAAACTGCGCGCGGCGGGCAGCAAGACGACCGTGCTGTACGGGCCGCAGGCGCTCGTCGACGTGTCGAAGAGCGATGGCTGCGATACGGTGGTCGCGGCGATCGTCGGTGCGGCCGGCATGGCGCCGAGCCTTGCGGCCGCGCGCGCCGGCAAGCGCATCCTGCTCGCGAACAAGGAAGCGCTGGTGATGTCGGGCGCGATCTTCATGGACGCCGTGCGCGACCATGGCGCGATCCTGCTGCCGGTCGACAGCGAGCACAACGCGATCTTCCAGTGCATGCCGCGCGACGCGGCCGAGCACGGCGGGATCGCGAAGATCATCCTGACCGCGTCGGGCGGCCCGTTCCGCACGCGCGAACCGGCTACGCTCGTCGACGTGACGCCGGACGAGGCGTGCAAGCATCCTAACTGGGTGATGGGCCGCAAGATCTCGGTCGATTCCGCGACGATGATGAACAAGGGCCTCGAGGTGATCGAGGCGCACTGGATCTTCGGGCTGCCGGGCGACCGGATCGACGTGCTGATCCACCCGCAGAGCGTGATCCATTCGCTCGTGTCGTATCGCGACGGCTCGGTGCTCGCACAGCTCGGCAACCCCGACATGCGCACGCCGATCGCACACGCGCTCGCATTCCCCGAGCGTGTCGATGCGGGCGTCGAGCAGCTCGATCTCGCGCAGATCGCCCAGTTGTCGTTCGAGAAGCCCGATTACGCGCGCTTCCCGTGCCTCGCGCTCGCGCTGAAGGCGCTTGAGGAAGGCGGTATCGCGAGCGCCGCATTGAACGCGGCGAACGAAGTCGCGGTCGAAGCGTTTCTCGAGCGCCGCATCGGCTTCATGGCGATTGCGGCGACGGTCGACGCCGTGCTCAACACGCTACCGAATCGTACGCCCGACGGGCTCGAGGACGTCCTGGCGGCGGATGCCGAGGCACGCCGCCTTGCCGCCGACATCATTGCGAAAGCGCCTGCGCCACGCGTGGAGCGCACTGTCTGAATGGAGTGCTCATGAACGTGCTGGTCGAACTGATCGCGTTTGCGGTGGCGATCGGGGTGCTGGTCGTCGTGCATGAGTACGGACACTATCGCGTCGCGCGCTGGTGCGGCGTGAAGGTGCTGCGTTTCTCGATCGGCTTTGGCCAGCCCGTCGCGCGCTGGGTCAGCCGCAGGACGGGCACCGAGTGGACGCTGTCGGCGCTGCCGCTCGGCGGCTACGTGAAGATGCTCGACGAGCGCGATCCCGGCCCCGGCATCCCGCCCGAGGAACTCGGCCAGGCGTTCAACCGGCAGTCCGTCTACAAGCGCATCGCGATCGTCGCGGCCGGACCGATTGCCAACTTTCTGTTGGCAATTGCGCTGTTTTCCATCGTATTCGCCACCGGTGTAACCGAGCCCGCCGCGATCGTCGCACCGCCGGCCGCCGGCACGGTGGCGGCGCGCGCGGGCTTCGACGGCAACGAGACGATCGTGTCGATCCGCAACGGGCAGGGCGGCGAGTCCGAGCCGGTGCGGTCGTGGTCGGACCTGCGCTGGAAGCTGCTGGCGGCTGCGTTCGATCACCGCGAGATCGTGCTGGGTGCACGAGACGGCAACACGACGTTCGATTTTCGCGTCGACCTGCGCAATGTTCCCGAAAGTCAGCTCGACGACGATTTCATGGCCCATCTGGGCTTCGAGACCGGCGGCGGCACGCTGTCGGTCGCGTCGGTGCAGCCCGGCAGCGCGGCGGAGCGGGCGGGGCTGAAGTCCGGCGACAAGCTGGTCGCGCTCGACGGCAAGCCGATCGGCGGCGCGTCGCGTTTCATCGATTTCGTGAAACACCATGCGGGCAAGCCGCTCGATCTGCAGATCGAGCGCGACGGCGCCGCGCAGACCGTGTCGATCGTGCCGCAGATGCAGCGCGACGACGAGTCGGGGCAGGAGGTCGGCCGTATCGGCGCGGCGCTGTCGATGCATGCGCCGTCCGTCGACGTACGGTACGGGCCGATCGAGAGCCTACGGCTCGGCGCGCACCGCACGTGGGACATCTCCGTGTATTCGCTGCGGATGTTCGGGCGCATGATCACGGGCAACGCGTCGCTGAAGAACCTGTCCGGCCCGGTAACGATTGCGGACTACGCGGGCAAGAGTGCGCGGCTTGGCCCGTCGGCGTTCCTGTCGTTCCTCGCCCTTGTCAGCATTAGCCTTGGCGTCCTGAACTTGTTGCCGATTCCCGTTTTGGACGGGGGGCATCTGTTATATTATGCGGTTGAAGCCGCGACCGGGAAAGCCGTCTCGGAGCGCTGGCAGCTGATTCTGCAAAGAGCCGGGTTGATCTGCATCGTCGCATTATCGGCGATCGCGCTGTTCAACGATCTGGCTCGGTTAATCCATTTCTGAAGCGTCAGGCGGCCGCCGCTGGGCAGCCGCCTGATTTGATGCAGCTAAATATTGGGGATGCATGTTGTTCAAACCTCATCGCTTTGTACCTAAGACAGTTGCAGCGGCCGCGCTCGCCGCGCACGGCCTCGCGGCGCATGCAGCGGCACCGTTCGTGGTGCAAGACATCAAGATCGAGGGGCTGCAGCGCGTCGAAGCGGGTTCGGTGTTCGCCTACCTGCCGATCAAGCAGGGCGATACCTTCACGGACGACAAGGCATCCGAAGCAATCCGCGCGCTGTACGCGACGGGCTTCTTCAACGACGTACGCATCGCCACGCAGGGCAACGTCGTGATCGTGCAGGTGCAGGAGCGTCCGGCCATCGCGTCGATCGACTTCACCGGCACGAAGGAATTCGACAAGGATAACCTGACGAAGGCGCTGCGCGCTGTCGGCCTCGCCGACGGCCGTTACTACGACAAGGCGCTCGTCGACAAGGCGGAGCAGGAGCTCAAGCGCCAGTACCTCACGCGCGGCTTCTACGCGGCCGAGGTCAAGACGACGATCACGCCGGTCGACGCGAACCGCGTGTCGATCCTATTCGCGGTGGCCGAAGGCCCGAGCGCGAAGATCCGCCAGATCAACTTCATCGGCAACAAGGCATTCAGCACCAGCACGCTGCGCGACGAAATGCAGCTGTCGACGCCGAACTGGTTCTCCTGGTACACGAAGAACGACCTGTACTCGAAGGAAAAGCTGACGGGCGACCTCGAAGCGGTGCGCTCGTACTACCTGAACCGCGGCTATCTCGAGTTCAACATCGATTCGACCCAGGTGTCGATCTCGCCCGACAAGAAGGACATGTACCTGACGGTCACGCTGCACGAAGGCGAGCCGTACACGGTATCGGGCATCAAGCTGTCGGGCAACCTGCTCGATCGCGAAGCCGAACTCAACAAGCTGATCAAGATCAAGCCGGGCGATCGCTTCTCGGCCGAAAAGCTGCAGCAGACCACCAAGTCGATCGTCGACAAGCTCGGCGAATACGGTTACGCATTCGCGACCGTCAACGCGCAGCCGGACATCGACCAGGCGAACCACAAGGTGAACCTGAACCTCGTCGTCGATCCGAGCCGCCGTGTGTACGTGCGCCGCATCAACGTCGTCGGCAACACGCGCACGCGCGACGAGGTGGTGCGCCGCGAAATGCGCCAGCTCGAAAGCTCGTGGTTCGACTCGAACCGCCTCGCGCTGTCGAAGGATCGCGTGAACCGTCTCGGCTACTTCACCAACGTCGACGTGACGACGGTGCCGGTCGAAGGCACGAACGACCAGGTCGACGTGAACGTGAAGGTCGACGAAAAGCCGACTGGCGCGATCACGCTGGGTGCCGGCTTCTCGTCGACGGACAAGGTCGTGCTGTCGGCCGGCGTGTCGCAGGACAACGTGTTCGGTTCGGGTACCAGCCTGTCGGTGAACGTCAACACCGCGAAGAGCTACCGCACGCTGACCGTCACGCAGGTCGACCCGTATTTCACGGTCGACGGCATCAAGCGGATCACGGACGTCTACTACCGCACGTACCAGCCGCTCTACTATTCGACGAGCTCGAGCTTCCGGATCATCAGCGCGGGCGGCAACATGAAGTTCGGCATCCCGTTCTCGGAAGTCGACACCGTCTACTTCGGCGCGGGCTTCGAGCAGAACCGTCTCGACGTCGATTCGAACACGCCGCAGAGCTACCAGGATTACGTGAACCAGTTCGGCCGCGTGTCGAACACGGTGCCGCTGACGGTCGCGTGGTCGCGCGACGCGCGTGACAGCGCGCTGATTCCGAGCCGCGGCTACTTCACGCAGGCGAACATGGAGTACGGCGTGCCGGTCGGCAAGATCCAGTACTACAAGGCCGACCTGCAGGCCCAGTACTACTATTCGTTCTCGCGCGGCTTCATTCTGGGCCTGAACCTGCAAGGCGGCTACGGTAACGGTATCGGCAACCCGTACCCGATCTTCAAGAACTACTACGCGGGCGGTATCGGCTCCGTGCGTGGCTATGAGCCGAGCTCGCTGGGCCCGCGCGACACGAAGACGAACGACCCGATCGGTGGTTCGAAGATGGTCGTCGGTAACATCGAACTGACGTTCCCGCTGCCGGGCACGGGCTACGACCGCACGCTGCGCGTGTTCACGTTCCTCGACGGCGGTAACGTGTGGGGCAACGCGCCGGGCGGCACGAGTACGGGCGCCAACGGCCTGCGTTACGGCTACGGCGTAGGTCTCGCGTGGATCTCGCCGATCGGCCCGCTGAAGCTGAGCCTCGGCTTCCCGCTGCAGAAGCACGAAGGCGACCAGTACCAGAAATTCCAGTTCCAGATCGGGACGGCGTTCTGACCGAACGCATGACAACAGCAACGAGAGGGTAATTTTGCTAACCGGTAAGTTTTCGAAACGAGTGATGTGCGCGCTGACCGTTGCGCTGGCCTTGGGCGCGGCAACGGCGCACGCACAGGACGTCGCCCGCATCGCGGCGGTCAATTCGGATCGGATCCTGCGCGAGTCGGCGCCCGCGAAGGCGGCGCAGACGAAGCTCGAAGCCGAGTTCGCGAAGCGCGACAAGGATCTGCAGGATCTGGCGGCGCGTCTGAAGTCGATGTCCGATTCGCTGGACAAGAACGGCGCGTCGCTGTCGGCGGCCGATCGCGCGCAGAAGCAGCGCGATCTCGCCCAGCTCGATACCGACTTCCAGCGCAAGCAGCGCGAGTTCCGCGAAGACCTGAACCAGCGCCGCAATGAGGAACTGGCGGCCGTGCTCGAGCGGGCGAACAAGGTCATCAAGCAGATCGCCGAGCAGCAGAATTACGACCTGATCGTGCAGGAGGCCGTGTACGTCAGCCCGCGCATCGACATCACCGACAAGGTGCTCAAGGCGCTCGCGTCCGGCTCGACGAACTGAACGGAGCAGACGACGAATGGCATTGACGCTTGAGGAACTCGTAAAGCGGTTCGGCGGCGAGATCGCCGGCGACGCACAGTGCAAGGTGAGCGGGCTCGCACCGCTCGACCAGGCAGGCCCGCAGCAACTCGCGTTCCTCGCGAATCCGAAGTACCTGTCGCAGGTCGAGTCGACCCGCGCCGGCGCGGTGCTGATCGCGCCGAAGGACCTGGAAAAGCTGGGCGCGGCCGCGAGCGGCCGGACGGCCGGCCCCCGCAATTTCATTGTCACGCCGAATCCGTACGCGTACTTCGCGCGCGTCGCGCAGATGTTCATCGACCTAGCCACGCCGCCGCGCGCCGCCGGCGTGCATCCGAGCGCGACGATCGATCCGGCCGCGCAGGTTGCCGCGAGCGCGGTGATCGGCCCGCACGTGACGGTCGAGGCCGGTGCGGTGATCGAAGACGGCGTGCAGCTCGACGCGAACGTATTCGTCGGCCGCGGCACGACGATCGGCGCGGGCTCGCACCTGTATCCGAACGCGTCGGTATACCACGGCTGCAAGATCGGCCCGCGCGCGATCATCCATGCGGGTGCGGTGATCGGCTCCGACGGCTTCGGCTTCGCGCCGGATTTCGTCGGTGACGGCGACGCGCGCACCGGCAGCTGGGTCAAGATCCCTCAGGTCGGTGGCGTGACGATCGGCCCGGACGTCGAGATCGGCGCGAACACGACGATCGACCGCGGCGCGATGGCGGATACCGTCATCGAGGAATGCGTGAAGATCGACAACCAGGTGCAGATCGGCCACAACTGCCGGATCGGCGCCTATACGGTGATCGCCGGCAGCGCCGGGGTCGCGGGCAGCACGACGATCGGCCGCCATTGCATGATCGGCGGCGCGGCCGGGATCGCCGGCCACGTGACGCTCGGCGACTATGTCATCATCACCGCGAAATCGGGCGTATCGAAGTCGCTGCCGAAGGCCGGCATCTATACCAGCGCGTTCCCGGCTGTCGACCACGGCGAATGGAACAAGAGCGCCGCGCTCGTGCGCAATCTCGACAAGCTGCGCGAGCGCATCAAGGCGCTCGAAGCCGCGCTCGCCGCCCAGGGCGGCATGGACGCCTGAGCGCATCATGCGAGCCCTCGAACCGGGCACGGCCAGCGCAACCGGCCCGGTTTGCCAGACTGGGCCGCACGGCGGCCCGCTTCAGCCTTTGCATCACCACCGCGCAGCCTCTGCGTGAGACGAACCATCATGAGCACTGAAAAAATCAATCTCGACATCCACAAGATCCTCACGCTGCTGCCGCATCGCTACCCGATTCTGCTCGTCGATCGCGTGCTCGAACTCGAACCGCACAAGGGAATCAAAGCGCTGAAGAACGTGTCGATCAACGAGCCGTACTTCCAGGGGCATTTCCCGAAGCGGCCCGTGATGCCGGGCGTGCTGATCCTCGAGGCGCTCGCGCAGGCCGCGGCGCTGCTGACCTTCTCGGAAGAGCAGCCGAAGGATCCGGAGAACACGCTGTACTACTTCGTCGGGATCGACGGCGCGCGCTTCAAGCGTCCGGTCGAGCCGGGCGACCAACTGATTCTGAACGTGACGTTCGAACGCTACATCCGCGGCATCTGGAAGTTCAAGGCGGTGGCGGAAGTGGACGGCAAGGTGGCGGCGGAAGCCGAATTGATGTGCACGGTCAAGACGACCGACGTGGCGCCCTGAGCGACGCGGCACGGACAGGCAACGCAACGCGACACATCACATCGAGAGGCAACGGCGCATGACCAGGATTCATCCCACCGCGATTGTCGAGGCGGGCGCACAGATCGACGAATCGGTCGAGATCGGCCCGTACGCGATCGTCGGTCCGCACGTCACGATCGGCGCGCGTACGACGATCGGCTCGCACAGCGTGATCGAAGGCCATACGACGCTCGGCGAGGACAACCGTATCGGCCATTACGCATCGGTCGGGGGTCGTCCGCAGGACATGAAGTACAAGGACGAGCCGACGAAGCTCGTGATCGGCAACCGCAACACGATCCGCGAATTCACGACGATCCACACGGGCACCGTGCAGGACGCCGGCGTGACGACGCTCGGCGACGACAACTGGATCATGGCCTATGTGCATATCGGTCATGACTGCACCGTCGGCAATCACGTGATCCTGTCGAGCAATGCGCAGATGGCCGGCCACGTCGAGATCGGCGACTGGGCGATCGTCGGCGGGATGTCGGGCGTCCACCAGTTCGTGCGCATTGGCGCGCACTCGATGCTGGGCGGCGCGTCGGCGCTCGTGCAGGACGTTCCGCCGTTCGTGATCGCGGCAGGCAACAAGGCCGAGCCGCACGGGATCAACGTCGAAGGGCTGCGCCGGCGCGGTTTCTCGCCCGACGCGATCTCCGCGCTGCGCAGCGCGTATCGCCTGCTGTACAAGAACGGCCTGTCGCTCGAGGAAGCGAAAGTGCAGTTGCGCGAGCTGGCGGCGGCGGGCGGCGAAGGCGACGCACCCGTGAAGGCGTTCGTCGAGTTCATCGACGCGTCGCAACGCGGCATCATCCGCTAAGCGATGCCGCTTCCGACCACTCAGCTCCGGCTCGCGATGGTGGCCGGCGAACCGTCGGGCGACCTGCTCGGCGCGTCGCTGCTCGGCGGGCTGCGCGAGCGGCTGCCCGAATCGGCCCAGTACTACGGGATCGGCGGGCAGCGGATGATCGCACATGGCTTCGACTCGCACTGGCAGATGGACAAGCTGACCGTGCGCGGCTACGTCGAGGCGCTGGGCCAGATTCCTGAGATCCTGCGGATTCGCGGCGAGCTGAAGCGCCAGTTGCTCGCCGAGCGGCCGGACGCCTTCATCGGCATCGACGCGCCCGACTTCAACTTCAACGTCGAACAGGCCGCGCGCGACGCGGGCATCCCGTCGATTCACTTCGTGTGCCCGTCGATCTGGGCATGGCGCGGCGGCCGGATCAAGAAGATCGCGAAGTCCGTCGATCACATGCTGTGCCTGTTCCCGTTCGAACCGGCGATCCTCGACAAGGCAGGCGTTGCCTCGACCTACGTCGGCCATCCGCTCGCCGACGAGATCCCGCTCGAACCCGACACGCACGGTGCGCGCATCGCGCTCGGACTGCCGGCCGACGGCCCGGTGATCGCCGTGTTGCCGGGCAGCCGGCGCTCGGAAATCGCGCTGATCGGCCCGACGTTTTTCGCGGCGATGGCGCTGATGCAGCAGCGCGAGCCCGGCGTGCGGTTCGTGATGCCGGCGGCGACGCCGGCGCTGCGCGCGCTGCTGCAGCCGCTCGTCGATGCGCATCCGCAGCTCGCGCTGACGATCACCGACGGCCGCTCGCAGGTCGCGATGACGGCTGCCGACGCGATCCTCGTGAAGAGCGGCACGGTGACGCTGGAAGCCGCGCTGCTGAAGAAGCCGATGGTGATTTCGTACAAGGTGCCCTGGCTGACCGGGCAGATCATGCGCCGGCAGGGCTACCTGCCGTACGTCGGCTTGCCGAACATCCTGGCGGGGCGTTTCGTCGTGCCCGAGCTGCTGCAGCATTTCGCGACGCCCGAGGCGCTCGCCGATGCGACGCTCACGCAGCTGCGCGATGACGCGAACCGCCGCACGCTGACCGAAGTATTCACCGAAATGCATCTTTCGCTGCGGCAGAACACGGCCGCGAAGGCGGCCGAAGCGGTCGTGCGCGTGCTCGAACAACGCAAGGGGCGCGCATGACCGCAGTACGTGCACCACGCCGTCGCGCGTCGAGCGACGGGCAGGGCGGTTTCGATTTCAGCCGTCCCGACGAGATCGTCTGCGGCGTCGACGAAGCGGGCCGTGGCCCGCTCGCGGGGCCGGTGGTGGCCGCCGCGGTGATCCTCGATCCGGCGCAGCCGATCGACGGGCTCGACGATTCGAAGGCGCTGTCCGCGAAGAAGCGCGAGGCGCTGTACGAGCTGATCGTCGCGCGCTCGCTGTCGTATTGCGTCGCATCGGCGAGCGTCGATGAGATCGACACGCTGAACATCCTGCACGCGACGATGCTCGCGATGAAGCGGGCGGTTGAGGGGCTGTCGGTCCTGCCGACGCTCGCGCAGATCGACGGCAACCGCTGCCCGACGCTGACGGTGCGTGCCGAAGCGATCGTCAGCGGCGATGCGCTCGTGCCGAGCATCTCGGCCGCGTCGATCCTCGCGAAGGTCACCCGTGACCGCATGCTCGTCGACCTGCACGAACGCTTCCCCGTGTACGGCTTCAACGTGCATGCGGGCTACGGCACCGCGAAACACCTTGCCGCACTGCGCGAGCACGGCCCGTGCGAGGCCCATCGGCGCTCGTTCGCACCGGTGCGTGCGGCGTTCGACCTGATTCGATGAAAAGCATTACTTCCCGCGACAACCCGCTGTACAAGCGCCTGAAGGCGCTCGCGGGTTCGACGTCCCATCAGCGCCGCGGCGGCCAGGCGCTGCTCGAAGGATTCCATCTCGCAAGCGCGTACCTCGACACGGGCGCGACGCCCGAGCTGTGCGTCACGACCGAAGGCGCACTCGGCCACGCCGAGGCCCAGGCGATCGTCGCGCGCATCGATGCGCAACGGATCGTCACGCTGCCCGATGCACTGTTCGGGCAGTTGTCGAACGTCGTCAGCGGCGTCGGCTTCCTGCTGCTCGTCGACCGGCCGGCGCAGCCGCTGCCGGCGCGCGTGACGCATACGTCGGTCGTGCTCGACGGCGTGCAGGACGCCGGCAACGTCGGCTCGATCCTGCGCAGCGCGGCGGCCGCGGGCGTGCGCCACGTGTTCTGTGCGCCGGGCACCGCGTACGCCTGGTCGTCGAAGGTGCTGCGCTC
The DNA here is from genome assembly GCF_020420125.1 of Burkholderia sp. AU30280. Lineage (NCBI taxonomy): Bacteria > Pseudomonadati > Pseudomonadota > Betaproteobacteria > Burkholderiales > Burkholderiaceae > Burkholderia > Burkholderia sp. AU30280. The sequence continues at coordinate 229,903 of NZ_JAIZRY010000004.1, forward strand.
GGGCATGGGTGCGCATTTCCTGCTGTCGATCCACGAGGACGTCGAAGCCGCCGCGCTCGCCGAGCGCCTCGATGTGCCGGTCGCGCTGACCGACTCGCACGGTGCGCGGGCGGTCTACGACTGCGACCTGTCGGGGCCGGTTGCATGGGTGTTCGGCAACGAGGGTGCCGGCGTGTCGGCGTTCTGGCGCGACGCGGCCACGCTTCGCGTAACGATCCCGCAGCCGGGCGGGATGGAGTCGCTGAACGTCGCGGCCGCGGCTGCGGTCTGCCTGTTCGAGCAGGTGCGTCAGCAGCGGCGTGCGTGACGCCACGCGCGTGCGTGCTCCGCACCATGAAAAAGGCCGCGTTCGACGCGGCCTTGTTGTTTCCGGCGGCGGCCAGTCTTAGTACGACTGCCGGTCGAGGCGGATTTCCTGCAGGATCGTCGTCGCGATTTCCTCGATCGACTTGTGCGTCGACGACAGCCACTTGATCCCCTCGCGGCGCATCATCGCTTCGGCTTCGTTGATCTCGTAGCGACAGTTCTCGGGCGCCGCGTATTTGCTGCCCGGCCGACGCTCGTTACGGATCTCGGACAGGCGCTGCGGGTCGATCGACAGCCCGAACAGCTTCTCGCTGTACGGCGACAGCGCCGACGGCAGCTTGCCGCGCTCGAAATCCTCCGGAATCAGCGGATAGTTTGCTGCCTTCACGCCGTACTGCATCGCGAGATACAGGCTCGTCGGCGTCTTGCCGCTGCGCGACACGCCGACGAGGATCACGTCGGCTTCCGACAGGTTGCGGTTCGACTGGCCGTCGTCGTGCGCGAGCGAGAAGTTGATCGCCTCGATCCGGGTCTTGTATTCCTCGGTGTCCGCGTTCTGGTGGCCACGGCCCATCGCGTGGCTCGACTTGAGCTCCAGTTCCTGCTCGAGCGGTTCGACGAAGCGCTGGAACATGTCGAGCACGAGTGCGTTCGAGCGCTTGACGATGTCGTTCGACTCGCTGTCGACAAGCGTCGTGAACACGATCGCGCGGCGGCCGTCGTGCACGGCGGCCTCGTTGATCTTCTCGACGGTCGCATAGGCCTTGTCGAGCGAGTCGACGAACGGCACGCGCACGAGGCGGAATTTCTGGTCGAACTGGGAGAGGATCGAATGCGCGAAGGTTTCGGCAGTGATCCCAGTGCCGTCGGAGACGATGAATACGGTAGGCAGCATGAATCTGGGCGTCGAGCGTGAAGGGCGGTTGCGCGGGCGGCTGGAGGTCCGCCTCCAGACGCAGTGACAAGGTCGCGCCACATCCGGCAGCCGGCACGGTAGAATAGCGGCAACCTGTTGGATAAGCAATTGCGGGGGCAGCGCGCGAACGGCGCCGCGGGCTTCGCCGCTTGATTCCAAAATTCCCGGCAAGTTTGGCGATTTGTCTGCAAATATCGCCCTTCTGCCGGGATTTTTGTAAATCGGGTCGGAAGATTATCCGCCGCTGCGATTGTTTATCTAACAGGTTGCGCAAGACGCGCCGCGCCTTTTTGCAAGCGCCCGCGTCCAAGCCCACTTGCGCAATCGAGCATTTTTTTCACACTTAGGGGCTTGTATGACTAACGCAGCAAACGTCGCAAAGGACCAGGCGTATGTAATTCCGTTCGAGCAGTTGCGGATGACCGATGTGGAGATCGTCGGCGGCAAGAATGCGTCGCTTGGCGAAATGATCAGCCAGCTTTCCGAAGCTGGCGTTCGCGTACCCACCGGTTTTGCCACGACCGCGCTCGCGTTCCGCGATTTCCTCAAGCACAACGACCTTACCGACCGCATCGCCAAGCGTCTCGAGTCGCTCGACATCGACGACGTGAAGGCGCTCGCCGAAGCCGGTGCCGAAATCCGCAAGTGGATCGTCGATGCGCCGATGCAGGCACGTCTCGAGCAGGAAATCCGTGAGCAGTTCGAAATCCTGACGAAGAGCTCGCCGGGCGAGCTGTCGTTCGCCGTGCGTTCGTCCGCCACCGCGGAAGACCTGCCCGACGCATCGTTCGCCGGCCAGCAGGAGTCGTACCTGAACGTCGTCGGCATCGACGACGTGCTCGACCGCATGAAGCACGTGTTCGCGTCGCTGTACAACGACCGCGCGATCTCGTATCGCGTGCACAAGGGCTTCACGCACGCGGAAGTCGCACTGTCGGCCGGCGTGCAGCGCATGGTTCGCTCGGACGTTGGCGCGGCCGGCGTGATGTTCACGATCGACACCGAATCGGGCTTCAAGGACGCCGTGTTCATCACGTCGAGCTATGGCCTGGGTGAAACCGTCGTGCAGGGCGCAGTGAACCCGGACGAGTTCTATGTGTTCAAGACGACGCTCGCGCAGGACAAGTACCCGATCATCCGCCGTTCGATCGGCTCGAAGCTGATCAAGATGGAATTCACGCAGCCGGGCGAGCCGGGCCGCGTGAAGACGGTCGACGTGCCGCACGAGCAGCGCAACCGCTACTCGATCACTGACGAAGACGTGATCGAGCTGGCGAAGTACGCGGTCATCATCGAGAAGCACTACCAGCGTCCGATGGACATCGAGTGGGGCAAGGACGGCCGCGACGGCAAGATCTTCATCCTGCAGGCACGCCCGGAAACCGTGAAGAGCCAGGCGACCGGCAAGGCCGAGCAGCGCTTCAAGCTGAAGGGCCAGTCGCAGGTGCTCGCGACGGGTCGTGCGATCGGCCAGAAGATCGGCGCGGGCCCCGTGCGCGTGATCCAGGATCCGTCGGAAATGGAACGCGTGCAGCCGGGCGACGTGCTCGTGGCCGACATGACCGACCCGAACTGGGAGCCGGTGATGAAGCGTGCAGCCGCGATCGTCACGAACCGTGGCGGCCGGACCTGCCACGCGGCGATCATCGCGCGTGAACTCGGCGTGCCGGCAGTCGTCGGCTGCGGCGACGCAACCGACATCCTGAAGGACGGCGCGCTCGTCACCGTGTCGTGCGCGGAAGGCGACGAAGGCAAGATCTACGACGGCCTGCTCGAGACGGAAGTCACGGAAGTGCAGCGCGGCGAACTGCCGGAAATCCCGGTCAAGATCATGATGAACGTCGGCAACCCGCAGCTCGCGTTCGACTTCTCGCAGTTGCCGAACGCCGGCGTGGGCCTCGCGCGTCTCGAGTTCATCATCAACAACAACATCGGCGTTCACCCGAAGGCGATTCTCGAGTACCCGAACATCGACCAGGACCTGAAGAAGGCCGTCGAGAGCGTCGCGCGCGGTCACGCATCGCCGCGTCAGTTCTACGTCGACAAGCTGACGGAAGGTGTCGCGACGATCGCGGCGGCGTTCTATCCGAAGCCCGTGATCGTGCGTCTGTCCGACTTCAAGTCGAACGAGTACAAGAAACTGATCGGCGGTTCGCGTTACGAGCCGGACGAGGAAAACCCGATGCTGGGCTTCCGCGGCGCGTCGCGTTACATCGCTGAAGACTTCGCGCAGGCGTTCGAGATGGAGTGCCGTGCACTGAAGCGCGTGCGCGACGAGATGGGCCTGACCAACGTCGAGATCATGGTGCCGTTCGTGCGTACCGTGAAGCAGGCGGAGCGCGTCGTCGGCCTGCTCGAGAAGTTCGGCCTGAAGCGCGGCGAAAACGGCCTGCGCCTCGTGATGATGTGCGAAGTCCCGACCAACGCGATCCTCGCCGAAGATTTCCTGCAGTTCTTCGACGGGTTCTCGATCGGGTCGAACGACCTCACGCAGCTCACGCTGGGCCTCGACCGCGATTCGGGCATGGAGCTGCTGGCTGTCGACTTCGACGAACGCGACCCGGCCGTCAAGTTCCTGCTGAAGCGCGCGATCGATACCTGCCGCAAGATGGGCAAGTATGTCGGTATCTGCGGCCAGGGCCCGTCCGATCACCCGGACTTCGCGCAATGGCTGACGGACGAAGGCATCGTGTCGATCTCGCTGAACCCCGACACGATCATCGATACGTGGCAGGCGCTTGCCAACCGGAAGTAACGGTCGGTAACGCACCATCGGCGAAAGCGCGGCGACGCCGTGCTTTCGTTGAAGGCAAAATGCAAGCTTCATGCTATAAACACCCCGGTAGGCACCGGGGTGTTTTTGTTTGTCGGTACCCCCGGGCCGCCCCAAGCGTGCCGACCGCCCCCTCGGGGGCAGCGCGCATGTCGCACCGGAGTAGCGCTCCAACGCATATTCTGGTTCCATGCAACGCAGGTGAGCGCGGGGATGTTTTTCTGGAGACCACAATGATGTCGGGGCATCTGTTCTGGTGGGTCGCGGTGGGTGTGCTGGTCGTGGCCGAGTTGCTGACGGGCACGTTCTACCTGCTGATGATCGCACTCGGCTTTCTCGCGGGCGGGCTGCTGCAACTGGCCGGTTTCGCGCCGCACGTGCAGTTCGGTGCGGCGGCGGTGGTCGCGATCGTCGCGATGATCGTGCTGCGCCGTTCGGGGCTCGGCCGCAAGCAGAAGCGCGACACGTCGACGAATCCCGACGTCAATCTCGATATCGGCGCGACCGTCACGGTCGACGCGTGGCACGACGGCCGCGCGCGTGTGCAGTATCGCGGGGCCGACTGGGACGTCGAGCTTGCGAACGGCGAGCGCGACGATGCGCACGTGTATCAGGTAAGCGCCGTGCGCGGCAGCTGTCTCGTGGTCGTGGCGAAACCCGCGGGCTGATCGTCCGCCGATACAACAAGGAGGGAATACTTCATGGATTCGCTGATCATCTGGGTTGTCCTGCTCGTCATCGCGATCGTGATCGTGTCGAAGACGGTGAAGATCGTGCCGCAGCAACATGCGTGGGTGCTCGAGCGCTTCGGTCGCTATCACGCGACGCTGTCGCCCGGTCTCAATATCGTGCTGCCGTTCGTCGATCGCATCGCGTACCGGCATGTGCTGAAGGAAATCCCGCTCGACGTGCCGAGCCAGATCTGCATCACGCGCGACAACACGCAGCTGCAAGTCGACGGCGTGCTGTATTTCCAGGTGATGGACCCGATGAAGGCGTCGTACGGGTCGAGCAACTTCGTGCTTGCGATCACGCAGTTGTCGCAGACGATGCTGCGCTCGGTGATCGGCAAGCTGGAGCTCGACAAGACTTTCGAGGAGCGCGACTTCATCAACCACAGCATCGTGTCGGCGCTCGACGAGGCCGCCGCGAACTGGGGCGTGAAGGTGTTGCGCTACGAGATCAAGGACCTGACGCCGCCGAAGGAAATCCTGCACGCGATGCAGGCGCAGATCACCGCGGAGCGTGAAAAGCGCGCGCTGATCGCTGCCTCCGAAGGCCGCAAGCAGGAGCAGATCAACCTCGCGTCGGGTGCGCGCGAAGCGGCGATCCAGAAATCGGAAGGCGAGCGGCAGGCCGCGATCAATCAGGCGCAGGGCGAGGCCGCTGCGATTCTGGCGGTGGCCGAGGCGAACGCGCAGGCGATCCAGAAGATCGCGAACGCGATGCAATCGCAGGGCGGGATGGACGCGGTGAACCTGAAGGTTGCCGAGCAGTATGTCAGCGCATTCTCGAATCTCGCGAAGCAGGGCAACACGCTGATCGTGCCGGCGAACCTGTCCGATCTCGGCAGTGCGATCGCATCGGCGATGTCGATCGTCAAGAACGCGGGGGCGGTTTCGGCCGGGAAGGCCTGAGTCGGACCTGTGCGGTGCGCGGGAGGTCGCCTCGCCGCGTGCGGCGAATCGTCGCGTGGCCGGGGCGCGGATGATGCCCGTGTGGCCCCGCAGTCGGCCCCTTTCTTCAATCGAAACGGGCGGCGTGGCGCGCGGAGCGCCGATCCGGCCACTGCCGGGCAGCCGGCATGCAGGATTCACGTCACCCAAAGCAACACGGCCCGCTTCGAGCGGGCCGTGTCGTTTGCGATGCGCGGTGTTGCGCGGGTCAGGTGCCGGCGCGCATGATGCGTGCCTTTTCGCGTTCCCAGTCGCGCTTTTTCTCGGTTTCGCGCTTGTCGTGCAGCTTCTTGCCCTTCGCGAGCGCGATGTCGCACTTTACGCGCCCCCCCTTGTAATGGAAGTTCAGCGGCACGAGCGTGTAGCCGCGCTGCTCGACCTTGCCGATCAGTTTCTTGATTTCCTCACGGTGCAGCAGCAGCTTGCGCGTGCGAACCGGGTCCGGCTTGATGTGCGTCGAGGCTTCGGGCAGCGGGCTGATATGGGTGCCGATCAGAAAGATCTCGGCGTTCTTCACCACGACGTAGCCTTCCTTGATCTGGCCGCGCCCGGCGCGCAGCGCCTTGACTTCCCAGCCCTCCAGCACGAGCCCCGCCTCGTAGCGTTCCTCGATGTGATAATCGAAGTGCGCCTTCCTGTTGTCGATGATGCTCATGAATGGATTGGGCCAACTCGTTTAAAATCACGATTTTAGCAAAGCGGGGCGAGAATCGCCCGGCTTGCGTTCTCACCTTAAGCGATGCCGCGCGATTTATGGCAGATGTCCAGAAAACAGTATTGATCCGTCATTCGGCGGAACAGATGTTCGACCTCGTCACCGACGTGGCCGACTACCCCAATTTCCTGCCCTGGTGCGGCGGCGTCGAGATTCGCCGTCAGGACGACAGCGGGATGGAAGCGCGCATCGACATCAACTTCAAGGGCATCAAGCAGCATTTCGCGACGCGCAACACGCAGCAGCGTCCGACGCGGATCGACATGGAGTTCACGGACGGCCCGTTCAAGAAGTTCACGGGCTCGTGGCGCTTCACGGCACTGCGTGCCGATGCGTGCAAGATCGAATTCGCGCTGCACTACGAGTTCTCGAGCATCCTGCTCGAGAAGATCATCGGGCCCGTGTTCAGCCATATCGCGAACACGTTCGTCGATTCGTTCGTGAAGCGCGCCGACCAGCGCTACGGGAAGGGGTGACGCGATGCTGTCGATCGAAGTCTGCTACGCGCTGCCGGATCGCCAGACGCTGATTCCGCTGTCGCTGCCGGAAGGGGCGACCGTTCGTTCCGCGATCGATGCGAGCGGCGTGCTCGCGCTGCACCCGGAAATCGATCTCGCGAACGCGAAGACGGGCGTATACGGCAAGCTTGCGCCGCTCGACGCGCCGCTCTCCGACCACGACCGCGTCGAGATATACCGCCCGTTGATCGTCGATCCGAAGCTTGCGCGCCAGCGGCGCGTCGACAAGTCGCGTCGCGAAGGCTCCATCGAGGGCCGCAAGTGGATGCACAAGGACGCGCGCTGACGCGCGCGGTTCCGCTTCTTCCGTTCCGATTCGTCCGATCAAACGCCGCGGCGCTCAGTGGGCCGCGGCGTTCGCGTTGACTGGCGCGTTGCCCGGCGTAGCGCCGCCGGCGGGCGTGTTGCCGTGCTGTCGCACCGAGCCGTACACGCCTGCCAGCAGCAGCACGAGCGCTGCGATCTCGAGTGCGTGCGGCATCCGCTGGTCGTAGACGAACGCGTAAAGCATCGCGAACACGGTTTCGAACACGATCAACTGGCCCGACAGCGTGAGCGGCAACCGTTTCGACGCGGCATTCCACAGCCCGTTGCCGAGCCACGACGCGCCGATCGCGAGCACGAGGTTCAGCAGCCAGAACAGTTGCCAGCGCGACGCCGGGACTGCTGCCTGCACCGTGCCGGCCGGCAGCGCGAGGATAGCGATCCAGCAGAGCCCGCCGATCAGGCCGGTCACGACGCCCCACAGCACCGACCATTCGTTGCCGCCGAAATGATGACGGCGCTGCAGGTAGCGCGCGTTCGCGACCGCGTACCAGGTCCAGCTCGCGAGCGCGCCGGCCGCGCAGGCGATGCCCGCGAGCTTCTGGCCGAGCGTCGTCGCGTGTGCTGCCTCGGACGTGAACAGGTCGACGTTGATGCAGACGATGCCCGCGATCACCAGCGCGAGCGGGATAGCGAGCCGCCGCAGCGGCACGGCGCCGTGGTCGCCGAGACCCGCGAGCGTGACCGTGACGGGCAATACGCCGACGATCAGCGAACTGGGCGCGATGCCGATCAGGTGCACGGCGCCTGACAGCAGCATGTAGTACGCGACGTTGCCGACGACGGCGAGCCTGACCAGCGCGACGAGATCCTCGCGTGTCAGCCGCGCGAGCAACGAGCGGGCGGCCGGCAGCGCGGCCGCGAGCGATACGAGGCCGTACATCGCGTAGCGGCCGGCGCTCAGCAGCAGCGGCGAGAAGTCGGTCAGCAGCCGCGGAACGAGAAACACCATGCCCCACAGGGCACCTGCCAGAACACCATAGACCACACCGCGCTGCATTGACCGCTCCGAATACATGACTGACGAGCGCGCATCTTAGCGACGCGGTCGCTGCATCGTCTTGTTCATTCCTGCACTCGGCGCAGAGCGAGGCGCAGGCGTGCTGCGCCCGGAAGCGATCACGGCAGGCGGCGAATCATTCGTCAGCAGGGTCGGGCGTTGCTCCCGCGTCATTGCCCGACGTCCGTGCCCGCGCGGGCCGGCGCACGGCGCGCAGCTTGCCGCTGTTGCCGCCGCCGCAGTAGAAACGGTCGCGACCGTCGGATTCGAGCCCCGACACCCCGACGCCGGGCGGCATGGCGACCTGCTCGAGCACTCGACCCGTACGCGGATCGATGTGCCGCAATTCGCTCTCGTCGGCTTCCCAGGTGCCGTGCCACAGCTCGCCGTCGACCCACGTCACGCCGGTGACGAAGCGGTTCGATTCGATCGTGCGCAGCACGGCGCCCGACTGCGGATCCACCTGATGGATCTTGCGTTCGCGGTACTGGCCGACCCACAGCGTGCCTTCGGCCCAAGCCAGCCCCGAATCGAGGCCGTTGCCGGGGGCGGGGATCGTTGCGAGCACGCGGCCCGATTCGGGATCGATCTTCTCGATGCGGTTCTCGACGATCTGGTACAGGTGGCGGCCGTCGAACGCCGTGCCCGCATGCGCGGCGACGTCGATCGAGCGCACGGTCGTGCCGCGCTCCGGGTCGAGCGCATTCAGCTTGTCGCCGCACGCGTACCACACGTACTGCCCGTCGTACGTGACGCCGTGTACGCCGTCGACGCCCGGAAACGGGCCATATTCGCGAAGGATCTCTGCCCTGGAGCGCTTCATGTTCGTCACCTCGTCGTTCGGTGAGGCCATCCTAATCGCCCGGCAGCGGGGCAGGGAGTAACAAGGTCGTCGCGAAACCGGGCAGCGGCGGCGTCATCCAGCGGCGTGCGCGGCCGCGGCCGAGCGCCTGGACCTTGTCCGCTTCGGCGAGCGCGTCGAGCGCGCGCTGCACGGTGCGCTGGCCTGTGCGCAGGGCCAGCGCCAGCGCGGAGCTCGACCACGCCTCGCCATCGGCGAGGAGCGCGAGCACGGCCGCGTGGCGATCGTCGACCGGGCGCGCCAGGACGACGGTCTCGCGTATGCCGAGCGGTTCGAGCGCGAAGCCGCGCGGGGTTGCGATGACGTTCGCGAGCGGCCGCAGCAGCGCGCGCAGCCGGCCGATCTCGACGCGCAGGCGTGCGCGATGCGATTCGTCCGCGTGTTTTGCGCGGAACGCGGCAGCGACGACCGCGTTGCGCGACACGTCGGCCGGCCACGCTTCACCGAGCGCGCGGGCGAGCATGAACAGCACGGGCCGCCGCGCAAGCGACACGGTCGTGCGCGCGTCGCGCACCGTGTGGCGGCACGCGTCGACGACGAGCGCGTTCGATGCGAACAGCGCCTCCACTTCGTCGAGTTGCACGAGCCGCGATGTGCCGCGCGTGATGAGGCGCGCGGCCGGTGCGTCGAGCACGCGTGCCGCAGTGTCGACCTCGGCCGTCAGCGCGGCGATGCCGGCGTCGCGGGCCGCTGCGTGTGCCCGGGTGAGCGCAGCGCGCGCCGCGTGCGTGCGGATGCGGCGCATCGCGATGCCGGCCGCGATCAGCTCATGGGCGGCGCGCGATGCAGCCGGCAGTGGCGCGGGATCGAGATTCGCGAGCATCCGCTCGGCATCGTCGAGCTGGCCGATCAGCAGTAGCCGGCGCACGCCGAGATAGCGTGCATGCGCGGCGTTTGCGCGGTCGCCGTGCGCGTCGAGCGTCGCGCACGCGGCATCGAGCGCGCGCGTCGGCCAGCGCAGGTCGCGCGACGCGAGTGCGATCTCCGCTTCCGCGACGACGCAGCGCGCACGCGCCACGGCCTCCTTCGGGCCGAACGCACGAGCGGCGCCGCGCACGAGTGCGCGCGCGCGTTCGAAATCGCCGAGCTGCGCCATTGCGATCCCGCGCAGTGCGAGCGCCGGCGCATCGTCGCGCAGCGCGACGCGATTCAGCGCGCCGAGCGCGTCACCGGCCGCGAGCGCGCGCGCGGCCGCCGTGATCAGCGAATCCATCCGAATCCCGACACACTTGTCACTCCCTTCGGTTCGATGCCCGCCACTAATCTAGCACCACGCACACGGCACCGGATGCCGTGCCTGGATACCCATCGGAAGGAGAAACCCGCCATGACGACCCATCTCACCGGAACCCGCGACGAATGGCTGGCCGAGCGCCGCGCGCTGCTCGACGCGGAAAAGGCGCTGACGCGGCAAAGCGACGAACTCGCGCGGCGGCGCCAGGCACTGCCCTGGGTGCGCGTCGACAAGACCTACCGATTCGACACCGAGGACGGGCAGGCAACACTCGACGACCTGTTTCTCGGCCGTTCGCAACTGCTCGTCTATCACTTCATGTTCGGCCCCGACTACCAGGCCGGCTGTCCGTCGTGCTCGTCGATCGCCGACGGTTTCGACGGCTTCGCCGTGCATCTGGCGAACCACGACGTGACGCTCGCCGCCGTGTCGCGCGCGCCGCTCGCGAAGCTGCGCGCGTACCGGCAGCGGATGGGGTGGCGCTTCCCGTGGGCATCGTCGGTCGGCAGCGATTTCAACTTCGACTTCAACGTGTCGTTCACCGAAGCGCAGCAGCGCGCCGGCGACGTCGAGTACAACTACGCGCGGGCCGGCCACGCGATGGACAGGGATCCGCCGCCGGCACCCGTCGTGCAGTTCGCGGCGACATGCGGCACCGACGCGGTCACGTATTCGCTCGACCGGCCGGGGATGAGCGCGTTCGTGCGCGAGGACGGCATCGTCTATCACACGTACTCGACCTATGCGCGCGGGCTCGACGGGCTGTGGGGGATGTACCAGTGGCTCGATCGTGCGCCGCGCGGGCGCAACGAGACCGGCCCGTGGTGGCGCCGTCATGACGAGTACGCACGCGGCTGAGCGCGCCGGCGACGGGCGAGGGCGGGCGATGACACGGCCGGCGCCCGGCGCTCCGGGGCCCGATCCGCGGGCGTTCGCGGTGGTGCTCGTGGCCGTGTTCGCCGTCGCCGCGATGGCGACCGTGGCGCAGTGCGCGTCGATGGCCGCGATGGGCGGCCCTCCCGTGTCCGCCGGCTGGATGATGACGTCGGCGCCATGGCAGCGACCGTGTGGATGGAGCGCCGGCCGCGCGTTCGCGGTGTTCGCCGGCATGTGGGGCACGATGGCGGTGACGATGATGCTGCCCGTGCTGGCGCCGGTGCTCTGGCGATACCGGCAGTGCGTCGGCCTGCACGCGGCGGCGCGTTCGGCCGGGCTCGTCGTCGTCGCGGGTGCTGGGTATTTCGCGGTGTGGATGGCGGTGGGAGCGCTCGTGTTTCCGGCCGGCGCCGCACTGACGGGCGCCGCCGCAAGGCTGCCGGCGCTTGCCGGTGCGATGCCGTTCGCGGCTGGCGCGGTCGTATTGGCTGCGGGCGTCCTGCAATTCTCCGGATGGAAGGCGCGCCGGCTGGCGTGCTGCCGGCACGCCGCGACCGGTGGGTCGCCGCCGCGCGCGGCGGCCGGTGCGGCATGGCGGTACGGCGTGCGAACGGCCGTGCGATGCGGGATATGTTGCGGGAACCTGATGGCGGCCGCGCTGGCCGCCGGCGTGATGGATCTGCGCGTGATGGCGGCCGTGACGGTGGCGATCGCCGCCGAGCGCCTTGCGCCGGCCGGCGCGCGGGTGGCGCGGATCGTCGGCTGGGTCGCGATCGGCGGCGGCGCGGCGATGCTTGTCCGCGCGGCCGGGCTGCTGTAGGACGGGGAGGGCGTGCCCGTACGGCGTGTTGCCGGGCCGCGCTTCCCCGTCGTCTCTACCGTCGCGTGGCCCGTCCGCAACAGGTGGGTGGGCCGTTTCGCGGCCGGTTGCGCGAATGGCTCGATGCGGCGGTGAAACGAAAGGCGATCGAAAACGAACCGAACGACGATCCGAACGATTCGGCCCCCGAACGGCCGAAACCGGCTAAGCCGTTGTTCGTGTTGTGAAAATTCGCGGCGCTTCGCGTATAATTCGCTTTTGCGCCCATAGGATTTGCCATGCGTCTGATCCAAAAAGCACTCACTTTCGATGACGTGCTCCTCGTTCCCGCCTTCTCCGACGTTCTCCCGCGCGACACCAGCCTCAAGACCAAGCTGACCCGCAACATCTCCCTGAACATGCCGCTCGTGTCCGCCGCGATGGACACGGTCACCGAAGGTCGCCTTGCGATCGCGATGGCACAGCAGGGTGGCGTCGGTATCGTCCACAAGAACCTGACGCCGGCCGAACAGGCCCGCGAGGTCGCGAAGGTCAAGCGTTTCGAATCGGGCGTCGTCCGCGACCCGATCACGGTGCCGCCGCAAATGAAGGTGCGCGACGTGATCGCGCTGTCGCGCCAGCATGGCATCTCGGGTTTCCCGGTCGTCGAAGGCCCGCAGCTCGTCGGCATCGTCACGAACCGCGACCTGCGTTTCGAAACCCGCCTCGATGAGCCGGTCAAGTCGATCATGACGCCGCGCGAGCGCCTCGTCACGGTCAAGGAAGGCACGCCGCTCGCCGAAGCGAAGGCGCTGATGCACAGCCACCGCCTCGAGCGCGTGCTGGTCGTCAACGACGCGTTCGAACTGCGCGGCCTGATGACCGTCAAGGACATCACGAAGCAGACCGAGCACCCGGACGCGTGCAAGGACGAACACGGCAAGCTGCGCGCAGGCGCGGCAGTCGGCGTCGGTCCCGACAACGAAGAGCGCGTCGAGCTGCTGGTGCAGGCCGGCGTCGACGTGATCGTCGTCGATACCGCGCACGGCCACAGCAAGGGCGTGCTCGAGCGCGTTCGCTGGGTCAAGCAGAACTTCCCGCACGTCGAAGTGATCGGCGGCAACATCGCGACGGCCGCCGCCGCGAAGGCGCTCGTCGAATACGGCGCGGATGCGGTCAAGGTCGGTATCGGCCCGGGCTCGATCTGCACGACGCGGATCGTCGCCGGTGTCGGCGTGCCGCAGATCAGCGCGATCGCGAACGTCGCGGAAGCGCTGAAGGGCACGGGCGTGCCGTGCATCGCCGACGGCGGCGTGCGCTTCTCGGGCGACGTGTCGAAGGCCCTCGCGGCCGGCGCGAACGCGGTGATGATGGGCAGCATGTTCGCGGGCACCGAAGAGGCGCCGGGCGACGTGTTCCTGTACCAGGGCCGCCAGTACAAGTCGTATCGCGGCATGGGTTCCGTCGGTGCGATGAAGGACGGCGCGGCAGACCGCTACTTCCAGGACAACTCGGCGAACATCGACAAGCTCGTGCCGGAAGGCATCGAAGGCCGTGTCGCATACAAGGGCTCGGTCAACGCGATCCTGTTCCAGCTGGTCGGCGGTGTGCGCGCCAGCATGGGCTACTGCGGCTGCCGCACGATCGACGAACTGCACGACAAGGCCGAATTCGTCCAGATCACGGCGGCGGGCATGCGCGAGTCGCACGTGCACGACGTGCAGATCACGAAGGAAGCGCCGAACTACCACGTGGACTGATCGCCGATGAAACCGCTGCTGCGAGCCGTGCTGATCATCGATGCCGTGTTGTTGCTGGCGTTCGGCGTGCTGTTCGTGCTGACGCCCTGGCAGTCGCTCTTCAACGCGCTGCAGCTCGCGAACGTCCAGCCGGCGATGCTCGGCCAGGCGTTCGGCATCGCGCTGCTCGGGCTCGCGTGGCTCGCGTTTCATGCAGCGTTCAACGGCGATCTCACGGCGCCGGTCGCGCGAGCGGTCGGCCATGTGTACTGGCTGATCGGCGCGCTGACGATCGTCTGGTCGATCGGCACCGGCAGCGGTCCCGCGCTCGCGGCCGCCGGCAGGGTGCTGTCGGCCGTGGCCGGCGTCGCGTTGATCGTGCTCGGCCTCGGTGGCGTGCGGCTCGCATCGGCCGTGCGCCGGCGCGAAAAGGCGCAGGCGCTCGAGGCGCGCGCGCCGGCCGAGACGGCGACGGCGCCTGCGTCGTCGTCCGCACCGCAGCGTGTCGAACCTGTCGTCAGCCGTCCCGCGGCGCCAGCGGCACCTTCGCCGGCCGCATCCGGCCAATCATCGTCGGGCGGCGTCGCACTCGACGAGCGCCCGCCGATGCAGGATTGACCGGCCATGCGTCGAGCGTGCCGCCTTCCGCCCGACGCCGTTGTCCATGCTATTGACGCAGCGCATGATGAAAATGATGCGCTGCCTTTCTTATTCTCTTCATCCCGTCCGCAGCCATGCACGACAAAATCCTGATTCTCGACTTCGGTTCGCAAGTCACCCAACTGATTGCGCGACGCGTGCGCGAAGCGCATGTCTACTGCGAAATCCATCCGAACGATGTGTCCGATGACTTCGTCCGCGAGTTCGCGCCGAAGGCGGTGATCCTGTCGGGCAGCCACGCGAGCACGTACGAAGACCATCAGCTGCGCGCGCCGCAGGCCGTGTGGGATCTCGGCGTGCCGGTGCTCGGCATCTGCTACGGCATGCAGACGATGGCCGTGCAGCTCGGCGGCAAGGTCGAGTGGAGCGACCACCGCGAATTCGGCTACGCGGAAATGCGCGCACACGGCCACACGCGCCTGCTCGACGGCATCGAGGATTTCAAGACGGACGAAGGCCACGGGATGCTGAAGGTCTGGATGAGCCACGGCGACAAGGTTGCCGAGCTGCCGCCGGGCTTTGCGCTGATGGCGTCGACACCGAGCTGCCCGATCGCCGGCATGGCCGACGAGGCACGCGGCTACTACGCGGTGCAGTTCCATCCGGAAGTCACGCACACGGTGAAGGGCCGCCAGATCATCGAGCGCTTCGTGCTGCAGATCGCAGGCGCGAAGCCCGACTGGATCATGAGCAACCACATCGAGGAAGCCGTCGCGAAGATCCGCGAGCAGGTCGGTGACGAGGAAGTGATTCTCGGCCTGTCGGGCGGTGTGGATTCGAGCGTCGCGGCTGCGCTGATCCATCGCGCGATCGGCGACCAGCTCACCTGCGTGTTCGTCGACCACGGCCTGCTGCGCCTGAACGAAGGCAAGATGGTGCTCGACATGTTCGAGGGCCGCCTGCATGCGAAGGTCGTGCACGTCGACGCGTCCGAACAGTTCCTCGGCCACCTGGCCGGCGTGACCGATCCGGAAGCGAAGCGCAAGATCATCGGCCGCGAGTTCGTCGAGGTGTTCCAGGCCGAGGCGAAGAAGCTGTCGAAGGCGAAGTGGCTCGCGCAGGGCACGATCTACCCGGACGTGGTCGAATCGGGCGGCACGAAGACGAAGAAGGCGACGACGATCAAGAGCCACCACAACGTCGGCGGCCTGCCGGAAACGCTCGGCCTGAAACTGCTCGAGCCGCTGCGCGACCTGTTCAAGGACGAAGTGCGCGAGCTGGGCGTCGCGCTCGGCCTGCCGCCGGAGATGGTGTACCGCCATCCGTTCCCGGGCCCGGGCCTCGGCGTGCGGATTCTCGGCGAAGTGAAGCGCGAGTTCGCGGATCTGCTGCGCCGCGCGGACGCGATCTTCATCGAGGAACTGCGCAACACGACCGCGACCGCGCACGATGCGGCTGCCGGCCTGTGCGGTGAAGCCGATGTCGGCAAGAGCTGGTACGACCTGACGAGCCAGGCGTTCGCGGTGTTCCTGCCGGTCAAGTCGGTGGGCGTGATGGGCGATGGCCGCACGTACGATTACGTGACGTCGCTGCGCGCGGTGCAGACGACCGACTTCATGACCGCACACTGGGCGCACCTGCCGTACGCGCTGCTCGGCCGCGCGTCGAACCGGATCATCAACGAGGTGCGCGGGATCAACCGTGTGGTGTATGACATCTCGGGGAAGCCGCCGGCGACGATCGAGTGGGAATGATCGGCCGTCCGGCACGTGCCGGTACGACCTGACAGCACACATCAAAGCCCGCTTCACAGCGGGCTTTTTTGTTTTTGGCCCGACTGGCGCCACCGCCCGATTGGCACATCGCGCGGATTTCGTGTTTCGTCGATGGGAACACACCCGAGCATTCGTGCGACATGAGGCGTCGCGGGTGCTTCCATTTCCGCACTCGTTCAACCAGCGACTTTGCTCATCGATTGCACCGTGCCGTACTCGATCGGTGCCTGCAATCAGTTGCAGCGCAAAAGGCGCGGGTTTGAAACAGCGTCCGCGGGTTGCGTAGCGAGACCGCCTGGCAGTGAAGTCGGCAGACGCGGTTCGGCTACCCCACCCGGTTTCACCGCGACTGTAATCGAGTGTAATTGATTGCTCCGCGCGCTCAGCCTAATTTCTTCCCGGCAGGTGCGCTTCGCGGATGGCTGACCCAAGCCACTGCGGAGGTTGTGATGAACGTTGTCGATGCGTGACTCGCGCGAGCCAGATTCGACCTATACGGCCCTGGTTCTCGGTTTTTCAACTCACAGCAGGAGGAATTGTCATGTCGAACGAAAATTTCAGTGAAATTCAGAAGTTCGCGGAGCAGGCGGACGGTTTGAAACGCGTAGACGTTGAGTCAATTCAACTGGGCTATTGGGACAATCACGATACCCTTCCTTTCATGCTCAATAACGAGGGCGGGAATTCGTTTGCAGTAAATGCCTCGAATACGGCGTTGCTGATCCAGATCGGAAACGCACTCACGGCGCTTGGACAGAAGCAGAAGGTCGTGGCCTATCTGGGAGACCTCAACCACGGCGGTACCCTCAAGGTCCTTCTTATCGGCCTTGATTAGTTCGAAAGCCAAGTCGCGACCCGGCTGGTCAGCGTCGGAGCAGGTCACGACGGAATCAACCGGATGACTGTCGCGGCAAGAAAACGGCTTGGCAGGCTGCCAAGCCGTTTTCGTTGACGGATTGCACAAGCCAGGGCCGTCGCGTCCCGGATTCTCACGCGTGCGAGCCCACGAGCGAACGCAAGTACATCGGCACCTTCGCCTTCGCCGTTGCCTGCACGCGTGTCATGAGCGCGTGATCGATGCGACCCAGTCCGTAAGTCCGCGCGATGTCCTGCTGCAGCCGGCACCACAGATGGCCGGCCATCTCGGCATCGACCATCGCCCGGTGCGCCCGGCCCGATTTCGGCAGCCGCAGCATATCCACCAGGTTCGACAGGCGGTGACTCTGGGCGTCCGGGTAGATGCGTCGCGCCACGAGCATCGTGCAGGCGAAGGCATGCTCGGCCGACACGCCAAGAAGCCCGAGTTCCGCCTGCCAGAACCGTTTGTCGAAACCGGCGTTGTGAGCGACGACTGCATGCTTGCCGACGAACGCCGCGGCTTCCTTCATGACCTTCGACGCCGGCGGCGCCAATGCGATCATCTCGTTCGTGATGCCGGTCAGCGCGACGACATCGGACGGTATGCGCCTGCCTGCATTCATCAGGCTCTGGAAACGGTCGACGACTTGTCCGTCCCGGAGCAGGATGACGGCGATTTCGGTCGCACGGTCGCCCATGTTCGGCGAAAGTCCGGTTGTTTCGAAGTCCAGTACCGCAACGGTTTGCATGGTCGAATCCTGTTGCTTCACGCGGTGTCGTTAGAGTGGCCGAGAGGTTAGCATCTCCAGGCCCGCGACAGACTCGTTCAACTCGAGAAACGGCCATCCTCGCGGCGAACGCCGACCCGTTCGAAGGCGACGAGCGCGATGTCTTTCAAGGCGGACTCCATGCGTCGTGGCGCGCTGCCGGGAGCGGCGGCGGCCGTGATAGGGTTCGCAGCCTATCTGTCCATGCCGCACCATACACAGCCTGTATGGCGATGACGATGAGCGCACTGACGCGTAACGACTGGATTGCAGTGGGCTTCGACACCCTCGACGGGGAAGGGTACGCGGGCATTTCGGCCGAGAGCCTCGCGCGACGGCTGAACGTGACCCGCGGATCGTTCTATCACCACTTCCGCAATCGTGAGGACTTCGTCAGGACCTTGCTGACCGCGTGGGAGGACGACTACACCGCGCGCATGCTTGCGTATGCGGCGGGCGGCCGCGGTGCCGGCGACACGCTGGTGCGCTATCTGCGCATTGCCGCCGAAAAGCGGCCGGGGCGCGAAATCGCGATCCGCGCATGGGCGCTGCACGATCCGCTGGTCGCGGAATTCCAGCAGCGCGTCGATGCGGCGCGGCTCGCGTTTGCGATCGAGACGTCACGCGGGCTGGTGCGTACGTCGAGCGAGGGGGAGATTGTCGGGCAGGCCGTGCACCTGTGCCTGATCGGCGGACAACAGGCCGGGCTGCGGCGCGATGCCGACCGGTTCAACGGGTTCATGCAGCGCGCGGCTGCAACGGTCGAACGCGTGCTGCCGATGCGTCGCGCATGAAGTGTCACGCACGCGTGTTGCATGCGTGGCGCGGACTCGATATCGGGCAGCCGCGTTCGCATGCCCGGCGCGCATGACGTGGCAGGCGGCGCGATATCCCGCACCAGCCACTGTTATGCGCGCCGCGGCGAGGACAGCGGTGCCGCGCGGTAGCGCAGGTGAATCAGCGGATAGGCCCGCCCTTGTCCATCGAGCGCCGATCGCCCGATGCGCTCGAAGCCGAGCCGTTCATAGAATCCCGCTGCCGATTCGTTCTGTTCGTTGACGTCGGTCGACAGGTCGGGATGACGCTTGAGCGCATTTTCGACGAGCAGGCGCCCGACCCCCGCGCCATGGTGAGCGGGATCGACGAACAGCGCCTCCATGTGACTGCCGTCGAGCAGCATGAAGCCGATCGCGCGGCCGCCTTCATCGACGGCGAGATCGAGCGGTGCACCCGGCAGGAACGCGACGACTTCGGATTCGATCGCGCGACGGTCGTCGTCGCTGAGGAAGCGGTGCGTGGCGTCGACCGCGTTGCGCCAGATATCCAGCACGCGTGCGCCGTCGGCCTGGGTGGACTGGCGAATTCTGATCATGGTTTGGCCCATCTCTGATTTGTCATTGGAAGTTCGGCGGGTAACCGGCACCGCCGTGGCTCCGATCGGGCCATTCGCAAGGGCTGCGTGAAAGACGGCTTCAGGTATTTCAGGCGTTGGCCGGACGCTGCGCGCCGCCAAGGTCCGCCGCGCGCTCGATCGCGCGTCGCGCAACGTCGCGAACGCCTGCGCTCATCGGCAAGTCCTCGCGGTCGAGCGCGGCGAGATCGAACCAGCGCGCATCGAGTGCATCGTCGCCGGCAGCAGGCGTACCGCGCAACCATCTGCACAGCACCGCGACCATCACGAAATGCTGACGCACGTTGCCGTCAGCATCGTAATCGAACGCATCCAGCGCGGTAAAGGCGTCGAGCGCTTCGACGTCGACGGTGGTTTCCTCGGCGATCTCGCGCACGACCGCGTGCGCAATCGATTCCCCGGCCTCGATCTTGCCGCCGGGAAACCCCCAGCAGCCCGCATCGGGCGGATTGGCGCGGCGTACCAGCAGCACGTCGCGCTCCCGCAGGACGATGCCGATCACGGCGGGAACAGGGCGGACGGAAGCGGTGACGCCGGTCGGCGGGCGGGGAGAATCGGACATGAGTTGCTACGTGCAGAAGCGTTCGAGTGTGTGGGGCGGCCGGCGACGATTCATCGTGCGTCGTCGGTGCGCTGCTCGATCGCGCGGATCACGGCGACCATGTCGTCCGCGCCATGTCCGGCCCGCTCGGTCTCGCCGTACAGCGCATGGCAGATGTCGAGCAGCGGCGACGCGATGCCGATGCCACGGGCGGATTCGGCGACGAGGCGTGCATTCTTCAGCACGTCGGTGATCGCGGCCTGCACCGAAAAATCGGCCGCGACGAGTTTGCCGAGTTTCACGCGCGACACGTCGCTTGCCATCGGGCCCGCGTTCAGCACATCGGCGAAGCGGGCGAGATCGATGCCGTGGCGTTGCGCGAAATGCGTGGCTTCGGTCAGGCCGGTGACCATCGTGATCAGGAACAGGTTCACGGCGAGTTTCATCGTCAGCGCCGACGGCACGTCGCCGCACACGAAGCTGTCGCGGCACAGCGGCTTCACGAGCGCGCGGACCGCGTCGACGTCGTTCGGTGCGCCGGCAAGCATCACGACGAGTTGACCGGCTTCGGCCGGCTTGCGCGACCCCGACACGGGTGCCTCGACGTAGCGGCCCGACGCGGCAGCGATGTCATCGGCCAGCGCGCGCGAATACTCGGGTGCGTTCGTGCCCATGTTCACGATGGTGTGTTCGCCGACACGGGCAGCGAAACCGGGCGTGCCGCGCGCGAGGACGGCGTCGATCGCCGCGTCGTTCGCGAGCATCAGGATCACGGTGCTGCAGGCCGCGAACACGTCGTCGATGTGCTCGGCGACGCGCGCGCCGGCGTCGCGCAGCGCATCGTCGCTGCCGTGCGACCGGCTCCACACGACGAGTGGCGTGCCGGCCCGCGCGAGATTGAGCGCCATCGGCGTGCCCATCACGCCGAGGCCGATGAATCCGACTGCGGTTTGCATGTTCTGGCTCCCACGGTGGGTGGAGACGATCGTGGGCGTCAGTATCGCAGCGTTTGCGCGCGCCCGCTATTTCGCCCGATCACCCGCGCGAGCCACGTCACGGCCACGCCGTCATGTCCGCCAGATAGGGCCACGGATAGATGCCACGGGCATGACCGTCGCCGAACACCGCGCGGATGCCGTAGCCGGCTGTTTCAAGGCTGTCCAGCGTCAGGTCGGGCAGCGCATCGACACGACCGCCGTCGAGCCGGATCCTTCGGCATTCCGCACACGGGCAATCGCCGCGCAACCGTGCATAGCTGACGCGTTGCGTGCGACCGTCCGGCCAGCGGAGGGTCAACGTGCGCGCCGGATGATCGAGCACGATTTCGGTCGGGGCGATCACTGTGACGCCTCGTCGATTTGCCGGATCGCGATCCGCACGGCCTTGCGTACTTCCGGATCGTGATCCTCCAGTGCGTGGGTCAGGGCGGGCAACGTCGCGCGGTCGAGCAACTCACCGAGCGCAAGCGCGGCTTCCTTGCGCAGGTTGCTGATCGCATGCGAGAGCAGCGCGACGACGGCCGGCGCCGCGGCCGCATCGCGCAGTTGCCCGAGCGCGCGCGCGGCACGCAAGCGCACCTGCCAGTAGTCGTCGCCGAGCGCGGCGACGAGCGGTTCGCGCGCGGTCGCGACGCTCAGCTTGCCGAGCGTCGTGGCCGCTTCCTCGCGCACCTGCCATTCGCGGTCGCGCAACGCGGCGAACAGTGCGTGGATGACGGATGCATCGTCGGGCGTCGCGAACCCGATCGCACCGACGGCGACGCGTCGCACGTCCGCGGCGGCATCGGTGGTCGCGATGCGTGCGAGCGGCGGTAGCGCACGCGGATCCTTGAGCCAGCCGAGCACCGCCACGGCTTCGGCGCGCACCGCGGCGTGTTCGGCGTCGAGCGCATGCAGCGCGGGCGCGAATGCGCCGGGGTCGCGCAACTCGCGCAATCCGCGCAGTACGGCACGGCGCACGATCGGCTCGGGCCGGTCGGCCCAGCGACACAGCACCGCGCCCGATGCCGCGTCCTTCAGTTCGGACAGGCTTTGCGCCGCGGCGGTGCGCACGTCGTTGTCCGGATCGAGCAATGCGCCGCACAGTGCGTCGACGACGTCGGGCTGCTCCCACGCACCGAGCACGCGGGCGGCTTCGCCGCGCACGTCGGCCGACGGATCGTCGCGCAGCGCGGCGATGAAAGCGGGCACGAATCCGGGGGCCTCGAGATCGGCGAGTTCGAACAACGCGACGCGGCGCACGCAGGCATCGGGCGCGGCGAGGCGGGCGACGAGCGCAGCTTCGTCGGGGGTGTGGGCGCAGGGCAGCGCGGCAGCGAAGGAGGAGTCGGTCATGGGTGACGGGAGAGAGCGTGGAGGGGCGCGGTCAGCGCAGCAGGTAAGGGATATCGACCTTGACTGCGCCGGTCGGGCAATCGCGCTCGCACGGCATGCAGTACCAGCATTCGTCGAATTGCATATAGGCCTTGCCTTTGGTCACGTCGATCGCGAGCAGGTCGAGCGGGCACACGTCGACGCAGACGGTGCAGCCCTTGTCGGCGATGCAGCGGGCCTCGTCGATCGTGACGGGGGCGCTGCTGCGCTGGAAGATGTCGTGTGGCGTATGGGGCATGGCAGGCTCCTCAACGGGCGGCCGCGAGTGCGGCCGGTTCGCGGATGCGCAGATTCGTGTAGGCGGCGCGATCGTCGTCGGCAAGCGGCACGACGTACGGTTCGACCGATCGCTTCTCGCTGCGCATCTCGCCATGGGCGTCCTTGCGCAGCCAGGTGTGGCAGAACCACTCGGCGTCGTTGCGATGCGGAAAGTCGACGCGATGGTGGTACAGCCCCCAGCGGCTCTCGGTGCGGAACAGCGACGCGCGCGCGGCCATTTCCGCGCAGTCGCGGATCGCGCGCACCTCGGCGGCGCGCATCAGTTCGTGTGGGTGGTTCGCCTTGATCGATTCGATATCCTCAGTAATTGCGTCAAAGCGTTGCAGCCCGATTTCCATCTTGCGCGTCACCTTCGGCGGTTGCAGATAGTCGTTCACCATGCGGCGCAGCTTGTACTCGACCTGCGCCGGCGCCAGGCCACGCTCGCGCAGCAGCGGGGCGAGCACGCGGGTGCGTTCGCCGGCGACCTGTTCGTCGTCCACCGGCGCGTGCTCGCGGCCGGCCACGTAGTCGGCCGCGTTCTGCCCGGCAAACCAGCCGTACGTAAATGCGCCGAGCATGTAGTTGTGCGGGACGGCAGCCATGTCGCCGGCCGCATAGAGCCCGGGCACGGTCGTCTCCGCGCGTGCGTTCACGTACACGCCGGATGCGCTGTGGCCGCTGCAGAAGCCGATCTCGGAGATGTGCATCTCGACCATCTGGCTGCGGTAATCGGTGCCGCGCCCCGCGTGGAAGCGGCCGCGGCTCGGCCGCTCGTTGGTATGCAGGATCTGCTCGATGGTCTGGATCGTTTCTTCCGCGAGATGGTCGAGCTTCAGGAAGACGGGGCCGTTGCCGCTTTGCAGTTCCTGGTAGAACTCCCACATCATCTGGCCGCTCCAGTAGTCGCATTCGATGAAGCGTTCACCCTTGCCGTTCGCGGTGAAACCGCCGAGCGGGCCTGTCACGTAAGCGCACGCGGGGCCGTTGTAGTCCTTGATCAGCGGATTGATCTGGAAGCATTCGAGATTCGCGAGCGCGGCGCCGGCGTGATAGGCCATCGCGTAGCCGTCGCCCGCGTTGGTCGGGTTCTCGTACGTGCCCATCAGGTAGCCCGAGGCCGGCAGGCCGAGGCGGCCGGCCGCGCCGCAGCAGAGAATCACGGCCTTCGCGCGGATCACGTGGAACTCGGCGGTGCGGCAGTCGAAGCCGAGCACGCCGCTCGCGCGGCCCTGCGCGTCGGTCAGCACGCGCGTCGCGACGATCCGGTTCGTGATCGCGATGCGCGCGCGCTTCAACTGCCGGTACAGCACCTTCTTGATGTCGTGCCCTTCGGGCATCGGCAGCACGTACGAGCCCATGTGATGGACCTTCTTCACCGCGTAGTCGCCGGTGCCGTCCTTCTCGAACTTCACGCCCCAGCGGTCGAGCTGTTCGATCGTCTCGAAGCTGTGCGTCGCATACGCGTACACGGCTTCCTGGTCGACGATCCCGTCGTTGGCGATCGTGATCTCGCGCGTGTACTGCTCGGGCGTCGCATGCCCGGGGATCACCGCATTGTTCAGGCCGTCCATCCCCATCGAGATCGCGCCGCTGCGCTTCACGTTCGCTTTTTCAAGCAGCAGCACGCGCAGGGACGGATCGCGCTCCTTCGCCTTGATCGCCGCCATCGGGCCGGCGGTGCCGCCGCCGACCACGACGATGTCGTATTCGAGCACATGAGTAGTCGTCGCTGTTTCCTTGCAGGGTTGCGCGGTTTCTGCCGGTCGATGCGCAGTCGGTACTGGAAGGCGTCGCCGCGGAAGTAGAGGGTTTCGTAGTCGATCGGCAAGCCCGACGCGTCGTGCGTGAGGCGGTCGATGCGCAGCACGGGGCTGCTTTCCTCGACGTGCAGCGCATCGACGATCTCGTCGTCGGCGAGGATCGCGTCGATCGACACGTCGGCATGGCCGAGCGGGATGCCGCAGTCGTTTTCCAGGACCAGGAAAATGTCGCGGGTCGCGAGATCGGCGCCCGCGAGGCGCTTGCCGAGGGCTTCGGGCAGCCAGGTCTGCTCGAGCGACACCGGTTCGCGATTCAGCAGCCGGACGCGATGAATCTCGACGAGCGGCGCGCCCTCGGGCAC
Source organism: Burkholderia sp. AU30280 (assembly GCF_020420125.1). Classification (NCBI taxonomy): domain Bacteria; kingdom Pseudomonadati; phylum Pseudomonadota; class Betaproteobacteria; order Burkholderiales; family Burkholderiaceae; genus Burkholderia; species Burkholderia sp. AU30280. The sequence continues at coordinate 254,348 of NZ_JAIZRY010000004.1, forward strand.
GTTCAGCTTCGTCGCGAGATGGCGGTCGGCCTTGACGGTGCGGAAACTGCGCACCTGGTTGACGATCTCGTAGCCCATCGACGACATCGCCTCGGCGAAGCCCTGCAGCGATGTCACGTTCTGGAATGCCTTCGGCTTCGACACGAAGGTGCCCTTGCCGTGCAGCTTGAACAGCAGTCCTTCCTTTTGCAGATCGCCGAGCGCCTGGCGTACCGTGATACGGCTGACGTCGAACATCGCGCAGAGTTCGTGCTCGGACGGCATCCGGCTGTGCGGCGCATAGGTGCCGTCGAGAATGCGCGTGCGCAGCGTGTCCTTGATCTGCACGTACAGCGGGGCCGCCGACAGCGGCACGACGTTGGGGGAGGTCATCGATCAACTTGTCATGACAAGATCGCTCGAGTGTAGTCAGCGTGATTGCGCGCCCCAACCAACTATTTCTGATTTCGACTTTCCGATTCCGGAAAAGCGCGACGGCAGGGGGCTGGCCGAATGGACGATCCGGCATGCGGTGCCGGCCCGATTCGCCCGTTGCGGGCGGAGTGGCTCGGCGGACAACAAAAAATTCGACGTTGCGCGTGCCGCTCATGTCGATTTTCCGATGGGTCGCCCGTCGTATCCAGATCGACCGGGCATTGCGCGAAGCAGGTGGGGCCCGGTTCCCGAGGATCGTCATCACGACAAGGAGGCACCCCATGACGGATTCCCGATACCGCTGGGTCATCGTCGCCGCGGGCGGCCTGATGGGCTGCATCGCGATCGGCGCGATGTTTTCGCTGCCGGTGTTCCTGCGCGCGATCGCGCGCGACACGGGCTGGTCGATGACCGGCATTTCCGGTGCGATGACGCTCGGCTTCATCGCGATGGCCGTCGCGAGCATGGCGTGGGGCAGCCTGTCGGACCGCATCGGCACGCGCCCGGTCGTCATGACGGGCGCCGTCCTGTTGTCGGCAAGCCTGGCGCTGGCGAGCCGCGCGCCGTCGCTACTCGCGTTCCAGCTCACTTTCGGCCTCGCCGTCGGCGGCGCGACGGCTGCGATATTCGCGCCGATGATGGCGTGCGTGACGGGCTGGTTCGACACGCACCGCAGCCTTGCGGTGTCGCTCGTGTCGGCCGGCATGGGGATGGCGCCGATGACGATGGCCCCGCTGACCGCATGGCTGGTGTCGGTGCTCGACTGGCGCACGTCGATGCTGCTGATTGCGGCGCTGGCGGCCGTCACGATGATTCCGGTGTCGCTGCTGGTGCGCCGGGCGCCCGCGCTCGACGGCGCGCAGGCGGCCCCGGCGGCACCAGCAGCGCCAGCGCCCGCCGGCGAGCCTGCGGCGATATCGGTCGCGGATGCGCTGCGATCGCCGCAGTTCGTCGTGCTGCTGCTGACCAACTTCTTCTGTTGCGCGACGCATTCCGGCCCGATCTTCCATACGGTCAGCTATGCGGTGACGTGCGGGATCCCGCTGATCGTCGCGGTGTCGATCTACAGCGTCGAAGGGCTGGCCGGCATGGGCGGCCGGATCGCGTTCGGGATCCTGGGCGACCGCATCGGCGCGAAGCGGATGCTGGTGGCCGGGCTGCTTGCGCAGACGCTCGGCGCGCTCGGGTACGACTTCGTGCGCACGCTCGACGGGTTTTACGCGGTCGCGACCTTGTTCGGCTTCATCTATGCGGGCGTGATGCCGCTGTATTCGGTGCTTGCGCGCGAGAACTTCCCGCTGCGGATGATGGGCACCGTGATCGGCGGCTGCGCGATGGCCGGCAGCCTCGGGATGGCCGCGGGCCCCGTGGCCGGCGGCTTGATCGTCGATACGTTCGGCAGCTACGGCTGGCTGTACGTCGGTTCGTTCGCGATCGGCGTCGGCGCGTTCCTGATGGCGACGATGTTCCGCCCGTTCGCGAAAGCGCGACCGGAAACGGTGGCTGCGTGACCCGACGACGCGGCCTCCGTTTCAACGGATCGGCGCGGCTTGATCTGCGTGGCTGAAGAAAAAATCAGGGCCCGACATCGTGCGCGTTGGCGGGTGTCAGAACGGCTCGCGGCCCGCTGCGGCGCAGCAGAGCGGCAAAAGAGACCGATCGGCGCGCATGCGCTGCGATTCGGCCCCTAAAAATACAATATCGAGCATATATTCGAAGGGCCTGTCATACCCGCGTCACCCTGCTAGAATTCGGCCTGCCGCATTGTTCCGATTGACTGATGAGATTGCTTGACGCCCTGGTCGAACAACGTATTGCCGCCGCCGCCGCCCGGGGCGAGTTCGACGATTTGCCGGGTACCGGCGCGCCGCGGGCGCTGGATGACGACCTGCTCGTGCCCGAGGAGGTGCGGGTGGCCAACCGTATCCTGAAGAATGCGGGCTTCGTGCCGCCGGCCGTCGAGCAATTGCGCGCGCTGCGCAACCTGCATGACGAAGTGCAGGCGGTCAGCGACCGTGCCGCGCGGTGCCGGCTGCAGGCGAAGATCCTCGCACTCGACATGGCGCTCGAATCGCTGCGCGGCGGCCCGATGGTGATGCCGCGCGACTACTGCCGGCGCATCGCGGAGCGCCTGTGCGAGCGCGGGCTCGACGAAGCGCCCGCCGAAGCGGGGCCGATGTGACGTCCGACGCGCTGCACGATGCAGCCCGCTCGGCAGCCGCCCCGGCGTCCGAACCCGCCGCCGATTCTCCCGTTCCCGAAGCAGCGCCCGTATCGGCGCGCGACCTGCATTTCATGCGTCTTGCGCAGGCTGCCGCCGAAGAGGCGCGCGCGGCCGGTGAAGTACCGGTCGGCGCGGTGCTCGTGCGTGGCGACGAAGTGATCGCGCGCGGTTTCAACCATCCGATCGGTGGGCACGACCCGTCGGCCCACGCGGAAATGGCCGCGCTGCGCATGGCCGCGCAGCATCTGCAGAATTACCGGATGCCCGGCTGCGAACTGTACGTGACGCTCGAGCCGTGCCTGATGTGCGCGGGCGCGATCATGCATGCGCGCATCGCGCGGGTCGTCTACGGCGCCGCCGATCCGAAGACGGGCGCGTGCGGCAGTGTGATCGACGCTTTCGCGAATCCTCAGCTGAACCACCATACCGAAGTGACCGGCGGCGTGCTCGCCGACGAGTGCGGCGCCGCGCTGAAGTCGTTCTTCGCCGAGCGCCGTCGCGCGCTGCGCGAAGCGCGGCTGGCCCGCGACGCCGAATCCGGCGCGTCATAGGCGCGCCCGCCGCGCCCGTCGCTCGGTGCGAGCCGGGCGCGCCCGGTTCCGTGAACCGGCGACCGCTCGGACCCTCTAAGCAGGTTTGACGACCCCACCTCTCTTCGCCATGTCCTTCCAGCCCGCCGCGTCCTACACCATCCGCCTGCTTGCGCCATCCGGCTATCCGCACGACCCGGACGCGATCAATCGCGCGCTCGAGCGCCTGAGCACCGCGCAGCATCGCATCGAGAACATCGAAGCGACGCAGCGGCGCTTCCAGCGGTTCGGCGGCACCGACGGCGAGCGGGCAGGCGACCTGAACCGCCTTGCCGATCCCGAGCGGCCGCTGCCGGACATCGCGCTCGCGGTGCGCGGCGGCTACGGCGCCGCACGCATCCTGCACGGGCTCGACTATCGCGGGCTCGAACGCAGGCTGCGTGACCAGCCGGTCGCGCTCGTCGGTCACAGCGATTTCACGGCGCTCCAGCTCGCGCTGTACGCGAAGGCGCGCATCAAGACGTTCGGCGGCCCGATGCTGTCTGCCGATTTCGGCGCGGAAACGCCGAGCGATTTCACGATGCAGCACTTCTGGCAGACGCTGACGCAGCCGAGTACGACGATCGTCGCCGAAGCGCCGCAGGTGCAGAGCGTGGACGTGACGGGCACGCTGTGGGGCGGCAACCTCGCGATCCTCACGTCGCTCGTCGGTACGCCGTACATGCCCGACATCGAAGGCGGCATCCTGTTCATCGAAGACGTCAACGAGCAGCCGTTCCGGATCGAACGGATGATCTATCAATTGCACCTGTCGGGGCTGCTCGCGCGCCAGCAGGCGCTCGTGCTCGGCCAGTTCACCGGCGCTCGGCCGTTCGAGTACGACAACGGCTACGACATGCAGGCGATGATCGACCAGGTGCGTGCGGTGATCGGGATCCCGGTCGTGACGGGCCTCCAGTTCGGCCACGTGCCCGACCTGTTGACGCTGCCGTTCGGCGCGCAGGCGCAACTGGTCGCGAACGCGCACGGTTTCCGCCTCACTTTGTCGGACTATCCGCACCTCGGTTGACGCGGGCGCAGTCGGTCGAAAGGCGGGGTTCCCGCCTTTTTCTTTACGTAGACGCGCAACTAACGGTCAATTATTTTCGTCGACGCCAACCGGGTCGGCGCCAGATCTTGCACCAGTTTTGTCAACAAAATGGCCTGGAGGGTATACGACGAGAGGCGCCTCCGTCGTACGTCTCAGCGTTGTCATGCATGGATTCTGCGCATCGTGCACCGAACAGGGTCGCATCGATGCACGCCGATTGTGCGCAATGCCGGAAAAGAATTGTTGACAATCTTTATGTCCGCCCTAGGATGAGGATCATCACACGATGCCGATCATGAACGAGCCCGAATCCCACCTGTCCGGTGCCGCCAGTCCCGAAGCGATCGCCGAGCGGATCCGCACGGCGATCCTCGAGCATCGACTCGCGCCCGGCGCGAAGCTGACGGAGGCGCAGCTCTGCGACGTATTCAGCGTGAAGCGCGGGACGATCCGCCAGGCGCTCGCGCAGCTCGCGACCGACAAGCTGGTCGATCTCGAGCCGAACCGCGGCGCGTTCGTTGCGAGCCCGACGCTGCAGGACGTGCACGAGGTGTTCGAGATGCGCCGGATCATCGAGCTCGCCGTGGTCGAGCGGCTGGCGACCGGGCCCGGCGCGAAGCGGCTGAAGGGCGTCGCGTCGCTGATCGAGAAGGAACGCAAGGCGTTCGAGCGGCACGACTTCGCGGCCTGGATCCGCCTGTCGGGCGAATTCCATACGGCGCTCGCCACGCTGATGGGCAATGCGACGCTCAGCGAGTGCCTCGAAGGGCTCGTCGCACGCTCGACGCTGATGTCGGCGCTGTACGAGTCGCACGGGCGCAGCCCGTGTTCGTGCGACGACCACGACGAGATCCTCGCCGCGCTGGAGGCGGGCGATCCGAAGCGGGCGGTGACGCTGATGGCGCACCACCTGCAGCATGTCGAACTGAAGATGCTGGACCGGCCCGCGCAAGGGCAGGTCGATTTGCGCGAAGTGTTCGGCGGCGCCTGAGCGGCGACGCGAACCCGGCCGCGCGCCACAAGAACGAGCGAAATGCAGGCTCGCGGTGTTTGCCGCGGGCCGCTGGTCCGACTCCGGGCGTCGATCCGGAGCGATATCGATGACGGTGGAGCGGCCGCCCGGCCGCGTCAAGGAGAAGTCATGGCTCAGTTCAGTGTGGCGCACGACAGCGCCTATCCGGCGGAAGAAGGCGGCGAGGGCGGCGACCCGGCACTGCCGAATGGTTACAGCGAACGTTTGTACAACGAAGATTTGGCACCCCTGAAAAATCAGACATGGGGTTCGTACAACATCTTCGCGTTCTGGATGTCGGACGTGCACAGCGTCGGCGGCTACGTGTTCGCGGGCAGCCTGTTCGCGCTCGGGCTGACGAGCTGGCAGGTGCTGCTCGCGCTGATCGCCGGGATCGGCATCGTCAACCTGCTGTGCAACCTGATCGCACGGCCGAGCCAGCAGATCGGCGTGCCGTATCCGGTCGCGTGCCGGGCGACGTTCGGCGTGCTCGGCGCGAACGTGCCGGCCGTGATCCGCGGGCTGATCGCGATCGCGTGGTACGGCATCCAGACCTATCTCGCATCGAGTGCGCTCGTGATCGTCGTGCTGAAATTCTTCCCGCAATGGCTGCCTTACGCGGACGTGCATCGCTACGGCTTCCTCGGGCTCTCGGCGGTCGGCTGGGCCGGCTTCATGCTGCTGTGGGTGCTTCAGGCGTTCGTGTTCTGGAACGGGATGGAGACGATCAAGAAGTTCATCGACTTCGCGGGCCCGGCCGTCTACGTCGTGATGTTCATCCTCGCCGGCTACATGGTGTGGCGCGCGGGCTGGCGCAACATCGGCATCAACCTCGGCGGCGTGAAGTACCACGGCGCGGAAGTGATTCCGGTGATGATCACGGCTGTGTCGCTCGTCGTGTCGTACTTCTCCGGGCCGATGCTGAACTTCGGCGATTTCTCGCGCTACTGCCGTTCGTTCGGCGACGTGAAGCGCGGCAATTTCTGGGGGCTGCCGGTCAACTTCCTCGCGTTCTCGCTCGTCACGGTGATCACGACGGCCGCGACGCTGCCGGTGTTCGGCGAACTCATCACCGATCCCGTCGAGACGGTCGGCCGCATCGACCATCCGACCGCGGTGATCCTCGGTGCGCTGACGTTTACGATCGCGACGATCGGCATCAACATCGTCGCGAACTTCGTGTCCCCCGCGTTCGACTTCTCGAACGTCGCGCCGCGGCTGATCAGCTGGCGCGCGGGCGGGATGCTCGCGGCCGTCGCGTCGATCTTCATCACGCCGTGGAACCTGTTCAACAACCCGGCCGTGATCCACTACACGCTCGACGTGCTCGGCGCGTTCATCGGCCCGCTGTACGGAGTGCTGATCGCCGACTTCTACCTCGTCAAGCGCGGCCGGCTCGTGCGCGACGACCTGTACACGATGTCGGAAAGCGGCACGTACTGGTACACGGGCGGTGTGAACCGCCGCGCGCTTGCCGCGCTGTTGCCGGCCGCGGTGATCGCGATCGTCTGCGTGATGGTGCCGGGCTGGCAGGGCGTCGCGAACTTCTCGTGGTTCATCGGCGCGGGGCTCGGCTTCGTGTTTTACCGGCTGCTCGTGAGCGCGAAGGCCTGAGGAGCGTGCGATGAAGATCCGACTGATCAATCCGAATACGACCCAGAGGATGACCGACGCGATGGGCCGCTGCGCGCGCGAGGTCGCGGCCGCCGGTACGGAGATCGTCGCGGTGAGCCCGCCAATGGGGCCGCCGTCGATCGAAGGGTATTACGACGAGGCGCTCGCGACGCCGGGGCTGCTCGCCGAGATCGCGCAGGGCGAGCGCGACGGCTGTGATGCGTACGTCATCGCGTGCTTCGGCGATCCCGGCCTCTACGCGGCGCGCGAGCTGGCACGCGGGCCGGTAATCGGCATTGCCGAGGCCGCGATGCATGCGGCGAGCGTGCTCGCGCCGGGCTTTTCGGTCGTCACGACGCTCGCGCGCACCTGCGGGATGGCATGGCATCTCGCCGAGCGCTACGGGATGAAGCGGTTCTGCCGCAACGTGCGCGCGACCGACGTGGCCGTGCTCGAACTCGACCGGCCGGGCTCGGCCGCACGCCGGATCATCGTCGACGAATGTCGGCGCGCGCTCGACGAGGACGGCGCCGACGCGATCGTGCTCGGTTGCGCGGGGATGGCCGAGTTTGCGCATGAGATCGAACAGCAGATCGGCGCGCCGGTGGTCGAGGGCGTCACCGCGGCCGTCAAGTGGGCCGAGGCGCTCGTCGCGCTGCGCCTCGCGACCGCGAAGCGCGGCGACTACGCGCGGCCGCTGCCGAAGCGCTATGACGGCGCGTTCGCCCGCTTCAGCCCGCCGGACGGGGATGCGGCCGAACCGGTCCCGAATTTGCCGCAACCGCACATACACACCGTCTGACACGCACTATCTGCGCCGCTGTATGGGCGCGTATGGGCGTTTTCGCTACACTGGGCCGTCATCGCATCGGCTTGCGCAGCCGGCTTCCGGCACCCGCGCAGTCGATGCGAACCCATTATTTCAGCGAGCTTTCGCCGCACATCGAACCATGTCACTCGATCCCAACTATCCTCGCGACCTGATCGGCTACGGCCGCCATCCCGTTCAGGCGAACTGGCCGGGGCGCGCCCGCGTCGCCGTGCAATTCGTGCTGAACTACGAGGAGGGCGGCGAGAACTGCGTGCTGCATGGCGATCCGGGCTCCGAGCAGTTCCTGTCGGAAATCGTCGGCGCGGCCGCGTATCCCGATCGCCACATGAGCATGGAGTCGATCTACGAATATGGTTCGCGGGCCGGCGTCTGGCGCATTCTGCGCGAATTCGAGAAGCGCGGGATGCCGCTGACGGTATTCGGCGTCGGCATGGCGATCGAACGCCACCCGGAACTCGCGCGCGCATTCGTCGAGCTGGGTCATGAAATCGCGTGCCACGGCTGGCGCTGGATTCACTACCAGAGCATGACGCCGGAACTCGAGGCCGAGCACATGCGTCTCGGGATGGAAGCGATCGAGCGCGTGACGGGCGAGCGCCCGCTCGGCTGGTACACCGGCCGCGACAGCCCCAATACGCACCGCCTCGTCGCGGAATACGGCGGCTTCCTGTACGACTCCGACAACTACGGCGACGACCTGCCGTTCTGGATGGACGTCGACGTGTCGGGCGGCAAGAAGTCGCCGCAACTGATCGTGCCGTACACGCTCGACACGAACGACATGCGCTTCGCGACGCCGCAGGGCTTCAACACCGGCGATCACTTCTTCGACTACCTGCGCGACGCATTCGACGTGCTGTACGCGGAAGGCGACGAAGCGCCGAAGATGCTGTCGATCGGCATGCACTGCCGGTTGCTCGGCCGGCCGGGCCGATTCCGCGGGCTGCAGCGGTTCCTCGATCACATCGAGAAGCACGATCGCGTATGGGTGACGCGCCGTGTCGATATCGCGCGTCACTGGCGTGAACATCATCCGTATCAGCCCAACCATCGAAACGAAGGGAAAGCATGAAGGCGATGCGCTACACGTTGGAACAACTGAACACGATGGCGCCGAGCGCATTTGTCGCGGCGTTGTCGGGGATTTTCGAACATTCGCCGTGGGTGGCCGAAGTCGCCGCGGCCGAGCGACCGTTCGCGAGCATCGACGCGCTGCACAAGACGATGTCGGGCGCGGTGGAAACGAGCGGCGAAGTGCGCCAGCTCGCGCTGATCAATGCTCACCCGGAGCTGGCCGGCAAGGCTGCGGTGCGCGGCGAGCTGACCGCCGAGTCGACGCGCGAGCAGAGCGGCGCGGGCCTCGACCAGTGCACGCAGGAAGAGTTCGACAAGCTGCTGACGCTGAACCGCACGTATCGCGAGAAGTTCGGCTTTCCGTTCATCCTCGCGGTGCGCGGCTATGACCGGCACGGCATCATCGCGAACTTCGAGTCGCGCGTGAATCATTCGCGCGCCGAGGAACTGCGGGCGAGCCTCGACCAGATCTACCGAATCGCGCGCTTTCGCCTCGACGACCTGATCGACGCCTGACATCGCAATACGGCCTGCTGCGGCGCAGCGGCCTGATCGCATCACTGAAACCAAGGAAACATCATGGCTGTTCCGCTTCTCGATCCCAACGCACCCGACTTCACGCGGCGCTACGTGAACCTTGCCGACCCGCGCCTCGGTGCGCAGGCGCTCGAAGCCAGCGACGATTTCTTCGCGCCGAAGGACCGGATGCTGAACCCCGAGCCGGCCGTCTTCATCCCCGGCAAGTACGACGACCACGGCAAGTGGATGGACGGCTGGGAAACGCGCCGCAAGCGCACGACGGGCTACGACTGGTGCATCGTCAAGCTCGCGCGCCCGGGCGTGATCAAGGGCTTCGACATCGATACGAGCCACTTCACCGGCAACTTCCCGCCGGCCGCGTCGATCGAGGCCGCGTTCGTGGCCGACGGCGCGCCGACGCATGCGACCGAGTGGGTCGAGATCGTGCCGTCGACGACGTTGCAGGGCAACAGCCATCACTACGTAGAAGCGAGCGATGCGCGTGCGTTCACGCACCTGCGCGTGAACATCTATCCGGATGGCGGCATTGCACGCCTGCGCGTGTACGGCCAGCCGCAGCTCGACTGGGCCGGCGCGAGCGCGACCGAGCAGTTCGATCTCGCGGCGATGGAAAGCGGTGGTTACGTGGTGGCCGCGAACAACCAGCACTTCGGCGTCGCGTCGAACCTGCTGCTGCCGGGCCGCGGCGTGAACATGGGCGACGGCTGGGAAACCCGCCGCCGCCGCGAACCGGGCAACGACTGGGCGATCATTGCGCTCGCGCAGCCGGGCGTGATCCGCAAGATCGAAGTCGATACCGCGTTCTTCAAGGGCAACTACCCGGATCGCTGCTCGATCCAGGCCGCGTATGTGTCGGGCGGCACGGACAGCTCGCTGATCACGCAGTCGATGTTCTGGCCCGTGCTGCTCGGCGAACAGAAGCTGCAGATGGACAAGCAGCACTACTTCGAACAGGACATCGCGTCGCTCGGCCCCGTCACGCACGTGCGGCTGAACATCATTCCGGACGGCGGCGTGTCGCGGTTGCGTCTGTGGGGGACGCTCGACAAATGAAGACGCTTGTTATCGAACCGCTGACCAAGGAAGCGTTCGCGCCGTTCGGCGACGTGATCGAAACGGAAGGGGCGAAGCAGATCCCGATCAACCTCGGCACCACGATCCGCTTTCACGATCTCGCGAAAGTCGACGTGACCGATGAAGGCGGCCGCACGCTCGTCAACCTGTTCCGCGGCCAGCCGCGCACGCTGCCGTTCGAAGTGAAGATGCTGGAGCGGCACCCGCTCGGCAGCCAGGCGTTCGTGCCGCTGAACGACCGGCCGTATCTCGTCGTCGTGGCGCCCGCGGGCGATCTCGATCCGGCGAAGATCCGCGCGTTCGTGACGAGCGGGTGGCAGGGCGTCAACTATGCGAAGGGCGTTTGGCATCACCCGCTGATCGCGCTGGGCGGCGTCAGCGATTTCATCGTCGTCGATCGCGGCGGCGACGGCCTGAACCTGAATGAGCAGGACCTGCGGGAATCGCTGTGGCTCACCGACGAAGCGCTGCACGCGCTGACGGCCTGAGTCACCGGCGTTTCTACCGTCATCCGATGAAACCCGCGCATCGTGCGCGGGTTTTTTTATGCGCGCGCTTCGGCGAGGTTCAGGTCGCCGCATTGTTACGCGTGTCGCGCGACCTGCCGACGCCGCGACGCCGGTTCGCAAGCGGCGCGTGGCGAGTATCACGTCGTGTATCCGGCGCGCACGCAGGACGATTCGCTTACCGCCGCATTGCGCGACTGGCTCGCGGACGAAGTCGCGACGATGCACGCGTAGCGGTGGTGCCTGCGCATGCTATCGTGCCCGCATCTTCACCGCACGATGCCCGATTCCGGGCGTGTTCCTTCGATGAGCCAACCTGAAAACGACCTCGCGGTCCTGCTGCGCACGATGCAGCCCGAATTGCATCCGGGCGCGTTCGATTTCGTATCGCTGCCGACCGATGCAGACGTATCGTTATCCGAAACCATTGCAACGTTTCGAGAGGCGGAAGGCTTGACGGTCGTCGTCTGCGAGGAGGTGGCCGCGCGTCGCGGCTGGCCGGTGCTGTTCCGCGCCGCGTGGATCACGCTGACCGTGCATTCCGATCTCGCGGCCGTCGGGCTCACCGCGGCGTTCGCGCGGGCGCTCGGCGTGGCCGGGATCAGTTGCAACGTGATGGCCGCCGCGTATCACGATCACATCTTCGTGCCGTTCGATGACGGCCCGCGCGCGCTCGATGCGCTCGTCGCGCTTCAGCGCGACGCGATGCGTGGTTGACGCGCGAAGGGCGTCCGGGACACGCAAAAAAGAACGGACCCGTCACCGGGCCCGCGAACGGAGAGGATGGCGCCGGGAACGACCCTCGGCGCACGGCGGCTTACTTGTTCGCGCCACCCTCGAACCAGGCGGCGAGCTTCGTGCGCTCGTCGTCGGTCATGTGCGTGACGTTGCCGATCGGCATCGCCTTCAGGCGCACGGCCTGTTCGTAGATGCGCTGCGCGTTTTTCGAAATTTCGTCCGGTGTGTCGAACATCACGCCCGCGGGCGCGCTGCCCATCAGCGTCGGCTTGGCCGAGTGGCACTCGACGCAGCGCTGCTGCAGGATCGGCATGATGTCGTTGATCACGACCTTCGGTGCGTTCGCGGCCTGCGCTTCCGGTGCGATCGGCTTCGGCATCGTCCACACCAGCGCACCCGACAGCAGTGCGACGCCGCCGATCGGCAGGTACCACAGCTGCTTGCCGCGGTGACGCATCACGAAGAACTGGCGGATCAGTGCGCCGGCCAGCATGATCATCACGAGCACGACCCAGTTGAACTTGTTCGTGTAGGTCATTGCATAGTGGTTCGACAGCATCGCGAACACGACCGGCAGCGTGAAGTACGTGTTGTGCACCGAGCGCTGCTTGCCGCGCTTGCCGTAGATCGGGTTCGGCTCTTCGCCCTTGAGCATCTTGTCGACCATCTTGCGCTGGCCGGGGATGATCACGAAGAACACGTTCGCCGACATGATCGTCGCGAGCATCGCGCCGACGATCAGGTACGCCGCACGACCCGCGAAGATGTGGCACGCGAGGTAGGCGGCGGCGACCACGTAGATGCCGACGCAGATGCCGAGCACGCGGTCGTTGGTGCCGAGGATGCGGCACAGCGAGTCGTAGACGATCCAGCCGGCCGCGAGGAAGCCGAGCGCGGACGCGACGGCGACCACCGGGCCCATGTCGAGCACGCTCTTGTCGATCAGGTACGTGTTCGGCGCGAGCAGGTACAGCACGAAGAACAGCGAGAAGCCCGACAGCCAGGTCGTGTACGACGGCCACTTCGACCAGTGCAGGTCATCCGGCATTTCCGGCGGGGCGACGGTGTACTTCTGCATGTTGTAGAAACCGCCGCCGTGGACGTGCCACAGCTCGCCGAACACACCGCGCTTGCGCTGGTTCGGGTCGGTCGGCGGTTTCAGGCTGTTGTCGAGCGCGACGAAATAGAAGGACTCGCCGATCCACGCAATGGCGACGATGACGTGCAGCCATCGCAATGCGAGGTTCAGCCAGTCGGTGATGAAGCCTTCCATGAAACTCCTCCAGACTCAGATTTTGTCTTGATGCGGGCGCTGATGCGTATGTCAGCTGCCGCGATAGGTGCTGTACGACCACGGCGACACGAGCAGCGGCACGTGGTAGTGCGAGCCGGCGTCGGCGATGCCGAAGCGCAGCACGACGCGATCGACGAAACGGGGTTCGGGCACCTTCACGCCGAGCGACGCGAAGTAGTCGCCGGCATGGAACACGAGTTCGTATTCGCCGGCGGCGAGCGCGGCGCCTTCGAGCAGGGGTTCGTCGCAGCGGCCGTCGCTATTGGTCAGCACGGTCTTGATCGCGCGGCGCGATTCGCCGTCGAGCGCGTAGAGGTCGATCTTGATTGCAGCGCCGGGACGGCCGTGCGCCGTATCGAGTACGTGGGTAGTGAGCTTTCCCATTCGCAATTGTCCTTGTGTGAATGCGAGGTTCGGCGGCGACTCGATCCATTGACTGTGCGGCGGATCGAGGCTCCACGTCACGTGGCTACATACCCGTCGGCGAGATTGAAGCGAGCGCCGTGCAGGCATTGTAAAAAGGTTCCCCGCGCAAATACGGGCGCGATATCAAAGATAATGCGCCGCGCATGAGCGGCTGTCGACGGCACGCCGGATACGGCTTCCGGCGGGCGTTTCGGCGCACCGGCGGGGCGTTGCGCGGCGTACCATATCGAAACCGTGAATCGCGGTATTCCGGATCGCGCATTGTGTGCGGCGCGTGCTTGGGCGATCCTGCCGCCGTGCGCGTCGGCCGGTGGCCCGCGCGTACCCCGAAGACGGCGAGCACGCCGGGTAACCGGGCCAGGGCGTTCGAACGGACGCAGGCGCCGGAGCGTGCCGCGATTCAGCGTTCGAACGGCTGTGTGACCGTCCCCAGGATCCTCCCCTGGGGGCAGACCGACGCGGAGAACGCATGAACCTCGAGCAGCACGCTGGCGCACGCGCGCCGAACACGAACACCTCCCCATCCCGCCCGAAAACCCTGCTGGTCAAGCACGCCGACGTCCTCGTGACGATGGACGACGCGCGCCGCGAATTGCGCGACGCGGGGCTCTACATCGAAGACAACCGGATCGTCGCGGTCGGCCCGACCGCCGAGCTGCCCGATACGGCCGATGAAGTGCTCGACCTGCGCGGCCACCTCGTGATCCCGGGGCTCGTGAACACGCATCACCACATGTACCAGAGCCTGACGCGCGCGGTGCCGGCGGCGCAGAACGCCGAGCTGTTCGGCTGGCTCACGAACCTGTACAAGATTTGGGCGCACCTGACGCCCGAGATGATCGAGGTGTCGACGCTCACCGCGATGGCCGAGCTGCTGCAGTCAGGCTGCACGACGTCGAGCGATCATCTGTACATCTACCCGAACGGCAGCCGCCTCGACGACAGCATCGGCGCCGCGCAGCGGATCGGCATGCGTTTTCATGCGAGCCGTGGCGCGATGAGCGTCGGTCAGCGCGACGGCGGGCTGCCGCCCGATTCCGTCGTCGAGCGCGAGCCCGACATCCTGCGCGACACGCAGCGCCTGATCGAGACCTATCACGACGAAGGCCGTTACGCGATGCTGCGCGTGGTGGTCGCGCCGTGCTCGCCGTTCTCGGTGAGCCGCGACCTGATGCGCGACGCGGCCGTGCTCGCGCGCGAATACGGCGTGTCGCTGCACACGCACCTCGCGGAGAACGTCAACGACATCGCGTACAGCCGCGAGAAATTCGGCATGACGCCCGCCGAATATGCGGAAGATCTCGGCTGGGTCGGTCACGACGTGTGGCATGCGCACTGCGTGCAGCTCGACGATGCGGGCATCGGCCTGTTCGCGCGCACCGGCACGGGCGTCGCGCACTGTCCATGCTCGAACATGCGGCTCGCGTCGGGTATCGCGCCGGTGAAAAAGATGCGTCTCGCGGGGGTGCCGGTCGGCCTCGGCGTCGACGGCTCCGCGTCGAACGACGGCGCGCAGATGGTTGCGGAAGTGCGGCAGGCGCTGCTGCTGCAGCGGGTCGGTTTCGGGCCCGATGCGATGACCGCGCGTGAAGCGCTCGAGATCGCGACGCTCGGCGGCGCGAAGGTGCTGAACCGTGACGATATCGGCGCGCTGAAGCCCGGCATGGCTGCGGACTTCGCCGCATTCGACCTGCGCCAGCCGCTGTTCGCGGGGGCGCTGCATGATCCGGTTGCGGCGCTCGTGTTCTGCGCGCCGTCGCAGACGGCATACACGGTGGTGAACGGGAAGGTGGTGGTGCGGGAAGGGCGATTGGCGACGCTCGACTTGCCGCCCGTGATCGAGCGCCACAACGCGCTTGCGCACGCGCTCGTCGCGGCATCGCGCTGAAGCAATCCTGAAGCCGTGCGGCGGCGGCCTGGCCGAGCCTGCCGCTGGCGCGTCGTCGCGCCGCGCCCGTAACGGCGCGGGCGGCGTGTGCCGTTACGCCTCGATCAACGTGCGGGTGGCTTCGGCGACGAGGCTGCGCAGCCAGCGCACTTCGTCGGAGTAGTGGCAGCGCTCGTGCCACAGCTGGTAGTACTGCATCGGCGGGAAGTCGAGCGGCGCCGGCACGACCGACAGCGGCAGGAACTTCGCGTAGTGATCGGCGAACAGGCGCGTCGTCGTGAAGATCAGGTCGGACTTCACGAGCACGTACGGCGCGAGGTTGAAGTACGGCAGCGTGACGACCACGTGGCGTTTGAGCCGTTCGCGCGCGAGATGCACGTCGATCGCGCCGCGCTGGCCGACCGAGTAAGGCGTCGGCGCGAGATGCGGTGCGTTCAGGTACTGGTCGAGCGTGAGCCCGCCTCGCTTCGCGAACGGGTGCGTGTTGCTCATCAGGCAGACGATTTCGTCGACGAACAAGTTCGACAGGTGCAACTGCTCGGGTGGCTCGGGCCAGTTGCCGACGACGATGTCGAGCTTGCCGTCTTCCAGCGCGAGTTCGTAGTCGAACGCGGGGCCGAGCGAGTGGAATTCGAGCGTTGCGTTTGGCGCGGCCTGGCGGAAGCGCTCGACGACGGTCGGCACGAACAGCACGTTCAGGTAGTCGGGGCAGCCGATCCGGTAGCAACGGATCGACGTGGCCGGGTCGAAGTTGTGCTGCTGGAACTTGATGCGCTCGATTTCACGCAGCGCATTCTGCACGGGCTCGAGCAGGCGCAGCCCGTATTCGGTCGGCACCATGCCGGATTTGCCGCGCACCAGCAGCGGATCGCCGGTGATGTCGCGCAGGCGCCGCAGCGCGGCGCTGATCGCCGGTTGCGACTGGTTCAGTTTGACGGCCGCGCGCGTGACGCTGCGCTCCATCAACAAGGTGTGCAAGACGCGCAAGAGGTACGTGTCGATCGCCTCGCGTTGCTGACTCATGATTTCTCCGGGTTATATGTCTGGGCTGATCGAGGGGTACTGTGGGTATATCGTTTTTAATATGAACGAAAATCAGCGTCAAGAGATGGATACCCGCAGGCACCCGCCGGCCGGGCATGGACAAGGGGCCCGAACGGGGCGGAATGCGGGGGCGCGCGGCGCCGCGCGGATGCGCGGGGCGCGTATCCGGATCGCGGCGCGGCGTGTGATGTGGCGTGCGAGTCAGTCGTCGATGCGCATGCCGACCTTCAGCGTCACTTGCCAGTGCACGACCTGGTCGCCTTCGATGTGGCCGCGCGTTTCGGTTACCTGAAACCAGTGCAGGTTGTGCAGCGTCTTGCCGGCTTTCGAGATCGCGTTGCGGATGGCATCGTCACTTGATTGCCGCGACGAACCGGTCAGCTCGATCATCTTGTACACGTGCTCGCTCATGATGCGCTCCCTGGGATATCGGTATGGATTGCCGGTGCAAGCCGTGGTCCCGAGGCGGCGCCGCGTGTGCCCGGCTTCTTGAGTGATAGGTATGATGGGCGGCAAGTTCAACCCATATCGGAGACGAGGAACATCGTGGAAGTCGGATTTTGCGGACCGGGATTGATGGGCGCGCCGATGATTCGGCATTTGCTGGCGGCCGGGCATCGGGTCAGCGTGTGGAATCGCTCGCGCGACAAGGCCGAGGCGCTCGTGAAGGACGGCGCGCAGGTGGTCGGCACGCCGCGCGAACTGGCGGAGTGCGTCGATACGGTATTTGTGTGTGTGCTCGACGGCCGCGCGGTGGGCGACGTCGTGTTCGGCGAGCACGGTCTACTCTCCGGCGACGCCGCTGCGCGCCGCCTGCGGCGCATCATCGATCATTCGAGCATTCCGCCTGCCGCGACGCGCGATTACGCGGCGCGCGCGGCCGCACTCGGCGTCAGCTGGGTCGATGCGCCGGTGTCGGGCGGCGTGCCCGGCGCGCAGGCCGGCACGCTTGCGGTGATGGCCGGTGGCCGCACGGCCGATCTCGACGCGGTGCGGCCGCTGATCGACACGTACGCGTCGCGAATCACGCACATGGGCGACGCGGGCGCGGGGCAGACGGCGAAGTTGTGCAACCAGGCGATCGTCACCGCGACGGTGACCGCGATTGCCGAGGCCGTCGGTCTTGCGCAGGCGAGCGGCATCGATGCCGCGCGGCTGGCCGAAGCGCTGGCCGGTGGCTGGGCCGATTCGGTGCTGCTGCAGACGTTCGTGCCGCGCATGACGTCGGGTGGTCATGCACCCATCGGCGCGCTCGGTACGTTCCAGAAGGACGTCGATGCGATTGCCGACGCGGCGCGCGATACCGGCGCGGTGATGCCCGTGTCGGCCACGGTGCAGCACGTGCTGCGGCTCGGCGCTGCGCAAGGGCTCGCCGGTGCCGATTTCGCCGCGTTCATCGACATCGTGCGGCCCGGCAACGGGCGTCAGTCAACTGGCGTCGTGACGGGCAAGCAGGGTGCGTGAATGGCAGATGGGCCGCCCGGAGGCGGCCCATCGAATGGCAGGTTGATCAGCCGAGGGAGCGTGGTGTCGTGTCGCCGGCGTTCTGGCGGCCGAGCCCGCCGCGCAGGCTCGCTTTCGTGCCTGCACCAAACTCGGGCAGGATGCGCGCACGCGCACGGCTGGCGAACACGAGGAAGCCGAAGCCGTTTGCTTCATACCAGTATCCGCCGTTCTCGAGGCCGTCCAGCGGCTGCTCGAGCGCGTTGGCGATCGATTCGATGCAGCGCTTGCGCAGTTCGGCGATGGCCGGATAGGGCGGCTGTGCGCCGCGCACGCTGCACAGGAGCACGTCGAGACCGGGCAGCACATGCGCGTACAGGACGGGTTCGTCCTGCGCGCGGGCGCGGGCAATCTTGGTGTCGAGCTGGGCAAACGGTTTCGAGTGGCGCAATACCGCGAGGAATGACTCCTGGCCATCCTGCTGGGCACGCCGACGTTTTTTCGGGAAGGACATAAACACTCGCCTCAAAAACAATTGCAAGAAATGCGGCACTTTCATGCGACCCACTCCCGGCTATGTACGCCGCATGTCGATCCTTTATAGCACACGAAAATGCTGCCTTCGTGCAGTACGACGATCAATGTCTCCCGTCGACCTGCTCGCCATGATCGACACAGCCAGCGTCTTGGCGCCCGTACTGTCGTTTAGTCTCCATCATAGACCTGCTTTCCCCGCGCGTGCATTCGCCCGTCACAAAAAAGTGAGATAGGCCGCGTGCGGCGGTGCATCGCGCGCAATAAAAAGGCCCGCACGAGGCGGGCCTGGCTGGCGGGACGCTTGGCGATCAGCGCTGCTTCAGCGAATCGCGGATCTCGCGCAGCAGCACGGTGTCTTCCGGCGTCGCGGCCGGTGCGGCTTCTTCCGGCTTGCGCAGCTTGTTGATGAATTTCACCATCAGGAAAATGATGAACGCGAGGATGACGAAATTGATTGCCACCGTGATGAACGAGCCGTAGCCGAACGCGGCGACACCTGCGGCCTGCAGATCCTTGAACGAATCGGGATTACCCTTGAACGTCGGGGGAATGGTGCCGAGCAGAACGAACTTGTTCGAGAAATCCAGGCCGCCGGTCAGCACGCCGATGACCGGCATGATGAGGTCTTTCACGACCGAGTCGACGATCTTCGAGAACGCGCCGCCGATGATCACGCCGACGGCGAGATCCATGACGTTGCCCTTGACGGCGAACTCCTTGAATTCCTTGATGATGCTCATGAGCGGCTTTCTCCTGGTTGGGGCGAGGGGAGGCGTGCCGCGACGCGCAGGGATGCAGAGCGTCGAATGAGGGTCGGTGGCACGCCGATGGCCGCATGATAGCGAACGCTCCCCATTGCCGGTAGTCCATCTTGAAATGATTGACAAATCCGCGGGTCGGCGCGGCCGGCATGCAGGGAAGCGTGGCGTGCGTTGCAGCGCGTCGCGGGTGCGTCGACGCGCTGCGCGGCGTCAGGTGTTGTCGTCGGTCCAGCCGTCGTCGTTGCTGCCGAGATCCATGCCGCCGCCGTTGCCGTCGCTCCAGTTCGAACTGTCGCCGCGGCCGAGGTCGAAGCCCGGGTCGTTGTCCTGCCGGCGGCGCTCGCCGTCGACGATCACGTCGCGTTCGACCACGCGCTCGCGGCCGCCCGACATCGCTTCGCCGAGCAGTACGCCGGTCAGCAGCCCGCCCATGCCGCCGCCGAAACCGCCGCCGCCTTGCTGGATCACGACCGGCGGTTGCTGTTGCGGGTAGGGCTGCTGCGGATACGGCTGGCCTTGCGCGCCCGTCATGCGATCGGCTTCCTGCGCATACACGGAGCCGCTGCCGTTCGCCGGTGCCGCGGGTTGCGCGGCCGGATCGGGGCGGCCTTCGACGCGTGCCTTCACGCTCGCATGACGCTGTTCGAGTTCGTCGATGCGATACGGCGGCACCGGATTCTTGCCGTTCGAGAGCGATTCGACGAGCGTGCGCGCATCGGTCTCGATCGCGTCGAGTTCACCCGTGAGCGCCGCGGCGCCGGGCGCCGTCGACAGCTTCGCGTCGAGTTTCAGCGGACGGATGTCGTTCAGCACGTCGGTGGCACGCTTGAGCTGCGTGCGGCGTTCGTCGTCGGCTCGGCTGTCGTCGGCCGTGCGCGCACGCCGCAGCGTCCAGCGCAGCACCAGCGCGATCACCGCGACGATCAGCCCGAGGCCGATCCACATGCCGGTCGACGGCCCGTGTTTTTCGGCCGGCGCGACGGCGGGCGCGAGCGACGATTGCAGCGTACCGGCCTGCGTGGCCGAAGGCACGTTGCCGTTCACGCGCGCGGCGTCGGCGCGGATGCGCGACTCCGTCTGCGCGAAGCGCGATGCGTCGGTGAACTTGAGTTGCGGATCGAGCGACTTGGCGCGCTGCAGCTGCTCGAGGGCGTCGGACGCGCGGCCTTCACGATCCAGCACCTGTGCGTACAGGTAGCGCGCGTGCGCGTTGTTCGGATGGGCGTCGATGACTTGCGACAGCTGCGTGTCGGCTTGCTGCCAGTTGCGTTGCGCGATCGATTGCTCGACCTGCTGCAGCGACGGGACCGCAAACGCGGCGGACGACAGCAACATCAGCGAGAGGCCGAGTGCGGCGAGAGATTTCTTCATGGTCGAACCGGGCGCAGGCGCCCGTCTCCTGACGATCGGTTCGCGCCGCGCCCGGGGCGGGCGGCGGCGCGGTTGCCCGCGGTTGCCGTTACTGCGCGGGCGTATCGAGCTGCTTCTTCAGCGCGGCGAGGCGATCCTCGACCGACGGGCCCTTGTTCAGCGCGGCGAGCTTGTCGTCGAGCGCCTTGCCGCTCGACGTGTCGGCCGAATTCAGGCGTGCGTCCGAGCGTGCGTTCTGCAGCGCGACCTTGTCCTCGAGCTTCTGGAAATCCTCGGACAGGTTCTTGCCGCCGATGCCGCCCAGGGCGCTGGCCGCGACGTCCTTCGCCTGCGCGATTTCCTGCTTGGCCTGCAGGATGTTCGAGCGTGCATTCAGGTCGTTGCGGCGCTGACGCATGTCGGCGATCTGCCCCTTCAGCTTGTCGACCGACGGCTCGAGCGTCGACAACTCGGCCGCGAGCGCGTCGCGCTCGGCTTCCGCGTTCGACTGTGCGCTGAGTGCCTCGCGTGCGAGTGCTTCATCGCCGGCCTGCAGCGCGCGCTTCGCGCCGTCCTCGTACTTCTTCACCTTGTCGTCGGCCGCATCGCGCTTGCTGCGCTGGGTCGCGACCTGTGCCTCGATCTCGATCAGCGAATTCTCGGCACGGCCGATGCTGTCGTCGAGCTCCCGCACGATCTGCCGTGCGTCGCGCGACGGATCCTGTACCGAATCGGCCGCATCGTTCAGCAGGCCTTTGATCGTGCGCGAAACAGAGTCGAAAAGCGACATGAAATCCTCCGTGGTTGAAAGGCGCCGCGTGACCGCGGCAGTGCCCGTTGCGAGCCGGTTCCGACCCGCATGAGCCGGCGGATATTACACCACCGGTTCACTTAAATACGGCTTAAACGCGCGAGTTCAAGCGGCTTGCGCATCAGGATGTCGAACCTTTCGCGGTTGAAAGAATATCGGCCGTGCGCGCCATATTGCGTGTCCATGATAGGCAGAGGATGCCGACAATACGTTCCTCAAATCACGGCATTGCGGGAATTTTTACAAAAAATCGCGAAGGCACCCGGTCGATTTCATTAAAATGCGCTGTCACGTCGCGGGAACGGATTGCCGCGCGGCGGGGTCTGTCGACGTGACAGCCGTATCACGCCGTATCCGCTCTGATTCATTCGCCTGCATTTCCGCATGCGTCCGAGGGTGCCACGTACACCCGCCATTCCGACATGCCAATTATCAAACGACCGCCTTCTTCTTCCGACAGGAACGAACCCCACTACACGCTGCGCCGTTCGCCGTCCGGAGCCTATTACCCCGATGACGACGATCGCGACCATCGCAACGACGACCGCCGCACCCAGCGCAGCGGCGGCGGGCACCGTCGCTCGTTCGGCTCGCGCGTCGTGCTGTGGTTCGCCGGCCTGTTCGCGACGCTGGCGATCGTCGGCGCGCTGATCGTCGGCTACGCGCTGGTCGTGATGGCGCCGCAGCTGCCGTCGCTCGACGCGCTGACCAACTACCAGCCGAAGGTGCCGCTGCGCGTGTTCACGGCCGATCATGTGCTGATCGGCGAGTTCGGCGAGGAGCGCCGCAGCCTCGTGCGCTTCCAGGACATTCCGGACGTGATGAAGAAGGCCGTGCTCGCGATCGAGGACTACCGCTTCTACGAACACGGCGGCGTCGACTTCGTCGGCATCCTTCGCGCGGGCGTCGCCGACCTGATGCACGGCGGCGCGCGCCAGGGTGCGAGCACGATCACGATGCAGGTCGCGCGCAACTTCTTCCTGTCGAGCGAGAAGACCTATACGCGCAAGATTTACGAAATGCTGCTCGCGTACAAGATCGAGAGGGCCCTGACGAAGGACCAGATCCTCGAGCTGTACATGAACCAGATCTATCTCGGCCAGCGCTCGTACGGCTTCGCGGCCGCCGCGCGCGTCTATTTCGGCAAGGACCTGAAGGACATCACGCTCGCGGAAGCGGCGATGCTCGCGGGGCTGCCGAAGGCGCCGTCCGCGTATAACCCGGTCGTCAATCCGAAGCGCGCGAAGGTGCGCCAGGAATACATCCTGAAGCGCATGCTCGAGGTCGGCTACATCACGCAGCCGCAGTACGACGCGGCCGTGAAGGAAGAGATCCACGTGCGTACGCCGGGCAACCAGTACGCGGTGCACGGCGAGTACGTTGCCGAGATGGTGCGGCAGATGATGTACCAGCAGTACAAGGACGAAACCTATACGCGCGGGCTGACCGTCACGACGACGATCAACTCGTCCGACCAGGAAGCCGCGTACCAGGCCGTGCGTCGCGGCATTCTCGACTACGAGCGCCGCCACGGCTATCGCGGGCCGGAAGCGTCGATCAAGCTGCCCGCGGCCGGCGACGACCGCGACGAGGCGATCGACGACGCGCTCGCCGATCACCCGGACAACGGCGACCTGCAGTCTGCGGTGGTGCTGTCGGCGTCGCCGAACGCGGTCGAGGTGCAGTTCGTCGGCGGCGCGACCACGACGATCGGTCCGGCCGGGCTGCGCTTCGTGGCGGCCGCGCTCGGCCCCCGCGCGAACGACACGCTGCGCATCAAGCCGGGTTCGGTCGTGCGCGTGCTGAAGGACGGCAAGACGGGCTGGCAGGTCGTGCAGCTGCCGCAGGTCGAAGGCGCGCTCGTCGCGATCGCGCCGCAGGATGGCGCGATCCGCTCGCTCGTCGGCGGCTTCGATTTCAACAAGAGCAAGTTCAACCACGTGACGCAAGCATGGCGGCAGCCGGGCTCGTCGTTCAAGCCGTTCATCTACTCGGCCTCGCTCGACAAGGGCATGGGGCCGGCGACGATGATCAACGACGCGCCGCTGTACTTCCCGCCGAGCGTGCCGGGCGGCACCGCATGGGAGCCGAAGGACGACGACCAGCCGGACGGCCCGATGACGATGCGCACCGGCCTGCAGCGTTCGAAGAACCTCGTGTCGATCCGGATCCTCGCGTCGATCGGCACGCAGTATGCGCAGCAGTACGTGACGCAGCGCTTCGGCTTCGATCCCGCGAAGACGCCGCCTTACCTGCCGATGGCGCTCGGCGCGGGCCTCGTGACGCCGCTGCAACTCGCGACCGGCTATGCGGTGTTCGCGAACGGCGGCTACAAGGTCGATCCGTACCTGATCGCCGAGGTCGACGACGCACGCGGCCAGCCGCTGCAGAAGTCGCAGCCGGTGCTCGCGGGCAGCACGGCGCCGCGCACGATCGAAGGCCGCAACGCGTACGTGATGAACAGCCTGCTGCATTCGGTCGCGACGGCCGGCACGGGCGCGGGCACCAACGTACTGGGCCGCAGCGACCTGCAGGGCAAGACCGGTACGACGAACGACGCGAAGGACGGCTGGTTCGCCGGCTACCAGCAGTCGCTCGTCGCGGTCGCGTGGATGGGCTTCGACCAGCCGAAGAGCCTGGGCAGCCGCGAATTCGGCGCGCAGCTCGCGTTGCCGATCTGGGTGAATTACATGCGCACCGCGCTGAACGGCGTGCCCGAGCAGCAGATGCCGATGCCGGACGGCCTGACCTCGATCGACGGCGAGCTGTACTACGCCGATCGCACGCCGGGCAACGGCTTCGTCGCGAACGTCGACATCAACCCGGCTGAAAACTCGATCAGCGCGAACGACGCACTCGGCTCGGCCGGTGCGGCGGGGCTTGCGCCGCCGCCCGTCACGCCGCAGGAGAAGCAGCAGATCATGGATATGTTCGAGAACAAGTAAGCGGCATGCCGCCGTGCCGGCACGCGACGGGCGCCTTCGGGCGCCCGTTTTTTTTGCGCGAAGTGTCGGTAGGAAGAAGGGAAATCAGAACGACGCGCAGGCCGGTACGAGCGTGATGCCGACCGATTGCTGATGGAATCGCTGTATGTACGCTTGCCGGATCGCGGTGAGCCGTGCACGCGTGTCGGGCGTATCGTCGGCGATGATACGGATCACGAAGCTGTCTTCGCGTGTGATCGTACCGCTGGCCCGGTCGCGCCACTGGCCGTGCGTGTCCCAGTAGGTGAGGCCGTCGGGGAACCTCGGTGTGACCGTGTCGGCGAGGAATGCCGCGCGTTCGGCATCGGTGACGGGGCCGCGCCCCGCGATGTCTCGCCCGAACAGCAGGTCGGCCAGCAGCATGGGGTTCCCGCCCGGCTGCGTGCAGGCCGACGGCGCGCCGACGACGGGCGAGGGCGGTGCCGCGCAACCGGCGAGCAGCGCGATCACCATTGCGCATACGGCCAGCGGCTGCATTTGCCCATTTCGTGACGATCGACCTTCGCGTGTGCAAAACGCTGCGCGCTCAACCACTTGCGTGCTTGTCCGGCGGGTTATCAACAGGGCTGTCAACATAATCTGGGGATAACCCTAGGTTTGTCCACGCGTGCCCGACGTGGGGTCAGTGCTGCAGTTTCGCGTGCGCGAGGTGCATGCCGAGCGTCCCGGGGTCGGTATTGGTGCCTGACAGCAGCACGCCGACGCGCTTTCCTTGAAGCGTTTCGCGCAGCGGGCCGAGCAGTGCGGCCAGTGCGGCCGCGCACGCCGGTTCGACCGACAGTTTCAGTTGCGAGAACAGGAACAGCATCGCGGCACGCAGCGCGTCGTCGGAGACGGTGACGATGCGGTCGACGTGGCGCCGGCACAGCTGGTAGCTGTATTCCTCGGTATGCGGCGCCATCAGCGAATCGGCGATCGTCTGCATCGCGCTCATCTTGATCGTGTGATTCGCCGCGAAGCTGCGGCTCATCGCGTCGGCGCGTTCCGGCTCGACGCCGTACACGTGCACGCGCGGATTCGCGAGCCGCAGCGCGGTCGCCATGCCGGCCGCGAGCCCGCCGCCGCCGATCGGCACGATCACCGCGTCGAGGTCGGGCGTCTGGGTCGCCCATTCGTAACCGAGCGTCGCGGTGCCGAGGATCGTGTGATAGCCGTTGAACGGATGGATGAAGAAGCGGCCTTCCTCGGCCTCGATCCGCCGGACGAGATCGAACGCCTGCGACGCGCTGCCGGCCAGCACGACTTCCGCGCGGTACTGCTTGCACTGCGCGATGCGCGACGGGCTCGCGGTATGGAACATCACGACCTTGGCGCTGCTGCCGAGCCGCATCGCCGCATACGCGACGGCCGCCGCGTGATTGCCGGCCGATACGCAGGTGACGCCGGCGTTCTTGCGCGCCTCGTCGAGTGCGAGCAAGTGCGTGAATGCGCCGCGCGCCTTGAAGCTGCCGCTGACCTGCAGCAACTCGAACTTGAAGTTGACGTGCGTGCCCTCGAGGGACGGCAGGTCGGCGCGTTCGAACACGGGCGTGCGCGCGACCCACGGCGACAGTGCGAAATGCTGCGCGGCGATGTCGTCGAGCGTCGGGATCGGCTCGCCGTCGATCGTCGTATGGGCGTTGCCCTGTTGTTCAGTCGACATGACGTGGCGGGTGGCGGAGTGGGCCGGCCCGCACACGCGGGCCGGCGTGGCGGGGGCAGTCAGTGTGCGTCGACCGACATGCTGCGGATGAACTTGCGCAGGAACTGCTCGCAGCCGGCGAGCTGCGCGAGCTCGACATATTCGTTCGGCTTGTGCGCCTGCTCGATGTTGCCGGGCCCGCACACGACGCTCGGGATGCCCGCGCGTTCGAACAGGCCGGCCTCGGTGCCGTACGCGACCTTGCGCTTGTCCTGGTCGGCCGTCAGCGCGCGTACGAGCTGCGTGATCGCGGCCTGTTCGGTGGCGTCGAGGCCGGGCGCCGCGGCGATCTTCGAGAACTCGATCGCGGCATTCGGATGCTCGCGCAGCATCTGCGGCAGCAGCGTTTCCCGCGCATACGCTTCGATGCGCGTGAAGATCTGCTCGGGATCGAGCGTCGGCAGGTTGCGGAACTCGAAGTCGAACCGGCATTCGGCCGGCACCGTGTTGATCGCGTTGCCGCCCTGGATCGTGCTTGTCTGCGCGGTCGTGAACGGCACGTCGTACAGTTCGTCGAACGGGCCTTCGGCGCGGAAGCGCTCGGCGAGGTCGCGGATATGGCAGATGAGGCGCGCCGCGTACTCGATCGCGTTCAGCCCCTTCGGCGTCAGCGACGAATGCGCCGCGTGGCCGCGCACGCAGCAGCGGTACGCGTTGATGCCCTTGTGCGCGATGATCGGCCGCATGCTGGTCGGCTCGCCGACGATGCAGCCGGACGGTTGCACGCCGCGCTTGACGAGGTCGGCGATCATCAGCGGCGCGCCTGCGCAACCGATTTCCTCGTCGTAGGACAGCGCGAAATGGATCGGCTTCGCGAGCCTGGTCGCCTGCATCTCGGGCAGCAGCGCGAGCGCGGCGCCGATGAAGCCCTTCATGTCGCAGGTGCCGCGGCCATACAGGCGGCCGTCGCGGATTTCCGGCGCGAACGGGTTGCTGTCCCATTGCTGGCCGTCGACCGGTACGACGTCGGTATGCCCCGACAGCACGATGCCGCCGTTCGTCGAGCCGTCGTGCGCGGGCACGGTTGCGAACAGGTTTGCCCAGCCTTCGCGCGGATCGTGCGTGATCGTCGACGCAATACCCTTCGCCGCGAGCGCGTCGCGCACCGTTTCGATCAGGCCGAGGTTCGGCACGCGGCTCGTCGTGTCCATCGACACCAGTCGCTTGATCCAGGGCAGGCTGACGAGGGACGTGTCGCCTGGGGCGGCGGCGGACGGCGCCGTCGCGTCGAGAGTGGACATGGCAAAACTCCGGCTGATGAATGGGAAAATCATACTCAAAAACGCGTCGGCCCGCCCGCGCCGGGCGCAGTGCGGTGCAGCAACGCCGCACCCGTCAGTATCGCGTCAGCGCACCGCGGCCGCCGCTCCCTGCTTCGGCGCGAGCGCGCGCAGCGTTTCCTTGATCGTCGACACGCGGATCGCGAGGTCGGGCGAGCGCGTCTCGATGCGCAGCTTGTCCTGGCCCGCGAGCTTGATGTGCCGATGCTTCTGCACCATCTCGATGATCCGCATCGGATCGATCGGCGGATTCGGCTCGAACTGCAGCCCGATCGCAACCTCGCTTGCATCGATCTTCACGATGCCGAGCGGCTTCGCGGCGATCCGCAGCCGATGGGTCTCGACGAGCGCGTGCGCCTGCGGCGGCAGCTTGCCGAAGCGGTCGATCAGCTCTTCCTGGATGCCGTCGATCGCGTCGCCGTGCTCGCAGTTCGCGAGACGCTTGTACAGCGACAGCCGCTCCTGCACGTCCGCGCAGTAGTCGGCCGGCAGGATCGCCGGCGCGTGCAGGTTGATTTCCGTCGTCGCGGCGAGCGGGGCGGTGAGGTCGGGCTCCTTGCCGTTCTTCAGCGCCTTCACCGCGTCGTTCAGCATGTCCGTATAGAGCTGGAAGCCGATCTCGTGAATTTCCCCCGACTGCTTGTCGCCGAGCACTTCGCCGGTACCGCGGATCTCGAGGTCGTGCATCGCGAGATAGAAGCCCGAACCGAGTTCCTCCATCTGCTGGATCGCTTCGAGCCGGCGCTGTGCCTGCTTGGTCAGCGCCTGCGGATCGTGGACCAGCAGGTACGCATATGCCTGGTGATGCGAGCGGCCGACGCGGCCGCGCAGCTGGTGAAGCTGCGCGAGGCCGAACTTGTCCGCGCGGTGCATGATGATCGTGTTCGCGCTCGGCACGTCGATGCCGGTCTCGATGATGGTCGTGCACAGCAGCACGTTCGCGCGCTGCGCGACGAAATCGCGCATCACCCGTTCGAGCTCGCGCTCATGCATCTGGCCGTGCGCGATCACGATGCGCGCTTCGGGCACGAGCGCCTCGAGCATCGCCTTGCGGTTCTCGATCGTCTCGACTTCGTTGTGCAGGAAGTACACCTGGCCGCCGCGCTTCAGTTCGCGCAGCATTGCCTCGCGGATCACGCTTTCTTCCTCGCGACGCACGAAGGTCTTGATCGCGAGCCGCTTCTGCGGCGCGGTTGCAATGACCGAGAAATCGCGCAGCCCTTCGAGCGCCATCCCGAGCGTGCGCGGGATCGGCGTCGCGGTGAGCGTCAGCACGTCGACTTCCGCGCGCAGCGCCTTCAGCGCTTCCTTCTGGCGCACGCCGAAGCGGTGTTCCTCGTCGATGATCACGAGGCCGAGGCGCTTGAACTGCACGTCCGACGACAGCAGCTTGTGCGTGCCGATCACGATGTCGACGCTGCCTTCGTTGATCTGCGCGATCGCCGCGTTGACCTCCTTCGCGGTCTTGAAGCGCGACAGCTCGACGATCCGCACCGGCCAGTCCGCGAAGCGATCGACGAAGGTCTGCGTGTGCTGTTCGGCGAGCAGCGTGGTCGGCGACAGCAGCGCGACCTGCTTGCCGCCCAGCACCGCGATGAACGCCGCGCGCAGCGCGACCTCGGTCTTGCCGAAGCCGACGTCGCCGCATACGAGGCGGTCCATCGGCTTGCCGCTCGTCATGTCGCCGATCACGGCCGCGATGGCGGCAGCCTGGTCGGGGGTTTCCTCGAAACCGAAGCTTTCGGCGAACTTCACGTAGTCGCGCGGATCGAGCGAGAACGCGTGGCCTTCGCGGGCCGCGCGGCGCGCGTACAGGTTCAGCAGCTCGGCGGCCGTGTCGCGGATCTGCTGCGCGGCCTTGCGCTTCGCGCGCTCCCACTGGCCGGAGCCGAGCGCGTGCAGCGGCGCGCTGTCGGGATCGGCGCCGCTGTAGCGCGAGATCACGTGCAATTGCGCGACGGGCACGTAGAGCTTGCTGTCGCCCGAGTATTCGAGATGCAGGAATTCGGTCTCGCCTTCGCCGAGATCCATCGACACGAGGCCCATGTAGCGGCCGATGCCGTGCTGCGCGTGGACGACCGGGTCGCCGACCTTCAGCTCCGACAGGTCGCGCACCATCGCGTCGACGTTGCTGGCCTGTTCCTGCCGGCGGCGGCCCGCGCGGCGGCCGAGCGCGCCGTACAGCTCGGTTTCGGTGACGATCGCATAACCTTCGCCCGGCACCGCGAAGCCGCTCGACAGCGGCGCGACGCCGAGCGCGAAGCGTTCGGCGCTCGCGAGCCAGCCCGCGAAGTGGTCGTTCGACGCGGGGCGCAGGTGATGCTCGGCGAGCAGTTGCAGGATCGTCTCGCGGCGGCCGGCCGATTCGACGGTCAGCAGCACGCGCTTGCCTGACGATTCGACGAACGTGCGCAGCGACGCGAGCGGATCGTCGGAATGCCGGTCGACGGTGAGCTCGGGCAGCGCCGTTGCCCAGCCGCCGGCCGGTTGCGCGGGCAGCACGACGCGTGCGAACGGTTTCGCGAACGCGAAGAAATCCTCATCGGACAGGAACAGGCGCTGCGGCTCGAGGATCGGCCGCTCGCGATCGTGCGACAGGAACGCGTGGCGCTGCTTCGTATCGGCCGTGAAGCGGCGGATCGAAGCCTCGAGATCGCCCGTGAACACGAGGTGCGCGTCCTGCGGCAGGTAGTGGAACAGCGTGGCCGTCTCGTCGAAGAACAGCGGCAGGTAATACTCGATGCCGGCCGACGGCACGCCGTTGCCGATGTCCTTGTAGATCGGCGCACGGCTCGGGTCGCCTTCGAAGGTCTCGCGCCAGCGGCTGCGGAAGGCCGTGCGCGCGGCTTCGTCGAACGGAAACTCGCGGCCGGGCAACAGGCGCACGTCGCGCACCGGGTAGAGGCTGCGCTGCGTGTCGGGGTCGAACGCGCGGATCGAGTCGACCTGGTCGTCGAACAGGTCGATCCGGTACGGCAGCGGCGAACCCATCGGGTACAGGTCGATCAGCGAGCCGCGCACGCAGTATTCGCCGGGCCGCACGACCTGGCTCACGTGCTCGTAGCCGGCCAGCGTGAGCTGCGCCTTCAGCTTCGCCTCGTCGAGCCGTTCGCCCTGCGCGAACGCGAACGTGTACGCGGCCATGAACGACGCGGGCGGCATCCGGTACAGCGCGGTGGTCGCGGGCACGAGCAGGATGTCGCAGCGGCCTTCGCCGAGGTCGTGCAGCGTCGCGAGCCGCTCGGACACGAGGTCCTGGTGCGGCGAGAACGTGTCGTACGGCAGCGTTTCCCAGTCCGGCAGCAGGCGCACGCGCGCATCGGGCGAGAAGTAGCGGATTTCCTGCGAGAGCCGCTGCGCGTCGACCGCGTTCGCACAGATCACCGCGAGGAGCGGCACGTCCTGGCGGTTGTCGGCAAGATAACGGGCGATGGCGAGCGCGTCGGCGGAACCGTGCGCGCCGTCGAAGGCAAAGCGCTGGCCGGGTTTGACGCGGGCAACGGGCGAGGCGGACGGGGTGGAAGCGTTATCTGGCATAGGGACGGCAGGGGTGGCGTGCACGGGCGCATCGCGGTGCGCCGGTCGAGACGAAAGACCTATTATAAAATCCGCTTCTCGATTTCATCTTTCCGGCGTTTCCTTTCGTGACTCCCCGACTTTTCGCCCTGATTCCCTGTGCCGGCACGGGCAGCCGTTCCGGTTCGGCCGTGCCGAAGCAATATCGCACGCTGGCCGGCCGCGCGCTGCTGCATTACACGCTCGCCGCGTTCGATGCGTGCAGCGAATTCGCGCAGACGCTCGTCGTCCTCGCGCCCGACGATTCCCATTTCGACGCGCGCCGCTTCGCCGGCCTGCGCTTCGCGGTGCGCCGCTGCGGCGGCGGCTCGCGCCAGGCGTCGGTGCTGAACGGGCTGCTCGAGCTGACCGAATTCGGCGCGACCGACCGCGACTGGGTGCTCGTGCACGATGCCGCGCGTCCGGGCATCACGCCGGAGCTGATTCGCACGCTCGTCGCGACGCTGAAGGACGATCCGGTCGGCGGCATCGTCGCGCTGCCGGTGGCCGATACGCTCAAGCGCGTGCCGGCCGGCGGCGACGCGATCGCGCGCACCGAGTCGCGCGACGCGCTGTGGCAGGCGCAGACGCCGCAGATGTTCCGCATCGGCATGCTGCGCGACGCGATCCTGCGCGCGCAGCGCGAAGGGCACGACCTGACCGACGAAGCGAGCGCGATCGAATGGGCCGGCCATACGCCGCGCGTCGTGCAGGGCAGCCTGCGCAACTTCAAGGTCACGTACCCGGAAGATTTCGCGCTTGCGGAAGCGATCCTCGCGCGCCCCGCGCACGCTTCCTGACTTTCACCCCATCTCAATCGGAACACGCATGGATTTCAGAATCGGACAAGGCTACGACGTGCACCAGCTCGTCCCGGGGCGCCCCCTCATCATCGGCGGCGTGACGATTCCTTACGAACGCGGCCTGCTCGGCCACTCGGACGCGGACGTGCTGCTGCACGCGATCACCGACGCGCTGTTCGGCGCGGCGGCGCTCGGCGACATCGGCCGCCATTTCTCCGACACGGACGCAGCGTTCAAGGGCGCCGACAGCCGCGTGCTGCTGCGCGAGTGCGTGGCCCGCGTCAAAGCGGCCGGCTTCGCGATCCAGAACGTCGACAGCACCGTGATCGCACAGGCGCCGAAGCTTGCGCCGCATATCGACGGCATGCGCGCGAACATCGCGGCCGATCTCGGGCTGCCGCTCGACCGCGTGAACGTGAAGGCGAAAACCAACGAGAAGCTCGGCTATCTCGGCCGCGGCGAGGGCATCGAGGCGCAGGCCGCCGCGCTGCTGGTCAGGCAGGGCGGCTGACGCCCGGCGGTTGCGGCGCGCGGTTCGCTCCGCGCGCCGTGCTGCGGAAATGAAAAATGCCACGCTGGTGCGTGGCATTTTCGTTTGGAGCGACGGCCGCGCCGGTATGGCTGCCGGTCGCGCGGCGAGACCGCTCGAGCAGCCGTTTACTCGCCTTCGGCGGCGATCACCTGCGCGGCGGCGTTGATCACCGACGCGATGCGGCCGACGTCGCGCAGCTGCGTGACGGTCATCCCTTGCTCGTTCTTCAGCAGCGCATAGTGCGACTTCACGCAGAAGTGGCACTTGCCGACGATCGACGCGGCGAGCGCGTACATCTCGAACTTGCGCTTGTCGACGCCACCGTGCGTGGCATACGCACCCATCCGCAGCTCGGCGCGTTGCGTCTTCAGGTCGGCATCGTCGGCCATCTCGACATACGGATACCAGGTGTTGTTCATCCCCATCAGCGCGGCTGCCGTCAGCACGGCGTTCGTCTCTTCGGGCGACAGGACGCCGGCTTCGCGGATCGTCTTGATGAGCACCGTGCTCTTCGCCGCGATTGCCGCCGCCAGCGCGACGCCGACCGCGTCGGTGCCTTCGAGCGACGAGCGCGAGATCGTGCCGTCGAGGTTCAGGCGAATGTCCTTCGCGTAGTCGGGAATACGTGCCTTAATCGAGTCGATGAATTCCATTGATATCTCCTATGGGTTGGCCGTTAAAAAAGCCCGCAGGCAGGACGTGCGCCGCGGGCTTCGTGCATCGATGCGCTTACAGCGTTGCGCCGCCGACTGCACGGTTGCACGGGCACAGTTCGTCCGTTTGCAGGCCGTCCAGAATCCGCAGGACTTCTTCCGGGCTGCGGCCGACGTTCAGGTTGTTTACCGAAACGTGCTGGATCGTGTTGTCCGGATCGACGATGAACGTTGCACGCAGCGCCACGCCGGCTTCCTTGTCGCGCACGCCGAGCTGGTCGATCAGCTCGCCCTTGACGTCGCCGAACGAGTAGTGGTTCAGCTTGTCGAGGTCCTTGTGCTCACGGCGCCATGCGAGCTTGACGAATTCGTTGTCCGAGCTGCCGCCCAGCAGGATGGCATCGCGCTCTTCGAACTGCTTCGTGAGCTTCGCGAACTCGACGATTTCCGTCGGGCACACGAACGTGAAATCCTTCGGATAGAAGTAGATGATCTTCCACTTGCCCGGGAACGATGCTTCGGTGACGGTCTCGAATGCCGACTGCCCGTTTTCTTCGTGATGGTTGAAGCCCGGCTTCGCGGCTACGACGGTGAAAGCTTCGAGTTTATCGCCCACGGTTTTCATGCGGATACTCCTGTATGAGTTGGGAAGAAGACTGAGTCAAGCTACCTCGGTGCTGCAACGATGATGTGACAGCCTGGGCAAACTATAACACTATTAGTAAGGCGCTTCAATAGATTTTAGCTAACGATCTTCATAGTTTTTTTCAACCGGATCGATAGTGTGCAGCGCAAGAAGCGTGCGCGAGCGCGTCACGCAGTCGCACGCGCCTTGCCGGCGCCGGGGAATTCGAGCGTGACTTCGAGGCCTGCTTCGGGGTTGCGGTTGCGCAGGCGCAGCGCGCCGCGGTAGCGGCCGACGAGGCGCAGCACGATCGCCATCCCGAGGCCCGTGCCGTCCGCCTTGGTGCGGGCGGTGTCGACGCGGTAGAACGGCCGCATCACGAGCGGCAGTTGATCCTCGGGGATGCCGGGGCCTTCGTCGCTCACCGACAGCTCGACGCGGGCGTGCGACACGCGTGTCTCGAGCGTGATGTGCGACACGCCGTCCTGCTTGCTCTGGCCGTACTTGCGCGCGTTCTCGACGAGGTTGCCGATCACGCGGCGCATGTCGGTCTCGTCGGCTTCGATCACCGCGCTCGGCGCGAGCCGCGTGCGGATCTCGACGCCATCCTCGCCTGCTACGCGCGCGGCGACTTCCTGCGCGATCGACGACAGGTCGACGGGTTCCGGCTTGCGTTGCGACGGGCGCGCATAGTCGATGAAGGCCGCGATGATGCGGTCCATCTGTTCGATGTCGTCGACCATCGCGTCCTTGGTCGCCTGATCGGACGGGCTCATCTCGGTTTCGAGCCGCAGCCGCGCGAGCGGCGTGCGCAGGTCGTGCGAGATGCCCGCGAGCATCAGCGCGCGATCGGCCTCGAGCTGCTCGAGGTCGCGCACCATCTGGTTGAAGCTGCGGTTGGTGTCGGCTGCGACGCCCATCCCGCGCTCGGGCAGCAGTTCGGGCCTCTGGCCCGAGCCGATCTGGCGCGCGGCGAGCGCGAGCCGCGAGAACGGCCGGTTCACGAGGCTCGTGATGAACGCGGAGCCGAACAGCGACAACGCGAGCGCGAACAGGCCCCAGCCGGCCCACTGCAAGCCCGTGACGTTGTCGAGCTGGTCGCGGTCGAGCGCGACCCAGTAATCGTCGTCGTCGATCTTGAAGCTGATCCACACACCGGGAATGTCGTTGACCGACTGAGCGATCACGGTATCGTCGCCGAGGCGGCTGCGGATGTCGTGTTCGATCAGGCGGTTCAGCGATTCGTCGGGCTGCAGCTTGAACTTGTCGGTCTTCTCGCGCGGGTAAACGCGCACGCCCTCGTTGCTCTCGAGATCCTGCAGCAGCGCGCGCCGCAGATCGGGATCGGAATAGAGCAGGGCGGTGCGCGTGAGCTTCACGACCGCGACGAGCTGCAGCGCGACGCGCTGCGCCCGCGGCTCACGTTCGATCACGCGAAAGCTCTGGAACCACGCGGCGAGACTGACCGAGATCAGCAGCGCGATCAGCAGGAAGGTGCGCCAGAACAGCCCGCCGAACGCGAGCTGCAGGAGGCGCCGGTCGATACGCATGGGACGGGCCGTGGGCGGGCGAAACCGGGAAGGAGAAAGGTCAGGCGGCGCCGTCCGGGATGAACACGTAGCCGAGGCCCCAGACGGTCTGGATGAAACGCGGGCTGCCCGGATCCGGTTCGATCAGCTTGCGCAGGCGCGAAATCTGCACGTCGAGGCTGCGGTCGAACACTTCGTATTCACGGCCGCGCGCGAGTTCCATCAGCTTCTCCCGCGACAGCGGCTGGCGCGGATGACGCGCGAACACCTTCAGCACCGAGAATTCGCCGGTGGTGAGCGGAATTTCCTGGCCGGACTTCGTCAGCGTGCGCGTGGCGAGGTTCAGCGAGAACTCGCCGAACTCGAACACCTCGGTGGTTTCCGACGGGGCGCCCGGCAGTTCGGCCGGCGCCTGGCGACGCAGCACCGCATGAATGCGCGCAACGAGTTCGCGCGGGTTGAACGGTTTCGGCAGGTAATCGTCGGCGCCCATCTCGAGGCCGACGATGCGGTCCACATCCTCGCCCTTCGCGGTGAGCATGATGATCGGCGTGCGGTCGTTGCTGCCGCGCAGGCGGCGGCAGATCGACAGGCCGTCTTCGCCCGGGAGCATCAGGTCGAGCACGAGCAGGTCGAAACGCTCGCGGACCCAGAGCTTGTTCATTGCGGTCGCGTTTTCGGCGACGTAGACATTGAAACCCTGCTCGCCGAGATAGCGGCGCAGCAGATCGCGCAAGCGCGGGTCGTCGTCGACGACGAGAATCTTGGAGGGGTTTTTCGTTTCCATGATCGGCATCTTATCGCGAATGGGAATTGACGCACGGCCGCGTATTTTCGGGCGTTACAGTCGGTTACAAAATTTACCCGTAGTGTCGCGCGGAGTAAAGGCAGGCTATAGAGATTCCTTTACTCGAAGCCGAAATTCGGTAGATACTCCCCTGCACTCCATCTTTCATCTTTGCACACCCGAATTCCGCAGGGTTTTTCAAGTACCAGAGGTAACCGGTTGCCGCGTGACGAAGGGAACAAATCGACCAAAGAAGCGAGGACGGTCATGCGATCTGCCCGGATTGCACTGATGCTGACGATCGCGCTTGCCGGTCCGTATGCGTCGAACTTCGCGTATGCGCAGCGCCCCGAGCAGGGCGCATCGTCGCGCAAGCTGCCGCGCGGCAAGGCGCCGCAGGCCGATCGTACCGCCGAGATGACGGCCCGTTCCGCCGTGCCTCCCGATCTCGAACAGCGCCGCCGCGACGGGCACATGACGCCCGAGGAGCGCCACCTTTTGCGCCAGCACATCGAGGACGCCGTTCGCGAGCTGTACAAGCGCTGACGCGCTGTCTTTCGCCCTGCGCGAAATCCTTCGCGCTGAAAAGATTCGTAGCAATTTTCCCGTCAACTTTCGCCTGCCGATTGCCGTTGTACCGGCATCCGCACCGCCGGTGCGCTCCGGGAGTCCATGACGATGAAAGCGAACGCTGCCGCACCGGCGCCGTCGCCCGCCATGCAGTCGCCGCTCGACGCCGACGATGCATTGTTTTTCCTGAGTCGTACCGGCTTCTCTCCCGCGCCCGCCGATGTTGCGCGCGTCGTCGGCATGACGCGCGCGCAGGTCGTGGCCGATACGCTCGGCAACGTTCGCCTCGACCCCGTCACGACGTGGCCCGACTGGATCGCCGAGCTGCCGCCGACGCGCGCGCAGCGCCAGGCGCTGACCCCCGACATGCGGCGCGACGAGCAGCGCGAGCGCAACGTTCGGTACGATGCGTTGCGCGCGGCATGGGTCAACGAGATGGTCGTCACGCCGTCGCCGCTGACCGAGCGCATGACGCTGTTCTGGCACGGGCACTTCACGTCGGGGCAGGACAAGGTGCCATACCCGCAGACGATGGCCGCGCAGAACGCGCTGTTTCGCCGCGAGGCGCTCGGCAACTTTGGCACGCTGCTGCACGCGGTCGCGAAGGATCCGGCGATGCTGCAGTATCTCGACGGCGCGAGCAATCGCAAGGGGCGCCCGAACGAGAATTTCGCGCGCGAGGTGATGGAGTTGTTCACGCTCGGCGAAGGGCATTACACGCAATACGACGTGACCGAAGCCGCGCGGGCGATGACGGGCTGGACGGTCGATCCCGATACGCTGCGCTTCGCGGTGCGGCCGGATTGGCACGATGCGGGCGACAAGACGATTCTCGGCGAAACGGGGCCGTTCGACGGCGACGGGTTTCTCGACATCCTGCTGAAGCGGCCGGGCACCGCGCGCTTCATCGCCGCCAAGCTGTGGCGCGAGTTCGTGTCCGATACGCCCGACCCGGGTGCGCTCGACGCGGTGGCCGAACGGTTTCGATCGAGTGGTTATGACATTCGCGCGGCGCTCGCCGCGCTGTGGTCGACCGACGCCTTCTGGGATCCGCGCAACCGCGGCGTGCTCGTCAAGTCGCCGGCGGAATTCGTCGTCGGGTCGGTGCGGCTGTTCGACGTTTCATACGGCGATCCGCAGATGCTCGCGAACACCGTGCGCACGCTCGGGCAGAACCTGTTTTACCCGCCGAACGTGAAGGGCTGGCCGGGCGGCGCGCTGTGGATCAACAGCACCACGCTGCTCGCGCGCAAGCAGTTCGTCGAGCAACTGTTCCGCGCGACGGAGACGGCCGGCATGCACCCGCCGGCGCATCCGATGGTGCCGCCGCCGAATGGCCGCGCGCATGCGATGCCGGTGGTCGAGACGGCGTCGGCAGCCGGCATGCGTGGAGCGCCAGCCAAGTCCGCACGCGCCGGCCTGCGTTTCGACCTCGAACGCTGGCTTGCACAATATCGCGCACGGCCGCAGGCAACCGCGGGTTTGTCGACCGAGCTTCAGTTGCAGCACGCGGTGCTGCAGTTGTCGCCGGTCGCGGCGATCGACACGGATTCCACCGGCAGCGCGTATCTCGAAGCGCTGCTGATGGATCCGGCCTATCAACTGAAATGATTCGAACGACGATGAAGCGGGGAGCCGGTGTGGCAAAGGTGCCGGGCGGCGAACCAAAGGATGCGCGATGAACCGACGTGATTTTCTGACGCTGACGGGCGCTGCGGCCGCGGCCGGCGTGTCGATGTGGCAGGCGCCTGCGATGGCGGCTTCCGTGGCGCAGGCGGCGCACCAGCCGGCGGCCGGGTATGCGAACGTGCTGATCCTCGTCGAGCTGAAGGGCGGCAACGACGGCCTCAACACGGTGGTGCCGTATGCGGACCCGCTGTATTACCAGTTCCGGCGCAGCATCGGCATCAAGCGCGAGCAGGTGCTGCAACTCGACGCGCACACGGGGCTGCATCCGTCGCTTGCGCCGCTGATGCCGCTGTGGCGCGACGGGCAGGTCGCGGTCGTGCAGGGCGTCGGCTATCCGCAGCCGAACCTGTCGCATTTCCGCTCGATCGAGATCTGGGATACGGCGTCGCGTTCGGACCAGTACCTGCACGAAGGCTGGCTCACGCGCACGTTTGCGCAGGCGCCCGTGCCGCCCGGTTTCGCGGCGGACGGCGTCGTGCTCGGCAGCGCCGAGATGGGGCCGCTCTCGAACGGTGCACGTGCGATCGCGCTCGTCAATCCCGCGCAGTTCATTCGTGCGGCCCGGCTTGCCGAGCCGTCGTCGCTGCGTGAACAGAACCCCGCGCTCGCGCACATCATCGACGTCGAGAACGACATCGTGAAGGCGGCCGACCGGCTGCGCCCGCGCGGCGGGATGCGTGAATTCCGGACGGCGTTTCCGGCCGGCGCGTTCGGCACGTCGGTCAAGACCGCGATGCAGGTGCTGGCCGCGTGCGAGACGTCCGGGCCCGGCGCGCAGGACGGCGTCGCGGTGCTGCGCCTGACGCTCAACGGCTTCGATACGCACCAGAACCAGCCGGGGCAGCAAGCCGCGCTGCTCAAGCAGTTCGCGGAAGGGATGAGCGCGATGCGCGGCGCGTTGATCGAACTCGGCCGCTGGAACCAGACGCTCGTGATGACGTATGCGGAATTCGGGCGGCGCGTGCGGGAGAACCAGAGCAACGGCACCGATCACGGCACGGCCGCGCCGCATTTCGTGATGGGCGGGCGCGTGGCCGGCGGGCTGTATGGTGCGCCGCCGGCGCTCGGGCGGCTCGACGGCAACGGCAACCTGCCGGTCGCGGTCGATTTCCGCCAGCTCTACGCGACCGTGCTCGGGCCGTGGTGGGGGCTCGATGCGACGCGCGTGCTGCAGCAGCGCTTCGACACGTTGCCGTTGTTGAAGGCGTGAGGCGCCCGGGTCAGCGTCGGCGCGCGGTGCGCCACGCGACCCACAGCTTGCGGATCGGCGTCAGCGCGATGCGCTGGTGCAGTACCTGGAAGCCGTCGCGCTCGATTTCGTCGAGCAATGAGCCGGCCAGGGCGATCTGTGCACGCAGCGTGCGCTGCGCGCGGCGTTCGGATGCGGGGATCGCTGCTTCGGCGGCCATCAGCGCTTCGCGCGCGCGGGCCGTCTGGAATTGCAGCAATTCGGTGAAGGCCGGGCTGTAGCGACGGTTCAGCAGATCGGCCGCGGTCACGTTGTAGCGCTGCAGTTCGTCGATCGGCAGGTAGATGCGGCCGTGGCGCGCATCGTTGCCGAGTTCCTGCACGAATTGCGCGAGCATCAGCGCGCGGCCGGCGTCCGCGGCCCACGGTTGCGGGTCGGCCGGGTTCGCGGCGCTGGCGCGCGCGACCAGCGACGCGAAGGTGCCGCCGACCTGGGCGATATAGCGCTGCAGGTTCGCGAAATCGAGGTAGCGGGCCTGTTCGAGATCCATCCCGTAACCGTTGACGAGCGTGCGCAATGCGTCGGCCTCGGCGGCGATCGCCGGATGATGCTGCGCGAGCGCCTTCGTGACCGGGTGCGACGGCTGCCCGTCGGCCAGCGCCGCGAGTTCCTTGTGCCACCACGCGAGCTTCGTGTGCCCGATGGTCGGGTCGCTGGTTTCCTTGACCGTTTCCTCGAGTTCGCGACGCAGCGCGAATAGCGCGGTCAGGCGCGGCTGCGAGGCGAGCGGCGCCTGGCGCAGCGCGTAGTAGACGCTGGAGCCCGCAGGGGCGGCCTTTTGCTGACAGTAGTCGTCGAAGTTCACGGGCGGAATCGGGTGGGGGCGGGTTCGGGGGACGCGCGGCGGCGCGATGCCGAAACGTCGAGCGCGGCATTCTAGCACCGCTGCACGACGGGTGTCGGCGAGGGCGAGACAACGCCGCGCGGATCGGGTAGAATCTCGCGCTCGCCTGATCGGGCGTGTCGGTTACAGGCCGGCGCGGTGTCCCGGGCGCGTGGAAACGCATCTTGCGTGCCGCGTGGTCAGGCGACGGAAAATCCGCGTGAGTGGCGAAATTGGTAGACGCACCAGGTTTAGGTCCTGACGCCCGCAAGGGTGTGCCGGTTCGAGTCCGGCCTCACGCACCAGAAGTCGAACGCGCCTCCGTCAGGGGCCGTTCATCAAGAAGCGCTGTCGGTCGATTGACCGCAGCGCTTTTTTCGTTGATGTCGTCGCCTTTCCCGGCACGCGAGCCTGGGCAAGCGGTGCACGAAAATTCGTGCCGCGTGTAATGTCGTGTTCACTTCCCATATAAGAAACGCAATTACGCCGAAGACCACCGATGAAAAACACCGTCCGCATTCCGATGTCCGTACTGGCGCTGATGCTGGTCGCGCCGGCTTTTGCCAATACGCCTGCCGAGAACATTGCATGGAGTGCCAGGCCCGCGCAGACGGTTTCATCGTCGTCGGCGTGCTCTGCGTACTCGGGGCGGGTGATGACGAGCGGCGAGACGTTCTCCACGGAAAACGTACTGAAAGCCCTCGGCACGTCGCTGGCCGGTGCCGCGCTCGGCATCGTCACCGGCGGATATCAGGGCGCAGTCTCCAATCCGTGCCCGCGCCCGGGCCTGTGACCGGCCCTCAGGCGAACCGCGGAGATCTCCGCCTCATCTGAAACAAGCACGACACCCAGCGCCGCGCGTCGCCC
Source organism: Burkholderia sp. AU30280 (assembly GCF_020420125.1). NCBI lineage: Bacteria > Pseudomonadati > Pseudomonadota > Betaproteobacteria > Burkholderiales > Burkholderiaceae > Burkholderia > Burkholderia sp. AU30280. The sequence continues at coordinate 295,177 of NZ_JAIZRY010000004.1, forward strand.
GACCCGCGGCGCTTCGTCGTTTCAGGCGCGCTTATTCCCAGAAACTCCGGATCGCTACCGCCACGATCACCGGCACCGAGAAGACCAGCGGTATCGCGAAATACTGCGCTTCGCGATCGACCACCCAGCTATAGATCACCCACGCCGCGCCGATCGCGAACGTGATGAGGCCGACCGTCACGGCGGCGATGTTCAGGACCAGCTTCGAGGGCTGGCGGCGCGTCTTGGCATCGTCATTGTTGTCGCGCGGGGACGGTTTCATCGGAAGAGTGCGGCTTCGGGCCGGAACGGGGATAAAAGCACAGGAAACCCCATCCGCACCGATCGCGCAAGAGGGCCGGCGCAGGCCGGCCCTCGTCGCGTCTACCAGCGCGTGCTACAACCCGAACGACACCGCCAGTTCATCGAGCAGTTCGCGCTGGAACGCGACGAACCGCTCGCCAGGCTGCTGCGCGATCGCGAGGTCGAGCATCGGATCGGCGACGTCGGTGCGAATGCCGGCCAGCTCCTCGGCGATCGCGAGCCCGCAGAACGGCACGTACGCTTCCGAATAGCCGCCTTCGTGAACGATCGCGAGCCGCCCGCCGCAATGGCGTTGCGCGGCATCCTTCACCGCGCGCGTCATGAACCGGTAGCTGTCGGTATGCAGTTGCATGCGCGCGAGCGGGTCGACTGCGCTGGCGTCGAGGCCGCTGGCGACCACGATCAGCTCGGGCCGGAAACGCTCCAGCGCCGGCAGCACGATCCGTTCGAACGCGTAGCGATACGCATCGTCGCCGCCGCCCGCGAGCAGCGGCACGTTCAGGTTCGCGCCGACGCCCGCGCCCTGGCCGCGATCGTCCGCGCCGCTGTAGCCGGGCGGGAAGCAGCGGTCCTGGTGCAGCGAGATCGTCAGCGTGTCCGGATCGTCGTAGTAGATCGACTGCGTGCCGTTGCCGTGATGCACGTCCCAGTCGATCACCGCGACCCGCTCGATGCCGTGTTTCGCGCGGGCAGCCTCGATCGCGATCGGGATGTTCGCCAGCAGGCAGAAGCCCATCGGGCGATCGCGCAGGCAGTGGTGGCCGGGCGGCCGCGACAGCGAGAACGCGTTCGCCGCACGGTCGCCGACGACCGTATCGACAGCCGCGATCGCGAGGCCGGCCGACAGTGCAGCAATCTCGTAGCTACCCTTGCCGAACGGCGCGAGATCGCCGAGGTCGCCGCCGTTTGCGTCGCTGAGTGCGCGGAACGCGTCGAGATAGTGCGCGGGATGAATGCGCAGCAGGTCGGCGGTCGAGGCCGGTTCGGCGCCGCGCAGGTCGAGCTGAGCGGCCAGACCCGAGGCCTGCACCAGCGACAGGAAACGGCGCTTCGAATCGGGCGATTCCGCGTAGCCTGCGCTCGACGGCGGCTGGACCCAGCCGCCGACCGGGAAGAACAGCGCATGCGTGCCGCCGGTATGCCAGAAAGTGCGTTCGTCGGTGAAGAAGGCAGTGCGATTCATGGATGTGCGTGACCTGTCACGGTTGGGAGGAAACGGAAGGGCGCGTGCGCCGATCGATGCGGCGCAGCGCGGCGAAAGACACGATCGCGACGGCCGTCGCGGCCGCGAACAGCGCGTGCATCGTGCCGCCGGCGTCGAGCATCAGCCCGGCCAGCAGCGGGCCGGCCGCGAGGCCCGCGCCGATCACGAAATTGAGCGTGGCGACGAGGCGGCCCGATGTGTCGATCTGCGCGACGGTCGCGAGGATGAACGGCAGCACGAACGTCCACGCGAACTTGAATGCGAAGATCGCCGCGCTGTAGCCGCCGGCGTGTCGCATCACCGCGAGCGCGACGAGCGAGGCGGCCAGCAGCGCGTAACCGGCCGCGAGCATCGCGCGCCGGGCGAGCCGGCCGCCTGCGCACGACGCGAGCGCCGCGCCGGCAATGCCCATCACGCTCGCGATCGCGAGTACGTTGCCGGTCGACTGCGGATCGAGTCCGGCTTCGTTCGCGGCACGGCTTGCGAACGTCCACACGCTGCCGATCGCGAGATAGAACGTCAGTACCGCGCCGATCGCGAGCACGACGAAACTATGCGGCGTATGTGCCGCCGCGCCGCGCGTGTTTTGCGCAGGCGCGGTTCGCGCGCCCAGCGATGACGGAAAGCCGCGCGACAGCGGCGCCGCGAGCAGCGCGAGCGCGGCGAGCGCGACATACAGCGCGCGCAGCCCGAACGCCGCGAACACGTGCGGCAGCGCGAACAGGCCGATTGCACCCGCGATCAACTGGCCGACGACCCACAGGCCGTACACACGGTCGTTGTTCTCGCTCGTCGCGGCGCTCGTCATACAGAGCACCATCAGTGAGCCGCCGCCGAGCGCGGTGACGGCGCGCAGCGCGAGCAGCGCGACGAAGCCCGGCATCCACAGCGCGGTCAGCAGGTTGCCCGCGCCGAACAGCGCGATGGCGAACGCCGCGACGCGGCGCGCGTCGACCCGGCCGAGCCACAGGTACGACGGCACGGTCGCGAGGCTGAACGCGCCGAGTTCGACGAAGAAGTAGGTGCCGATCTGCGACGCGGACAACCCGAGCTGCGTCGCGAGCTGGCCGGCGACGGCGGGCGCCACGAGCAGCAGCAGTGGCGTGATGGCCGCGAACACGACGAGCGCGACGAGCGTCGAGCGCGCGAAGGTCGGCGCGCCGCTGTCGGGCGGGAGTGCGGCATCCGTAGAAAGGGTTTTCATGGCGGGATCTCGTGGGGGGAATCAGAACAGGTGATAGATGCCGACCATCGCGCCGAACTGCGATGCGCCGGCGAGCGGCGTCGGGTCGTATTCGTAGACGGTCTGCGAACTCTGGCCGCGGTTGCGCGCGTAGCCGAGGTTCACATAGGCGACGGTGCGTTTCGACAGCGCGTACGTGGTGCTCGCGATGAACAGCGTCGGGTGGCCGATCGCCGGCGTGCGCGAGTCGGTGTGGTAGACACCCGCGTTCAGGCCAATCTCGCTCGACATCTGATAGCGCGCACCGCCCCAGACGATCGTGCGCGCCGCGTCGAGGTCGCCGGTCAGGCGTTCGACGCCCACATAGACGGTGAGCGGCAGTGTGGCGAACGCATAGCGCGCGGCGAGCGTGCCGAGTTCGCGGCGGCGCGCCGACGTGTCGTCGGCCGCGGAAACGTCGCCGTGCGCCTGATGCAGCACCGCGCTGACCGACAGGCCGTTGCTCGTGTACTGGCCGCCGAGTTCGAGCACGCGTCCGGCACGCGTATTGCCGGCGACGCCGGACGTCGCGGCAAGCGCCTCCACGTCGAAGCCGGCGAACGTCGGTGACTGGTACTTGACCGCGTTGTCGATGAAGTTCGCGTTGATCGGCACGATGACGCCCTGGCCGCTGTACGACGCGTACCAGAGCGGGTCATAGAACAGCGTCTTGTCGAACAGCACGCTGAACTGCCGCCCGAGCGTGACGGTGCCGACCGGCCCCGAGATGCCGACGTACGCGCCGCGGAAGAACGCATAGCCGGGCACGGTTGCGGTGCCGTCGTTGAGGTTGAGGCCCTGTTCGAGCTTGAACAGCGCTCGCCAGCCGCCACCGAGATCCTCGTGGCCTTTCAGCCCGATCTGCGAAGGCAGGATGCCGTAGTTCTGCAACTGCACGGCCGAGTGGCGCCCGTCGGCATGCGTCAGGTATTGCACGCCGGCATCGAGCGCGCCGTACAGCGTGAGACTCGACTGCGCGTGCGCGGCAGCGCTGCACGCGGCAAGTGTCGCGACGGCCGCGGCCGTACGGATGAAGCGGGTTTTCGTCACGTTGGGTTCTCCATACCGTCCTGCATCGGTTTGTCGTTGGTGTTGTCGCGACGCAGTGTCCGCAGCGGGAAAACCTTCGAACAGTCGTACAGATGAACGGTGTGGAAAACCCGTGGTGCACGGCATGCACGCGGCGGGCTGCGGTGGCGCGGCGTGCTGCGGGGCAGCAACGTGCCGTGCACCGTTCAAATGGATGGGGTTGACGCCCGTTCCGATGCCGTGGCCTGTCAAAAAAGCCGGTCGCTATAATCGACCGGTGTCGTTGCGTGCATCAGCAGCCCGATCGGGCAGGGGAGCGGAAGGTGAGGATCACGACGGATTTCGGGCAGGATCTCGATGCGCTGCGCGACGTGCCGGCAGCCATCGTGCTCGACGACTTCGCGTGGCCGCCGCTGCCGCCCCGGCGTGCCGATTTCGACGGCGTTACGCACGGCGACGCATCGCAGCGCGAACTCGGGCTGATGCTGCTCGACCTGTACGCGGTTGCCGCCCGGTCCGGCATCGGCGAATTCGAATACCGCTTCTTTTCGCTGCTGCAGGCGCTCATTCCATTCGACGCCGCATGGACAGGCGTCGCGACCCATGTGCCGACCGGCCCGGTGATGCACAACAGCTTCCTGTACCGTCTGCCGCACGCGTTCTTCAGCGACTGGAAGCGCGTGCGCGATTGCGACCCGCTTGCGCACCGCACGCTGCGCGGCGCGCACGGCCACGCGGTGCGTTTGTCGGTCGTCGAGCCGGGGCTCGATGCCCGGTTTCGCGATTGGTGCGTGAAGTACGGGCTCGCGCAGCTGATGTGCGTGTGCACGCTCGATCGCCGGTTCGGCCTGACGACGTTCATGTCGATCTATCGCCAAGGCCTGAATCGCCCGTTCGGCGACGACGATGCGCGCCGTTTCGAGGAAGTGATTCCGCATCTCGCGGCGGCGCTGACGATCAATCGCGCCGCGCAGCTCACGCGCGAGCGCGGCGATACGGTCGCGCCGGCGGCGCGCGCACTGTGCGACAACTTCGGCGTGCTCCACCATGCCGATCACGGTTTCGACGACGTGCTGCGCACCGAATGGCCGGCGTGGGTCGGCGCGCGCGTGCCGGAGCCGCTCGTCGCGCACCTGCGGCGCCAGTCGGGCCAGCCGTTCGTCGGCGACGCGCTGCGAATCCAGTGCGTGCCGGTTGCGGGGCTGTTCCAGATCGAGGCGCGGCCGCGCTCGCTGCTCGACCGGCTGAGCCCGCGCGAACTCGCGGCGATCCGCTATTACGGCGCAGGGCGCTCGCACAAGGAAGTCGCGCAACAGATGGCGATTTCGCCGACGACCGTGCGCCACTACCTGCGCTGCGCGTACCGCAAGCTCGGCATGCACGACAAGAGCCAGATCGCCGGCGTGCTCGGCGCGCCGGGCGGCACGGCCGACGACGAGCCGGTGGAAGCCGGTGACGAGCGGCGCTGAATCGCGCTGAGTCGCACGACCGCCGCGCATTGCACGCGCTCGCGCGAATGGTTGTGCCCGCAACCATTGCGCGTTATGCTCGTCAGCTCCCAGCAGACGGAATTCCATCATGAACGACACGAATTCAGGGTCGGTGCGCGCGGCGGTGGTCGGGGTCGGCGCGATCGGCGGGTTGCTCGCGGCCGCGTTGTCGCGGGCCGGCATGACCGTGAGCGCGTATGCGCGCGGCGCGACGCTCGACGCGTTGAACACCCACGGCGTGCGCGTGATCGACGAGGCGGGCGTGACATCGTCGGTTCCGATGCGAGCGAGCGACGATGCGGCCGCGCTCGGCGTGCAGGACTACGTGGTGATCGCGCTGAAGGCGCAGGCGCTGCCGGCGCTGGCCGCGCGCATTGCGCCGCTGGTTGGGTCGGACACCGTGATCGTCGCGGCTATGAACGGGCTGCCGTGGTGGTTCACGCACGGGCTCGAAGGGGCGCTTGACGGCGTGCCGCTCGATGCGGTCGATCCGGCCGGCGCGGTGTCGGCGGCGTTGCCGCCCGCGCAGGCGATCGGTTGCGTCGTGCATCTGTCGTCGAGTACCGACGCGCCGGGCGTCGTGCGCCGCGGGCGCGGCAACCGGCTGATCGTCGGTGCACCCGATGCGCGGCTCGACGCGGCTACCGCCCGGTTTGCCGCGGCGCTCGCGGCGGGTGGCTTCGACGTCGAGTCGACGCCCGCGATCCGGACCGAGATCTGGACGAAGCTGTGGGGCAACATGAACATGAATCCGCTGAGCGCGCTGACGGGGTCGACGGCCGAGCAGTTGCTCGACGATCCGTTCACGCAGGATCTCGCGTTGCGGATGATGGAGGAGGCGGCCGCGATCGGCGCGAAGCTCGGCCTGTCGACGGGGATGAGCGGGCCCGAGCGGATCGCGGTCACGCGCAAGCTCGGCGCGTTCAAGACGTCGATGCTGCAGGATTTCGAAGCGGGGCGCGCGCTCGAGATCGGGCCGATCCTCGGCGTGTTTCCCGAACTCGGGCGCAAGCTCGGCGTGCCGACCCCGTATTGCGACGCGGTGCTCGGGCTGCTCCGGCAGCGCGCGACGAACAGCGGGTTGTAGTGCGGGCGGGGCCGCGGCATGCGCGACGCCGGTGACGCGAAACGTTGCGATCCGCTTGCAAGTGCGCAGCGCATGACGCAAAGCGGGCCGCCCGCGTCGCTGGTGAGGCGACCGGGGCAGCCCGTCGAAATCATCGGATCAATACAATGCTGCGGGCGCGTTGCCCGTGTTGCCGCTCAGTCGTCCCGCTCGGTCGCGTGCGCGACCACCTTGTCGAGCAGCCGCTCGAACGTCTGGCGTTCGCTGTCGGACAAGCACGCGAGCAAGCCGTCGTTCCACTTGCGTACGATCGGCATGATCTTGCGATGCAGCGCGCGGCCGTCGGCGGTCAGTGCGATCAGCACGATCCGGCCATCTTCCTCGCTTGCACTGCGTTCGAGCAGCCCCTGGCGCAGCAGCGCCTCGGCTGCCCGGCTCGCCTGGCTCTTGTCGAGATTGGTGTGGCGCGCGAGATCCATGATCGAGAACGGGCCGAAGGCGCCGACGGCGGCGATCACGCGCGCCTCGGGCAGCGAGATGTCGAGCTTGTGCCGGTACACCTCGCCGATCCCGCGGTCGGATCGCTTCGTGAGCGCGTGGAGGCGATAGGTCAGAAACTGATCGAGCCCGGCTTGACGGCCTTTCATGTCGAATCCTGAAGAAAAAGGGCGGGCCCGATTGTTCCTGTATCGCGCGCTCGGGTCAACGGTCAGTGTGCGCCGTACTTCAGGCGTGTCAATTGCTCCGCTTCGTTCGCGAGCAGGCTGGCCGCGTCGCGGATCGCGACGTCGAGCGTGATCGGCCCGGGAGCCGGCGAGAAGCAGCCGGAAAAATGTTCGGACAGGCGGGGCAGCGCGGCCGGGTCGATTGCGCCGGACAGCAGCGACGCGGGCACGCCGGCAGCCTGCGCATGGCGGCACGCGATGAACGGCGCTTTCCCGTGCAGCGTCTGCACGTCGGAGCGGCCTTCGCCGGTGATCAGCCAGTCCGCACCCGCGAGCGCCGCGTCGAGCCCGACCTGACGCGCGACCACTTCGGCGCCGGCTTCGAACTGCGCGCCGAGCATGTGCAGCGCGAAACCGAGGCCACCAGCGGCACCGGCGCCCGGCAGGTCGCGGCTGCGATGGTCGAGCGCGGCTTCGAGCAGGTCGGCGAAGCGGGCGAGGGCCGCGTCAAGGGTCGCAACCTGCTCGGGCGTCACGCCCTTTTGCGGGCCGAACACGGCGGTCGCGCCGTGCGCGCCCGTCAGCGGGTTGTCGACGTCGGACATGCCGATGAATTCGGTTTCCTTCAGGCGCGGGTCGAGCCCCGACGCGTCGATGCGTGCGATGTCGGCGAGCCGCGACGGAACCGGCTCGACCGGCTGGCCGCCGGCGTCGAAGCATTGGAGGCCGAGGCCCGCGAGCAGCCCGGCGCCCGCGTCGTTGGTGCTGCTGCCGCCGAGCGCGACGAAGAAGCGGCGCACGCCTTCGTCGAGCAGCGTGCGGATCGCTTCGCCCATCCCGCGCGTGCTGCGCGCGTCGACGGGCACGCTCATGCCGACCGGATCCGTGATGCCGACGATTTCGGCTGTCTCGACGATCGCGGTGTGCGCGTCGATCACGCCGACCGCCGCGTCGCGTGCCGCGAGCGATGCGCCTGCCACCCGCAGCGCGCGCCGCGTGCCGCCGCCTGCCAGCATCGCGTCGAGCGTGCCTTCGCCGCCATCGGCCATCGGGCAGCGGCGCACGACAGCGTCGGGCCGGGCGCGGCGAATGCCGGTGGCGATCGCGTCCGCGACCTGTTCGGCGGAAAGCGAACCTTTGAACGAATCGGGCGCGATGACGACGACAGGCGCGGACGGGTGATGCGGCATGGTGTCTCCGGACGGCGTGATTGGTGTGAGGAATAATTGGGGCCGCGACGGCGGCGCACCCTTAGTTGGAGCTTACAGGATGGCGGGCCCGTGGAGGATACGGCGTTCGGCATAGCGGCGATCCGCGTGCATTGCCGTGCGAAGGGCTGTTGGCGCGGCGCAGACGCATGCGCGTCGCGCCGATCTGGCGGTGTGATGAAAATTGTTTGCTAGAATAGTCGATTCTTCCGGCCAAAGCCGTGCTCCGAGCCGCTTGCGCTAGCCATCCGGCGCGTGCAGGGATGGCGTGGCGCTCCGGCGCGGCGAGTGGATGTGACGCACATCACGCCGCAGGCAGGCACGGCAAGGAAAACCCGATTTGCTCGAATAATTTTAGGACGATTGAAGCCATGGCTAACGTTGTTGAGAACCTCGGCAAGCTTGAACGCCGTGTGACGATTTCCCTGCCGAAAGACACCGTGCAGAAGGAAATCGACGCCCGTATCCAGAAACTCGCGAAGAACGTGCGCATGCCGGGTTTCCGCCCGGGCAAGGTGCCGCTGAAGATGGTCGCGCAACAGTACGCGGGTCAGGTCGAAGCGGAAGTGCTGAGCGACAAGATCGGCCAGGAATTCTTCACGATCAGCCGCGCGGAAAACCTGCGCGTCGCTGGCCAGCCGAGCTTCGAGCCGAAGCAGGAGCAGGCTGAAGATGCATACGCGTTCGACGCGACGTTCGAGGTCTACCCGGAAGTGAAGATCGGCGATCTGGCGACGGCTGAAGTCGAACGCTCGACGACGTCGATCGGCGACGCTGAAATCGACCGCACGCTGGACATCCTGCGCAAGCAGCGCGTGCACTACCACGCACGTGGCGAAGCCGGCGAGCACGGCGACGGCGGCGCGGACACCGCAGCGAAGAACGGCGACCGCGTGACGGTCGACTTCGTCGGCAAGATCGACGGCGTCGCGTTCCAGGGCGGCACGGCCGAAGATTTCCCGTTCGTGCTCGGCGAAGGCCGCATGCTGCCGGAATTCGAAACCGCGGCGCTGGGCCTGAAGGCCGGCGAATCGCGCACGTTCGACCTCGCGTTCCCGGAGGACTACCACGGCAAGGACGTCGCGGGCAAGACGGCGCAATTCACGGTCACGATGAAGAAGATCGAGTGGCCGCACCTGCCGGAAATCGACGCCGAATTCGCGAAGTCGCTCGGCATCGAAGACGGCGACCTGACGAAGATGCGCGCCGAGATCAAGGAAAACCTCGAGCGTGAAGCGAAGCGCCGCACGCAGTCGATCGTCAAGAACCAGGTGATGGACGCGCTGCTGAAGATCTCCGAACTCGACGTGCCGAAGGCGCTGATCGAGCAGGATCAGCAACGTCTCGTCGAAATGGCTCGCCAGGATCTGGCGCAGCGCGGCGTGCCGAACGCGAAGGACGCACCGATCCCGGCCGAGATGTTCGCCGAGCAGGCCGAGCGTCGCGTGAAGCTGGGCCTCGTGCTGGCCGAGCTCGTGAAGTCGAACGGCCTCGAAGCGAAGCCGGAACAGATCCGTGCGGAAGTCGACGAGTTCGCGAAAAGCTACGAAGACCCGAAGGAAGTGGTCCGCTGGTATTATTCCAACCAGCAGCGCCTCGCCGAGATGGAAGCGTTCGTCGTTGAGAGCAACGTCGTCGATTTCGTGCTGGGCAAGGCAAAGGTGACGGACAAGGAAGTGAGCTTCGAGGCACTCGCGAGCGCATCGGCGCAAGCGTAAGTGTCGCTCTAGCGGCGTGCCGGCTGTCGGAGCGACGGCCCGCACGCCGTTTTCACGTCAAGCGCACGGTTGCCATTAATATGGCGATTGAGCGGGCGGCTTCCCTCCGTTCAATTTTCCAATCGAACAAGGTTCATTGAATGATCACTCGCGCTGAATTGCTGGACATGCTTGCTTCGAACGCGCCGCAGGGTTTCGAGGCGCAAGCGCTGGGGCTGGTGCCGATCGTCGTCGAAACGAGCGGCCGCGGCGAGCGTTCGTACGATATCTACTCGCGTCTCCTGAAGGAGCGCCTGGTGTTCATGGTCGGCGAAGTGAACGACCAGACCGCGAACCTCGTGGTCGCGCAGTTGCTGTTCCTCGAGAGCGAGAATCCCGACAAGGACATCAGCCTGTACATCAACAGCCCGGGCGGGTCGGTGTCGGCCGGCATGGCGATCTACGACACGATGCAGTTCATCAAGCCGGACGTGTCGACGCTGTGCATGGGCCTCGCGGCCAGCATGGGCGCGTTCCTGCTGGCGTCGGGCGCGAAGGGCAAGCGCTTCGCGCTGCCGAACTCGCGCGTGATGATCCACCAGCCGCTCGGCGGCGCACGCGGCCAGGCGTCCGACATCGAGATCCAGGCGCGCGAAATCCTCTACCTGAAGGAGCGGCTGAACCAGTTGCTCGCGCAGCACACGGGTCAGGACGTCGAGCGCATCGCGCGCGATACCGACCGTGATAACTTCATGTCCAGCGAAGACGCGAAGGCGTACGGACTGATCGATCAGGTGCTGCTGAAGCGCCCGTAAACTTAAGTGGGGTGCCGCCCCGATTCACGCGGCGCCCCTGCTATGTTCCGCACGCCCTGAGCCTCTGCGGCAAGCGCATCCGGCCGGCTCCGGTCGCGCCCTAGGCGCGGCGTTCGGAGCATTCGGCGTATCATGTCATTTACCTGTCCGGAGGCTCTACATTCATGGCGGACAAAAAAGGTTCGAACAGCGAGAAGCTGTTGTATTGCTCGTTTTGCGGGAAGAGCCAGCATGAGGTGAAAAAACTCATCGCGGGCCCGTCGGTGTTCATCTGCGATGAATGTATCGACCTCTGCAACGAAATCATTCGCGACGAGGCGGCTGCCGCCGGCGTCGAGGCCAGCCTGTCGCGGTCGGATCTGCCGAGCCCGCAGGAAATTCGCGACATCCTCGATCAGTACGTGATCGGCCAGGAGCGCGCGAAGAAGATCCTCGCGGTGGCGGTGTACAACCACTACAAGCGCCTGAAGCATCTCGACAAGAAGGACGACGTCGAGCTGTCGAAGAGCAACATCCTGCTGATCGGCCCGACGGGCTCCGGCAAGACGCTGCTCGCACAGACGCTCGCGCGGTTGCTCAACGTGCCGTTCGTGATCGCCGATGCGACGACGCTGACCGAAGCCGGCTACGTCGGCGAGGACGTCGAGAACATCATTCAGAAGCTGTTGCAGAACTGCAACTACGAGGTCGACAAGGCCCAGCGCGGGATCGTCTACATCGACGAAATCGACAAGATCAGCCGCAAGTCGGACAACCCGTCGATCACGCGCGACGTGTCGGGCGAGGGCGTCCAGCAGGCACTGCTGAAGCTCGTCGAGGGCACGATGGCGTCGGTGCCGCCGCAGGGCGGCCGCAAGCACCCGAACCAGGATTTCATCCAGGTCGACACGACCAACATCCTGTTCATCTGCGGTGGGGCATTCGACGGCCTCGAAAAGGTGATCACCGATCGCACCGAGAAAACCGGCATCGGCTTTGGTGCGACGGTCAAGAGCAAGCAGGAGCGCGACGCGGGCGAAGTGCTGCGCGAAACGGAACCGGAAGACCTGATCAAATTCGGTCTGATCCCCGAATTGATCGGCCGCCTGCCGGTGGTCGCGACGCTCGGCAAGCTCGATGAAGCCGCGCTGATGAAGATCCTGGTCGAGCCGAAGAACGCGCTCGTCAAGCAGTATCACAAGCTGTTCGCGATGGAGCGCGTCGAGCTGGAGATCCGGCCGGGCGCACTGCAGGCAGTCGCCCGCAAGGCGATCCGCCGCAAGACCGGCGCGCGCGGTTTGCGTTCGATTATCGAACAGGCATTGCTCGACGTGATGTACGAACTGCCGACAATGAAAGGGGTCAGCAAAGTCATCATCGACGAGAACGTCATCGATGGCGACGGCAAGCCTTTGCTGATCTACGAGGACACGCCGAAGGTGGCGGGTTCGAACTGACCGGCTTGCCGACGATGTTCTGCGAAAAAGGCCGTTCATGAGACCGTGGGCGGCTTTTTTTCGTTTATCTTGTGGGTAACTCTGACTCGACACGCGGTGGTTACTTTTTTACCGAATATTTCCCGCACTTGAAGGCTTGCAATTCGTTGTGGCGGCCTCAATTACCGAACAATTGATTCCACTCATGGGGAAATGAAATGTCAGGCACCCAACTTCTTCCGCCGGAACGCATCACGCTCCCGCTGCTGCCGCTGCGGGATGTCGTCGTTTTCCCGCACATGGTGATTCCGCTCTTCGTGGGCCGGCCGAAATCGATCAAGGCCCTCGAAGCAGCGATGGAAGGCGGCAAGCACATCATGCTCGTCGCCCAGAAAACCGCGGCCAAGGACGAACCGACCGAAAAGGACATGTACGAGGTCGGTTGTATCGCCAACATCCTGCAGATGCTGAAGCTGCCGGACGGCACCGTGAAGGTGCTCGTCGAAGGCCTGCAGCGCGCGAAGGCGTTGTCGATCGAAGAGCAGGAAACGCAATTCTCCTGCGAAGTGATGCCGCTCGAGCCCGATCACGCCGACAGCGCTGAAACGGAAGCGCTGCGCCGTGCGATCGTGTCGCAGTTCGACCAGTACGTGAAGCTGAACAAGAAGATCCCGCCGGAGATCCTCACGTCGCTGTCGGGCATCGATGAAGCAGGCCGCCTCGCCGACATGATCGCCGAGCGCCTGCCGCTGAAGCTCGACCAGAAGCAGCACATCCTCGAGATGTTCCCGGTCATCGAGCGCCTCGAGCACCTGCTTGCGCAGCTCGAAGCCGAGATCGACATCCTGCAGGTCGAGAAGCGCATCCGCGGGCGCGTGAAGCGTCAGATGGAAAAGAGCCAGCGCGAGTACTACCTGAACGAACAGGTCAAGGCGATCCAGAAGGAACTGGGCGAAGGCGAAGAGGGTGCCGATCTCGAGGAACTCGAGAAGCGCATCAACGCCGCGCGCATGCCGAAGGAAGCCAAGAAGAAGGCCGATGCCGAGCTGAAGAAGCTGAAGCTGATGTCGCCGATGTCGGCGGAAGCCACCGTCGTGCGCAACTACATCGACACGCTGATCGGCTTGCCGTGGCGCAAGAAGAGCAAGGTCAACAACGACCTGTCGAACGCCGAGCAGGTGCTCGACGAGGACCACTTCGGCCTCGAGAAGGTGAAGGAACGGATCCTCGAGTATCTCGCGGTGCAACAGCGCGTCGACAAGGTCAAGGCGCCGATCCTGTGTCTCGTCGGGCCCCCGGGCGTCGGCAAGACCTCGCTCGGCCAGTCGATCGCCCGTGCGACGAACCGCAAGTTCGTCCGGATGGCGCTCGGCGGCGTGCGTGACGAAGCCGAGATCCGCGGCCACCGCCGTACGTACATCGGTTCGATGCCGGGCAAGATCCTGCAGAGCCTCACGAAGGTCGGCGTGCGCAATCCGCTCTTCCTGCTCGACGAAGTCGACAAGATGGGTATGGATTTCCGCGGCGATCCGTCGTCGGCGCTGCTCGAAGTGCTCGATCCGGAACAGAACCACACGTTCGCCGACCACTACATCGAAGTCGACTTCGACCTGTCGGACGTGATGTTCGTCGCGACGTCGAACTCGCTGAACATCCCGCCGCCGCTGCTCGACCGGATGGAAGTGATCCGTCTGTCGGGTTACACGGAAGACGAGAAGGTCAGCATCGCGCAGCGTTACCTGTTGCCGAAGCAGAAGAAGAACAACGGCCTGAAGGAAGGCGAGATCGAGGTCACCGAGCAGGCGATCCGCGACATCATCCGCTACTACACGCGCGAAGCCGGTGTGCGTTCGCTCGAGCGGGAAGTGTCGAAGATCTGCCGCAAGGTCGTGAAGATGCTGCTGCTGAAGAAGGCATCGGGCGCGATCAAGGTCGACGGCGAAAACCTCGATACGTTCCTCGGCGTACGCAAGTACGACTTCGGCCTTGCCGCGAAGGAAAACCAGGTCGGTCAGGTGACGGGCCTCGCGTGGACGGAAGTCGGTGGCGATCTGCTGACGATCGAAGCCGCGGTGATGCCGGGCAAGGGCAACGTGATCCGTACGGGTTCGCTCGGCGACGTGATGAAGGAGTCGGTCGAAGCGGCACGTTCGGTCGTGCGCTCGCGTTCGCGTCGTCTGGGCATCAAGGACGAAGCGTTCGAGAAGCAGGACATCCACATCCACGTGCCGGAAGGCGCGACGCCGAAGGACGGTCCGTCCGCCGGCGGTGCAATGACGACCGCACTGGTATCGGTGCTGACGGGTATCCCCGTGCGTGCCGATGTCGCGATGACGGGCGAAATCACGCTGCGTGGTGAAGTCCTGCCGATCGGCGGCCTGAAGGAGAAGCTGCTTGCAGCGCATCGCGGCGGCATCAAGCTCGTGCTGATCCCGGAAGAGAACGTGAAGGATCTCGCCGAGATTCCGGACAACGTGAAGAACGCGATCGAGATCGTGCCGGTCCGCTGGATCGACAAGGTGCTGGAACTCGCGCTCGAGCGTTCGCCTACCCCGCTGCCGCCTGAAGAAGAGGCGAAGGCGGCGGCACCGGTCGCCGATGCAGCGAAGGATGCCGGCTCGACGGAATTCGTCAAGCACTAAGCGTTGGGACGCCGTCCTTTCTGACGGTTGTTCACGAAACCCGCGGCTTGGCCGCGGGTTTTTTTATGCGTAGCCGAATCGCGTGCGCGAACGCTAAAAAATTCGCGTCAGGGCTTTGCAAAATGATCGGGGATGAATTAAACTTGCGGGCTCGCTGGTTGTTGATGCCGAAACGCAGATCGCAGCCAGAACGAATCGGAAACGGGTGCTTAGCTCAGCTGGTAGAGCGGCGCCCTTACAAGGCGTAGGTCGGGGGTTCGAACCCCTCAGCACCCACCAGTTTCCCGATTCAGCCAGACCAAGGAGCGGTAGTTCAGTCGGTTAGAATACCGGCCTGTCACGCCGGGGGTCGCGGGTTCGAGTCCCGTCCGCTCCGCCAGAAAATGAAAAAGCCCGCCATGCGCGGGCTTTTTCATTTGCGTTTCCGGTTGCGTCCGCTCGCGTGACTGCGGGGACGGAGGAAGCCGCCTGCGCAGCTTTCGGTGGGACTCGAAGGGCTGCGCTCGCAAGTGCAGCCGCGGCCTGCGGGATGCAGGCGACCCGTCCGGTTGCGCGATGCGCAACACGACTCCGCCAAACAAACGACGATGCCCGCCTTGCGCGGGCTTTTTCATTTTGCGCGCCCGATTGTCGCGTGGCACTCGCCACCAACACGTCTGCTTTTCTCCCGTCCCACCCCGTATGTTGTAATATCGGACGTTTTGTCCAATTTTCCCGTCACGCATGCTCGATTTCTTCCGTAATCACCAGCGCCTGATGATGGCGCTCCTGCTCCTGATCGTGTTGCCGGGGCTGGGTTTCGTCGGGATCCAAGGCTTCCGCGGCTTCTTCGACGATAGCGCGAACGTCGCGGCAGTCAACGGGCACAAGATCACGCGGGTCGAATTCGACGGCGCGTTCCGCCAGCAGATCGACCAGGCGCGTCAGGCGCTCGGCGGGCAGTTCGACATCAAGATGTTCGATACGCCCGAGCACCGCAAGCAGGTGCTCGACGGCCTGATCCAGCAACGCGTGCTGGCCGACGAGACTCAGCGTCTGCACCTGACCGCCTCCGACAACGCCGTGCGCGAAGCGCTGATGAGCGACCCGATGATCGCGTCGCTGAAGAAGCCCGACGGTTCGATCGACGTCGAACGCTATGCGCAGTTACTCGCGTTCCAGGGGATGACGCCTGAGCAGTATCAGGAACGCGTGCGCTACAGCCTCGCGCTGCAGCAGATTCCGGCCAGCATCGTGTCGAGCGCATTCACGCCGAAGAGCCTCGCGCAACGCCTGTCCGAACTCGCCGCGCAGCAGCGCGAAGTGCAGGCGCTCGTGCTGAAGACGAGCGACTTCGCAGCGAAGGTCCAGCCGACCGATGCGCAGCTCGCCGCGTACTATGACGCGCACAAGCAGAGCTTCGCGACGCCGGAAACCGCGACGATCCAGTACCTCGTCTATTCGCCGGCCGCAGCGGCCGCGAGCGCGCAGCCGACCGATGCGGACATCAAGAAGTTCTACGACGACAACCCGACACACTTCCGCACCGAAGCGCAAGTGCGCGTGAGTCACATCTTCATCGCTGCGCCGGGCAGCGCCAGCGCAGCCGACAAGGCAGCCGCAAAGGCGAAGGCCGAGCAACTGCTGGCCGATGTGAAGGCGCATCCGGACCAGTTCGCGCAGATCGCGCAGAAGAACTCGCAGGACGCACCGTCGGCCGCGAAGGGCGGCGATCTCGGCTTCATCACGCGCGGCTCGACGGCGGGCGGCAAGGCGTTCGACGATGCTGCGTTCGCGCTGAAGCAGGGCGACGTGAGCGGCATCGTGCAGTCGGATCTGGGCTTCCACATCCTGAAGGCAACGGAAGTGAAGCCGGCGGCCGTCAAGCCGTTCGCGGAAGTGAAGGACCAGATCGCGGCCGACCTGAAGCAGCAGTACGCGTCGAAGGCATTCACGGACAACGCGGAAGGCTTCACGTCCACCGTCTACGAAAAGGCGAAGACGCTTCAGCCGGCCGCGGACAAGTACAAGCTGACGATCCAGACGGCCACCGTCACGCCGACGCCGAATCCGCAACTGCCGCCGACGAGCCCGCTGAACAATCCGAAGTTCCTGGCCGCCGTGTTCGCCAACGACTCGGTGAAGAGCCAGAACAACACGCAGGCGATCGACGTCGGCAACAACACGCTGATCTCGGCGCGCGTGACCGACTACAAGCCGGCCGCCGTGCCCGCGCTCGATGCGATCAAGGACGTCGTGCGCCAGAAGGTCGTCGCCGAGCAGGCCGCGGAACTCGCGAAGAAGGACGGTGCGGCGAAGCTCGCCGAACTGCAGAAGTCGAAGTCGACCGACGGGTTCTCGGCCGCGCAGAAGGTGTCGCGCACGCAGTCGCAGGGCCTGACGCCGGCTGCACTGAGCGCCGTCTACAAGGTCGACGCGAAGACGCTGCCGGCTTACGTCGGTGTCGATCTCGGTGCGGATGGCTATGCGATCTACCGCGTGAACGCGGTGATCCCGGGTTCGGCGGTCGACCCGCAGCAGCTGGCCGCCGCGCAGCAGCAGATGGCGCAGGTCGACGCGCAAAGCGAAGGCGAAGCGTATCTCGCCGCGCTGCGCGATCGTTCGAAGGTGAAGCTGTACGGCTCGACGGCCAGCCAGTCGCAGGATGGCGACAACTGAGCGTCGTTTCGCACGCAACAAAAAAGAGCCCCGCTTCATGCGGGGCTTTTTGTTTTCCGGCGGGACGGCGTCAGCCGTGCGGCTTGCCGAGCAGCGGCTTCAGCGCCGGCCAGACGTTGTCGAGCAGAATGCCCTGCGCCTGCCGCGCGGGATGCATCTGGTCGGCCTGGAACATCTCCGGCTTGTTCTCGATGCCGGCCAGCAGGAACGGTACGAGCGGCACGCCGAGATCCTTCGACAGCCGCGTGTAGACCGCGTGGAACTTCTGCGTGTAGTCGGGGCCGTAGTTGGGTGGCACATACATGCCGACCAGTACGACCTTGGCCTGTGCCTGCCGCGCGCCGGCGATGATGTCGCGCAGGTTCTGCTCGGTCGTTGCGAGCGGCACGCCGCGCAGCGCATCGTTCGAACCGAGTTCGACGACGACGACCGACGGCTTGAGCCGCTGCAGCACCGCGGGCAGCCGCGCGCGGCCGCCGCTCGTGGTGTCGCCGCTGACGCTGGCGTTCGCGACGCTATAATCGATTCGCTCGGTCGTGAGGCGTTGCCGCAGCAACGCCACCCAGCCGGTGTCGCGCGGCAGCCCGTATTCGGCCGACAGGCTGTCGCCGAGCACGACGATCACGGGCTGTCCCGATGTCGCGGCCGGTGTCGTCGCGGCGCGTGCCGGGACGGTGGTGGCCAGCAGGGTGCCCAGCAGCGCGGCGATTGCCGCGCATCCTTTCCAGCGAAATGTCGTGTCCATGTTCAAGATTACCGATCCGATCATCGAAGTCCATGACGTGTGCAAGCGGGTCGCCGACGCAACGGGCGAGCTGACGATCCTCGACGGCATCACGCTCGCCGTGGCACCGGGCAGCAGCCTCGCGATCGTCGGCGCGTCGGGGTCGGGTAAATCGACGCTGCTCGGCCTGCTTGCAGGGTTGGACAGCGCGACGAGCGGCACGGTTCGCCTGCTCGGTCGCCCGCTCGACCAGCTCGACGAGGATGCGCGCGCGGCGCTGCGCAACGGCGCTGTCGGGTTCGTGTTCCAGTCGTTCCAGTTGATGCCGCACCTGACGGCGCTCGAGAACGTGATGCTGCCGCTCGAGCTGCAGGGGGGCATCAGCGCGCGTGAAGCAGCCGATCGTGCCCGGGCGCTGCTCGTGCAGGTCGGTCTCGGCGAACGCACCGCGCATTATCCGAAGCTGTTGTCCGGGGGCGAGCAGCAGCGTGTCGCGCTCGCGCGCGCATTCGTCACGCGCCCGGCGATCCTGTTCGCCGACGAGCCGACCGGTAGCCTCGATGCGGCCACGGGCCATGCGGTCATCGACCTGATGTTCGAGCTGAACCGCACGCATGGCGCCACGCTCGTGCTCGTCACGCACGATGTCGAACTCGCACGCCGCTGCGCGACGACCGTGACGCTCGACGCCGGACGCATCGTCGCACCGCAAGCCGCGCAGCGCGGCGCCTGAATTTTTAGGCCGGCCGTGCAGCCGGGGCTGCGTGGCCGGCATCGGTAAGACGCCGATACCTCAGCGCTTCAGCGCCGCACGGGCGCGCTCGATCAGCGCGGTGGTCGACGAATCGTGCTTCGCTGGATCGAGCGACTCGGCCGACAAGTCGGCTTCCACCACCTTGCCGAGGATCTTGCCGAGCTCGACGCCCCACTGGTCGAACGGATTGATGTCCCACACCGTTGCCTGCACGAGCACCTTGTGTTCGTACAGCGCGATCAGCGCGCCGAGCGTGCGCGGCGTCAGCGCGTCGACCAGCAGCGTCGTCGTCGGGCGGTTGCCCGGGAACGTCAGGTGCGGCGCGAGCGCCTCCTTGCCCGGTCCTGCGACCTCGCGGGCTTCGTCGAGCGTGCGGCCGAGCATCAGGGCCTCGCTCTGCGCAAAGCAGTTCGCCAGCAGCTTCGGATGATGGCTCGCGAGCGGATGCTCGGGCGTCAGCACCGCGATGAAGTCGATCGGCACGATCGTCGGCCCTTGATGCAGCATCTGGAAGAACGCATGCTGGCCGTTGGTGCCCGGCTCGCCCCATGTGACGGCCGACGTCGGGTAGTCGACGAAGGTGCCGTCCAGGCGCGCGGATTTGCCGTTGCTCTCCATTTCGAGCTGTTGCAGGTATGACGGCAGGTAGTGCAGCGCTTCCGAATACGGTGCGACGAGATAGCTCTGCGAACCGAAGAAATTCCTGTACCAGATGCCGATCAGGCCGAGCAGCACGGGCAGGTTGCGCTCGAGCGGCGCTTCGCGGAAATGACGGTCCATGTCGTTCGCGCCCGCCAGCAACTCGTCGAACTGCTCGGGGCCGATCGCGATCATGATCGACAGGCCGACGGCCGACCACAGCGAATAGCGGCCGCCGACCCAGTCCCACATTTCGAATACGTTGTCTGCGGCGATGCCGAACTTCACGACTTCGGCCGGATTCGCCGACACGCCGACGAAGTGCTTCGCGAGCGCGTCCTCGGGGCAGCCGCGCGCGACGAACCAGTCGCGCAGCGAGCGTGCGTTCGTCATCGTTTCGAGCGTCGTGAAGGTCTTCGACACGATGATCGCGAGCGTTTCCTCGGGGTCGACCTGTTCGAGCACGCGCGCCAGATCGGCACCGTCGACGTTCGACACGAAGTGCGTGGAGATTTCAGGCGTCGCAACGTGGTGCAGCGCATGCACGACCATCTTCGGCCCGAGATCGGAGCCGCCGATGCCGATGTTGATCACGTGGCGGATGCGCTTGCCGGTGTAGCCCGTCCACGTGCCGCTGCGCACGGCGCGCGCGAAGGTCGCCATCTTCGCGCGCTCGGCGCTGATCTGTGCGTGGAACGGCGCCTGCGGATCGGTCGCGCGCAGCGCGGTGTGCAGCGCGGCACGGCCTTCGGTCGGGTTGACGATCTCGCCCGCGAACATCGCGTCGCGGCGGGCTTCGACGCCCGCGTCGCGCGCGAGCTGTACGAGCAGGCGCAGCGTATCGTCGTTGATGCGGTTCTTCGAGAAATCGGCAGCGAGGCCGCCGCCCGCGAGCGTGAAGCGTTCGGCACGCGTCGGCGTGCGGTCGTTTTCCGGCGCGAACCAGTCGCGCAGGCGAGCATGGCGGATTTGCTCGAAGTGGGATTGAAGGGCAGTCCAGGCGGGGAGCGAATTCAGCGTCATGGCGGTTCGAGTGAAGCGTGAATCGGGAGGAATGCCGCGCCGGCTCATCGGGATCGTACGGCCGGCGGACGAGAGGGCCCGCCGTGCGGCGGGGCAGTCAGTATAGCGGCCTTATGCGTCGGCGCGCGGCGGCGCATAAAAAAGGCGATTGATCAGCGTGCGCACCATCGGCGCGAGTTCGCCGGCCGCGAGTCCGGCGGGGCCCGTGCCGTGTGCGGTCAGCGTGTCGGCCGCGAGGCCGTGCAGGTAGACGCCCGCGAGCGCCGCTTCGTACGGGGCGACGCGCTGCGCGAGCAACGCGCCGATCAGGCCGCCGAGCACATCGCCGGTGCCGCCCGTGGCGAGCGCGGCGTTGCCGGTCGGATTGATCGTCACGCGGCCGTCGGGCGCCGCAATCACCGTGCCCGAGCCTTTCAGCACGATGTTCGCCACATAACGAGCCGCGAGCGCCTGCGCGGCGGCCACGCGGTCGCGCTGGATCGTCGCCGTGTCGCTGCCGAGCAACCGGGCGGCTTCGAGCGGATGCGGCGTCAGCACGCACGGATTGCCGCGCGTACCGCGCGTGGCGACGGCTGTCGCGAGATCGGCATGTGTCGCGACGAGGTTCAGCGCATCGGCATCGAGCAGCGTCGCGGCATCGTGTGCGAGCACGTCGCGCACGAGCGTCGCCGCAGCCTCGCGCGTGCCGAGCCCGCAGCCGGCCGCGATTGCGGTCATCGCGCCGAGATCGAGGCCGTCGGCCGGATGCAGCATCAGTTCGGGGAACGGCGGGTCGTACGGCGGCGCGCCGGCGCAGAGAAAGCCGACGTGAACCTTGCCGGCGCCGGCGAACAGCGCGGCGCGGGCGGCCAGGATCGGCGCACCGCACATGCCCGTGTCGCCGCCGAGCACCGCGAGACTGCCGAACGTGCCCTTGTGGGACGCGAATGCGCGCGCGGGCAGGGCGGCGGAGAATCGGGCGGGCGCGTTCAGCACGATGGCCGGCGCGGTGGGCGGCGCGACGTCGAGCGATGCGACGTCGATCTCGCCGGCGAGATCGCGGCCTTCGCCGGTGTAGAGGCCAGGCTTCGCGGCGATGAAGGTGAGCGTATGGGTGGCGGCGACAGCGACGCCCGCGCCGACGATCTGGCCCGTATCGCTGTCGAGCCCGCTCGGCACATCGAGCGCAAGCACGTGGCCGCCGCTGCGCGCATGCGCGGCGATGCGCGCGGCCTGCTCGGCGAACGCGCCGTCGAGCGCGCGGCCGAGACCGATGCCGAACAGCCCGTCGACGACCCACGCATAGCCGTCCAGCGACGCGGGTGGCGTGGCCGACAGCGGCACGCCGGCCGCGCGCGAGAGGCCGAGCGCCCATTGCGCATCGTCCGGCTTCACCGGCATCGGCATCCACGCTTGGGTCGCGACGCCAAGCTGCTGGAGGTGGGCGGCGGCAACGAGCGCGTCGCCGCCGTTGTTGCCCGGGCCGACCGCGAACCATACGGGACGGTCATCGCCGGCCACGCGCGCCGACAACCAGTGTGCGGCGGCGGCGCCGGCGCGGCCCATCAGCGTATGCGGCGGCAGCGCCGCCGCGGCGTCGGCTTCGGCCGTGCGCAGGTCGGCGACGCGCAGCAGCGCGATCGGATCGGAATCGGGGAGTGGGCGGGTAACGGTCATCGCGGGGTCGTGGCGGCTGGCAAGGAGGCCGCCGGGGACGGGCCCGCGGCGGTCAGGTCGTGAAGCGCGCGGCGCGCAGCGCGGCGAGCGTGTCGGCGGGCCAGTGCTGCACGTCGCCGCCCAGATAGTCGGTCACCACTTTAGCAGACCCGCACGCGAGCCCCCAGCCGGCCGGGCCGTGCCCGAAATTGACGAACACGCGCGGATGCGGGGTCGGACCGACGACAGGCAGGCCGTCCGGCGACAGCAACTGCGTGCCTTGCCACGACAACGCGGCCGAGATCCGCGCGGCGCCGGGTACCCAATCGTGGACGGCCTGCCCGAGCAGCGCGAGCGCGGCCTCGGACAGCGGCTCGGCGAGCGGCTTCGCGGTGTCGGGCAGGCTCTGCAGCACGGCGCCGCCGCCGACGCGCAGCCGCTGGTGGGTGCGCGTGATCGAGATCCGCTTGATCGAATCGATGACGTTCAGGTGCGGTGCGTGTTCTTCATAGGCGACCGGCGCAGTGAGCGTATGGACGCGCACCGGGTGCAGCGGCAGGCGCCAGCCGAGCCGGTCGAGCAGCGGCAGGCTGCCGGCGCCGGCGGCGACCACGATCGCATCGGCGGAAATCACGTCGACCTCGCGTGCGTTCGACGCGCGCCGGTCGCCGGTCGGGGCGAGCTCGACTGCGGCGCGGCCGGTGTCGGCGCGGATCGCGGCGACTTCCGCGCCGAAGCGGAACTGCACGCCATGCTCGTCGAGCGTCTGCTTGACCAGTTTCGCGAACAGCGGGCAATTGCCGGTGCGTTCGGTCTCGAGCAGCACGCCGCTGGCGAAGCCGGGTTCGGCCGGCACCGACGGCTCGAGCACCGCGCATTCGTCGGCGGAGAGCAGGCGGTACGGCTGGTCGTGCGTGCGCAGCAGCTCGAGCGCGGGCTGCATCGCTTCCCAGTCGCGCGGGTCGCGCACCACGTGCAGGATGCCGGGCTTCTGCTCGAATTCGAGTTCGAGGCGCATCTCGATGTCGGCGAGCGTGTCGCGCGATGCATCGATCAGCGGGCGCAGCCGCGCGTACTGGGCGGCGAACGCGTCGGGCTCGCGCAGCGTGCCGAGCTGCTTGACGAAACGGCGCACGCCGCCGTTGAAGCCCGGCTTGTAGACGATGCCGCTGTCGCGCGGCTGGCGCTGGCGCATGAAGGTCGGGCCGAACCAGACGTCGAGCGGGCTCGGCAGCAGCGCGCCGCCGTCGCCGTAGGTCGCACCCTGCGCGACGGTCGCGTGGCGTTCGACCACGCACACGCGATGGCCGGCCGCGCGCAACTGGTAGGCGGTGGCGACGCCGCTGATTCCGCCGCCGATGACGATGACATCCATGGATTGCTTCGATGACGGGTGGCGCGCGTGCGCCGCCTGGTGAAATTCGCTGAGGGCTCCGGCCCGGTGAACCCGGAATGATAGCGCCAAAATCGCGGGAGCCGGCGCCGGGCGAGCACGGACCGTGCAGCCGCGCCACGGCCGCCAGCTGCCTCGCCCGCGCGGGGCGGCCGGTGCGCGGCGCGTACCGCGGCACCGTTGCGGTGCATGCGGACTGCCGATCGGCCGGTCTGGAGCGACCGACTTCCGGGTATAATTACGGCCTTCCTTTCGCCCCACGTCGCCACCTCGCGCGACTCATCGACGTCAGTCCAGCCCATGGCTCACTTCTCGTGTTTTCCCGGCGCTTCGGCCCTCTCCGATTTCCGTCAAACCCGTCTGCTCGACACGCTCAGGCAAATCGACGCCAACATTGTCGCGGTGCGCGGGCAGTTCCTGCACTTCGTCAATGCGGCCGAGCCGCTGTCGGCCGACGACAGCGCGCGCATCGACGCGCTGATGCACTACGGCGCGCCGTTCGAGCCGGCGGCCGAGAAGGGCACGGCCGAGACCTTCGTCGTGCTGCCGCGCTTCGGCACGGTCTCGCCGTGGGCGAGCAAGGCAACCGACATCGCGCAGCACTGCGGCCTCACGCACGTGCGCCGCATCGAGCGCGGCGTCGAGTTCACGGTCACGCTGAAGTCGGGCCTGCTCGGCGGCAAGAAGGCGCTGTCGGACGACGCGCGCGCGGCCGTCGCGGCCGCGCTGCATGACCGGATGACCGAAAGCGTGGTCGCGGCACGCGACGACGCGAAGCACCTGTTCGATGAACTGCCGGCCAAGCCGCTCACGCGCGTCGACGTGCTGGGCGTCGGCCGCGGCGCGCTCGAGCGCGCGAATGTCGAGCTGGGCCTCGCGCTCGCCGACGACGAGATCGACTATCTGGTCGACGCATTCCGCAAGCTCGAACGCAACCCGACCGACGTGGAGCTGATGATGTTCGCGCAGGCGAACAGCGAGCACTGCCGCCACAAGATCTTCAACGCGCAGTGGACGATCGACGGCGAAGCGCAGGACATGTCGCTGTTCGCGATGATCCGCAACACCGAGAAGCTGAGCCCGCAGGGCACGATCGTCGCGTATTCGGACAACTCGTCGATCATGGTCGGCGCCGAAGCGGAGCGCTGGTTCCCGCGCAACACGGGCGCGGCCGGCGAGCCGGGCGAGCGTTATGGCCGCCACACCGAGCTCACGCACACGCTGATGAAGGTCGAGACGCACAACCACCCGACGGCGATCTCGCCGTTCCCGGGTGCGGCGACCGGCGCGGGCGGCGAGATCCGCGACGAAGGCGCGACGGGCCGCGGCGCGCGCCCGAAGGCCGGCCTCACGGGCTTCACCGTGTCGAACCTCGATCTGCCCGACGCACGCCAGTCGTGGGAAAACGCGCGCGACGCGGCGCAGCCGGTCGGCGAACGCAACCCGAACGAGGTGCACGGCCCGTACGGCCGCCCGGACCGCATCGCGTCGCCGCTGCAGATCATGATCGACGGCCCGATCGGCGGCGCCGCGTTCAACAACGAATTCGGCCGCCCGAACCTCGGCGGCTATTTCCGCGTGTACGAGCAGAACGTCGGCGGCCAGGTGCGCGGCTATCACAAGCCGATCATGATCGCGGGCGGCCTCGGCAACATCGCGGATCAGCATACGCACAAGCACGACGTGCCGGCCGGCTCGCTGCTGATCCAGATCGGCGGCCCCGGCATGCGGATCGGCATGGGCGGCGGCGCCGCGAGCTCGATGGCGACCGGCGCGAACACGGCCGAGCTCGACTTCGACTCGGTGCAGCGCGGCAACCCCGAAATCGAGCGTCGCGCCCAGGAAGTGATCAACGGCTGCTGGCAGCTCGGCGCGGAAAACCCGATCCTGAGCATCCACGACGTCGGCGCGGGCGGCCTGTCGAACGCGTTCCCTGAGATCGTCGACGGGGCGGGCAAGGGCGCGCGCTTCGAGCTGCGCAAGGTCGCGCTCGAGGAATCGGGCCTGTCGCCGCGCGAAATCTGGTCGAACGAAGCGCAAGAGCGCTACGTGCTGGCGATCGCGCCGGCCGATCTGCCGCGCTTCGAGGCGATCTGCGCACGTGAGCGCTGCCCGTTCGCGGTGGTCGGCGTCGCGACCGACGAACGCCAATTGAAGCTCGTCGACGACGAAGCGACGGGCGCCGATGAATACCCGGTCGACATGCCGATGGAAGTGCTGCTCGGCAAGCCGCCGCGCATGCATCGCGACGTCACGCGCGTGGCGACCGAGCGCGCGCCGGTCGACATGACGGGCATCGCGCTGTCGGCAGTCGCCGTCGATGTGCTGAAGCACCCGACGGTCGGCAGCAAGTCGTTCCTGATCACGATCGGCGACCGCTCGGTCGGCGGCACGTCGGTGCGCGACCAGATGGTCGGCCCGTGGCAGGTGCCGGTGGCCGATTGCGCGATCACCGCGCTCGACTATGCGGGCTTCAAGGGCGAGGCGATGACGATGGCCGAGCGCACGCCGCTCGCCGTGATCGACGCGCCCGCATCGGGCCGCATGGCGGTCGGCGAGGCGATCACGAACATCGCGAGCGCGCCGATCGCGTCGCTCGACAAGCTGAAGCTGTCGGCGAACTGGATGGCCGCGTGCGGCACGGCCGGCGAGGACGCCGCGTTGTTCGACACGGTCAAGGCGATCGGCATGGAGCTGTGCCCGGCGCTCGGGATCGGCATCCCGGTCGGCAAGGATTCGCTGTCGATGAAGACGAAGTGGGACGAGCAGGGCGTCGCGAAGGAAGTGGTGTCGCCGGTGTCGCTGATCATCTCCGCGTTCGCGCCGGTCGAGGACGTGCGCCGTCACCTGACGCCGCAACTGCGCCGTATCGCCGACGCGGGCGACAGCGTGCTGATCGCGATCGATCTCGGCCGCGGCAAGAACCGGATGGGCGGCAGCATCTTCGCGCAGGTCACGCAGCAGGTCGGCGACACGACGCCGGACGTCGACGATGCGGAAGACCTGAAGCGCTTCTTCAACGCAATCCAGTCGCTCAATGCGCAAGACAAGCTGCTCGCGTACCACGATCGCTCGGACGGCGGCCTGTGGGCAACGGTGTGCGAAATGGCGTTCGCGGGCCACGCGGGCGTGTCGCTGAATGTCGACATGCTGACGCTGGACCCGAATCACGAATCCGACTACGGCGATGCGAAGGACTGGGCGAAGCAGACGAGCGGCCGTCGCGAAGACCGCACGCTGCGCGCGCTGTTCTCCGAGGAACTCGGTGCCGTCGTGCAGGTGCGTGCGACCGACCGTGACGCGGTGCTCGGCGCGCTGCGCGAGTTCGGCCTGTCGGCGTGCTCGCACGTGATCGGCTCGGTCAACGATCGTGACGTGATCGAGGTGTACCGCGACGCGAAGAAGATCTTCGACGCACCGCGCACCGAGCTCCATCGCGCATGGAGCGAAGTGAGCTGGCGCATCGCACGCCTGCGCGACAACCCCGCGTGCGCCGATGCCGAATACGACACGCTGCTCGACGCGGCCGATCCCGGCATCTCGCCGGTGCTGAGCTTCGATCCGGCCGACGACATCGCTGCGCCGTTCATCGCGACGGGCGCACGACCGCGCGTCGCGATCCTGCGCGAGCAGGGCGTGAACTCGCATCTGGAAACGGCCTACGCGTTCGATCGCGCGGGCTTCGATGCACACGACGTGCACATGAGCGACCTGCTCGCCGGCCGTGCAACGCTCGCCGATTTCGCAGGTGCGGTCGCATGTGGCGGCTTCTCGTACGGCGACGTGCTGGGCGCGGGCGAAGGCTGGGCGAAGACGGTCCGCTTCAACGCGAACCTTGCCGACATGTTCTCGGCGTTCTTCGCGCGTCCCGACACGTTCGCGCTCGGCATCTGCAACGGCTGCCAGATGCTGTCGAGCCTCGCGTCGATGATTCCGGGCGCAGAAGCGTGGCCGAAGTTCACGCGCAACAAGTCCGAGCAGTTCGAGGCGCGCTTCTCGTTCGTCGAAGTGCAGAAGTCGCCGTCGATCTTCTTCGCGGGAATGGAAGGTTCGCGGATTCCGGTCGCGGTCGCGCACGGCGAGGGCTACGCGGACTTCTCGCAGCAGGGCGACATCGATCGCGTCGCGGTCGCGATGCGTTACATCGACCACCGCGGCGAAGCGACCGAGCGCTATCCGTTCAACCCGAACGGCTCGCCGGCCGGCATCACGTCGGTCACGACGGCCGACGGCCGCTTCTCGGTGCTGATGCCGCACATGGAGCGTGTGCATCGTACGGTCGCGATGAGCTGGCACCCGGAAAGCTGGGGTGAAGCGAGCCCGTGGATGCGTGTGTTCCGTAACGCGCGCCGCTGGATCGGCTGATCGGGATGATGTTCGACCCGAACGCGCCGGTCGAGGTCGTCACGCTGCGCGACGAGCGTGCGGGCGACGGCGACGCGATCGGCCGCGTGATCGTCGCCGCGTTCGCGGGCGAGCGGGAAGGCGGGCAGTTCGAGCGGCGGATCGTCGACACGCTGCGTGCGGACGGTGCGCTGAGCGTCTCGCTCGTCGCGGAGCGCGACGGCCGCCTGATCGGGCACGTCGCGTTCTCGCCGGTGTCGATCGGCGGTGAACCGTCGGGCAGCCAGCGCTGGTACGGGCTGGCGCCGCTCGCGGTACTGCCCGACTGCCGGCGACAGAGCATCGGTGCAGGGCTGGTGCGCACGGGGCTCGACGCGTTGCGCCGGCTTGGCGCGCGCGGTTGCGTCCTGCTCGGCGACCCCGCGTACTACGCGCGGTTCGGCTTTGCGCCATCCGGCGACATCGTGTTCCCGGGCGTGCCGCCCGAGTATGTCCTCGCGCTGTCGCTCGACGATTCGGTGCCGCGGCCGTCGGGTGACGTTCGCTATCAGGACGTGTTCCATCCCGCGTAGCCTGCACTTGCGGTGCGCGCGAATCCGGCACGGAAAAGGCCGCTCTTTGGAGCGGCCTGTTTCTTTTCGCCGGGCGGCAAGCGCATCGTGACGCGCCCGCAGGCAGTGCGCGGGCAATGAAAAAGCCGCTCCGAAGAGCGGCTTTTCGATGCATGGGCGACGAGCGCCGGCGTTACTGGATCTTTGCCTGCTGGCGCAGACCTTCCTCGAACGCCTGCAGCTTCTGCTGCACGAGCTGCTGCGCGATCTGCGCCTTCACTTGGTCGAACGGCGGCGGCGCGATGTCGCGGATGTCGTCGACGCGGATGATGTGCCAGCCGAACTGCGTCTTCACCGGCGTGTCGGTCATCTGGCCTTTCTGCAGCTTCTGCGCAGCCGCTGCGAATTCCGGCACGTATGCCTTCGGGTCGGACCAGTCGAGGTCGCCGCCGTTCTTGCCCGAGCCCGGATCCTTCGAGTACTGCTTCGCGAGATCCTCGAACTTCGCGCCGGCCTTGATCTTCGCGATCAGGTCCTTCGCCTGCTGCTCGTTGTCGACGAGGATGTGGTGCAGGTGATATTCGCGGTTGCCGCCGGCGCCCTTGACGAGGTCGTCGTAGCGGGCCTTCACTTCGGCGTCGGTCGGCTGGTTCTTCTTCAGGAAGCTCTCGATCATCGAACGCAGCACGACGGTCTGCTGCGCGACGGCGACTTGCGCCTTCACGTCCGGACGGTTCGGGATGCCTTCGCGGATGGCTTCCTGCATCAGGATTTCGCGGTTCACGAGTTCCTGGCGCACGGCCTGCTGCAGTTGCGGGCTGTCGGTCTGGCCTTGCTGGACGAGCTGAGCAACCATCGCGTCGGCGCGCGACTTCGGAATCGGCGTGCCGTTGACGACGGCGATGTTCTGGGCAAATGCCGGTGCCGCTGCAAAGGCAGCCGCCGCGACCCACAGGCGGGGGGATTTCAGGATCATCGGGAATTCCTAATGAGACTAGATTGAAGATTCGTTGAACTCTTCGGGCGTGTAAGCCACGATCGCGAGCGCGTGAATGCCGCGCTGCATCGCATCAGCGAGCGCATCATACACCAGCCGGTGCCGCGCGACGCGCGGCTTGCCCGCGAAGGCGGCCGACACGATCGTGACCGTGAAGTGGCCGCCGGCGGACGCGCCGGCGTGGCCCGCGTGCTGCGCGCTGTCGTCGCGCACGGTGAGCGACAGCGGGGCGAGCGCTGCGGTGAGGCGCGCTTCGATCAGCGCGATGCGTTCGTCGGGCGACGCGTGGAGAAAGGCGTCCGTCATGTCACTCGTCCTTCAGGTATTTCGTGAGCCACAGGCTCTGCAGGATGATGAATACGACCATCGCGCCCGTCGTGCCGAACAGCTTGAAGTTCACCCATTGCGATTCGGTGAAGTTGTGCACCACGTACAGGTTCGCGACACCGAGCACCGCGAAGAACAGCGCCCAGGCGACGTTCAGCTTGTCCCACACGGGGTGCGGCAGCGTGAGCTGCTTGCCCATCATCTTCTCGATCAGGTTGTTGCCGAACACATAGCGCGCGGCGAGCAGCCCGATCGCAAACAGCCAGTACAGCACAGTCGGTTTCCATTGAATGAATTTCTCGTCATGCAGGACGAGGGTGGCGCCACCGAAAACGACGATCACGCCGAGGCTGACCCACAGCATCGTGTCGACCTTCCGGTGCCGGAAGGCAACCCATGCAACCTGGGCCAGCGTCGCGACGATCGCGACGGCGGTAGCGGTAAAGATGCCCCAGACCTTGAAGGCGGCAAAAAACAGGATGATCGGAAACAGATCGAACAGGAATTTCATGGCGCTCGCAGCTGCGTGAAAGGCCGCTTGCGCGGCCTTTCACCGTTGTAGGGACCCGCCAGGCGCCACCGTCGCGGATCGGGGCGGCCAACCCGGAGGCAGGCCGCCCGGGCGAGGGTCGCCTCGCCGATCCGTCCGGCGCCGCTCATTCGTTTTCGGGTCGGGACTCGAAGTTTAACGCAGCTGAATTGATGCAGTACCGCAAACCGGTCTTGTCGCGCGGGCCGTCTTCGAAGACGTGGCCGAGATGCGCGCCGCAGTGATTGCAGCGCACCTCGACGCGCACCATCCCGTGCGAGTAATCGACCTTTTCGTCGATCACCTCGCCGTTGAGCGGCTTGAAGTAGCTGGGCCAGCCGCAGCCCGAGTGGAATTTGGCGCCGGATTCGAACAGCGGGGTGCTGCAGACGACGCATTTGTAGATACCGTCGTCTTCCGTGTCGGTGTATTCGCCGGTGAACGCACGCTCGGTCGCCGCATGCTGCGTGACTTCGTACTGCATCGGCGTGAGCCGGCGGCGCAGCTCGGCGTCGTCCTTCTCGTACGGGAAGGTCTTGTCGTCGGAATCGTGGGACATGTGGGGTTCTCCTGATCGGTCGGTCGATACGCGCGGGTTGGGGCTCAGGACGAGCAGCTCACTTCGAGCGACCCGGCCCAGTCGGGCGGCAACGCCGCGTATGCTTCATGCTCCGGTTGTTCGTCGAACGGCCGGCGCAGGATCTGCGCGAGTCGCTCGACTTCCGAGAAATCCTTTTCCTTCGCGCGCCGGATCGCGACTTCGGCCAGATGGTTGCGCAGGACGTATTTCGGGTTCGCGCGGTTCATCGCGGCTGCACGTGCCGCGTCGTCGCGCGTTTCCTCGGACAGCCGCGCGCGGTAGAGGTTCGCCCACGCATCGAACGCGTCGCGGTCGATGAACAGGTCGCGCACGGGCGCGTCGCGGCTCGCGTCGTGCTTCGAGATCTGCGCGAGCCGGCGGAACGTCAGCGTGAAATCCGCGTGGCTCGCATGCATCGTCTCGAGCAGCTTGTTGGCGAGTTCGGCATCGTTCTCGCGCTCGAGCTCGAGGCCGAGCTTCGCGCGCATCGCGCGTTCGAGCGCGGGGCCGAAACGTTCCGGAAACTTCGCGAGCACGGCCTGCGCGTCGTCCACCGCGCGCTCGGCGCGTGCATCGTCATCCGCAATGCCGTGCTGCAGCCCGATCAGCGGCAGCAGCGCCTGCGCGAGGCAATAGCAGTTCCAGTGCGCAATGCGCGGCTGCATCCGGTACGCGTAGCGGCCGCCGTTATCGGAGTGGTTGCAGATGTGGTTCGCGTCGAACGCGTCGACGAAGCCGAACGGGCCGTAGTCGATCGTCACGCCGAGGATCGACATGTTGTCGGTGTTCATCACGCCGTGGCAGAAGCCGACGGCCTGCCACTGCGCGACGAGGTCGGCCGTGCGCAGCGTCGCGGCTTCGAGCAGCGCGAGGTACGGATCGTCGGCGCGGCGGCAATCCGGGTAGAAGCGGTCGATCACGTGATCGGCGAGCTGGCGCAGCAGGTCGGGGCGATCGTTCGAGAAGAAGTGCTCGAAGTGGCCGAAGCGCACGAAGCTTTCCGACACGCGCGTGACGACGGCCGATGTCTCGATCTCCTCGCGCACCACCGGCTGGTCGGAACCGATCACCGTCAGCGCGCGCGTGGTCGGGATGCCGAGGTGATGCATCGCCTCCGAGCACAGGAATTCGCGGATCGACGAGCGCAGCACCGCGCGGCCATCGCCCATCCGCGAGTACGGCGTACGGCCGCTGCCTTTCAGTTGCAGCTCGTAGCGGCGGCCGTCGGTGCCGGTGCGCTCGCCGATCGTCAGCGCGCGGCCGTCGCCGAGCTGGCCGGCCCACACGCCGAACTGATGGCCGGAATACACCGAAGCGTACGGCATCGCGGTTGCGGGCCAGTCGCGCGTCGGGTTGCCGGCGAACAGCTCGGCGAAGCCAGGCTGCGCGGCGATCGACGCCGGCAGGTCGAGCAGTTGCGCGACCTCGTCGGAAAAGCCGACGACGTACGGCGCGGCAAGCGGCGCGGCCGGCAGCCGCGTATGAAACGCGTCGCCGAGCCGGACGAACGCGCCTTCGGCGGGTGCGCCGAGCGTGGCGGCGAGGTCGGGAAGGGTGTCAGCCGCATCGGCTGCGCTTCGGGAAAACGACATGTTGAGCGCCTCTGGGTAAGCCGATATTGTAAGGCGGCGCCGCGCCGCCCGCATGGTGGCCCGCGCACCGTGCGCCACGCCCGCCCGGGGCCGCGGACGGACGCGCTGCAGAGGCACCGATTCGCATCCACACGGAGAACAAGACGATGGGCAAGCCGTTGCTGGGCCAGATGATGGACATGCCGTTGCTGGTTTCCTCGCTGATTTCTCATGCCGCGCGGCACGCCGGCGACACGGAGATCGTGTCGAAGCGCGTGGAAGGCGATCTGCATCGCTACACGTACCGCGATTGCGAGCGCCGCGCGAAGCAACTGGCGCAGGCGCTCGCGCGGCTCGGCGTCGAAACCGGCGATCGCGTCGGCACGCTGGCGTGGAACGGCTACCGGCATCTGGAAGCGTATTACGGGATTGGCGGCATGGGGGCCGTGTGCCACACGATCAACCCGCGCCTGTTCCCCGAGCAGATCGCGTACATCGTCAATCACGCGGAAGACCGCTACGTCTTCTTCGATATCAATTTCGCACCGCTCGTCGAGGCCATCGCACCGCAATGCCCGCACGTGAAGGGCTGGGTCGCGATGACGGACGCCGCGCACCTGCCGTCCGGCACGACGCCGTTCCTCTGTTATGAAACGCTCGTCGAAGCGGAGGATGGCCGCTACGAGTGGCCGCGCCTCGACGAGCAGCAGGCGTCGGGGCTCTGCTACACGTCGGGCACGACCGGCAACCCGAAGGGCGTGCTGTATTCGAACCGCTCGACCGTGCTGCACGCGTACGGCGCCGCGCTGCCCGACGCGATGAACCTGTCCGCGATGGACGCCGTGCTGCCCGTCGTGCCGATGTTCCACGTCAACGCATGGGGCCTGCCGTACGCGGTGCCGCTCACGGGCGGCAAGCTCGTGCTGCCCGGCAAGGATCTCGACGGGAAATCGCTTTACGAGCTGATGGAAGCCGAGCGCGTGACCTTTTCCGCGGGCGTGCCGACCGTGTGGCTCGGCCTGCTCAACTACATGCGCGAGGCCGGCGTGCGCTTCTCGACGCTGAACCGCACGGTGATCGGCGGCTCCGCGTGCCCGCCCGCGATGCTGCGCACCTTCGAGGACGAATACGGCGTGCGCGTGATCCACGCATGGGGGATGACCGAGCTGTCGCCGCTCGGCACGCTCGCGAAGCTCAACTGGGCGCAGTCGCAGCGGCCGCTCGACGCGCAGCGCAAGCTGCTCGAGAAGCAGGGGCGCGTGATCTGCGGCGTCGACATGCGCATCGTCGGCGAGGACGGCCACGAACTGCCGTGGGACGGCGTCGCATTTGGCGAACTGCAGGTGCGCGGGCCTTGGGTGATCGACCACTACTTTCGCGGCGATACGTCGCCGTTGTCGGACGGCTGGTTCCCGACCGGCGACGTCGCGACGATCGACCCCGACGGCTTCCTGCAGATCACCGACCGCAGCAAGGACGTGATCAAGTCGGGCGGCGAGTGGATCAGCTCGATCGACATCGAGAACGTCGCGATTGCGCACCCGGGCGTGGCCGAGGCGGCCTGCATCGCCTGTGCGCACCCGAAATGGACCGAGCGCCCGCTGCTCGTCGTGGTGCCGCGTGAAGGGGCGAACCTGAGCCGCGACGCGCTGCTCGCGTTCTACGAAGGCAAGGTCGCGAAATGGTGGATTCCCGACGACGTCGTATTCGTCGAATCGCTGCCGCACACCGCGACCGGCAAGCTGCAGAAGCTGAAGCTGCGCGAGACGTTCCGCGATTACGTGTTGCCGACGGCGGTCTGCGAGCCGTAACGCCGGGCGCGGTCCGGACGCGGCTCGTGACGCGGTTGCCCGATCCGTCCCCGGATCGGGAACAAAATTCAAATTGAACGACCGTGCTTTTTCGTTGTATGCTGCCTCCGTTCATCCGGACATGCGGCTGTTCGACCGCGCACAATGAAGCGCAGCCACCCCGGCGCGCGATGCATGGAGGCAGGCAGATGGCAGTGGATTACTCGACTCGCGACGGCGTGGCCGTCCTTACGCTCAACAATCCGCCCGTCAACGGGCTGGGTCTGTCGACCCGTCAGGGTGTCATGGACGCGCTCGATCGCGCCGCGCAGGATCCGTCGGTCACGGCCATCGTGCTGACCGGCGCGGGGCGCGCCTTCTCGGGCGGCGCCGACATCACCGAATTCAATACACCGAAGGCGTTGCAGGAGCCGACGCTGCACACTGTGATCCGCGCGGTGGAGGCGAGCGCGAAGCCCGTCGTCGCGGCGCTGCACAGCGTCGTGATGGGCGGCGGCCTCGAGCTCGCGCTCGGCGCGCACTACCGCGTCGCGGCGCCCGGCGCGCAGGTCGCGCTGCCCGAAGTGAAGCTCGGCCTGCTGCCGGGCGCGGGCGGTACGCAGCGCCTGCCGCGCGCGGTGGGGCTCGAAACCGCGCTGAACATGATCGTGTCGGGCGCGCCCGTGCCGTCGGAGCAGCTCGCGAAGAGCGGGCTGTTCGACGAAATGGCCGACGGCGACCTGCTCGACGCGGCCGTCACGTTCGCCCGCAAGGTCGGTGCGCAGAAGGGGCCGCATCCGCGCGTGCGCGATCGCAAGATCGTCCACGCGAACGCAGCGGGCTTCATCCAGTTCGCGCGCAATTCGGCCCGGGCCGCCGCACCGAATTTCCCCGCGCCGCACAAGTGCATCGACGCGATCGAGGCCGGCGTGCTGCACGGCTTCGACAAGGGCAGCGTCGCCGAGCGCGAGGGTTTCGTCGCGTTGATGATGACGCCGGAAAGCCGCGCGCTGCGGCATGCGTTCTTCGGCGAGCGCGCGGCGAGCAAGATTCCCGACGTGCCGGCCGATACGCCGTTGCGCGAGATCCGCCGCGTCGGCGTGATCGGCGCGGGCACGATGGGCGGCGGGATCGCGATGAACTTCGTCAACGCAGGCCTGCCCGTCACGCTGCTCGAGACGAAACAGGACGCGCTCGAGCGCGGCGTCGCGACGATCCGCAAGAACTACGACGCGCAGGTGAAGAAGGGCAAGCTCACGCAGGAGAAGCTCGACGCGCGCATGGCGCTGATCACGCCGACGCTGTCCTACGACGACCTGAAGGACGCCGACCTGATCGTCGAGGCCGTATTCGAGGAACTCGGCGTGAAGGAGCAGGTGTTCAAGAAGCTCGACGAAGTCGCGAAGGCGGGCGCGATCCTCGCGTCGAACACGTCGACGCTTGACGTCGACAAGATCGCCGCGTTCA
Source organism: Burkholderia sp. AU30280 (assembly GCF_020420125.1). Classification (NCBI taxonomy): domain Bacteria; kingdom Pseudomonadati; phylum Pseudomonadota; class Betaproteobacteria; order Burkholderiales; family Burkholderiaceae; genus Burkholderia; species Burkholderia sp. AU30280. The sequence continues at coordinate 330,915 of NZ_JAIZRY010000004.1, forward strand.
CGAAGCGTCCGCAGGACGTGGTCGGCATGCACTTCTTCAGCCCGGCGAACGTGATGAAGCTGCTCGAGGTCGTGCGCGGCGCGCAGACCGCGAAGGACGTGCTCGCCACCGTGATGGCGGTGGCGAAGAAGATCCGCAAGACGGCGGTCGTGTCGGGCGTGTGCGACGGCTTCATCGGCAACCGGATGATCGAGCAGTACATTCGTCAGGCGCTGTTCATGCTCGAGGAAGGCGCGCTGCCCGCGCAGGTCGACCGGGCGATCGAGAAATTCGGTTTCGCGATGGGCCCGTTCCGGATGAGCGACCTCGCCGGCAACGACATCGGCTGGGCGATCCGCAAGCGCCGCTACGTCGAGCAGCCCGATCTCCAGTACTCGAAGATCGCCGACCGCCTCTGCGAGCAGGGCCGCTTCGGCCAGAAGACGGGGGCCGGCTGGTACGACTACGTGCCGGGCGATCGCAAGGCAAAGCCGTCGTCGCTCGTCGACGAGATGGTCGTCGCGTATTCGAAGGAGCGCGGTGTCGAGCGGCGCAAGATCGGCGACGACGAGATCGTCGAGCGGCTCGTGTTCGCGCTCGTCAACGAAGGCGCGAAGATCCTCGAGGAGAAGATCGCGTCGAAGGCGTCCGACATCGACATGGTCTACCTGACCGGCTATGGCTTCCCGCTGTGGCGCGGCGGCCCGATGCTGTACGCGGACATGGTTGGCCTCTACAACGTCGAGCGCGCGATTCGCCGCTACGCGGCTGCACCGAACGGCGACGCCTGGCAGCTCGCGCCGTCGATCGCGGCGCTCGCGAAGGCCGGCCGCGGGTTCAACGGCTGACGCGCCGGATCGCGGCGCGACGAACACCCGGAGAAATGCAATGAAACGCACCGACGACGTATTGCTCGTGATCGACGTGCAATACGACTTCATGCCGGGCGGCGCGCTCGCGGTGCCCGACGGCGACGCGGTCGTGCCGGTAATCAACGCGCTCGCGCAACGCTTCGACCAGGTCGTGCTGACGCAGGACTGGCACCCGCGCGAGCACGTGTCGTTCGCGGCGAACCATCCGGGCCGCGAACCGTTCTCCACGCTCGCGCTGCCGTATGGCGAGCAGGTGCTGTGGCCCGTGCACTGCGTGCAGGACACCGACGGCGCGGCGCTGCATCGCGACCTCGACATCCCGCATGCGCGGCTCGTGATCCGCAAGGGCGGCGACGCACAGGTCGACAGCTATTCCGCGTTCGTCGAAGCCGATCGCACGACGCGCACCGGGCTTGCGGGCTATCTGCGCGAGCTCGGCGCGAAACGCGTGTGGTGCTGCGGGCTCGCGACCGACTACTGCGTCGCGTGGTCGGCGCTCGATGCGCGCGCGGCGGGTTTCGAAGCCGCGGTGATCAACGATGCGTGCCGCGCGATCGACCTGAACGGGTCGCTCGCCCGCGCATGGCAGCAGATGCAGGCAGCGGGCGTCGCGCATGTGACGTCCGCGGGCGCGCGCCCGGCGGCGTAGCGCATTCCCCCATCCGATTCAGGACATGAAGCAGGACCGAAGGAGACTCGCATGACCGAAGCCGTAATCGTATCGACCGCCCGCACGCCGTTGGCGAAATCCTGGCGCGGTGCTTTCAACATGACGCACGGCGCGACGCTCGGCGGCCACGTGGTCGCGGCCGCGCTCGAACGCGCGAAGCTCGACCCCGCACGCGTCGAGGACGTGATCATGGGTTGCGCGAACCCCGAAGGCGCGACCGGCGCGAACATCGCGCGGCAGATCGCACTGCGCGCGGGGCTGCCCGTGACGGTGCCGGGGATGACGGTGAACCGCTTCTGCTCGTCCGGGCTGCAGACCATCGCGCTGGCCGCGCAGCGGATCATCGCGGGCGAAGGCGAAGTGTATGTGGCGGGCGGTGTCGAATCGATCTCGTGCGTGCAGAACGAGATGAACCATCACATGATCCAGGAAGGCTGGCTCGTCCAGCACAAGCCGGAGATCTACTGGAACATGCTGCAGACGGCCGAGAACGTCGCGAAGCGCTACGGCATCTCGAAGGAGCGGCAGGACGAGTACGGCGTACAGTCGCAATTGCGGGCGGCGGCCGCGCAGGAAGCCGGGCGTTTTCGCGACGAGATCGTGCCGATCACCGTGCTCGCGGGCATCGCCGACAAGGCGACGGGCCGCTTGTTCACGAAGGAGGTGACGGTGTCGGCCGACGAAGGGATTCGCCCCGACACGACGCTCGAAGGCGTGTCGAAGATCCGCTCGGCCGTGCCGGGTGGCGTGATCACCGCCGGCAACGCGAGCCAGTTCTCGGACGGTGCATCGGCCTGCGTCGTGATGAGCGCCGACGCCGCGCAGCGCGAAGGGCTGCAGCCGCTCGGCGTATTCCGCGGTTTCGCGGTGGCGGGTTGCGAGCCGGACGAGATGGGCATCGGCCCCGTGTTCGCGGTACCCAAGCTGCTGAAGCAGGCGGGGCTGAAGGTCGCCGATATCGGCCTGTGGGAATTGAACGAAGCGTTCGCCGTGCAGGTGCTGTACTGCCGCGACACGCTCGGGATTCCTGAGGATCGCTTGAACGTGAACGGCGGCGCGATCGCGGTCGGCCATCCGTACGGCGTATCGGGCGCACGCCTGACGGGCCATGCGCTGATCGAGGGCAAGCGGCGCGGCGTGAAGTACGTGGTCGTCACGATGTGCATCGGCGGCGGGCAGGGCGCAGCCGGGCTGTTCGAAATCCTCTGATCTTTGACACCGCGCGGCCGCGGTTTCGCTTCGGCGAGGCAGGCGGCCGCGGCGTGAATCGGCGCGACTGATCCGCTATTCGAAACAATCGGGAAGCAAACGGCATGCGCCCGGCAATGCCGTTTCCCCTTACTTGTCAAACGAATTGCCCCACCTATACTTGCTCTGACATTTGCCTTTCGGCACGATGGGCCAGATCGTGCGTCGTGCGATCCGTGCCGCGAAGGTTAGAACCAACGCAGCAGACCGACCGGGGACCGAATGAGTACGACCTATGCAGCCGGGGAACCGCCGCGCGTCGTCAGCGCGGCCGCGAGGCTCTACGCGAAATGCCTGCTGGTCGGATTCGCGTTGCTGCCCGCCTATCTGATCGCCTATCTGTGGTTCTTCAGCGACCCGCGCGTCGTGTTCGAGAACCACGCGTTCCATGAAATCGCGATCGCCGCCGCGACCCTCGAAGGCGCGTTCGTCACCTACGTGACGTGGGTGTGCTACCGGTCATCCGGCGAGCCGCTGCTGCGCTGGCTGACCCTTGGCTTTCTCGGCTTCGCGATGATCTATGCGCTGCATGGCGCGTTCACCGGGATGGCGCATCACAACATCTGGCTTTTCCTGCTATACGGGCCCGCGTCGCGGCTCGTGATGTCGATCCTGCTGCTCACGGGCCTGCTGTCGTATTCGCGACCGCCCGATCGCATCGAGAAGCGCACGAGCATGCGCACGTGGCTGCCGTGGATCGTGTTCTTCGTGATCGTCAACGTGGCCGTGGCGTACATTGCGTATTCGCCGGTCGCGGGCGCGCCGGGTACGCGGCTGTCGATGGAAGGCGGCGCGCTCGTGTTCTCGCTGCTGAACGTCGCTTTGCTGCTCGCGCGGCGGATCCGCTCGCCGCTGATGATGATCTACGGCGTGTCGATCATGGCGTTTGCGCTGTCGTCGCTCGCGTTCATTCTCGGCAAGCCGTGGAATCACATGTGGTGGCTCGCGCACGCGATTTTCGCGGGCGGCTTCTTCCTGCTCAGCTACGGCGTCGTGCAGGCGCTGCAGACGACGCGCTCGTTCTCGGCGATCTACAGCCAGGAGGACCTGATGAGCCGGCTGTCGGAATCGATGGCGCGTACCGAGAGCGCGCTGCAGGAACTGCGACGCACGAACCAGAAGCTCGAGTACATCGCCGCGACCGATCCGATGACGGGCGCGTCGAACCGCAGGCAGTTCATCGCGCAGGTCGAGCGCGAGATGGCGCGGGCCGAGCGTGACGGCACACCGTTCTGCCTGCTCGCGCTCGATCTCGACAATTTCAAGAACATCAACGATGCATACGGGCACCAGATCGGCGACGAGGTGCTGCGTGGCGTCGTGCGCCAGTGCCTCGATGCGATCCGGCCGGCCGGCGGGCTCGCGCGGGTCGGCGGCGAGGAGTTCATGGCGCTGCTGCCGGAAATGCCGCTCGAAGGTGCGCGGATGACCGCCGAGCGCGTGCGCTCGTCGATCGCGAGTTCGCCGTTCGGGCTCGATTTCAAGCGCGTGCAGGTGACGGTCAGCGTCGGCGTCGCGCAATACGGGGCCGACGGCAGCACGGTCGATGCGTTGCTGCGCGTGGTCGGCGAACGCCTGTACCAGGCGAAACGGGAAGGGCGGAACCGGGTCGTTTCGCGGTGACATGGGTTTGCGCGGCACGCGGGCACGGGTGATCGGGCGCGCGACGTTCGGCAATGCGGCCGTGCGGAAGAGGTGTCGATCGCTTCAATGCCTGCCGAAGCCCCGGTGGCGGTAACGCCTCCGGGGCTTGTGCATGCCAGGTCGGCATGCGTCCGGCGCTGCGTTACCGCGATGCCAGGGCCGCGGCGCGCTTCGTCGGCTGAGCATCCTGCATCCGCTGCGACGCCTGCCACCAGTACTTGCCCGCACGCTGCTGCGGATCACGGATCGCGAGATACGTCGTACTCCAGAGCTGTGCCGCGTTCGCCTCGGTGGCGTCCGCGCTGCGCGTGCCGAATGCATCGGTCTGGTACTTGCCGTTCACGTAGGACCACGTCCACATCTCCGACGTGCGCATGTCGCGTCCGTTCGAGATCACCTGCCAGATCGTCTGCCGCGCTTGCGTGAGCAGCGTGCGTGTCGCGGCTGACAGGTCCTGGCGCGCGAGCTGGCGATCGAGCCCGGCCACCCACATCGCCTGCTGCCACGACCAGATTACCGTGCCGTGATACGCGGAACTGGTGAACTTCGGCCACAGCGCCTGGCTTGCATACGCAGGATTCGCGATCAGCATCCCGGCATCGGTCACGAGCCCGGTCGGGAACGGCCGCGTGACGTCGGCGACGATCCGCTGCAGCTCGTCGTCCGGCGGCGTGCCGAACAGCAGCGCGAAGCCGCCATCCGAATTCATCACCGGGATCGGATTGCCCTGCTGATCGAGCGACAGCGCGTAGAACGCCAGCGGCATGCCCGGTGCGGCGCCGGCCGGCACGCCGGCGGACGGCGCATAGGCCGACACGTCGGTGGCCGCCTGCGCGGCCGGCACGCTGACCTGGAACAGCGGAGGTGCCTGCGTTTCCCACGTGGCCGCCTGGTTCGCCGTGTTGGCGAGCGTCGCGCGCTGTCCGGCATCCAGATACGGATCGAGCAGGCCGCGCGTGAGGAATGCGTTCGCCGCGCGCAGCGCGGCCGGCACGAGCACCGCGTTCACGTCGTACGGGTAGACGCCGCCGCCGAGCCCGTCGGTGCTGTCGCGCCAGTTGCCGACGATCTCGCCGGGCCGCAGGTGGATCAGGTTCGCGACCGACGGCTGCTGCGCGAACGGCTGCGCGGTCGTCGCGACGTGCAGCAGGTTGACGACCAGGCGGCTGCCGTTGGTCTGCCCGTCGCTGCCGCGCTGCGCGAGATACGCGGCCGCGCGGGCCTGGCCGCGCGTATCGTCGATCAGCCACGCGGCAGCGATCGGCGCGAGCAGGTAGTCACTGTCGATCATCTTGTAGTCGTAGGTCGGCGTCGAATCGTTCGGCCGCCCGTTCTTCTGGTTGTCGACGAGGGCGAATTCGCCGATACCTTCCTCGTGCGCGACCTTGCCGTCGGTCGACAGCCGGCTCAGCACCGACGACAGGCCGGCCTCGATCGCCGCGGGTTCGAGCACGGGCATCAGCATGCGCACCGAGATCAGCGTGTCGCGACCGAAGTAGGTGTCGTACTGCCACGAGCCGGCCAGCAGCTTGTCGTGGAAGCTCAGGAACTCAAGCACGTTCTGGCTCACCGGGTCGGGGTTGACGGACGGCGCGAGCAGGTCGGCACGCGTGATCGGCGACAACGGCGTCTCGCCCGACAGCGCATCGACATGCAGCCGCAGTGTGTGCGAGCCCGCCGGTGCGCTCAGGACGAGCTTGCCGCCCGCTGCCGGCACGATGCTGCCGCCGTCGCGCAGCGTGATGCGCAGCGAATAGCCGGGCGCGCCGTCGATCCGGTCGCGTTGCCATTGCGCGGCGCTGCCCTGGACCGTCGGCGCGGTGAGGATCTGCTGCGGAACCGTTGCGCCGCCGTTGAAGTCGCGCAGGAAGCGCACGTTGCTGAGCACGCCCTGGCGGATCGTCAGCGTGTTGGTGTCCACCGACACGTCGGCGCCGATACCGTACAGCGGGCGGCCGTGTGTGTCGGGCGCCGATAGCGCGGACGGCGGCGTGTCGAGGCTCCAGTTCACTGGCTGCGCGGTGTCGTCGAACCACAGCCCCGTGCCGCTGTTGCCGGCGGGGAAGACCACAAGCAGGCGCGGCTTCGTCGACGAGCGCGCGAGCAGGTGCGCGGCGACCTTGTCCTGCCGGTAGAACGCGTTGATCTGGCCACCGGTGTCCATGCGGAACGACAGCGCAGCCTGGTTCGATGGCGGGCTGGCCGGTTGGATGTCGTCGTCGTTGCAGGCGGCGAGCAGGCCGGCGCAGACGAATCCCGTGCACAGCGATTTCGCGAAGCGATGCATGTCACGTCCCTCCTGATGACTGGCGATTTTTTCGAGACTTATCGAATGAGCGGGTGCTCGGTCTGCGTCACCCGGTATTGTAGAATTCCCGGAAATTATGGAATTAATCCGGGCGTGATTCTGGGGTGAATTGAATGGGAAATAACCCGTTATCGGTTAATTCCGGAATTGAAAACAATAGGAGACGCTGCCTCGGTCAGGCATGAAAGACTGCTCTGCTGGCGTCCCGGTGCAGTGCCGCCGTTGCTGCGTACACGGCGTGAAAAACAAAACGTAAGCCGCCGTAGGGGATTCTAAAGTTCCGATAAAGTCGAAGTCAATAATGAATTGATGGTTTTCGGATAATGCACTGAAATGAGGTCGCAATTATTGCTTGCCGGATCGGTAAAATATGCAAATTCATGAGGGAGTGGAGATGCGCCGATTATCGAGTTCGGCGAAAATCGATTGGCAATCGATGCCCGTATTGGCGATTGATTTCGAACCGGGATTGAATCGTGACGGTTCGTCTGTCGCCGAGTCTCGGGCGGTGCAAACTGAAGGCGCGGAACGCGATGGATTTTGGCGATACGGAGCGGTGAGCAACCGGCGTTCCTGCGACCGGGCCGACGGGTGATCCCGAGAACCTGACTCCATGCGATCGCGCCAACCGCGTCGGCAAGTTTGGTAGGCTGGTGGCCCGCCTCTGCTTACCGAATTGACGCAGTCGATCATTGATGCGATTCGATATCCGTCATTTGCGGGGCTGACGATTTTGCGACAGAGCGACTCTTCATCGATGGTCGATGGTGGTTGACGTCGCGTTCACTCCGGAGCATGCACCGTGCTGCACGTACCCGACGATTCAGTGGTCGTATTGGTTGATTTTCAGACGCGGCTGATGCCGGTGATCCACGAAGGGGTATCCGTCGTCACGCAGGCGGTCCGACTTGCCCGTATTGCGCAGATAGTCGGGGTGCCGGTGATGGGTACCGAGCAGAGCCCCGTCCAGTTGGGCCGGAACGTACCGGACATCCAGGCGCTGTGTTCGAACACGATCGTCAAGGACCATTTCGACGCGTGCGCCGAGGGACTGGTCGATGCATTGCCGGCCGGGCGCAATAGCGTCATCGTCGCCGGTTGCGAGGCGCACGTGTGCGTGTTGCAAACGGTGTTCGGGCTGTTGCGCAGCGGCCGCCAAGTCACGGTGGTCAGCGATGCAGTGGGGTCGCGCAAGACGATCGACCGGGACGCAGGGATCGCTCGGCTCGGGGCGGCGGGGGCGCAAATCGCGACGGTCGAGATGATCGGGTTCGAGTGGCTGGGATCCAGCCGGCATCCCCATTTTCGCGATGTGCTGCGCCTGATCAAATGAGTCGCGGCGCCTCCGCGCGCTGACGGAAACAGCGTTCCTGAAGCCGGATGCGTGAATCTCGGGATACCGGCCATTGGAGCCGGCAGGTTGGGTAGGCTTGCTGGCGGTGGTCGCGGGCGGGATCCTCGCGTCGGCGGGCGACACGGAGAAAATCGGGCATCGTTGCCGCTGGTATGAATTGCCCGTTTCGAGCCCAGCCTTTCAGCGCCTGGTTGCGCGGTCCGGCACGCGAGTGAATGGCGGGGCGGCGCAACATGCGTGACCGGCCAGGGTTTCAGCGGGAATGGCGGATCAACGCGAACGGGGGCGAACGAAGCGATTAGACATTTTCAGTTGCTTGCAGTCCCGCCGATAACCCGCTTGGACCGTCTCGTGCCAGAGGTGTCCGTTTCATATTTCCCGCCCTCACGCATTCTCCCGAGGGCGGGACTCTTTGCATGTAGGGGCGTGTCCGGCAAAGCGACTTTGTTCCCAAATATTGATCAGCTATATTGAAGATGCCTCGGGGGCGAAGCACAGGACGGGCACAAAATGAAATACACGAACAATGCGAACGCAGACCCCATCTGGGGAGTTGTCGCGGGTCTTATCTTGACTGCGGTTGGGCTAGGCATGGGTATCTTTCCCAAGTTCCTGGACAGCACCGGCTCGCTTAACGATTTCGTCTCGTCCGGCGTTACGATAGTTGGAGTCTTTCTGATTGTTTACGCCATCCGCGAGACGCGGCGAAAGCATCAGCGCTGAAGGCCAAGGCTGGCGCTGCGTGTTTCGCCCTCGCGTCAACCGAATCGAAGACCTGCTTCCCTGGAACATCGAGATGCAACCTGTTCTGCAAGAGGCCGCGTGAGATGACGCGCGAAAAGCGACTTCCCGTGCATCGGGACAACTGCTGCAACTGAAAATCGCGCTGTCGAGAATTAAGCCATCGATCTGGCGCCGAGTCGTGGTGCCGGAAACGATAACGCTCGCCAAATTGCATCGAGTGATCCAAGCCCCTCTGGGCTGGACCGACAGTCACCTGCATGAGTTCGAGATTGCGGGGGAGCGCTACGGCATCCCCGATCCGGCGTTCGGGCTTCGGCGAGCCGGTGATCTCTGAAGCCCTGGCGAGGCTGGGACAATGCCTGGGCGGTGCCGCGGCACTGCGTTACCTCTACGACTTCGTCGACGACTGGGAGCACAAGATCACGGTCGAAAAGGTTCTGCCGGCAGATACCTGCCTGTATCCCTTGTACCTCGGTGGCGCCAACGCGTGCCCTCCCGAAGATGTCGGGGCGGGCCTTACGGATACGATGCGTTCGTCGAGGGGATCGCCGACTCCACGCACCCCGAGCATGAACACATGCTCGACTGGCACGGCGGGCGATTTGATCCCACCGCGATCGACCACGACCTCATTCAGGCCCGCCTTCAGCGCATCGAGCTCTGGGCGTCAAGATGATCTTCTATGGACGGTTACTTCTCACAACAGTTGGAGCCTTCACAAAACTCGGGGCGGTTCACGCCGCTCGGAACGGAAATTTCAGAGATTGGCGAGCAACCGTAACTGGTGCTGGGTCTCGGTCCCCAATACGAGTACATAGAATCGCGCTTCGCGACGCTCAGGCGCTGAAAGATTTTGTGCGTCGGAAAATGTGTTCCATTCGTCACCGTCGATGCGCTCAAGTTTGCCATGGGTCCGAGCAAAGGCAAGCAACAACCGACTCGCTTCACGTCGGATAACGATGCGGTCCATATTCAATACATAAGGTCGCCAGCCGTCCAGAAGCACAACGTAGTGAGGTACGTAACTTCGGTCGACTATCATCGTCGGCGTTGCCATTCCTCGAGATCTGGTTAGCAAATCAGACTCCTTCGAACGTCGCCATCCGCATAGGGTTTTCAACGTGGAAGAATGGTTCCGTTAGCTCTGCTCGTCGCGTTCGAGCATTGACATCGCTCGTCAACCATACTGTGACGTTAGCCATTCCTCTGCCCATTTTTTTGCGTACGCAACTGCATCGTCACGATTGTAGAAGGCAGCCAGATCGCTGCTATTGTGTACTTCTTGCTCCGTGCCGTTCATCAGTGTCGCGGTAATCCGCACGTGCGCGACATACTGGACATCGGCTCTGCGCGGTGTCGAATCGATCCGGAATCGTGTTGAATTGAAGAGCATTTTTCGTCCAAATTCTGTATTTCGGTGATCGAGTCAACGACTGACGATTTCTTCTCGTTGGCTTGCTGCTGTTGCTCGAGCGCTCGCACCATCACATGACGGTTACTGTCAGACACGCTCCCGAAGGTACTGGATGCACTTTAGTCGTAGACCTAACCGATTTGCGGGCGCACCTTGCGGGTGGGTTGTCGAGTCATATGCAGCACCAGGACGCTGTTCAGGAGGCGTGGAGCTATCCACCGGGTGGACGGACTTCGCTATCTGAAGAGCAGCATGACCTATCCAGACGCGATCGCGCCACTCGCATTTCGCTCGATGGACGATTAGCCATGCCTGCAATGATTCAACTAGCTGATGGGGCGACAGCCACTGACGAGTTTTCCGTTGGGTGACGAGTTGTAGCGCAACAAGGAAACAGAGCAGATCCACATACCTGGTTGCGACGCGCATGGTTGGTCTTCTGGCTTTCAATGTTTGTGAACGCGTCGGCGTGAGCCCATCCTCAGATACTGAGCGCCTTCTCTATTGCGGCAATCAATTTGAATGCGTCGTCCCGACCGATCAGAAAACCCCGGCTGGTGTACTCGCACCCGAATGCATAGAAGCTAGGTAACAGGGTCACCATGTCTTTCTGCTGATTGAAATCGACTTCGCATTTAGTCAGCGGGAAAAACGGAGGCGCCTCGGTCGGCATGTTGTACACGATGCCCTCCTAGTACATTTTCCGGGGCGGCAACATGCGTTTCGCACGCAAGCGCTGCCTGGCAACGGCGCTGGCTTTTTTGCGCTTGCGTTCCGTCGTGGGCTTTTCATAGCCGGTGCGGCTGCGCAACTCGCGAATCAACCCGGTTTTCTCGATGCCACGCCGGAATCGCCGGAGCGCGACATCGATCGGTTCGTTGAGCTTCAGAATAATTGTCGTCATGTAGATCCTGTTTTGAAAGATTCGAGCGTACAGCTAGCCGAGTCGTGTCATGACGGCGCTGGCTATCTCGTCGGATTCGAATTCCGAGTATCCGGCCCCGATCGATAGTGCGCGTATTGCCACGAACATTTGCAGCTCATGTGGATGGCACATCGCTGAATCGGCGATTCTGGAGGGCACGACGGTGTCGAGCCGGGTGACCTCATTTCGTCTGATCAAGCCGAGTAGTTCGTCGATGATCATTTCGCCCTCCAAACGACCGGGAGATTGTGTTGCGCTGACGAGTCGCTTCAGCGTGCGCTGGAAAAGAAACCCTGTTTTTCGCGATTGTCGTCGATGATGTTCTCGGCAAAGCGCACCGAGGCACGACGGGCGTCGCCGGCGCTGTCATATGGCGAGGTGTCGCGCAATCTGAACGTCTGGCTCTGTGTCAGCGTATCGGTGGTCCCGCGAAGGCAAATCTTGACGGCCGCGTCGAACCCGGCATCGTAGTTATGCGGGCTGCCATTCGGCGCCGGCACGTGCGGGTAAATCAATGGGTAAATCTCGAATCCACGGTAGACGTGCATGCTCATGACAAACTCCTGGCGTTCGGCCACGACGAGTCGCATGGGCGAACACATCCAGCCGGTGTCCCTGTTGCGGAGCGGGCTGGTTGGTGAAGGGGACTACGTTGCAGCGCGAAGGAGGGGCGATGCAGCAAGAGGGCGGATGGAGGGGCGAAAGATCGGAGGTCTGGTGATCTCCCTGATGAACCCATCATACGCGCATCGTTTGATGCCCGTATGATTTATTTTGGGTACGTACAAGAACCTGTCGGCTTGCGGTGCGACAGGTGTGTGGTATCGGCTTGCGTGTGGCAGGCGGTGACCTTGTCACGCGTCCACTCGACGACCGCGTGATCAGGCTAGCGTCGAACGAATCGCTTTCCCGTCGAAGCGCCCGGCGCCCGGTCGTCTCTGTGCCGGAAATTGATGCGGCCGTTGGTCAGATCGTAGACGGACAACGCCAGCCTTACGCGAGCCCCTGCGAGGATCCTGATACGGTGCCTGGGCATGCGTCCCGATGCGTGTGCGGCGACTGTCGCGCCGTTTTCCGGTGTCACGCGGAATCTGCTGCCCGGGAGGACTTCATCGACAACGCCGTCCGGTTCCGGGCGTTCTTCTTTTGCCGTGCCAATGTCTCCCGTCAGAGCGATGACCTGCATCCGAAGGCAAGTTCGCTGTTACGACCGGCTCAATTCGCTATTGCGGCGCAAGTGGGCGCCTCTTCGGGCGCGAGTTGGTGCCCGAGGGCGGCTTTGGCGGCACCCAGTTCAATGCGGTGCCCAACTTGGGCAGGATCATGGCCTGCTTGGCACGCGGAGGGGCCTTGTTACTGCGAGGCTGACTTCGGGTCATGCGGATTCTCCTGATGTGCGGCTTGCGGGGAGGCGGTGAACATGCCTTGCCCGATCGCACTCGTGCGGCTGAACACGCGCGCTACGAGCGATGTTTGCGTATCGACATACGCACTTGGTCGACGGCCGGATGTGAGACGGATGGTCGGGCCTGGTCTGCGTCGAGTCGCGTTGCATCTACGACGGAGGGTGTAGCAATTGAAGCGGCAGTGAGGTGTCGCTTCGTGAGCAGGACGGATGGCGTCGGGCGATTACAGCGGGGTAATGTTCGATGCTTGCAGACCCTTGGGGCCATTCTTTGTCTCATAGCTGACTTTCTGACCTTCCGCGAGGGTCTTGAAGCCGTCGCCGCGAATTTCCGAGAAGTGAGCAAACAGATCGTCGCCGCCGCTGTCGGGGGTGATGAAGCCGAAGCCCTTGCTGTCGTTGAACCACTTGACGGTACCGGTATCCATGGCAGATCTCCTGAAAATGGACGAGCACATACGCCTCGAATGGACGAGGAAAAGAAATCAAGGAGGGAGAGGACAACGAATACCGCAGGTTGCGGTCGATGATGAGCAGCAATCGCGCTTCTTGAATACTTCAGCGACCGACAGTACGCGTCGTCAAGAAATGTGTCAAGCGCTTTTGGCCGGGGGGGAGCACGTGACAAACCGGTGAGTGACCGGAACTCAAGTGCCACAGTCGATGCAGGCGTCGTGCACCGACCGACGTTGATCAATTCTTCGAATTGCGAATGAATTTGCAGGTAGCGAACTGGGGGGCGTGGCTCTTGCGAACGACTGGACGATGCGTGAAAGCGCTGACCGATGCGTTCACGCGGCAACGTTCCGAAACGGGTGTGGATCACGTCGTCTCGTTCCCCAAACGGACTGCCTGGTGACACAGCTGCAAGGTGATCATTGATCCCGTCGTTCCGGGTGGCGAATCGCGATGGCGGGCACGGATGATCGTCAATTCGCGGACACGGCACGTTGACGCTGGCAAAACAACACTATCGTCGCGGGTGCTTCATTTCCTCGGCTTCCACCGCGGCGAGTCGTTCCTCGCTTGCGGAAACGGATCCCATGGCTTCGTCGATCGATGCCAATGCATACTCGCAAGCCAGTTTCGTTTCTTCAACCGTAGGCTCTGGCTCCGCATCGTCGCTGGGCAGAGGGGAGAGCATGTCTCCGAGCATCATCGCCAGTTCAGGGGTGTCCCATTGCTCGCCCCTTTGTTCCTTCTTCTTTATATGGTGCCGGATTTCCGCGTCTTGCTCTGGCGAGAGTGGAAGGTGTCGAAACGTGTTGCTTGGTTTGGCGTCAATCATGATGTTGCCCTGAAGGTTGAATTCGACTTGCTTGAACTGCCTCCCGGATTGGACGAGCCCAGGAAAATGATGAGGCTGACGGAACTGGTTTCTATTTGCAACTGCGCGCATTGTGGATTTGTTCGAGGCGTCCCAAAAGCTCATCTACTTGGAGTTCGAGGACCTTGTTTCGCTGAGATTGCCTGCGGAGTCTGTTGAGCTTGACTGTCCAATACGATGGATTGCTTACAGGCGATCTGTCGATGAAGGCATGTTCTGCTTGCTCAAGGAGTCCGATCGCTCGCCTGATGTGGACCAACTCGCGCTCCACTTCGCAGTACCAGCTCATGTTTGCCGCCTGTTGTTGACGATTTGCATCTTGACTTGCTGCCCCGCCAGAGCACTGGAGTTCACTCAGGGGCGCAGGAGTCGACTCCGAGCTGTGTCGCTGCCGCGCGGCGGGTGTGGTGAGGGGGGAATGTGGTGCGCAAGTAGGGCGCGACACGGACTGCAGGGGAGGGAGGGCCGTTAATCCACAAATGGAGCCCGGACGAAACCATCATACGCGCATCGCCGGTCAGGCAACTGTTTAATTTCGGTTGCGACGAAGAACACGCATCGTTGAATGCGAGATGAATCGCCGTCTCGGCTACGCGCCAGGCAGCGCCAAACCGTCCGGCGTGAGCTAAGCAAGATCATCAAGACCCGAGGCCGCTTCCCGACCGACAATGCGGCAACGAAACTGGTCTGGCTGGCACTGCGCAACCTCACGGCTGACTGGGGGCGTGCCGCTCACGACTGGAAGACAGCCATGACCCAGTTTGGTAGGCTTGTTGCCTGCCTTCGCTTGTCGGGTCTTGATGTCGGCAAGTGGCATGGTGAAAAAGAGGTATCGTCTTTGGATGGTCGAAATGATACCCCCCCTTTATTCCCCTACTTTTCGGCCGGACGCGATTTTCGGCGGATGTGAGCGAACGGTGGAAGGGCGTAAGGTGCCCAACTGGCAAGGGTTTTGGGGAAATTCCCGAACCATCACGAACAGGAGCGAACGAAGTGATCAGACATATTGTCATGTGGAAGTTGAAGGAATCGGCCGAGGGCGCGACGCGTGCACAGAACGCGCTGAAGCTGAAGGAAAAGCTCGAAGGCTGCCGCGACCTCGTGCCAGGCACGCTGCAGATCGACGTCGGCGTGGCGACGCCGGGCCTCGACGCGACCGCCGACATCGTGCTGGTATCCGATTTCGCGGACAAGGCCGCGCTCGATGCGTACCAGGTGCATCCGGTTCACCAGGAAGTGAAGAAATTCGTCGTCGCGGTGGCCGAATCGCGCGAGTGCGTCGACTACATCGTCGACACCGCACGATGAGCGACGCGGCAACCCCGACGGACGTCCCGTCGATCGAAAGCCCGTTCGTCGACCTGCTCGGTGTGCAGCTCGTGTCCGCGAAGGACGGTGCGAGCGAGCTCGTGTTGCCGCTCGAAGAGCGGCACATGAACACGTGGAGCATCGCGCACGGCGGCGTGACGATGACGCTCGCGGACATCGCGCTCGCGATGGCTGCACGCAGCCTGACCGATGACGGTGTCGGCGTCGTGACGGTCGAGATGAAGGTGAACTTCATGCAGCCGGGTCGCGGCGAGTTGCGCGCTTACGGGCGCGTGATGCATCGCTCGACGACGATGGCCTACTGCGAGGGCGAAGTGCGCGACAGCGACGGCAATTTCGTTGCGAAGGCGCTCGGCACGTTCAAGTACATGCGGCGGCTCGCGGTGGGCCGCGACATCAAGCGGCAACGCTCGCGCACGGCGCCTGACGCCCAGCCGGGCCCGAGCGACGCGTAAGCGCCCGGACGCACGGCCCTGCCTCTTCACCGGCGGGGCCGTCCTGTTTTGCGACGCGTCTTGGGGCACCGGAATGTCGATACGCACGGCGCGTGACGCTTGCCTGACGCGCGCATGGCATCATGCACGCTTGTCCGTTCACGGTGCCCCGCAGGCGCCGTCCTAACCGATGCCGCTGAATCCGAAGATCGCCCAGGTGCTCGACATGATCGAGCGTGCGAAACGTCCGTCCTATCACCACCAGACGCCGCAGCAGGCGCGTGCCGCGTACGAGAAAAGCGCGCCGATTCTCGACGTCGCGCCGGCGCCGATGCATTCGGTCGAGGAATGCGTCGTGCCGACGCGCGACGGCCGCACGATCGGTGCACGGCTGTACGTGCCGGTCGCGCCGAGCCTCGCGGAGCCGCTGCCCGCGCTCGTCTACTTCCATGGCGGCGGTTTCACGGTCGGCAGCGTCGATACGCACGACGCACTGTGCCGGATGTTCGCGCACGATGCGCAATGCGCGGTGCTGTCGGTCGGCTACCGACTCGCGCCGGAACACCGGTTCCCGACCGCGGTGAACGACGCCGACGACGCGTTGCAATGGCTGCATCGCGAGGCCGCCACGTTCGGTATCGACGCCGAACGGTTGGCCGTCGGCGGCGACAGCGCGGGCGGCACGCTCGCGACCGTATGCGCAGTGCTCGCACGCGACGCAGGCATTCGCCTGGCGCTCCAGATGCTGATCTATCCGGGCGTGACGGGCTACCAGGACACCGAATCGCATGCACGGCTCGCGAGCGGATACTTGCTGACGCAGGACACGATCCAGTGGTTCTTCACGCAATACGTGCGCGATCGGGCGGACCGCGACGACTGGCGTTTCGCGCCGCTCGACGGCATGCGCGATGCGCCGTCGTTCTCGGGCGTCGCGCCGGCGTGGATCGCGACGGCCGAATACGATCCGCTGAGCGACGAGGGCGCCGCGTATGCGGACAAGTTGCGCGCGGCGGGCAACGTGGTCACGCTGGTCTGCTATCCGGGGATGATCCACGAATTCTTCAAGATGGCCGGCTACGTGCCCGAGGTACGGGCCGCGCATGCCGATGCCGTCGCGGCGCTGAAGGCTGCATTCGACGACGTTTGATGGCGATGGTTGAGCGGCGTACGCGCCGCATGGGAGCTGCGATGACGGAAGGCGTGGTGGAAACCGGCGACTGGACGGTACTGGGCGGCGACGCCGCGCGGATTCGCGACGCGGTGTTCGTGCGCGAGCAGCAGATTCCGCCGGAATGGGAGCTAGACGAAGACGATCCGCTGTCGCTCCATGCGGTGGCGTACCGGGTCGATGCGGCGACCGGTACACGCCGCGCGGTCGCGACGGGGCGGCTGCTGCCGTCCGGCACGATCGGGCGCGTCGCGGTGCTGGCCGACGCACGCGGGCAGGGCGTCGGGTCGGCCGTGCTCGACGCACTGCTGGAGGCGGCGCGGCGGCGCGGCGAAATCGTCGTGCGGCTCTACGCGCAGGATTCGGCCGTGTCGTTCTACTTGCGGCACGGCTTCGCGGCGGTCGGTGAACCGTTCGTCGAAGCCGGCGTGCCGCACGTCGAGATGGCGCGCGCGCCGTAGCACGGCGCCTGTTCGCGCGCTCAGCGCGGCTGTGTCGCGTCGAGGTCGAACGTGAATGCGCGCTCGAACGTGCCCGGGCGGACGGTTCGGTGCGAGCCGTCGTCGTCGCAGCGTTCCTTGATCTCGACCGTCAGACGCACGCCTTCCTTCATCGTGACGCGCAGCGCGGTCGTGCCGCGTGTCCCGTATTCGGGGGTCTCGATGAACGCGGCCGACAGCGCACGCTCGCGCTCGATCGGAATGCCCGTGTGCGGGAGTGCGTCGTCGTCCGCGACATGCGGGTCGCGCATCAGCGCGATCAGCTCGTCGAGCGTCGGGGTTGGATTGTCGGTGAGCAGCGTGCCGAGTTCCGCGCGCTTGCGCACCACTTTCGGCCAGGGCGTATCGAGCCGCGCATTCGACAGCGCATGCACGCCGGGTGCGATCGCGACGGGCGCGGCGACACCGCTTTCGCCCTCGGGCGCGCGATTGCAGAACCACGCGAGTTCACGCCGCCGCCAGTCGCCGACGAGCAGGTTGAAGCCGTTGTAGACGGCCGCATGCTCGGCGAGCTGCCCGAGGTAGTCGAGCGGCGCGACGGACGGCCCGCCGAGGAAATCGGACACGAGCTTGCCGCGGGTTGGCGCGCCGGCGCGAATGTCGAACGGGGCGCGGTAGTTCGTCAGCGCGGCGAAACGGCCGTCGCGCGATACGCCGAGCCACGTGCCGCCTGCTTCGAGATCACGGCCGGCAAGCACGCCCGGTACATCTTCCCACCACGAGAGCGGCGCGCTCGTCCGACGGAAGAACTCGTCGCGATTGGCGGTGAGGGTAAAGACGGGACCGGCGGCGGCATCGGGCTGCCAGTCGAAGGCAATCAGACACATCGGGCGAATCTCTCGCAGGAAACGTCGGGCGCCGGCTGCGACTCGCGAACCGGCGCGCGAACGGGTTGTCGGTGCATCACGCTTCCGTCGGCCAGGCGTACGGCAGCGTGTCGAACGCAAGCACCGGGCCGTCGGCCGAACCGAGGTGCACCGTGCCGTTGTCGAGCGCGGCGAGCTTGATCTCGACGAGCGCGTCGACGCCACCCGCGGGCGCGGCCGCCGCGTTGACGATCATCCCGCACGGCTGGCCGGGATCGTCGCTGTGGAACAGCTCGATGCCGGCATGCACGGTATCGGTCTCGCCGGCGAGGTGCGCGAGCGCGGTGCGGCGCTTGATCGTGCCGCGGTACTGGCTGCGCGCGACGATTTCCTGGCCCGGGTAGCACCCCTTGCGAAAGTTAACGGCGCCGATCACGTCGAAGTTGACCATCTGCGGCACGAACTGTTCGACGGCAGGCTGCGTGATGCGCGGTTCGCCCGCGCGGATGTCGAGCCAGTCCCAGACGGCCGGCGACACGACCGGGAGCGTGCCGCCGAGCGCGGCGATGCGCGCGTCGACTTCCGCGCGCGGGCCGATCCACAGATAGCGCTTGCGGCCGGCTGCATCGGGCACGCGGATCAGCGTGCCGGCGGGGCCGTCGACCTTCACGTGCACGCCGTCCGGCAGCGCGTCGAAGATGCCCGACAGCGCGTCGCGCACGTCGCCGGCGAAACCGACCACCGCGAGCGCGTCGCTCGCATCCGTCAGCTTCGCTTTTGCACGCAGCACGAACATCGACAGCCGCTTCTGCACGGCGGGCTGCACGTCCTTCGACACCAGCAGGCGCACGCCGTGGCCGGCGCGCCACGTGAGGAACGAGCCGAGGAGGCGCCCCTTCGGCGAGCAGTAGCCGGACAGCCGCGCGCTCGCGGCGTCGAGATGTTCGATGTCGTTGGTGAACTGGCTGTGCAGGAACGTCGCGGCATCATCGCCGGCCACGTCGATCACGCCGAACTGCGGCAGCGGCATGCAGGCGCCCGGCGCGTCGAAATCGGCGGCGGGCGGGCGGGGGAAAACGGGGAGCGAGGCGGGTGCGGCCTGGACTGCCGGTGAAGCGAACGGTGTGCTCATGGAATGAGGGAACAGTCAACCCTGACTTTGACGGAGGCGAGCAAGTATTATATGGGTCTTACCTGAGTCACGTTTCCATGTCCCTACTGAAGAAATGCGCCGCGACGATCGCGGCGCTGGCCGTCGTTGTGGCCGCTGCCGGCGCGGGCGGCGGATATTACTGGGCAACCCGGCCCCTGCTGCTGGGTTCGGCATCGCTCGACGTCACGATCAAGCCGCGCAGCAGCGTGAAGAGCGTCGCGCTGCAACTGAAGCGCGGCGGCGTGCCGGTCGAGCCGCTCGGCTTCGTCGCGATGACCCGCGTGCTCGGGCTGTCGAGCCGGCTCAAATCCGGCAACTACGAATTCAAGACCGGCATCACGCCTTACGAGGTGCTGCAGAAGATCGCGCGCGGCGACGTGAACGAGTATGTCGCGACGGTCATTGAAGGCTGGACCTTCAAGCGGATGCGCGCGGAACTCGACTCGAACCCCGATCTTGCGCACTCGACGGCCGGCATGAGCGACGCCGAGCTGCTGCGCGCGATCGGCGCGTCGGACAGCGCGGTGCAGCGCGGCAGCGGCGAGGGGCTGTTCTTCCCCGATACCTATCTGTTCGACAAGGGCACGAGCGACCTGAACATCTACCGGCGCGCATACCACCTGATGCAGACGCGTCTCGACGAGGCCTGGGCCGCGCGCGTGTCGGGCCTGCCATACAAGACACCTTACGAAGCGCTGACGATCGCGTCGATCATCGAGAAGGAAACCGGCCATGCGGCCGACCGCGCGTTCGTCGCGGCGGTGTTCGCGAACCGGCTGCGCATCGGCATGCCGCTGCAGACCGATCCGTCGGTGATCTACGGGCTCGGCGATCTGTACGACGGCCGCCTGCGCAAGCGCGACCTGCAGGCCGACACTCCTTACAATACCTACACCCGGCGCGGGCTGCCGCCTACTCCAATTGCGTTGCCCGGCGTGGCCGCGCTGCAGGCGGCGATCAATCCGGCACAGACGAGCGCGCTCTATTTCGTCGCGAAAGGCGATGGCACGAGCGTGTTCTCCGACACGCTCGGCGACCACAACAAGGCCGTGGACAAGTACATAAGAGGGCAATAATGGCGAGCGGTAAATTCATCACGTTCGAAGGCATCGACGGGGCGGGGAAGACCACCCACCTGCAATGGTTTTGCGAACGCCTCCAGGGCAAGCTGGCCGCGGCCGGCAGGCAGGTTGTCGTCACCCGTGAGCCGGGCGGCACGCAGCTCGGCGAGAAACTGCGCGAGATCCTGCTGAACCAGCCGATGGATCTCGAGACGGAAGCGCTGCTGATGTTCGCCGCGCGCCGCGAGCATCTGGCGCTCGTGATCGAGCCGGCGCTCGCGCGCGGCGACTGGGTCGTGTCCGATCGCTTCACCGACGCGACGTTCGCGTACCAGGGCGGCGGCCGGGGGCTGCCGCGCGACAAGCTCGAGACGCTCGAGCGCTGGGTGCAGGGCGGTTTCCAGCCCGACCTGACGGTGCTGTTCGACGTCGCGCCGCAGGTTGCGAGCGAGCGCCGCGGCGCCGCGCGCATGCCCGACAAGTTCGAAAGCGAGTCCGACGCGTTCTTCAAGCGCACGCGCAGCGAATATCTGCGACGCGCGGAAGAGGCGCCGCACCGCTTCGCGATCGTCGACGCGGCGCAGACGATTCCCGAGATCCGCCAGCAGCTCGAACGCGTGCTTGCCGCGCTGTAATTCGCAAGGAGCGCACCCCATGATCTATCCGTGGCAGACCGACGACTGGAACCGCCTGCAGCAGCTGCGTGCGCAATGGCCGCACGCGCTGCTGCTGCATGGGCAGGCCGGGATCGGCAAGCTGCAGTTCGCGCAGCATCTCGCGCAGGGCTTCCTGTGCGAATCGCCGCAGCCGAACGGCGAGCCGTGCGGAACCTGCGCGGCCTGCACCTGGTTCTCGCAGGGCAACCATCCGGACTACCGGATCGTGCTGCCCGAGGCGCTGGCGGGCGAGGCGCCGGGCGCCGCGGACGACGCGAAGGCGGCCGACGCGGACGAAGGCAGTAAGAAGACGCGGGCGCCGAGCAAGGAAATCAAGATCGAGCAGGTACGCGCGCTGCTCGACTTCTGCGGGGTCGGTTCGCATCGCGGCGGCGCGCGCGTCGTCGTGCTGTATCCGGCCGAGGCACTCAACGTCGCCGCGTCGAACGCGCTGCTGAAAACGCTGGAGGAACCGCCGTCCGGCGTCGTGTTCCTGCTCGTGTCGGCGCGCATCGACCGCCTGCTGCCGACCATCATCAGCCGCTGCCGGCAGTGGCCGATGACCGTGCCGGCGCCGGACGCGGCCGCGGCCTGGCTTGCCGCGCAGGGCGTCGATCATGCGCCTGCGCTGCTCGCCGAGGCCGGCGGCGCGCCGCTCGCCGCGCTGGCGCTCGCGAGCGACGAGAATCGCCCGCTGCGCGACTACACGCTCGGGCAACTCGCGGCCGGGGTGGCGTGCGATCCGTTCGCGTGTGGCGAGACGCTGCAGAAGCTGCCGGTGCCGCTGGTGCTTGGCTGGCTGCAGCGCTGGCTGTACGACCTGCTCGCCCAGCGGATGGCGGGCACGCCGCGCTACTTCCCTATGCACGCGGCGGCGCTCGCGCGCTGCGCGGAAGCGGTCGATGCGAACGCGTTCGCCCGCTTCATGAAGGCCGTGACGCGGCAGCGGACGGTCGAGAACCATCCGCTCAACGCGCGGCTCGTATTCGAGGAATTGTTTCTCGGCTATCGGGAAATTTTCGCGTGATCCCGGCATTGTTTCGCATGAGTTGCGAAGCGATGACCGGCTCACACCGCGACGCGACCGTGGCCGGCCGGCCCGCGAACGCCGCCCGTTGCCGCATGCCGGCGCGCGCATGAGCAAGCGCCTTACGAATTCAGGAAACACGATGTTCGTCGATTCTCACTGCCATATCAATTTCAAGGGCCTGGCCGACCGCCTGCCGGCTGTTCTCGAGAACATGCGCGAGCACGACGTCACGCACGCGCTGTGCGTGTCCGTCGATTTCGAGACGCTGCCGGAGGTCCTTGCGATCGCGGACGCGCACGACAACGTCTATGCGTCGGTCGGCGTGCATCCCGATCATGAGGACGCGCGCGAGCCGACGCTCGCGGAGCTTGTCGAGCTGGCCGCGCACCCGAAGGTCGTCGCGATCGGCGAAACGGGCCTCGACTACTACCGTCTCGAAGGCCGTTCGATCGACGATATGGAATGGCAGCGCGAACGCTTTCGCACGCATATCCGCGCGGCGACCGCGACGATGAAGCCGCTGATCATCCACACGCGCTCGTCGTCGGAGGACACGCTGCGGATCATGGCCGAGGAGCGCGCGGACGTGCCGGGCGGCGTGATGCACTGCTTCACCGAGCCGTGGCCGGTGGCCGAACAGGCACTCGCGCAGAACTTCCATATCTCGCTGTCGGGCATCGTCACGTTCAAGAACGCGACCGACGTGCAGGACGTCGCGCGGCGCGTGCCGCTCGACCGGCTGCTGATCGAGACCGACTCGCCGTACCTCGCGCCGGTGCCGTATCGCGGCAAGCCGAATGAACCTGCGTACGTCAGCCATGTCGGACGCTTTATCGCATCCGAGCGCGGGATCGCCGTCGAGGCGCTTGCCGATGCGACGACGCAGAACTTTTTCCGGCTGTTCAAGATCGCCCGCTAACGACGCGCGCGCAGCCGACAACCCAGGGAAGGAGCCCACAACAATGACGAAGCCGACCAACCATCTGCCGAAACGCGTACTCGTTGCCGCCGCGCTTGTCGCGAGCGGCCTGTTCGCGACCGCCGGCGCGCATGCCGAATCGCTCGATGCGATCGTCAAGGCCGTCAAGTTCGACGACATCGCCGACATCGGCCAGCAGCTCAAGAGCGGCAAGCTCGATCCGAACACGGTCGCACCGAACGGCGACCCGCTGATCGTGATCGCCGCACGCGAGAAGTCCGACAAGGTCGCGGCGGCGCTCGCCACGACGCCGAACGTCGACCTCGAGAAGGAAGACAAGGCCGGCGAAAATGCGCTGATGCTCGCGTCGCTGAACGGCGACCTCGGCCTCGCGAAGCTGCTGATCGACAAGGGCGCGGAAGTCAGCAAGAAGGGCTGGGCGCCGCTGCACTACGCAGCGACCAACGGCCAGGACGCAGTGGTGAAGCTGTTGCTCGACCACGACGCGTACATCGATACCGCATCGCCGAACGGCACGACGCCGCTGATGATGGCCGCGCGCGGCAACCATGCGTCGACGGTCACGCTGCTGCTCGACCAGGGCGCCGATCCGCAGGTGAAGAACCAGCTCGGCATCACCGCGCTCGAATTCGCGAAGCACTACAACGCGCCGGACGCGATCGAGATCCTGAGCAAGCGGACGACGCGCATCGGGGCATCGACGCCGGCAGATGCGCAAAAGAGTGCAAAATAGCGGTTTTCGGTGCGGCAGACGGTGCCCGCCCGGCCGGATCCCGGCCGGCGCAGGGCGTCCCGGCGCCGCGCCGGCCAAGGCAGCAGGCGGTCTCGGGCCGCATTGACATAAGGAACACCATGTTGCGCGCAATGTTTTGTGCCGCGGCGTTTGCCGTGCCGTTGTCGGCGGCGGCTTTCACGGGCGCTGATCTCGACCGGCTGTGCGCGAAGACGGACGTCAAATCGCGGGCGTCGTGCGCGGCCTACATCGAAGGCGCCGCCGACGGCGTCTACAACACCATCGACGCGATCGGCGGCACGACGGGGCCGCGGGTCGGCCAGTATTTCTGCCTGCCGCCCGACATCCGGGCGCAACAGATGACCGACGCGGTGCGCAAGTACATCGCGGAAAATCCGAAGCTGGCCGACTACAACGCGAGCACCGCGGTGTCGCTCGGTCTCGGCAAGGCGTTTCCCTGCAGGAGCGGCAGCTGACCTGACGCCGTGTCCGGGCCCGCGCGTGGCCCGGGCGTCGCCGACGCATCCAGGACGAGGCGTGCGCGCCTCATAACCCACGGGCGCCGATGATTTCAATCGAGGAACTGCAGCGCATCACCGATGCGCCGCTGCATTCATGGCTCGGCACGCTGGCCGTGTCCGTCATCGTCTTGCTGGTCGTCACGGTCGTGCACCGTCTCGGCGCACGCATCGTCAAGCGCATCGCGCAGCCGTATCCGTTGATGAGCGCGATCCTGCGCTACATCGACAGGCCGTCGCTCGTCGTGCTCGCGCTGCTGGCGCTCGAATTCCTGTGGGTCCAGGCCGACGACGGCATGTCGTTCGTGCGCGGCATGCGCACGGCGGCGGCGGTCGGCTCCATCATTTCGCTCACGTGGCTGCTGGTGCGGCTCGCGGCCGGCGTCGGCGACGCCATCATCCAGGCGCATCCGATCGATACGGCCGACAACCTTCAGGCCCGGCGCATCCATACGCAGGCCAAGGTGCTCGTGCGGACGGTGATGGTGCTGATCGTGATCATCGGCACCGGCGCCGCACTCATGACGTTCCCGAACGTGCGCCAGGTCGGCGCGAGCCTGCTGGCGTCGGCCGGTGTTGCGGGCCTGGTCGCCGGTATCGCCGCGCGGCCGGTGCTCGGCAACCTGATTGCCGGGCTGCAGATCGCGCTGACGCAGCCGATCCGGCTCGACGACGTCGTCGTGATCCAGGGCGAGTGGGGGCGCATCGAGGAAATCACCGGTTCGTTCGTGTCGGTGCGCCTGTGGGACCAGCGGCGCCTCGTCGTGCCGCTGCAATGGATCATCGAGAACCCGTTCACGAACTGGACCCGCAGCAGTTCGGAAATCATCGGCACGGTCTACCTGTCGGTCGACTACCGCACGCCGCTCGCGCCGCTGCGTGAGGAACTCGCGCGGCTCGTCCACGCGGCACCCGAGTGGGACGGTCGCGTGCAGGTGCTGCAGGTGACCGACGCGACGGAACGCACGATGCAGCTGCGCGCGCTCGTCAGCGCGGCCGATTCGTCTTCATGCTGGGACCTGCGCTGCCGCGTGCGCGAAGGGTTGATCGCCTACCTGCAGGACCGCTATCCGCAATGCCTGCCGCGCAGCCGGATGGAACTGTATCCG
Source organism: Burkholderia sp. AU30280 (assembly GCF_020420125.1). NCBI lineage: Bacteria > Pseudomonadati > Pseudomonadota > Betaproteobacteria > Burkholderiales > Burkholderiaceae > Burkholderia > Burkholderia sp. AU30280. The sequence goes on from NZ_JAIZRY010000004.1 coordinate 356,245, forward strand.
CATGATTCCGCGCCGGATGCGCCGAATCCCGAACGGCCGCACGCGCGGTCGCCTGCCGCCAGTACGGCGGCCCATACCGCGGCCGACCCGCAGACCGCCGAAGGCCGCTGACAGCGGCCCGCATGCTCACCGTCCCTCGTCATGACCGCGCTGAACACGCTCGCCATCGCCAATTACCGCTCGCTGCGCGAGCTGATCGTGCCGCTCGCGGCGCTCAACGTCGTCACGGGGCCGAACGGCAGCGGCAAGTCGAGCGTGTACCGCGCCCTGCGGCTGCTCGCCGATACCGCGCAGGGGCGCGTGATCCCTTCGCTCGCCCGCGAAGGCGGGTTGCCGTCGACGCTGTGGGCCGGCCCCGAGCGTTTCTCCCGGGCGATGCTGGACGGCGATGCACCGGTTACCGGCACGGTGCGCAAGGGGCCCGTGAGCCTGAAGCTCGGCTTCGCCTGCGACGATTTCGGTTATTCGATCGATCTCGGCATGCCGACCCCGAGCAGATCGCAGTTCTCGCTCGATCCGGTGGTCAAGCGCGAGTGCATCTGGGGCGGCACGCCGTTACGCCCGTCGACGCTGCTGGTCGACCGGCAGGGCGCGCAGATCCGCGCGCGCACCGCATCGGGCGAATGGCGGACGATTCCGCAGCCGGTGGCCAGCTTCGACAGCATGATGACCGAATTCGCCGATCCGAGCGGCGCGCCCGAGATGATCGCGGTGCGCGAGCGGATCCGCTCGTGGCGCTTCTACGATCACTTTCGGACCGATGCGCAGGCGCCGGCGCGGCAGTCGCACATCGGCACCCATACGCCGGTGCTCGCGGACGACGGCGCCGACCTGGCCGCCGCATTGCAGACGATCCGCGAAATCGGCGACGGCGCGGCACTCGATGCGGCGCTCGACGACGCGTTTCCCGGTGCGTCGATCGAGATCGACAATCCGGGCGGCCGTGGCCGCTTCGACGTGCTGATGCGCCAGCCGGGGCTGCTGCGGCCGCTCGCGGCGGCCGAGCTGTCGGACGGCACGCTGCGCTACCTGCTGCTCGCGGCTGCGCTGCTGACACCGCGGCCGCCGGCGCTGATGGTGCTGAACGAACCGGAGACGAGCCTGCACCCCGATCTGCTGCCGGCGCTCGGCCGCCTGATCGCGCAGGCGGCGCAGCGTTCGCAGGTGCTCGTCGTGTCGCACGCCGCGCGGCTCATCGCGACGCTCGAGCGCGAGGCCGGCTGCGAATCGCTGGTGCTCGACAAGCAGCTCGGTGCGACGCGGCTCGTCGATGCCGAGACGCGCGACCTGCCGGCATGGAAGTGGCCGTCGCGCTGACAGGCAGGGTGGCCTTCGTCCGGGCTCGATTGTCGCGTTGGGGGCCGGATCGGCCCGACGGGCGGAATGTATCCTGCCTGTAACAACTTCCATAAAATGAAAGACGGGCGGTTCCGGGCACCGGGATCGCGAATAATGAAGCGATATCCGGCTGGCCCCGTGCCGGCCATGCGCCGCATGGGGGCGAGCGGGGCGCGAAAGCCTAGAGGCCCGCCGGCCGTGCCGCAACGGACAGGACACAGGAGACGTGGACCATGAGAATTGCCCAGATCGCGCCGCTGACCGAATCGGTGCCGCCGAAGCTGTACGGCGGCACGGAGCGCGTCGTGTCCTACATCACCGAGGCGCTCGTCGAGCTCGGCCATGATGTGACGCTGTTCGCCAGCGGCGATTCGACGACGCGGGCGAAGCTCGAGCCGGTCTGGCCGCGCGCGCTGCGGCTCGACGCGTCGATCCGCGACCGGGTCGCGCCGCACATGCTGCTGATGGAGACGGTCGCGCGCCGGGCGATGGACTTCGACGTGCTCCATTTCCACATGGACTACTACTCGTTCTCGGTCTTCAACCGGCAGGAGACGCCTTACGTGACGACGCTGCACGGCCGGCTCGACCTGCCCGAGCAGCAGCCGGTGTTCGACACGTTCAACACGGCGCCGGTGATCTCGATTTCGAACTCGCAGCGCCAGCCGCTGCCGCAGGCGAAATGGCTGACGACCGTCTACCACGGGCTGCCCGATACGCTGTACATGCCGCAGCCGGTCGAGCCGCGCTACCTCGCGTTCCTCGGCCGCATCTCGCCGGAGAAGCGCGTCGACACGGCGATCCGCATCGCCCGCCAGTGCGGGCTGCCGATCAGGATCGCCGCGAAGATCGACGCGGCCGACCAGGAATACTTCGAGCGCGAGATCAAGCCGCTCTTCGCGTTGCCGCACGTCGAATTCATCGGCGAGATCGCGGATCACCAGAAGGCCGAATTCCTGTCGGGTGCGCATGCGCTGCTGTTTCCGATCGACTGGCCGGAGCCGTTCGGCCTCGTGATGATCGAGGCGATGTCGTGCGGCACGCCGGTGATTGCGTTCAATCGCGGCGCAGTGCCCGAAGTGGTGGACGAGGGCGTGTCGGGTTTCATCGTCGAGGATGAAATCAGCGCGGTGGCCGCCGTGAACCGGCTGCACCTGCTGCCGCGTGCGCGCGTGCGGCAGCGCTTCGAGGCGCGCTTCACGTCGCGCCGCATGGCGCAGCAGTATGTCGATGTCTACCAGTCGGTGATCCGTGCGCAGAAACGCTCGCGCTTCAAGGTGATCGACTCGACGACCTGACGCGCGCGGCGCACGGCGCGCGCGGATAAAAAAACGGCGATGCCCGCAAGGACATCGCCATTTGCGCATCGCCCGCGCGCCGTGCGCACGGGCGGTGCGCCAGCGTCAGATCTTCAGCTTCGTGACTTTCGTGCCGTTGATCGACACGTCGCCCATCAGGCCCGCGTTCGTCAGCACGACGACCTGGACCGGTGCGGTGGCCGTGGTCGTGTCGACCGCGCCGTTCGCGCCCATCTTCACGAGCGCGACCGACGCGCCGGCGCCGGCTGCCCAGCCGTCCGAGCCGCGGAATTCGTCGAGCGCTTCCTGCGTCATGAACAGGAACACGATCGCCTTCGACTGTGCACCGGCCTGCAGGCCGACCGACAGCGACGACGTGTTGTAGTAGCCGACCGTGCTGCCGCCGACGCGCAGTGCGCCATTGCCGGACTGGCCGCCGACGATGAAGCCGGCCTGGATGACGTCCGGGAAGACGAGCACGCCGCGCGACTTCGCGACGAGTTCACGCGAACCCTTGACCGTGGAGTACATGCGCGACAGCGTGGCGTCGACGCTCGAGTCGATTGCCTGGCGCTTCGACGCGTTCGTTGCGGCGTTGTCCGGCTTGTCCGGGGTGGTGGTGCAACCGGTGAGCGCGAGGCTACCGACGATGAGCGCAGCGGCGGCTTTCAGCACAAGATTCCGTTTTTGCATCGTTCTTCTCCATCGGATGATGTTCGGAGTGAGTCTCGCTCAGGGAGCGGATCACGTCGGCAGTTATATCACAGCGGATTACAGCCTCTTTTCGTTGCGACGTGAAAAAGCGTCAAATCGCTCGAGGATGTCGCGGCGCGCCAACGGACGAACCGGCGCCCGCATGGCGACGTCACGTCGGCATGCGGGAAACACGGAGGTCGATCGGACTGCGGCGCCTGCCGCGCGCATCAGTGCGTGACGGGCGGAACAGGCGGCTTGATCGGGGGGCGGCGCAGCGCGCGGCGGATCAGCGCGATCACGACCCCGCACGCGAACAGGAACGCGGCCGGCACGACCCAGTAGCCGACGAACGCGTGCCACAGGTAGCTCGCGAGCGTGCTGCGACGCACCACGTATTCGTCGCGGGCCGCCTGCTGGCGCGGTGCATTGGCGGCGAGCACGTCGGCCGGGCAGCCGGCCGCGCGCGCCTCGTCAGGATCCCCGTGGCACTTCGCGGCGGCGCCGGTTCGCTGCTGCGCGTCGGTGAGCTGCCAGGTGGTCAGCGCGAGCTGCAGGTCCGCCTTGTTGTACGCCATTTCCTCGCGGATTTCGCGCACGGCGACGATCGCAACGGGCACGGCCCAGAACACGATCACGATCAGCCAGCGGCGGAACCAGCGGTGTTGTCTCCATGCCATCCATGCCTCCGTTTGACGCGCGTGCGCGTCTGTCTCGAGGGCGGCCCGATGGCGCTTCTTGTACTTGGATGGGCCGCGTTGCAGCCATCATAGAAGAAAACGCGGCGAATTGCCGCACCATGTGGCGGCGCCGGTACGGCAAGCCGGGAAAGCGGGGCAGGCGGCGTGGTAAAAGCGCGGGGGCGGGGCGCGTCGATGCGCGTGCAACGAAACAAAAATGCCGCGCCCGCCGAAGCGGTGCGCGGCATTCGATACGGGAGCGCCGGAACTCAGGCTGCCGGCTGGCTGCTCAGGCAGCTCTTCATGAAGGCCTTGCGGTCGTCGCCTTTCTTGCCGGTGGCCTGCGTGTTGCACGCCTTCATCTTGTCCTGCTGCGACATTGCCTTCGCGGGCTTCGCTGACAGGCAGTCCTTCATGAACGCCTTGCGTTCGTCGCCCGTCTTGCCGGTTGCCTGGGTGTTACAGGCTTTCATCTTGTCCTGCTGGCTGTTCGCCGCGAACGCGGGGGAAGCCAGCATGCCGCCGAGAAGCACTGCGGCTACGAGCGATTGGATTTTCATTTCGACACTCCCATGGGGTGAATTGCGTGTTATCGACGCCGTCACGAAGCACCGCGCAATGAAGTTGGGGCCGCATCGCACAGCGCGCTCCGATTATGGCAAATCAATGTGAAAACACCAAAACGGCATTTTCTATAACGTTGCGGACACCACGGCCGTTGACGGCACGTGGTGCCGGACGATCGGGATAAACCATGATGATGTGCGGCGGCCAGCCTCGGTCACCGTACCGGAACCTGCCGGATCCCGGCCGCAAGCCTTTACAATCGCGGCCATGAATACTCCGAATTTCGCAATCCGTTCGTCCGCGGCGGCCCTGCCGCGCATCGCCGTGCTCGCCACCGGCGGCACGATCGCCGGCGCCGCGCCCGACGCGGCCAGCACGGCCGGCTACCAGGCCGGCGCGCTCGGCGTCAATTTGCTGGTCGACGCGGTGCCGGCGCTCGCGTCCATCGCGCGCATCGACGCCGAGCAGATCGCCAGCATCGACAGCAAGGATCTCGCGCCGCCGCTGTGGAATACGCTCGCCGCGCGGATCGACGCGCTGATGGCCGATCCGGCGATCGACGGCATCGTGATCACCCATGGCACCGACACGCTCGAGGAAACCGCCTATGCGCTGCACCTGGTCGTCAAAGGCGACAAGCCGGTCGTGCTGACGGCCGCGATGCGCCCGGCGACTGCGCTGTCGTCCGACGGCCCGCTGAACCTGCTGAACGCCGTGACGGTGGCCGCGCATCCGTCCGCGCGCGGGCAGGGCGTGCTGGTCGCGTTCAACAACCGGATCCACGGCGCGCGCGACGTCGTGAAGACGAGCACCTATGCGGTCGACGCGTTCCAGTCGCCGGAGCTCGGCGCACTCGGCTGGGTGCAGGACGGCCGGGTCGAATTCGCGCGCCGCATCACGCGTTCGCGCGACACGCAACTGGCGATCGCCGCCGCGTGGCCGCCCGTCGAAGTTGTCGCGAGCTACGCGGGCGTGACGCGGACGGCCGTCGACGCGCTCGTCGCGGCCGGCGTACGCGGACTCGTCGTCGCGGGCACGGGCAACGGCTCGATCCATGCGACGCTGCAGGCGGCGCTGGCCGATGCGGTGAATGCAGGTGTCGCGGTGGTTCGCGCGTCGCGCGTCGGGTCGGGGCACGTGATGCGCAACGGCGCCGCGAACGACGATGCGCTCGGCTTCGTGAGCGCAGGGTCGCTGAACCCGTTCAAGGCTCGCGTGCTGCTGATGCTCGCGCTCGCGAACGGCATTCATGGCCGCGACGAACTGCAACGCATGTTCGATACGTTGTAACCGGCCGATTGATCCGCGCAGCCCGGGCCGCCGCGCGTCACCATGAAAAAAAGCAGGCCGATGGCCTGCTTTTGTCGCATCAGTCCGGCGGAAATGCTCAGGACTGCGGCGGAATCACGAGCTTCTGGCCCGGGTAGATCCGGTCCGGGCTCGACAGCATCGGCTTGTTCGCCTCGAAGATCGCCGGGTACTTGTTCGCGTCGCCATAGACTTCCTTGGCGATCGCCGACAGCGTGTCGCCCGGCTTCACGTCGTGGTACTGCACTTCCGGATCGTCCGGTTGCAGATCGTCGTCGTTGACGCCCGCGACACCCTGCACGTTACCGGCCGCGACCTTGACCTTGGCCTTCGTGTCGAGGTCGGCGACGCTGCCCGACAGCGTCACGGTGCGCGATGCGCCGTCGAACGCGACGGTCAGGTTCGACGTATCGAGACCCTGCGTGTTGATGTAGTTCTTGATGGCATCGGCCGCGGTCTGGTTTGCGGCATTCGGATCTTCCGCTGCTTGCGCATCGGCATGACCCAGCAGTTTTTCACCCGCCTCTTTGATAAACGAAAGAAGACCCATCGTTGCACTCCTTTGGTGGTTGAAAAGAAAACGCGCCATGAAGTGGCGAAAAAAACACCGCGCTGGGCGCGGTCACCGAAGTGACCGCAAGCGCGGCGGTTTTCTCGAAAGGCGTGGCGAAAGTGTAGGCGTTCATGACGACGATTGCATGAAAAATCGCACGCTTGAACGTAAAGAAATGTAATACGCGAAATCCGACAGGCGGACACCCGACGACGACGTCTGACCGACCAAGGCTTCCCCGGCGTCGCCGGGTGCCGCTGCGGACCCCACCACGCCGCTCTCAGCCCAGAGCGGCGTTTTTTCGCCCCGTTCCGCATGCCGTTGGCAGTGCAGGGCGGGGCGCCCCACCGTGATGCGCGAATGTGCCGCGCATCGATGCGACCGGCCGGGCCGGTCGCGTATGTCTGTCGCGCGCCTCCGCCATCGCAGCGGAAACGCGCATCGCCGCAGCCGCGTCAAGCGGTCGGCGTCTGGCCGATCTCGAAGTTCGACATGATCTCGAGCGCACGCACGAGTGCCGAGTGATCCCATGCCTTGCCGCCGTGCGATGCACACACGCTGAACAACTGCTGCGCGCTCGCCGTGTGCGGCAGTGCGAGGCCGAGCTTGCGTGCGCCGTCGAGCGCGAGGTTCAGGTCCTTCTGGTGCAGTTCGATGCGGAAGCCCGGATCGAACGTGCGCTTCGTCATCCGCGCGCCGTGCACTTCGAGGATGCGCGATGCGGCGAAGCCGCCCATCAGCGCCTGGCGCACGCGCTCCGGATCGGCGCCTGAACGTGCGGCGAACAGCAGCGCTTCGCCAACTGCCTCGATGTTCAGCGCGACGATGATCTGGTTCGCGACCTTGCAGGTCTGGCCCGCGCCGTTGTCGCCGACGAGCGTGATGTTCTTGCCCATCTTCTCGAACAGCGGCTTCGCGCGCTCGAAGGCCGCTTCCGGGCCGCCGACCATGATCGTCAGCGTCGCTTCGCGTGCACCGACTTCGCCGCCGGACACCGGCGCGTCGAGGTAGTCGCAGCCGAGTGCGTTGATCTGCTTCGCGAATTCCTGCGTGTCGAGCGGCGAGATCGAGCTCATGTCGATCACGAGCTTGCCGGCCGTCAGGCCCTTCGCGACGCCGTCGTCGGCGAACAGCACGTTACGCACGTCCGGCGTATCCGGCACCATCGAGATGATGATGTCCGCGTTCCGTGCGACTTCGGTCGAGTTCGCGACGACCTTCGCGCTCGTGCGCAGGTCGTCCGGGATCGGGAACGCGCCGTTCACGACGAGCTGGTGGTCGCCCTTGAGCAGGTTGCGCGCCATGTGCGCGCCCATGATGCCGAGGCCGATGAAACCGATGGTTGCCATGTGAAAGTCTCCTATGGGGCTGAAAACGGGAAGGGCGCTACTCAGGCTGCGCGACGCGCGGAGCCCGGCGCGCAGCCGGCGAAGCCTTGCAGCCAGCCGAGGCCTTCCGTCGTGGTGGTGCGGGGCTTGTATTCGCAGCCGACGTAGCCGGCATAGCCGAGCCGGTCGAGCAGCGCGAACAGGAATGCGTAGTTGATCTCGCCGGTGCCCGGCTCGTTGCGGCCCGGGTTGTCCGCGAGCTGGACGTGGCCGATCGATGCGAGGTTGCGTTCGATCGTCGCGGCCAGTTCGCCTTCCATGCGCTGCATGTGATAGATGTCGTACTGCAGGAACAGGTTGTCCGAGCCGACCGCGCGGATCACGTCGAGTCCTTCCGACGAGCGGTTCAGCGCGAAGCCCGGGATGTCGAAGCTGTTGCACGGCTCGACGAGCAGGCGGATGCCTTCGCGCTTGAGCGCGTCGGCGGCGAAGCGCAGGTTGTCGACGATCGTGACGAACGTCTTGTCGCGCGCCGTGCTGGCCGACGGGATGCCGACGAGGCAGTTCAGCTGCGGCACCTTCAGCGCCTTCGCGTACTCGATCGCACGGCCGACCCCTTCCTGGAATTCACCGACGCGATCGGGCAGGCACGCGATGCCGCGCTCGCCCTGGTCCCAGTTGCCCGCGGGCAGGTTGTGCAGCACGAGGCGCAGGCGATGCGTCTCGAGCCGCTCGGCGAGTTCCTCTTTCGCGTACGGATACGGGAACAGGAACTCGACGGCGTCGAAGCCCGCGTCGGCGGCCGCCTTGAAGCGGTCGAGGAACGGCACTTCGTTGAACAGCATGGTCAGGTTTGCAGCAAACTTCGGCATGAGCTAAGCCTCTTCGGTCGGTCAGTCAAAAATGTCGTGCGGTTCAGTCGAGCATCGAGATCGCGGTCGGCGCGTGCTCGGCCTTCTCGGCGAGATCCTCGAATTCATTGATCGCGTCGATTTCGGCGCCCATCGAGATGTTCGTCACGCGCTCGAGGATCACCTCGACGACCACCGGCACGCTGAACTCCTCCGCGAGCGCTTGCGCCTGACGCAGTGCCGGCTCGATCTCTTCCGGCTTGAACACGCGCAGCGCCTTGCAGCCGAGGCCTTCCGCGACGGCCACGTGGTCGACGCCATAACCGTTCAGTTCCGGCGCGTTCACGTTGTCGAACGCGAGCTGCACGCAGTAGTCCATGTCGAACGCACGTTGCGCCTGGCGGATCAGCCCGAGGTACGAGTTGTTCACGACGACGTGCACGTACGGCAGCTTGAATTGCGCGCCGGCGGCCAGTTCCTCGATCATGAACTGGAAGTCGTAGTCGCCGGACAGCGCGACGATCGGGCGGCTCGGGTCGGCCGCACGCACGCCGAGCGCGGCGGGAATCGTCCAGCCGAGCGGGCCGGCCTGGCCGCAGTTGATCCAGTTGCGCGCCTTGAACACGTGCAGGAACTGCGCGGCGGCGATCTGCGACAGGCCGATCGTGCTGACGTAGCACGTATCGCGGCCGAACACCTTGTTCATCTCTTCGTACACGCGCTGCGGCTTGACCGGCACGTTGTCGAAGTGCGTCTTGCGCTGCAGCGTACGTTTGCGTTCCTGGCATTCCGAGACCCATGCGCTGCGGTCCTTCAGCTTGCCGGCGGCCTTCCATTCCTGTGCGACGGCGACGAACAGCTCGAGTGCCGCCTTCGCGTCCGACACGATGCCGAGATCCGGGCCGAACACGCGGCCGATCTGCGTCGGTTCGATGTCGACGTGCACGAACTTGCGGCCCTTCGTGTAGACCTCGACGCTGCCCGTGTGGCGGTTCGCCCAGCGGTTGCCGATGCCGAGCACGAAGTCCGACGCGAGCATCGTCGCGTTGCCGTAGCGATGCGACGTCTGCAGGCCGACCATGCCGGCCATCAGCGGGTGGTCGTCCGGAATCGCGCCCCACGACATCAGCGTCGGGATCACCGGCACGCCGATCGTTTCGGCGAACTGGACGAGCAGGTCTTCGGCCGCCGCGTTGAGCACGCCGCCGCCCGACACGATCAGCGGCTTGTCCGCGTCGTTGAGCATCGCGAGCGCCTTCTCGATCTGCGCGCGGGTGGCCGCGGGCTTGTAGACCGGCAGCGGTTCATACGTGTCGATGTCGAATTCGATTTCGGCGAGTTGCACGTCGATCGGCAGGTCGACCAGCACCGGGCCCGGACGGCCCGAGCGCATCAGGTGGAACGCCTGCTGGAACACGCGCGGCACGAGCGCCGGCTCGCGCACGGTGACGGCCCACTTCGTGACGGGCTTGGCGATGGATTCGATGTCGACGGCCTGGAAGTCTTCCTTGTACAGGCGGGCACGCGGTGCCTGGCCGGTGATCGCGAGGATCGGAATCGAGTCGGCCGATGCGGAATACAGGCCCGTGATCATGTCGGTGCCGGCGGGGCCCGACGTGCCGATGCACACGCCGATGTTGCCCGGGGCCGCACGCGTGAAGCCTTCGGCCATGTGCGACGCGCCTTCGACGTGGCGTGCCAGCACGTGGCTGATGCCACCCGACTTGCGCATCGCGGAGTAGAACGGGTTGATCGCCGCACCCGGCACGCCGAACGCGGTCTGGATGCCTTCTTTCTCGAGCACGAGCACAGCGGCGTCGACGGCTCTCATCTTGGCCATGAATGTCTCCTTGAATGGGGTGGATCTTGCAAATGGGTCTGTTGGGGACACTTTAGGGATGCAGGAAAGGTTTGATAAGATCAGCCGAAGTCGCTTATTTCGAAACTAAAAGTATGGAATGACGGCTGGGCGAGGCTTTTCGCCGGTGCCGGAACAGAGACGGAGACGGGAGATGGATCGCTTCAAGCAGATCGAGACGTTCGTGCGGGTGGCCGATGCCGGCAGCCTCGCGGCGGCGGCGCTCGAGGAGGGCGTGTCGCCGGTGGTACTCGGGCGGCGCATCGACGCGCTCGAAAAGCGTCTCGGCGTGAAGCTGATGTACCGCTCGACGCGGCGCCTGGTGGTCAGCGAGGAGGGCGCTGCGTTCCTCGAGCGTTGCCGCGGTCTCCTGTCCGAATGGGACCAGGCGGAGAACGAGCTGGCCGCCGGGCGCCGCGCGGTCAGCGGGCACCTGATCGTGTCCGCGCCGGCCGCGTTCGGGCGCAAGCACGTCGCGCCGCACGCCCCCGGCTTTCTGGCCGACAAGCCCGAGATGCAGCTGTCGTTCAACCTGACCGACCGTGTCGTCGATCTCGTGCGCGAAGGCTACGACCTGTCGATCCGGATCGGCGGCGCCGTCGATCCGAACTTCGTCGCGGTGAAGCTCGCATCGAACCGGCGCGTCGTGTGCGGCACGCCCGAGTATTTCCGCCGGCACGGCCGGCCGAAGTCGCTCGACGACCTGCTCAAGCACAACTGCCTCGCGTTCAACCTGCAGGGCGGGCAGAACCGCGGCTGGTATTTCCAGCGCCACGGCAAGATCGCGACGATGCGCGTGGCCGGCAATCTCGACTGCAACGACGGCGAACTGCTGCACCGCTGGGTGGCCGAGGGTCTCGGGCTCGGCTGGCGCTCGACGTGGGAAATCGCCGCGCAGCTCGAGACGGGCGAGCTCGAGACCGTGCTCGACGAGTATGCATTGCCCGATTACGACATCCTCGCGGTCTACCCGCAGCAGCGCTACGTGCCGGCACGCGTGCGCTACTTCATCGACTACCTGCGCGCCGCTTACGCGAGCCCAGGCTACTGGAACACCACGCCGTAACTGGCGCGATCGGCCCCGGCCACCGGGCCGCCCGGCGTTTTTTTACGCTTCGGGCGCGCGGCGCGGGAATAAACTCGACGCAACGACGGTAAGGTCATCGAGCGCGCGCGTTGCCGGTCTGTCCGGGCACCGTGCGCGCGACGGGCGCGGCTTCGGCCGCCGGGACCAGGGAGGCCATGTGGGGCAAGGCGGACAGGCGGTCGATGAGCGGTCGGCGGACGACGCGGTGGCGCGCGGCGAGCGGTTTCGCGCGCTCGTGCTGCCGCATCTCGACGCCGCGTACAACCTCGCGCGCTGGCTGAGCGGCAGCGCCGGCGATGCGGACGACGTCGTCCAGGACGCGTGCATGCGCGCGCTGCGCTTCGTCGATTCGTGTCGCGGCGACAACGCACGGCCGTGGCTGCTGACGATCGTGCGCCACACCTGGTACACGGAATGGCGGCGCCGCACGCATGCGCACGAGGTCGCGCTGCCCGACACGCTCGACGACACCGACGTGCCCGACGACTGGCAACCGGCGACCGAGGATCCGCTCGCGCACCTGCTGCGCGGCGAGAATGTGCGGCTCGTGAATGAAGCGCTCGCGAAGCTGCCGCCCGAATACCGCGAGGTGCTCGTGCTGCGCGAGATGGAAGACCTGAGCTATCGCGAGATCGCGGCGATCGCAGATGTGCCGGTCGGCACGGTGATGTCGCGGCTCGCACGTGGCCGGCGCAAGCTCGCCGCGCTGCTGGGCGGCGCGCTGGCACCGGCGGCCGAAGGCAGGCCGGGCCGTACGCCGGCGGGCGGAACCGCATCGGAGGCTATCGATGGACTGTAACGAAGCGCGAGCGTTGCTGGACGCGGACGTCGACCGCGAGCTGTCGGCGCCCGACGCGTTGCGGGTCCAGCAGCATGTCGAAGGGTGCGAAGCGTGCCGCCGTGAACGCGCGCGGATCGTCACGCTGGTTCAGGCCGTGCGTCAGGCCGACTATCACCGTGCGCCGGATGCGCTGCGGGCGAGCATCCTTGCGAGCCTGCCGGCAGCGGCCGATGCGCCTGCACGCGAGCAGGCGCGGGCGGAGCCGCAGCCCGAACCGCGGTCACGGCCGCAGCCGCGTCCGCGTGGCCGCCGCTGGTTCTCGTGGCTGACGGATCAAGGCGCAGCGGCGCGCCCGGCGCCTGCCGGTGCGGGGCCGCGGGTCGCCGCGCTGCCCGGCCTCGGCTGGGGTGTCGCGCTGCTGGTGGCGCTCGCGGCGGCGGGCGGGATGGCATTGTCGGCGCGTCACGCCGACATCGACCGCACGGTCGACGAACTCGTGTCGAGCCACGTGCGGGCCGACCTGTCGGCGCGTGACATCGACGTGATCTCGACCGACCGGCACACGGTCAAGCCGTGGTTCAACGGCCGGCTCGACTATGCGCCGCCGGTCGAGGATCTCGCGGCGGACGGCTTCGCGCTGGTCGGCGGCCGGCTCGACTACGTCGGGCGCCGCCGCGTCGCGGTGCTCGTCTACCGTTACCGGCAGCACGTGATCGACGTCTACGTGCGGCCGGCCGGCGAAGGGCCGGGCACGCCGTACGCGACGGTGTCGCAGGGCTATGCGCTCGACCGTTGGGACGCGGCCGGGATGACGTGGTGGGCCGTGACCGACGCCGAGCCGCCGGCGCTCGCGGCGTTCAGGACCGCGCTCGATGCGCGGCTCGCCGGTACGCGCACCGAGTGACGGCGCGGCGGCGGCCTGCGGGCCCGCCGCGCGTTTCTGTTCCGACCCTGACCAGGAAAAGAGCCGAAGCGCGGCCCGCCCGCGCGGGTTCGCCTCTTCAAGTCTTTGAAAACATGGCCGAATCCGCGCGCGAATCGTCGATTGGCCTTGCATGCGCCCCGTATCCGGGTTAGAATCTTCGGCTTCTCACTTGCCACACCGGTTCAGACGCCCGGGTGGCTTCAATCCACAAGGAGTGTGTAATGCGTCATTACGAAATCGTATTCATCGTGCACCCCGATCAAAGCGAGCAAGTGCCCGCGATGATCGAGCGTTACAAGACCACGATCACGTCGCACGGCGGTCAGATCCACCGTGTCGAAGACTGGGGCCGTCGCCAACTGGCCTACATGATCGAGAAACTCGCGAAGGCTCACTACGTCTGCATGAACATCGAGTGCGACCAGACGACGCTCGACGAACTCGAACACGCGTTCAAGTTCAACGACGCCGTGCTGCGTCACCTCATCGTCAAGATGAAGAAGGCCGAGACCGGCCCGTCGCCGATGATGAAGGAAGTTCAGCGCGAAGAAGCCAAGAAGGCGGCTGCAGCTCAGCCGACCGAAGCGCAGGCTTAAGTTCGTCATTCATTAAGCCATCAAGGAGCGCGCCACTCACGTGAACAGGTTGCAATTGACGGCAAGCGTCGTCGAACGCGCGCCGGTGCGATATACACCGGCTGGTGTTCCGATCGCAAGCGCCACATTGCATCACCGCACGGAAGTCGTCGAAGCAGGCATTCCCCGTCAGGTCGAAATGACGATCGAGGCGGTGGCGGCCGGTGAGGCGAGCGGCAGGCTGGAAAGTCGTGAAATGGGCGTCGAAACGCTGTTCACGGGCTTCCTGGCAAAGAAGAGCCGCAACGCGAGAACCTTGGTGTTTCACATCACAGCATTGCAGGACATTGGAAAGGACTGAAATCATGCCCCGCCCGACTGGTAAGAAATTCGACAAGCGTCGTCAGCAACAAAACCCGCTCTTCAAGCGCAAGAAGTTCTGCCGTTTCACGGCTGCAGGCGTCGAGCAGATCGACTACAAGGACACGGAAACGCTGAAGGACTTCATCGGCGAAAACGGCAAGATCACGCCGGCTCGTCTGACGGGTACGAAGGCGCACTATCAGCGTCAGCTGGATACGGCCATCAAGCGTGCGCGTTTCCTCGCGCTGCTGCCGTACACCGATCAGCACAAGGCGTAATCAGGCGACGCAATAAGGAGAATTCGAATGCAAATCATTCTGTTGGAAAAAGTCGCCAATCTGGGTAACCTCGGCGACATCGTCAAGGTCAAGGACGGTTACGCTCGCAACTTCCTGATCCCGAACCGCAAGGCTCGCCGTGCAACGAAGGAAGCGATCGCCGAATTCGAAGTTCGCCGCGCCGAACTCGAAAAGATCGCCGCTGAAAAGCTGGCGGCATCGCAGGCAGTCGGCGAGAAGCTGAACGGCCAGTCGTTCGAAATCACGCAGAAGTCGGGCGTTGACGGCCGTCTGTTCGGCTCGGTCACGAACGGCGACGTCGCGGAACTGCTGAAGAAGGCAGGTTTCGAAGTCGAGAAGCTGCAAGTTCGCATGCCGGAAGGCCCGCTGAAGATGATCGGCGAGCACAACGTCCAGGTCGCGCTGCATACGGACGTCGTCGTCGACGTCACGATCAACGTGATCGGCGACCACGCGTAAGCGTACGCAAGCTTTCCGGGCGGCTTCCGCCGTCCGGGCTAGGGCAGGCGTCCGGGCAACCGGGGCCTGCCTTTTTTATTGCCTGCTCGCCGGCGGCTGTCTCTCTGGCGTCGTCGTAGGTTATTCGCGATAATCCCAACCCATGAACGCGCCGCAAGATCCCCAAATCGAATCGCTGAAAGTCCCGCCGCACTCGGTCGAAGCCGAACAATCGGTGCTCGGCGGCCTGTTGCTCGACAACGCGGCCTGGGACCGGATTGCCGACTTCCTGTCGCAGGGTGATTTCTACCGCTACGACCACCGGATCATCTACGAGCACATCGGTCGCCTGATCGCGTCGACACGCCCGGCCGACGTCGTGACCGTGTACGAAGCGCTGACCACGTCCGGCAAGGCCGACGACGTCGGAGGGCTCGCGTACCTGAACGCCCTCGCACAGAACACGCCGAGCGCGGCGAACATCCGCCGCTATGCGGAAATCGTGCGCGACCGCGCGGTGCTGCGCCGGCTCGTGTCGGTCGCCGACGAAATCTCGGCCGATGCGTTCAACCCGCAGGGCAAGGAAGTCCGCCAGCTGCTCGACGAGGCGGAGTCGAAGGTGTTCTCGATCGCCGAAGAGGGCGCGCGCGGCAACCAGGGCTTCCTCGAGATCGGCCCGCTGCTCACGCAGGTCGTCGAGCGCATCGATACGCTGTACCACACGGCGAACCCGAGCGACGTCACGGGCACGCCGACGGGCTTCGTCGACCTCGACCGGATGACGTCCGGGATGCATGGCGGCGAACTGATCATCGTCGCAGGGCGTCCGTCGATGGGTAAGACGGCGTTCTCGATGAACATCGGCGAGTACGTGGCGGTCGAGTACGGGCTGCCGGTCGCGGTGTTCTCGATGGAAATGCCGGGCACCCAGCTCGTGATGCGTATGCTCGGCTCGATCGGCCGGCTCGACCAGCACCGGATGCGGACGGGCCGCCTGACCGACGAGGATTGGCCGAAACTGACGCACGCCGTGCAGAAGATGAGCGAGGCGCAGCTCTTCATCGACGAAACGGGCGGCCTGAATCCGATGGAATTGCGCTCGCGCGCGCGGCGTCTTGCACGGCAGTGCGGCAAGCTCGGCCTGATCATCGTCGACTACCTGCAGCTGATGTCGGGTTCGTCGCAGGGCGAGAATCGCGCGACCGAAATCTCGGAAATCTCGCGATCGCTGAAGAGCCTGGCAAAGGAGCTCGACGTGCCGGTGATCGCGCTGTCGCAGCTTAACCGTGGCCTCGAACAGCGTCCGAACAAGCGCCCGGTGATGTCGGATTTGCGCGAATCAGGCGCAATCGAACAGGACGCGGACGTGATCCTGTTCATTTACCGTGACGAAGTTTACAACCCGGACAGCCCCGACAAGGGCACGGCCGAAATCATCATCGGCAAGCAGCGTAACGGTCCGATCGGCCCTGTTCGGCTCACGTTCCTGGGGCAATACACGAAGTTCGATAACTTTGCAGGGGCGCAGACGTTCTACGGCGAGTAACGCCGGTTGTAAAGCCCTAAATCGCCAAACGTTGTATCCAATCCCGGCGCGCGCATGTGCGCGCGTCGCGGCGCGACCGAAAACGGTACAATGTCGCCCGTTTTCGTGACAGTAGTTTGACAATCTCTCAGGAATCCCATGTTCGGTCGATTCATGCCCACCGAGGGCAAGTTCTTTGAACTCTTCAACGCGCACGCGAAGCACATCGTTTCCGGTGGCCGCGAGCTCGAACTGCTGATCGACAATCTCGCCGACGCCGAGATTCACAAGCAAAACGTGCAAATCGCCGAGAAGGCCGCCGACAAGCTCACGCACGAGGCGATCGATCTTCTGCACAAGACTTTCATCACGCCGCTCGATCGCGACGAGATCCACAAGCTGATCACGACGATGGACGACATCCTCGACCTGATGGAAGACGTCGCGACCGCCGTGTCGCTGTACGACGTACGTTCCGTCACGTCGGAAGCGAGCCAGCTCGCGCACATCGTCACGCAGTCGGCCCAGCACGTGCAGCAGGCGGTCGGGTTGCTGTCCGACATGAAGCAGTCGGCGCAGATCCTCAAGCAGTGCGAGGAGATCGACCGCTGGGAGTCGGAGGCCGATCGCGTGCTGCGCGCGGCAATGTCGAAGCTGTTCCGCGAAGAGGATGACGTGAAGACGCTCATCAAGCTGAAGGCGATCTACGAACTGCTCGAAGAGATCACCGACAAGTGCGAAGACGTCGCGAACATCATCGAAGGCATCGTGCTGGAAAACGCCTGAGCGGACCACGATGCATTCGATACAACTTGCCCTATGGATGGTCGCGACGCTGGTGCTCGTCGCGCTCGTATTCGACTTCATGAATGGCTTTCACGACGCGGCGAACTCGATCGCCACCGTCGTGTCGACCGGGGTGCTGAAGCCCCAGCAGGCCGTCGTGTTCGCGGCGGCGTTCAACGTCATCGCGTATTTCATCTTCCACCTGAAAGTCGCGCAGACCGTCGGTAAAGGCACGATCGATCCCGAGATCGTCGACCACTACGTCGTGTTCGGTGCGCTGGTCGGTGCGATCGGCTGGAACGTGATCACGTGGTACTACGGGATTCCGTCGAGTTCGTCGCATGCCCTGATCGGCGGCCTGGTCGGCGCCGCGCTCGCCAAGTCGGGCTGGAGTTCGCTGAACATCGACGGGCTGCTCAAGACCATCGCATTCATCTTCATCTCGCCGCTGCTCGGTTTCATCCTCGGCTCGCTGTTCATGCTCGGCGTGTCGTGGCTGTATTTCCGCACCGCGCCAAGCAAGGTCGACCGGCGTTTCCGCCGGCTGCAACTGCTGTCGGCCGGGCTGTACAGCCTTGGCCACGGCGGCAACGACGCGCAGAAGACGATCGGCATCATCTGGATGCTGCTGATCGCGTCGGGCTATGCGTCGGCGACGGCCGATGCGCCGCCGGCGTGGGTGATCGGCGCGTGCTACCTGTCGATGGGCCTCGGCACGCTGTTCGGCGGCTGGCGCATCGTGCGCACGATGGGCCAGAAGATCACGAAGCTCAAGCCGGTCGGTGGTTTCTGTGCGGAAACCGGCGGCGCGATGACGCTGTTCCTCGCTTCGTTCCTCGGCATTCCGGTGTCGACCACACACACGATCACCGGTGCGATCGTCGGCGTCGGCGCGACGCAGAAGCTGTCGGCCGTGCGCTGGGGCGTGGCCGGCAACATCGTGTGGGCATGGGTGCTGACGCTGCCCGCGGCTGCGTTGTTCGCGGCCGGTGGATGGTGGCTTGGCCACCGTATCTTCTGATCGCCGATACCGTCGAACGGATATGACATGCGCCGCAAGCCGAAAGGCTGCGGCGCATTTTTTTGGAGTGCGGGAATGGGCGGCGAATGGCGGGTGCAATCGCGGGCGAAGCGGGCTAGTAGCTTCCGTTCGCGAATCGGGCAATCGGATCGTCTGCGGTGGCGGTGCGCGGGCTGACGGGCGCAGATTGAGTCGACGCGCGCCATACCTGAACAGGGGCGGGCTCGATACTGCGCGGTGACGCCGCGGCGGTGGCGGGCGGCGGTTCCGCATCGAAAGCGGCAGCCTGGGCGGCAGTCAGCGCCGTCGTCGGAATCTGCGTGCCGACCTCGGCCGGGCCGGGCGGTGCGGCATTCGCCGTCATGGCAGTGATGCCCGTACCGTCGTTCACGGACGTAGCCTGCTGCTGAGCCGTCTGCATGCGCGGCTGCGGCGGTTCATACGGGTCGGCCGACGCGGCTGCGGGGGCAACCGCTGCGGTCGATACGACCGGTGCGGCCGGCGTGACCGGTACAGGTGCCTGGGGCGCGGCAGCTCGTAACGACGCATAGGCCGGCTGTCGCGGCGCGGCGGCAGTCACGACGACGGGAGCGGGCGCAACGGCCGGCGCGCTGCGCGGCTCGTCACGCTTCGCCTCGTAGGTCGGCGCATCGAACGGCGTAGGCACCCCGCGCGGCGGCGCGACGCGGCGAATGCCGTCGAAACGCTTGGCCCAGTAAGGGTTCGTCAGGTAGTCGAGCCGCACGGTGCCGCCCGTCGACGGTGCGTTGACGAAGCGCAGCTTGCCGACATAGATGCCGACGTGCGAATGCGGCCGCCCGGTCGTATTGAAGAAGATCAGGTCGCCCGGCGCGACCTGGTCGGGCTCGATCGATATGCCGCGGCCGCTCATGTCGGCCGTCGTGCGCGGCAGGTTCACGTCAGCCGCACGGCCGATCACGTAGCGCACGAGCCCGCTGCAGTCGAAGCCGCTCGTCGGTGTGTTGCCGCCCCAGCGATACGGGACGCCGACGAGGCTCATCGCCTGGATCGAGATTTCTTCCTGGCCGACGCTGTGATCGACGAACTTCGGGAAATTGGCGGGGGCGGGGAACGCGCGTGGCGTCGTGATCTTCATGCCCGAGGCGGGGCGCGATGCCGACTGCGGCGGCACGCTGGAGCAGGCCGCAAGCAGTGAAACGACAGCAACGGGAACCCAGATTCGAAGCATGGCAAGGCGGGCAAGCGCGGCGCGCTCGCGAATCGTATGACAACAGACAGACCCGATGGTAGACGCTCTGGCGGGGCTTAAGCAACTATTCTTGAGAATTTACTTGAAGTTTCGCGCGTAAACCGGGTTGTTGCGTGACGATGTGTTACCTGCGTTTTCGACCCCAAATAAAAACGGCGCTCCGGAAACGGAGCGCCGCGATGCGTCGAAAGCCGGCCGGGCGGCCGGCCTGTCGCGTTACAGGATGTCCGACGCGTAGTCGGCGAGCCGCGAGCGTTCACCACGCGCGAGCGTCACGTGGCCGCTGTGGCCCCAGCCCTTGAAGCGGTCGACGACGTACGTGAGCCCCGAACTGCCTTCGGTCAGGTAAGGCGTGTCGATCTGCGCGATGTTGCCGAGGCACACGATCTTCGTGCCCGGGCCCGCGCGCGTGACGAGCGTCTTCATCTGCTTCGGCGTCAGGTTCTGCGCCTCGTCGATGATCAGGTACTTGTCGACGAACGTGCGGCCGCGCATGAAGTTCATGCTCTTCACCTTCAGGCGCGAACGGATCAGTTCCTGCGTCGCGGCACGGCCCCATTCGCCGGCCGCGTCGTCGGTCTTCTGCAGCACTTCGAGGTTGTCGTCGAATGCGCCCATCCACGGCTGCATCTTCTCTTCCTCGGTGCCGGGCAGGAAACCGATGTCCTCGCCGACGGGCACGGTCGCGCGCGTCACGATGATCTCGTTGTAGCGCTTGTCGTCGAGCACCTGCGCGAGGCCGGCCGCGAGCGCGACGAGCGTCTTGCCGGTGCCGGCCTGGCCGAGCAGCGTGACGAAGTCGATCTCGGGGTTCATCAGCAGGTTCAGCGCGAAGTTCTGCTCGCGGTTGCGCGCGGTGATGCCCCACACGTTGTTCTTGTGGTGGCTGTAGTCGCGCAGCGTCTGCAGCAGCGCCGTCTTGCCGTTCAACTCGCGGACGATCGCGTGGAACGTCGGTTCGCCGTTCTGCGGCTCGAGATAGACGAACTCGTTGACGAGCATCGACGCGACGAGCGGGCCGGTCACGCGGTAATACGTGGTGCCCGTCTTCGTATCCTGCCAGCTCTCCATGCCCTTCGCGTGCTTGGTCCAGAAGTCCTGCGGCAGTTCGCGCACGCCGTTGTACAGGAGATCGGAGTCCTCGAGGACCTGGTCGTTGAAGTAGTCTTCCGCAGGCAGGCCGAGCGCGTGCGCCTTGATCCGCATGTTGATGTCTTTCGACACCAGCACGACCTGGCGGTCGGGCCGGTCGCGCTGCAGCGCGCGCACGACGCCGAGGATCTGGTTGTCGGCCTTGCCTTCGGGCAAGCCTTCGATCGGCGCGATGTCGGCAAGCTTCGTCTGGAAGTACAGGCGACCGAGCGCCTCGCGGCTGCCGAGGCGCGACAGCGGAATGCCGGCCGTGATCGCACCGGCATCGGCGACGAGCGCGTCGAGCGTGCGGCTGACCTGGCGTGCGTTGCGCGCGACTTCGGACATCCCCTTCTTGTGGTTGTCGAGTTCCTCGAGCGTCATCATCGGCAGATAGACGTCGTGTTCCTCGAAGCGGAAGAGGCTGCTCGGGTCGTGCATCAGCACGTTGGTGTCGAGCACGAACAGTTTCTGCAATTCGGCGTCGGCGGGCTTGCGGCCGCGCGATTTCGTCGCCGCGCCGGCATCGCGCGCCGGAGCGGCGGCCGGCTTGTCGGCGGCCGGCCGGTCGTTGCGCGCGACGACCGGCGCCGCGGGTTCGGCGGGCGCCGGCATCGGCTGCAACAGTGCGGCCGTCTGTCTGGTCTTGCGGCCGCGTGCGGGTGCGCTCGCGGCATCTTGCGTCGAAGACGCGACGGCGCGCAGCGGCGCGGCCGTATTCGCGGCTTCGATCATCGGTTGGGCCACGCTGGCCGGACCATAGTCACCGGCTGTGGATGCGTCCCCTTCGGCGGATTTCTTCGCGGCTTTCGCGGGCCGCGCTTTCGCCTTGTATTCGTCGGGCGGCAGCAGGCTGCCGAGCTTGCTGGGGGGAGTAGGCAAAGGCATGGTGTCCCTCGGGAGGAATCGTGTCGCAAGGCGTGCGCCGCTGATCGCATCCTGCGTGACGTAGACGCATGCAGTTTGCGCGCGGTGGCGCACAGGAAGTTCGTCTAGCCGGTTCGCCTAAGTGTCGATCAGCTCCTTGACGGGGTGAGGGCCGGACCGAGGGCCGGCGCGCAATCCATAAAAAAAGCCGCTGCCCCGTCGACAGGGACATGCGGCTCGGCTGATACCGTCGTGATGCGCGTCAGGTGCCGGGAAGCGTCGCATCGGGCACCGGCGCAGCTACGAGAAATATGGGGCGAACTGGCATTCATTGCGGCCCAATATAACGCGCCTCAAAGCGCTTGTACAGCACTTAGCACGTCGTCCACATGACCCGGTACCTTGATGCCGCGCCATGCCTGGCGAAGCACGCCGTCGGCGTCGATCAGGAACGTCGAGCGCTCGATTCCGCGCACTTCCTTGCCATACATTTTCTTCATCTTGATGACATCGAACAGCGCGCACAGCGCTTCGTCGGCATCGGAAATCAGCGGGAACGGCAGTTCGAGCTTTGCCTTGAAATTGTCATGCGAGCGCAGGCTGTCGCGCGACACGCCGATGACTTCCGCACCGGCTTTCTTGAACTTCGGATAGAGATCGCGGAACTGCAGCCCTTCGGTCGTGCAGCCCGGTGTGTTGTCCTTCGGATAGAAGTACAGCACGAGCTTCTTGCCCTTCAGGTCGGACAGCGAAATGTCGCCGCCCGTGGCCGGCGCGGTGAAATCGGGAACTTGACGGTCAACTTCGACAGACACGTGTTTCTCCTGTTGTTATGGAAAGGCGCCGCGGCGGCGGCGCGGTTCGGCGGGGCGTCGCGGCAGCGCCGCAAGGATGCGGCGGGCGACGCCGGCTCGCGCGCGAACTCAGTCGGGCTGGACGATCAGTTCGCCGGAGCGGCCGGGGATTTCGCCCCACGTGACAGGGTACGATGGCAGCGAGTCGCGGTCCAGCGTCGCGTGGTAGTCGCCCATCGTCGCAAACGTGTGGCCTTGCGCGCGCCAGCCGGCGAGCAGTTGTTCGAACACGGGCGCGAGCTTCTGGCCTTCCAGTTCCGCATGCAGCGTGAACACCTGGTCGTGCGGATTGGTTTCGGTGAACTTGAGGATGTGCGCGGCGACGTTGTGCGTGTCGATGCCGTCGATGCCGAGCACTTCGTCGAGCGTCGGCAGTGTGGTGGGCATCTGCACGTGCGACAGCGTGCGGCCGTTGACAACGGGCAGGTACGGCGAATGGCCGCGGCCGTCGGATGCGTAGCGCATCCCCCATGCGTCGATCTGCTCGAACGCGGAATCGTTCATCTGCCAGCCGGCCGCGCCGTGCGTGACGGGCGGCGCGCCGAAGACCTCGATGAAGCGTGCGTGACTCTTCTGCATTTCACGTGCAGTCCAGTCGCGATCCCGCGCGCGGACGTTGTCCTGCCAGTACACGTGATCCCACGTGTGGATCCCGCATTCGAAGCCGGCCTCGTGGATCGCGCGCATGTCGGCGATCGCGCGGCGGCCGATGTCGGGGCCCGGCAGCAGCACGCCGTACATCAGCTGCTTCACGCCGTAGTGCTCGACCACCGACGTGCGCGACACCTTCTTCAGGAAGCCGGGGCGGAACACGCGCCGCAGCGCCCAGCCCGTGTGATCGGGCCCGAGGCTGAAGAGGAAGGTCGCGCGCGCATTGAAGCGGTCGAAGATGCGCGCGAGGTTCGGCACGCCTTCGCGCGTGCCGCGCAGCGTGTCGACGTCGATCTTGAGGACGATGCGAGCCAAGCGAACGTCCCGATCAGCCTTGCTGTTCGACGAGCGCGCGCGCGTCGGCAACGTGGCCGCGATACGCTTCGAAGATGTTGCGCAGCGCGTCGTCGAACGTCGCTTGCGGCGCCCAGCCGAGCTCCTGCATCGTGTTGTCGATCTTCGGCACGCGGTTCTGCACGTCCTGGTAGCCGTTGCCGTAGTAGGCGCCGGACGTCGTTTCGACGAGCTTCACCTGCTTGGCCGAATCGGCGTACTCGGGGAATTCCGCCGCCAGTTCGAGCATCTTGTGCGCGAGTTCCCGGACCGAGAAGTTGTTCTTCGGATTCCCGATGTTGTAGATCTTGCCCGACGCGACGCCGTCCTTGTTTTCGATGATCTTCATCAGCGCGCTGATGCCGTCGCCGATGTCGGTGAACGCGCGCTTCTGCGAGCCGCCGTCGACGAGGCTGATGTTCTCGCCGCGCACGATGTGGCCGAGGAACTGCGTGACCACGCGCGAGCTGCCTTCCTTCGGCGTGTAGATCGAGTCGAGGCCCGGGCCGATCCAGTTGAACGGACGGAACAGCGTGAAGTTCAGGCCTTCCATCCCGTAGCCCCAGATCACGCGGTCCATCAGCTGCTTCGAGCATGCGTAGATCCAGCGCGGCTTGTTGATCGGGCCGTAGGTGAGGGCCGATGCATCCGGATCGAACTGCTCGTCCGAGCACATGCCGTAGACCTCGGAGGTCGACGGGAACACCAGGTGCTTGCCGTACTTGACGGCCGAACGCACGATCGGCAGGTTCGCCTCGAAGTCGAGTTCGAACACGCGCAGCGGCTGCTGGACGTAGGTGGCGGGCGTCGCGATCGCGACGAGCGGCAGGATCACGTCGCACTTCTTCACGTGATATTCGACCCACTCCTTGTTGATCGTGATGTCGCCTTCGAAGAAATGCATCCGCTCGTGGTTGACGAGGTCGCCCAGCCGATCGGTCTGCATGTCCATGCCGAACACTTCCCAATCGGTGGTTTCAAGAATGCGTTTCGACAGGTGATGGCCGATGAAGCCGTTCACACCCAGGATCAGGACTTTTTTTGCTTTCATGAATGACGGGAAGAATGAATGAACTGCGCGAATTCCGCGGGCGTCACGACGGTTTCGCTGCCGTCGCGCTGCTGCCACAGCTCGAGTATGGATAGGGCGCGGCTGTCGCCGCAGACGCCGAATAGCGCATTATCGCTTACGTGCAGGCCGGGCGGCAAATCTGCCGCGGCGGCCGCTACCGCGCTGCCGGGCGCCGCGAGGCGCGCGCGCGCGATCACGAAACGCGTGCCGTCGACGTCCGTAAACGCGCCCGGATACGGGGGCGCGACCGCGCGCACCAGGTTGTAGACCTGCGCGGCCGGCTTCGACCAGTCGACGCGGCCGTCCTCGGGCTTGCGCCCGCCGTAGTAGCTGCCGGTCGCGAGATCGTTCGGCAGGTGCGGCGCCTCGCCCGCGAGCAGCGCGGGCAGCACGCGCCAGAGCGTCTGCTCGGCGGCTACCGTGACCTTGTCGAACACCTGCGCGGCCGTGTCGTCCGGCAGGATCGGCACCGCGGTCTGGCCGATGATCGCGCCCGCGTCGGGCTTCGCGGCCATCTCGTGCAGCGTCGCGCCGGTTTCGGTTTCACCGTTCAGCACCGCCCAGTTGGTCGGTACCCGACCCCGGTATTTCGGCAGCAGCGAACCGTGCATGTTGTACGCGCCACGCGGCGCGATGGCGAGCAGGTCCACCGGCAGCATGTGCCGGTAGTAGAACGAGAAGATGAAGTCCGGCTGCGCGTCGGAAACCGCGCGGCGCAGCGCCGGATCGGCGGGATCGGCCGGCGTGACGACCGGAATGCCGTGCTCGGCGGCTACGGAGGCGACGCTGCCGAACCAGATGTTCTCGTTCGGGTTGTCCTCGTGCGTGACGACGAGCGCCACGTCGACGCCGCGCGCGAGCAGCACCTGCAGGCACCGGACGCCGACGTTGTGATACGCGAAGACGACTGCGCGCGGCTTCATTGCGCGGCCCCCGCGCGGTTCGCGCCGGCCGGCACCGCCGGCACGCCGTCGTGCTGCTCGAGCACGGCCTGGATCAGGTAGCGCGGCCGTGCGCGCACCTGCTGGTAGATGCGGCCGACATATTCGCCGAGCAGGCCGAGCGCGAAGATGATCACGCCGAGCAGGAAGAACGTGATGGCAAACAGCGTGAACACGCCTTGCACTTCCGCGCCGACGATGAAGCGTCGCACGAGCAGCAGCACGAACAGCGCGGCGGAGCCGAGCGACAGGATCACGCCGATGAACGACAACCACTGCAGCGGCACGACCGAGAAGCCCGTCACGAGGTCGAAGTTCAACCGGATCAGGCTGTACAGCGAGTACTTCGACTCGCCGGCGAAGCGCTCCTCGTGCGCGACCTCGATCTCGGTCGGCTTCTGCGCGAACGTGTACGCGAGTGCGGGGATGAACGTGTTGACTTCGCCGCACACGTTGATCGTGTCGATGATGCGGCGGCTGTACGCGCGCAGCATGCAGCCCTGGTCGGTCATCTTGATGCGCGTGATGCGCTCGCGCAGGCGGTTCATCATCTGCGACGCCTTGCGCCGCCACAGGCTGTCCTGGCGCTGCTTGCGGATCGAGCCGACGTAGTCGTAGCCCTCGCGCATCTTCGCGATCAGCTTGCCGATTTCCTCGGGCGGGTTCTGCAGGTCGGCGTCGAGCGTGATGACGATCTCGCCGCGCGATTGCGCGAAGCCGGCGAGGATCGCCATGTGCTGGCCGTAGTTGCCGTTGAGCAGCACGACGCGCGTCGTGTCGGGGCGCACGTGGAACTGATCGGCGAGCATCGCGGCCGAGCGGTCGCGGCTGCCGTCGTTGATCAGGATCACTTCGTATGACGTGTCGAGTGCGTCGAGCGCCGGATACAGCCGCGCGAACAGCGCGGCGAGGCCGTCTTCCTCGTTGTACACGGGGATGATGACCGATACTTCGGGTCGGCCGGCGTCCAGGTGCGCGGCGCCCGGATGCCCGGCGCGTGCTTCAAGGTGACTCATGTACGCTTATTTTCCGTATTGTTCGCAAATCTGGTTGATGGCATCGACCACGCGACGCACGTCGCCTTCCGTCATCTGCGTGAAGAGCGGCAGCGTGACGGTCGACGCGCCGTACCGTTCGGCGTGGGGGAACATGCCCTCCTTGAAGCCGCGTGCACGGTACAGCGTGAAAAGATGGATCGCCGGGTAATGGATGCCCGTGCCGATGCCGCGTTCCTTCATCTGCGCCATGAACTCGGCGCGCGAGATCGTCAGCCGCTCGAGCGGCAGCGTGATCAGGAACATGTGCCAGTTGCCGTTCTCGAATTCGGCGATCGGCAGGCCGACGCCGAGCTTCACGGCCGCGCTGCCGTCGAATGCGGCGAAATAGGCGCGCGCCAGCGCGCGGCGCTGCGCGGTGAAGCGTTCGAGGTGCGGCAACTGGCCGAGGCCGACGCGTGCGGCGACGTCGGTCAGGTTGTACTTGCCGCCGAGCACGTCGCAGTCCATCCCGTCGAAGCCGGTGCGCGTGATGCCCTGCAGCCGGTATTTCTGCGCGAGCGTGGCTTCTTCCTCGTTGTTCAGCACGAGTGCGCCGCCTTCGATCGTCGTCAGGTTCTTGTTCGCGTGAAAGCTGAACGACACGATGTCGCCGATCGCGCCGATGCGCTTGCCGTTCCACGTCGAGCCGAACGCCTGCGCCGCATCCTCGATCACGCGCAGCTTGTGCGCGCGCGCAATGGCGTACAGGCGGTCCATGTCGACCGGCAGGCCGGACAGGAACACGGGGATGATCGCCTTCGTGCGCGGCGTGATCACCTGCTCGAGCTTGTCGAGGTCGATGTTGCGGGTGACGGGATCGATGTCGGCGAACACGGGCGTCGCGCCGGTCTCGAGGATCACGTTGCTGGTCGAGACCCACGACGCCGGCGTCGTGATCACCTCGTCGCCGGCGCCGACGCCCGCGATGCGCAGGCCGATCTCGAGCGTGCAGGTGCCCGAATTGAACGCGCGGACCGGACGGCCGCCGCAGTACTCGGACAGCGCCGCTTCGAATTTCTGGCTCTGCGGGCCGGTGGTGATCCAGCCCGAGCGCAGCACTTCGACGACGCCCTGGATGGTTTCCTCATCGATCTCGGGGCGGGTGAACGGCAGAAACGGAGCGGTAGTCTGGCTCATGGACGCTTTGGTCTGTAATGGCGTGTAATAAAAGGGTCGGGCGATCCCGGCCGAAACCGGCATTAAACACCGGTTGGCGGAATCGCACCGTGATTTTTTGTAGGCGGACGCTTAACGCACGCGGCGGGGCGCAATCAGCTTCGCGCGAGCACCAGCACGCCGATCAGGATGATGCCGATGCCGACGAGCCGCTGGACCGACAGCACTTCGCCGAACAGGTACCAGGCCGCGAACGCGTTGACGACGTAGCCGAGCGACAGCATCGGGTACGCGATCGACACGTCGACCCGCGACAGCCCGACGATCCAGACCACGACGCTCAGCACGTAGCAGCCGAGGCCGCCGATGATCGGCAATTGGGTCGCGATCTTCAGGCCGACCGGGATGATGTTCGCACGGCTGAATTCGAAGTGTCCAACGGCGTTGACGCCGGCTTTCAGCAGAAGTTGCGCACAGGCGTTGAGCATCACGCCGGTGATGATGCAGACGAACGAAACGGGATTCATGCGGCGGGCGTCCTTACGATTGCGGTTTCTCGACGATCACGCGGCGGTTGTCGCGCGCAATCACGCGCATCGGCACGCCTTGCTTGACCAGGGCGTCGTACTGGTCGGGCGGCATGATCGCGAGCGCATGGGTTTCCTGCTCCCAGCGCTTGACCCACTCGTCGACGGTCGGAATCCACTTGTTCGGCTCCATCGAGATCCCGAACGCGAGCTCGTCCTGGCGCTGGACCATGATCGTCGTGTGGCCCACATAGAACGGGAACGTGTGATCGAGCATCTCGATCGAGTAGAACGGCGTATCGGCCGGCAGTTTCGCCAGTTCGGCGCGCACCGTCGGCGCAAGCAGCGCGCCCGAGCTGTAGCGGCCGAATTCATCGTGACCGGTGCCGCCGATCGTGCCGAACGCGAGCCAGGCGGCGCCAAATGCGGCGAGCGCGGCGGCGACGCCCGTGCGGCGGTTCAGCCATGCGGCCGCGAGCGTCAGCACGGCTGCGACCGCGAGGCCCGCGTACAGCCACATCTGGAACGCACGGTACAGCGCGTTCGGCGTGCGGGCGTCGCCCTGGTATGCGAGGAAGATGATCCCGAACGCCGCGACGACGAGGAACACGAGGTAGCCGAGCAGGTGGCGGCGGAACCGGTCGGCGCTCATCAGCGGCAGGTACGCGCCGATGATGAGCGCGAGCGCCGGCGCGACCGGCAGCACGTACGAGATCAGCTTCGAATGCGATGCGCTGAAGAACAGGAAGATGAATGCGCTCCAGGTCAGCAGCACGAGCATCGGCGAGAAACCGTTCGGCTGGCGCGGCATCCGCAGCGCATGGCGGAGGCTCTGCCACGCGACCGACAGCCACGGCAGGAAGCCGACCAGCAGCACGGGCACGAAGTAGTAGAGCGGGCCCGGGCGGTTCTGTTCAGGGGTCAGGTACCGGCGGAACTGCTGGACGATGAAGAAGAAGTTGAAGAACTCGGGGTTGCGCTGCTGGACGAGCACGAACCACGGCGTGACGATCGCGAAGAAGATCACGAGGCCGCTCACCAGGTACAGGCGCTTCCAGAGCGCCCAGTCGCGTGCGATCAGCGTATAGAGCACGAGCACGGCGCCGGGCAGGATCAGGCCGACCAGGCCCTTCGACAGCACCGCGAACGCCATCGCGGCCCAGCATCCCCACATCCAGCCGCGCGCCACGGCCGGGCGCAGCCCGGGCCGCTGCGCGAGCAGCAGCGAGCACAGCGACAGCGACATCCAGAACGCGAGCCCCATGTCGAGCGCGTTGAAGTGGCCCATCAGGTTCCAGTAAGGCGACGACGCGAGCACGACGGCGGCGAGGAAGCCCGACAGCGGGTTGAACAGGCGCGCGCCGGTGTAGCCGACCAGCAGGATGCCGGCGAAGCTCGCGACGGCCGTGTAGAGGCGCGCCTGCCATTCGCCGATGCCGAACCACGCGAACGTGAGTGCGTTCAGCCAGGTCTGCAGCGGCGGCTTCTCGAAATACTTGTAGCCGTTGTAGCGCGGCGTGATCCAGTCGCCGGTGACGAACATCTCGCGCGCCATTTCCGCGTAGCGGCCTTCGTCGCTCGGGATCAGGTGGCGCAGCCCGAGCGGCGCGAACCAGACGATCGCGAGTGCGACGACGAGGAGGACGAGCGTGATGCGATTGAGCGGTAGCCTCGACGGCGTATCGTTCATGGATTTTCAGCCTGTTGGTTATTGTGACGGGCCGCCGGCGGGTTGCGCCGGGGGCGGGCGGTCTGGCCGGGCCGATCCGGGGGATCGACCCGCTGAGCCGGCCCGAGTTTTACCGCATCGGGGATTAACGTTCAATTAAGAGCGCGGCGGCGACTTTGCGGCCCTCGGCCATCAGGATGTTGTAGGTCCGGCAGGCGGCCTGGAAATCCATCGTCTCGACGCCGATCCGCTTGGCCGTGAGCGCCGCGACGAGCCGCGGGTGCGGGAAGCGCAGCCGCGCGCCGCTGCCGAAGATCACGAGTTCGGGCGTCGGGTCGAGCAGCATCGCGAAATGCTCGGGCGCGAGCGCGTCGAACGACGACACGGGCCATGCCTGGACCGGCGCGCCGGGCAGTACGATGACGCTCGTTTCGTGGCGTTCGAGATTGACGTCGACATAATCGGGGCCGTAGCCGGTGACGGTGTTGAGCGCGCCGCTCGTGTCCTGGTGCAGTTTCAAATCGGTATTCCGCGGTTCCGTAGGGGAATGTATCGCAGGGCCACACGGGCCCGGATGGCCGGTTTCGCTCGCCCGGGCACGCGGGACGCCTGACGGCGCGGGCCCGGCGCGGCTATGGTGCATTGCGAAAGTCGGCCAAAATCCGCTAAATTATAACTTTTTGGTCGCCCCCGGGCGCCACTTGCGTCGCGCGTCGCCACAAGCCGCGCCCGACCGCCCGCTTTTTCCCAGTCTAGACAGCGCGCACAGACCGGCCGCTTTCCAGTTTTGATCCCGTCCCCCGGCCGCAAGGCCAACCCAGGAACCGTGTCGTCGTGAAACCGATTCAGAAGTCGAACAAGCTGCTCAACGTCTGCTACGACATCCGTGGCCCGGTGCTCGAGCACGCGAAGCGCCTCGAGGAAGAAGGCCACCGCATCATCAAGCTGAACATCGGCAATCTCGCGCCGTTCGGTTTCGACGCGCCGGACGAAATCATCCAGGACATGATCCGCAACCTGCCGACGTCGTCCGGCTATTCGGATTCGAAGGGCGTGTTCTCGGCGCGCAAGGCCGTGATGCACTACACGCAGGAAAAGGGCGTCGTGGGCGTCGGCCTCGACGACATCTACATCGGCAACGGCGCGTCCGAGCTGATCGTGATGGCGACCCAGGCGCTGCTGAACGACGGCGACGAAGTGCTGCTGCCCGCGCCCGACTACCCGCTATGGACGGCCGCGGTCAGCCTGTCGGGCGGCACGCCGGTGCATTACATCTGCGACGAGCAGAACGCGTGGATGCCCGATCTCGACGACGTCCGCCGCAAGATCACGCCGAACACGAAGGCGATCGTCGTGATCAACCCGAACAACCCGACGGGCGCGCTTTATTCGGACGAATTGCTGCTCGAGCTGCTCGAGATCGCGCGCCAGCACGGGCTGATCGTGTTCGCCGACGAGGTGTACGACAAGATCGTCTACGACGGCCTCGAGCACACGGCGCTGGGTTCGCTGTCGGAGGACGTGATTACCGTCACGTTCAACAGCCTGTCGAAGAGCTATCGCTCGTGCGGCTACCGAGCGGGCTGGATGGCCGTGTCGGGCCTCGGCGGCGACAACCGCCGGCGCGCGAAGGATTATCTCGAGGGGCTCGGCATCCTGTCGTCGATGCGCCTGTGCGCGAACGTGCCCGGGCAGTTCGCGATCCAGACGGCGCTCGGCGGCTACCAGAGCATCAACGAACTGATCGTGCCGAGCGGGCGCCTGTATAAGCAGCGCGAGCTCGCGTACGACATGCTCACGTCGATCCCGGGCGTGACCTGCGTGAAGCCGCAGGCCGCGCTGTACATGTTCCCGCGCCTCGACCCGAAGCTTTATCCGATCCAGAACGACCAGCAGTTCATTCTCGACCTGCTGCTCGAGGAGCGCGTATTGCTCGTACAGGGCACGGGCTTCAACTGGACGACGCCGGATCACTTCCGCGTGGTCTTCCTGCCGAACCTCGACGACCTGACCGATTCGATCAACCGGATCGCACGCTTCCTCGACGGCTACCGCAAGCGCCATTCGGCCTGAGCGGCAGAACCACGCGACACTCACTACTTCTTACTCAGCGATCACACGCAGCATGGAACCGATCAAAGTTGGCCTGTTGGGCTTCGGCACGGTGGGCAGCGGCACCTTCACGGTGCTGGGCCGCAACCAGGAAGAAATCAAGCGACGCGCGGGGCGCGGCATCGAGGTGACGCGCATTGCGGTGCGCAACCCGGCCAAGGCGCTGGCTGCGCTCGGCGGCAACGCCGGCGACGCGCAGATCACCGACGATTTCAACGCAGTCGTCGATGATCCGTCGATCGCGATCATCGCCGAGATGATCGGCGGCACGGGCATCGCACGCGAGCTCGTGCTGCGCGCGATCGCGAACGGCAAGCACGTCGTGACGGCCAACAAGGCGCTGCTCGCAGTGCACGGCACCGAGATTTTCGAGGCCGCGCGCGCGAAGGGCGTGATGGTCGCGTTCGAGGCGGCCGTCGCCGGCGGCATCCCGATCATCAAGGCGCTGCGCGAAGGCCTGACCGCGAACCGCATCCAGTACATCGCCGGCATCATCAACGGCACGACCAACTACATCCTGTCGGAAATGCGCGATCGCGGGCTCGACTTCGCGACCGCGCTGAAGGCCGCGCAGGAGCTCGGCTACGCGGAAGCCGATCCGACCTTCGACATCGAAGGCGTCGACGCCGCGCACAAGGCGACGATCATGAGCGCGATCGCTTTCGGCGTGCCGGTGCAGTTCGAGCGCGCGTATGTCGAGGGCATCAGCAAGCTCGACGCGACCGACATCCGCTACGCGGAAGAGCTCGGCTACCGGATCAAGCTGCTCGGTATCACGCGCCGCACCGAGCGCGGCATCGAGCTGCGCGTGCACCCGACGCTGATTCCGGAGAAGCGCCTGCTCGCGAACGTCGAAGGCGCGATGAACGCGGTCGTCGTGCACGGCGACGCGGTCGGCACGACGCTGTACTACGGCAAGGGCGCGGGCGCGGAGCCGACCGCATCGGCCGTGGTCGCGGATCTCGTCGACGTCACGCGCCTGCACACGGCCGACCCCGAGCATCGCGTGCCGCATCTCGCGTTCCAGCCGGACAGCCTGTCGAACACGCCGATCCTGCCGATCGAGGAAGTCACGAGCGGCTACTACCTGCGCCTGCGGGTGGCCGACCAGACGGGCGTGCTCGCCAACATCACGCGCATCCTCGCCGAATCGGGCATCTCGATCGACGCGCTGCTGCAGAAGGAATCGGAGCAGGTCGACGGCGCGAACGGCGAGACCGACATCATCCTGATCACGCACGAGACGCTCGAGAAGCGCGTCAACACGGCGATCGCGCAAATCGAGAGCCTCGCGACGGTCGTGTCGAAGGTGACGAAGCTGCGCATGGAAGCGCTGAACTGAGCTGAGGACGACATGAACTACATCTCCACGCGCGGCGCCGGCATCGGCGAGCGCCACACGTTCTCCGACATCCTGCTCGGCGGTCTCGCGAAGGACGGCGGGCTCTACCTGCCGGCCGAGTATCCGAAGGTGTCCGCCGACGAGCTCGCGCGCTGGCGCACGCTGTCGTACGCGGATCTCGCGTTCGAGATCCTGTCGAAGTTCTGCGACGACGTGCCGGCCGACGACCTGCGCGCGATCACGCGCCGCACGTACACGGCCGACGTGTACCGCAATACGCGCCATGGCGAGAACGCGTCCGACATCACGCCGCTGAAGACGCTCGGCACCGAGCACGGCGCGCCGATCTCGCTGCTCGAACTGTCGAACGGCCCGACGCTCGCGTTTAAGGACATGGCGATGCAGTTGCTCGGCAACCTGTTCGAGTACACGCTCGCGAAGCACGGGCAGACGCTGAACATTCTCGGTGCGACGTCCGGCGACACCGGCAGCGCGGCCGAATACGCGATGCGCGGCAAGGCCGGCGTGCGCGTGTTCATGCTGTCGCCCCACAAGAAGATGAGCGCGTTCCAGACGGCCCAGATGTTCAGCCTGCAGGATCCGAACATCTTCAACCTCGCGGTCGAGGGCGTGTTCGACGATTGCCAGGACATCGTGAAGGCCGTTTCGAACGATCACGCGTTCAAGGCGCAGCAAAAGATCGGTACGGTCAACTCGATCAACTGGGCGCGCGTCGTCGCGCAGGTCGTGTACTACTTCAAGGGCTATTTCGCGGCCACGCAATCCAACGACGAGCGCGTGTCGTTCACGGTGCCGTCGGGCAACTTCGGCAATGTCTGCGCAGGCCACATCGCGCGGATGATGGGGCTGCCGATCGCGAAGCTCGTGGTCGCGACCAACGAGAACGACGTGCTCGACGAGTTCTTCCGCACGGGCGCGTATCGCGTGCGCAGCGCCGAGAACACGTATCACACGAGCAGCCCGAGCATGGACATCTCGAAGGCATCGAACTTCGAGCGCTTCGTGTTCGACCTGCTCGGCCGCGATCCGGCGCGCGTGATGCAGTTGTTCCGCGACGTCGAGGAGAAGGGCGGTTTCGATCTCGCGGCGAGCGGCGATTTCTCGCGCGTCGCCGAGTTCGGTTTCGTGTCGGGCCGCAGCAGCCATACGGACCGCATCGCGACGATTCGCGACGTGTTCTCGCGCTACGACACGATGATCGATACGCATACGGCCGACGGCGTGAAGGTCGCGCGCGAACATCTCGACGCAGGCGTGCCGATGGTCGTGCTCGAGACCGCGCAGCCGATCAAGTTCGGCGAGACGATTCGCGAAGCACTCGATCGCGAAGCCGAGCGTCCGGCTGCATTCGACGGGCTCGAGGCGCTGCCGCAGCGTTTCGAGGTCGTGAAGGCCGACGCGCAGCAGGTGAAGGACTTCATCGCCGCCCATACGGGCGCATGACGCGCGGCCGGGCCGCGGGCCCGGCTGCGCAAGACGGCCGGAATGCCGATTCGTCGAACGGATCGGGGTTCCGGCCGTTTCGTTTGGCGGTGCCGCGTGGCGACCGCCGCACGGCACCCAAAACAAGTGCCAGAGCGGCGCGTTCGCGCCGATCACAGTTTCCGCATGCCGGCCATATCGCGCGCCCGTGCGACGGCGTCGCTACAATGACGGTTTGAATCCAACGATCCCCGATTCCATCGATGTCGAACCCGAATCCCGCGGCGCCGCGCGCGCCGATGCTGTCGACCGCCGAGGCACTCGCCGCGCTGCTCGATGCCGCGAAGCCGTTGCCCGGCGCCGAAACGGTCGCCACGCTCGACGCGCTCGGCCGCGTGCTGGCCACTGACGTGAGCTCGCCGCTCGACGTGCCGCCGATGCATACGAGTGCGATGGACGGCTATGCGGTGCGCGTCGCCGACCTGCTGCATGGCGAGCGGCGCTTGCCCGTGTCGCAGCGCATTCCGGCAGGTCATCCGGCCGCGCCACTGGCTGCCGGCACGGCCGCGCGGATCTTCACCGGCGCGACGGTGCCGCCCGGCGCCGACGCCGTCGTGATGCAGGAACAGACGGCGGCCGACGGCGATGCGGTGGAAATCCTGCACACGCCGAAGGCCGGTGAGTGGATCACCGCACAGGGCGCGGATATCCGGCAGGGCTCGGTGATCCTGCCGGCCGGCACGCGGCTCACGCCGCAGGCGCTCGGCCTGGCCGCATCGGTTGGCTGCGCGCAACTGCCGGTCGCGCGGCGGATTCGCGTCGCGGTGTTCTTCACCGGCGACGAACTGACGATGCCCGGCGAGCCGCTGAAGCCTGGCGCGATCTATAACTCGAACCGCTTCACGCTGCGCGGGCTGCTGGAGCGGCTCGGCTGCCACGTGACCGACTACGGGATCGTGCCCGATTCGCTCGCCGCGACGCGCGACACGCTGCGCGCGGCCGCCCGCGATCACGACGTGATCCTGACGAGCGGCGGTGTGTCGGTCGGCGACGAGGACCACGTGAAGCCGGCCGTCGAGGCCGAAGGGCGGCTCGCGCTGTGGCAGATCGCGATGAAGCCCGGCAAGCCGCTCGCGTACGGCGCGGTGCGCCGCGGCGACGATCGCGCCGACGCGCACTTCATCGGATTGCCCGGCAACCCGGTGTCGAGCTTCGTCACGTTCCTGCTGTTCGTACGGCCGTTCCTGCTGCGCTTGTCCGGCGTGCGCGACGTCACGCCGCGCGCGCTGTCGCTGCGCGCCGACTTTTCGCAAAACAAGGGCGACCGGCGCAACGAATTCCTGCGTGCGCGCGTGAACGCGGCCGGTGGCCTCGACCTGTTCCCGAACCAGAGCTCGGCGGTGCTGACGTCGACAGTGTGGGGCGACGGCCTGATCGACAACCCGCCGCAGCACGCGATCAGCGCTGGCGAGACCGTGCGTTTCATTCCGTTTTCCGAACTGCTGTCGTAACGCGACGGCCTCCCGAACCATGAAGATTCAACTGAAATTCTTTGCAAGCGTACGCGAGGCGCTGGGCGTCGCCGACGAGCAGGCCGACGTGCCGGACAGCGTCACGACCGTCGGCGACGTGCGCGCGTGGCTGCGCGTGCGCGGTGGCGCGTGGGCCGAGACGCTCGCCGAAGGGCGCGCACTGCGCATGGCGTGCAACCACGAGATGACCGATGCCGACACGCGGCTCACCGAAGGCTGCGAAGTCGCGTTCTTTCCGCCGGTGACGGGCGGTTGAGGCACGGGCGATGACAACGGTACGAATCCAGTCCGACGACTTCGACCTGAACGCGGAAGTCGCGGCACTGCGCGCACGCAACCCGAAGATCGGTGCGCTCGCGTGCTTCGTCGGCACGGTGCGCGACCTGAACGAAGGCGATTCGGTTGCCGCGTTGGAACTCGAGCACTATCCGGGAATGACCGAGAAGGCGCTCGAGAAGATTGCCGCCGAGGCCGGCCGGCGCTGGCCGGGCATCGACGTCGCGATCGTGCATCGCGTCGGCCGACTCCTGCCGCTCGACCAGATCGTGATGGTCGCGACGGTTGCGTCGCACCGCGGCGATGCGTTCGCGTCGTGCGAGTTCGTGATGGACTACCTGAAGACCGAAGCGCCGTTCTGGAAGAAGGAAACGACGCCGGATGGCGAGCGCTGGGTCGATGCGCGCAGCACCGACGATGCAGCACTCGCGCGCTGGGGCATCGAATCGGGCAATACGCGGCGCTGAGCGCGGCGTCAGGGGAGTGCGGCGAGGTGCCGCATGTGCGCAAGCGTCGCGCGTGACGGCTGCCCGTTACGCGTCCGGATCGCTGCTGCGCCCGATGATCTTCGTCGGAAACGGCTCGCCGCGGGCACGCGACGGCAACGCGTGCGGCTCGTCGCCCACGTCGCGACGGCGCGGCGAGATTGCGTCGAGCAGGGCCTGCTGCTCGGGCGGAATCGGGTAGTCCCAGCCGAACCGGCTCAACTGGAGGCTCTGCGCGATCCGCAGCGCAGGCGCCATGAAGCGGATTGCCGCGGGCGGCGCGTAGCGCGCCTCGACGGTCTTCAGGAACAGTGACAGCCAGCGGCTGAAATGGGCCGGCTCGATCCCGTCGAGCGGCTGATGCGCCTGCTGCACGTTGCCGCGATAGCCCTTGGTGCCGAGCACGAGGCTCGACCAGAAAGTGACCATCTTCGGCAGGTGGTCGTCCCAGCGACCCGCCAGCTTCGCATCGAACACGGGCCCGAGCAGCGGATCGGCGCGCACGCGGTCGTAGAACGCGTAGACGAGATCGCGGATGTTCTCTTCGGTCGGCTCGGTGTCGCGAAGGCGGGCCGGTGCGGTATCGGGCGAGGCGGGCGTGACGGTCATGGCAAAGGGCCGGAGAAATAGGCAACGACGGGGTGGCGGCGCGGACATCGTGCAGGACACCGACCGAATTTTGACGCAAAATGGCGTCCAATGACCCCTGAAAACGTGTAAGTGTCAAGCATCTTATTGCGCGCACGCCCTCCCGGCAAGCCGGGGCCGCAGAACAGGGCCGTCAACCGGCTTCGTGTGCATCCCGACCGGCCCGGCTCACGTAATCGGGGCACGATCGATCTTTTCCGTATTCGCCCATGAGACTCACCGACTACACCGACTATTCGCTGCGCGTGATGCTGTACCTTGCCGTGCGCGGCGAGGGGCTCGCCACGATCCAGGAGATCTCGGACGCTTACGGCATCTCGAAGAACCATCTGATGAAAGTCGTGCAGCAGCTCGGCGAGCTGGGGTGGGTCGATACCGTTCGTGGTCGCAATGGCGGGCTGCGGCTGTTCCCCGAATCGCTGCAACTGACCGTCGGCCAGGTCGTGCGCGCGACCGAGAGCGATTTTGCGCTGGTCGGCTGCTTCTCGGCCGACGGCGAGTCGCGCGGCTGCGTGATCGAGCCGCGGTGTCGGTTGAAGGGCGTGCTGGCGGCCGCGCGCGATGCATTCTTTGCCGAACTCGACCGTCACACGCTAGGCGAACTGGTCGAACCCGCTGCGCCGCTCGCCGCGTTGCTCGGCATCCGCCTGGTCGTGCACATGCGTGCCGAGTCGTCGCCGGAAGACGCACCGGCGCCCGTCGAGCCGCCGTCGACGGCCGGCTGATGCGCGCTCGCCGCGCTTCTCGATCCGGCCGTGGCCCCGTCCGGGCGCCGCTTCAAGGATATCCATCGATTTTTGCGCTGAATCAACCCGAATTTCGCTTGAAAGCCGCATAACCATCCTCATCTTGGTGTTAATCGAAAATTGGAGGTCTCGACTAAATGAGAATCGACAAGCTCACCACCAAGTTCCAGGAAGCACTCGCGGACGCGCAAAGCCTCGCGGCAGGCCGCGACAATCAATACATCGAACCCGTTCACGTTCTCGCGGCGCTGGTCGCGCAGCAGGACGGTTCGGCCCGCTCGCTGATGTCGCGTGCGGGCGTGCACATTCAGGCGCTGCAAGGCGCGCTGAACGAGGCTATCTCGCGCCTGCCGCAAGTGACGGGCACGGGCGGCGACATCCAGGTCGGCCGTGAACTGGCCGGGCTCCTGAACCAGGCGGACAAGGAAGCGCAGAAGCTCAACGACACGTTTATCGCGAGCGAGATGTTCCTGCTCGCCGTGTCCGATGACAAGGGCGACGCCGGCAAGCTCGCGCGTCAGCATGGCCTCACGCGCAAGGCGCTGGAAGCCGCGATTGCCGCTGTGCGCGGCGGCTCGCAGGTGCACAGCCAGGATGCGGAAAGCCAGCGCGAGGCACTGAAGAAATACACGGTCGACCTGACCGAGCGCGCCCGTGCGGGCAAGCTCGATCCGGTGATCGGCCGCGACGACGAAATCCGCCGTTCGATCCAGATCCTGCAGCGCCGCACCAAGAACAACCCGGTGCTGATCGGCGAGCCGGGCGTCGGCAAGACGGCGATCGTCGAAGGGCTCGCGCAGCGGATCGTCAACGGCGAAGTGCCCGAGACGCTGAAGGGCAAGCGCGTGCTGTCGCTCGACATGGCCGCACTGCTCGCAGGTGCAAAGTATCGCGGCGAATTCGAGGAGCGCCTGAAGGCGGTGCTCAACGACATCGCGAAGGACGAAGGCCAGACGATCGTCTTCATCGACGAAATCCACACGATGGTCGGCGCGGGCAAGGCCGAAGGCGCGATGGATGCGGGCAACATGCTGAAGCCGGCGCTGTCGCGCGGCGAGCTGCACTGCATCGGCGCGACCACGCTCGACGAATACCGCAAGTACATCGAGAAGGATGCCGCGCTCGAGCGCCGCTTCCAGAAGGTGCTCGTCGACGAGCCGAGCGTCGAGGCGACGATCGCGATCCTGCGCGGGCTGCAGGAGAAGTACGAACTGCACCACGGCGTCGACATCACCGACCCGGCGATCGTCGCCGCGGCCGAGCTGTCGCACCGCTACATCACCGACCGCTTCCTGCCTGACAAGGCGATCGACCTGATCGACGAAGCCGCGTCGAAGATCAAGATGGAAATCGATTCGAAGCCCGAAGAGATGGACAAGCTCGACCGCCGGCTGATCCAGCTGAAGATCGAGCGCGAAGCCGTGAAGAAGGAGCAGGACGAAGCGTCGCAGAAGCGCCTGCAGCTGATCGAGG
This sequence comes from Burkholderia sp. AU30280, assembly GCF_020420125.1. Classification (NCBI taxonomy): domain Bacteria; kingdom Pseudomonadati; phylum Pseudomonadota; class Betaproteobacteria; order Burkholderiales; family Burkholderiaceae; genus Burkholderia; species Burkholderia sp. AU30280. The sequence continues at coordinate 396,005 of NZ_JAIZRY010000004.1, forward strand.
AAGAGATCGAGCGGCTCGGTCGCGAGTATTCGGATCTCGAGGAAATCTGGACCGCCGAGAAGGCCGCGGTGCAGGGCAGCGCGCAGCTGAAGGAAGAGATCGAGAAGGTGCGGGCGGACATCGCACGGCTGCAGCGTGACGGCAAGCTGGAGAAGGTCGCCGAGCTGCAGTACGGCAAGCTGCCGCAGCTCGAGGCGCAACTGAAGCAGGTCACGCAGGCCGAAGAGCAGGAGCAGCACAACCCGACGCGTCCGCGCCTGCTGCGTACGCAGGTCGGCGCCGAGGAAATCGCGGAAGTCGTGTCGCGTTCGACCGGGATTCCGGTGTCGCGGATGATGCAGGGCGAACGCGAGAAGCTGCTGCACATCGAGGAAAAGCTGCATGAGCGCGTGGTTGGCCAGGACGAGGCGATCAGCGCGGTGGCCGACGCGATCCGCCGTTCGCGCGCGGGTCTCGCCGATCCGAACCGTCCTTACGGCTCGTTCCTGTTCCTCGGCCCGACGGGTGTCGGCAAGACCGAGCTGTGCAAGGCGCTGGCGTCGTTCCTGTTCGATTCGGAAGAGCACCTGATCCGCATCGACATGAGCGAGTTCATGGAGAAGCACAGCGTCGCGCGGCTGATCGGCGCGCCGCCGGGCTATGTCGGCTACGAGGAAGGCGGCTACCTGACGGAAGCCGTGCGCCGCAAGCCGTACAGCGTAATCCTGCTCGACGAGATCGAGAAGGCGCATCCGGACGTGTTCAACGTGCTGCTGCAGGTGCTCGACGACGGCCGCATGACGGACGGGCAGGGGCGCACGGTCGACTTCAAGAACACGGTGATCGTGATGACGTCGAACCTCGGCTCGCAGGTGATCCAGGCGATGACGGGGGCGCCGCAGGAAGAGATCAAGGACGCCGTGTGGCTCGAGGTGAAGCAGCATTTCCGCCCCGAGTTCCTGAACCGGATCGACGACGTCGTCGTGTTCCATGCGCTCGACCGCAGCAACATCGAGTCGATCGCGAAGATCCAGCTCGCGCGCCTGCACGAACGGCTCGCGAAGCTCGACATGGCGCTCGACGTGTCGGAAGCGGCGCTCGAACAGATCGGCAAGGTCGGCTACGATCCGCTGTTCGGTGCGCGTCCGCTGAAGCGCGCGATCCAGCAGGAGATCGAGAACCCGGTCGCGAAGCTCATCCTCGCGGGCCGCTTCGGTCCGAAGGACGTGATTCCGGTCGACGTCCACGACGGCACGTTCGTGTTCGACCGCGTCGTGCACTGATCGCCTGCCACCGGCTGCCGCCCGGTTTGCGCCGGGCGCGCGAAAACAAACACCCCGCCTCGGCGGGGTGTTTGCTTATGGCGCGTCGCAACGACGCGGCGCGTCAGCCCTGCTTGTTGCCGCCGAACATGCCGGCGATCTGCGACAGCGAGCCGAGCACGTTCGACGGGTCGACCTGTGCCTGGCCGTCGGCCGGCACCGTGCCGTCCGGCGTCGCGTGGTTGACGACGTGCGGCAGCACTTGCGCGAGGACGGTCGAGGCCATCGACGGATCGACGCCGAACTTGCTCGCGAGCGCGCCGATCGCGTCCGAGCCGAGCACGTTCTGCAGCGTGTCCGGCGAGATCGGCTGGTTCTGGCCGTTGCCGACCCACGAGCCGATGATGTCGCCGGCGCCGCCGGCCTTGAATTTCTCGATCAGGCCATTCAGGCCGCCCGGCTGGTTGTTGATGAATTCGAGCGCGGTCGTGATCAGCGCGCTTTGCGAGTTGCCGCCGGCCTGGCTGCCGAGCAGACCGCCAACGATGTCGAGGAGACCCATGGTTCTTCACCTTTACCGATAAGGGCGCCACGCAGTGGGCGCCCGTTGAACGAATGCCGCGCGCACGCCGTCGCGCGCGCGGCGCACATCAGGCGCCCGACGCCGCGGCGGCGGAGGCTGCCTTGTCCTTCTTGCCTTTCTTCTTCGAACTCTTCGTCGCTTTAGCCGACGACGCCGCGGCCGGTGCGCTCGCACCCGCATCGGCGGATGCCGCCGCTGCCGCGGCCGCTTTTTCCTTCTTCGTCATGCGCTTGGCCTTGGCCGGCTTCGCCGCCGCATCCGGCGCGCTGGCCGCCGGTGCCGGTGCCGGTGCCGGTGCGGTGGCCGTCGTGCCTGCTGACGTCGTTGCCGACGGGGTGGCCGAAGTCGTCGCGGCCGGCTTCGACAGCTTCACCCCCTTCGGCGGCGTCGTCGAGCCGCCGATCGTCAGGCCGTTTTCCTCGAGATGCCCGACCGATTTCGTGCCGAGGCCCTTCACGCGGTTCGCGAGATCGTCCGCGTCCTTGAACGGGCCGTTCTTGGTGCGTTCGTCGATGATCGCCTTCGACTTCACGGGCCCGAGACCCTTCACGGATTCGAGCGCGGCCTGGTCAGCCGTGTTGACTTCGACGGCCGCCGCGAGGCCTGCGGCGAGCGACAGCGATAGCGCGACGAACAGCATCAGCAGCTTTTTCAGCATGGCAAAGGCTCCCTGGTTCTGACGGATGAATGGCTGTTGCAACGAACGGCGGAGCGAGACCCGGCCGGGCGTCGCCGTTAAGCATAGGACAAATGCGTGCCCTTTTTAAGACAGGCTGACCGAATCTTGCTGAAGGCTTGCGGCGCTGTAAAGGCCGAAACTCGCGCCGGGCGGCGGTTTTGACCATTCTTTACGGTGTCGCCGGGGTATCGCCGAGGATCGTCGCACTGGCCGTTCGACAGGGCTTGACTTAGAGTGAACTCTAACTCCTAACCTTGTTCCTGCCATGTCGAAAACCGTAACCCAACCTTCCTCCGCCGGCCCGCTGACGATCGGCCAGGTCGCCGAAATGACCGGCTTGTCGACGCATACGCTGCGGTACTACGAGCAGGCCGGCCTGCTGCGCGCAATTTCGCGCACGGCGGCCGGGCACCGGCTCTATGCGCCGGCCGACCTTGACTGGCTGGCCTTCGTGATGCGCCTGAAGGCGACCGGTATGCCGATCGCGCAGATGCAGGCGTTCGCGGCGCTACGCGCGCAAGGCGAAGCGACCTTCGGTGCGCGGCGCAGTCTGCTGGTCGAGCATCGCGATGCGGTGCGCGCGCATATCGCGGAGCTGCAGGCGAGCCTCGACGTGATCAGCGACAAGATCGCGTACTACGAAGCACAGGAGCGGGATGCGGCGAGACGGGCGAAACCTTCTCACTCTCCATCGGAACAGGACGGACACAATGGAACGACTCGTTGAAGACCGCTACACGCGCGGCTGGAACAAACTGAAGGAAATCGACGGCGAAGTGGGCGAGCGCGTGATCGCGGCCCTCGCGCCGGTCGCGCCGGACTTCGGTCGGCTCCTGGTCGAATTCGGTTTCGGCGACATCTACAGCCGGCCGCAACTCGACCTGAAAGCGCGCGAGATCGCGACGATCGCGGCGCTGGCCGCGCTCGGCAACGCGCAGCCGCAACTCAAAGTGCATATCGAGGCCGCGCTCAACGTGGGTTGCACGCGCGACGAGATCGTCGAGGTATTCATGCAGATGGCCGTCTATGCGGGTTTTCCGGCCGCGCTCAACGCATTGTTCGCCGCGCACGAGGTGTTCGTGCGGCACGACGAAGCCGAGGCGGCCGGCAACGCGGGTGACACCGCGAACGCGCGCGAAGCGGCGGCGCATGCGTCATGAGTGGTAGGCGCGCCGGCGCGTCACGCGCGATGCGGCGCGACGATCCGGTGCTTCGCGATGCGCCGGTACAGCGTCGCCCGCGAGATGCCGAGCGCCTGCGCGGCCGCGTCGGGCCGCCAGCGATGCGCGGTGAGCGCGGCGATGATGCGGCCGCGTTCGTCGTCGGGCAGCGTGCCGGTCGCCACGCCGCCGAGTGACGCGGCAATATCGGCCGGCAGATCTTGCCGCGTCACGCGCGCGGCGTCGCACACCGCGCACGCATAGCGCAGCACGTTGCGCAACTGCCGCACGTTGCCGGGCCACGGGTACGCGGCGAGTTGTTCGGCGAGCGTCGCGTCGAGCGTCAGCACGTGGCCGGTTGCCTGCGCCTCCTCGGCGAACACGGCGGCAATCACGTCGCGCACGTCGGCACGCTCGCGCAGCGGCGGCAGTTCGAACGTCGCGCCGCTCAGCCGGTAGTACAGATCCTCGCGGAACGTGCCGTCGGCCACCATGCGTGCGAGATCGCGGTGCGTCGCGCAGATCACGTCGAGATCGACGCGTACGGGCGTGTCGCTGCCGAGCGGCACGACCTCGCCATCGGCGAGCACACGCAACAGGCGCGTCTGCAGCGCGAGCGGCATGTCGCCGATTTCGTCGAGGAACAGCGTGCCGCCGTCGGCGAGCGCGATCTTGCCGCGCGCGCCATGCTTGCGTGCGCCGGTGAACGCGCCGGCCGCATAGCCGAACAATTCGCTCTCGATCAGCGCTTCCGGTAGCGCTCCGCAATTGACGGCGACGAACGGCCGCGCACGTCGCGCACCGGCGTCGTGGATCGCACGCGCGAACACTTCCTTGCCCGCACCGGTTTCGCCGAGCACGAGAATCGGCAGCCGCTTGCTCGCGACACGCAGCGCGAGCTCGGCCTGCTGCGCGATATGCGCGTCGCTGCTGTGCAGGAACGGCGTCAGCGCGCCGACGTGGCGTTGCGCGGTGCCCGGGCGGCGCGAGGCCGTGCCGGGTTCGCGGCCGGTGCGCCGAAGCGGCGCACGCAGCCGTGCATAGAGCGGCGCGCCGGTCGCGCGCAGCCGCAGCGCGACGATCGCATCGAGCCGCGCGGCATCGCGCAGCGGCATCTCGGTCGCATCGAAGATCTCGTCGATATGGCGCGGTTCGCGCAGCGCCGGCAGCGCATCGCGTGCCTGCCGGTTCGCGGCGACGATATTGCCGCATTCGTCGAACGCGATCAGCCACTCGGGTTGCGCTTCGACGTAGTGACGATTCGGATGCCCGAACAGGATCCAGTGGTGCGCGGTGCTGTGCACGAAGTAGCCGTCTTCGATCAGCGCCGCGCTCTGCCGCACGAGCTGATAGACGAGACGCTGGCTGTCGCGGCCGTCGGGCGAATGAACGGCCGACGCGTCGAGCACGCCGATCAGTTCGCCGCCCGGCGAGAAGATCGGCGCCGCGCTGCAGGTGAGCGTCGTGAATGCCGCGCGAAAGTGATCGGTCTTGTGCACGGTAATCGGCGCGAGATCGGTCAGCACGTTCGCGACACCGCACGTGCCTTCCTCGCTTTCCGACCAGCACGAACCGATATGCAGCCCGGCGTGGCGGAAGTCGTTGCGGCGCTCGCGGTCGATCCGGTAGTCGATCGTCACGCCGTGTGCGTCGGTCAGCATCACGCAGTAGTCGGCGACGCGGATCATGTCGTGCAGCCGCGTCAGGCACTGGCCCGACGCGCGCAGGAACGCCTCCTCCTTGTCGCGCACTTCGCGCAGCTCGGCCGCGGTCAGCACGCGCGGACCGATCGACGAAGCGGGGTCGAGACGGTAGCGCTCCAGCGACCGCTGCCACGACGACACGAGGCGCGACGATTCGGCCGGCGCGGGCAGGCGTCCGGCGAGCGCGCCGAGCACACGGTCGGCGTGCTGGGCCTGGGGGACGGCGTAAGGCATGGTCGGCTCCGGTTCCGTACGGCGGGGAATGCGCTGTTCTTGTAGCACATCCCGTTCGACGGATCACATTGCATCGCAGCACGCGACGGGCGTGAGACGTTCGTCTCACCGGTATCGCGGGCCGTCTCGTGACGTTGAGACGCGTTCATGCGCGACCGGCGGAGATCGTCCCGCATGATGCGGCATGCGCGGCGCCGCGATGCCACGGGGTTTGCGAGCGCAACGGCCTGCTTGCGCCGGCGTCGCGAGGACCGTTTCGTCGCATCGGCGATGTGAGACGCACGAGCCGAATTGCCGCGTGCTCCGTCCTGCCAGCCGCGAACCGGGGAGCACCTGCATACCCGCCGCGTCAACATTCATAAGGGTTTCACGCACATCGCACGCACGATGGCACGCCGCTTGCAGAGATCACGGGCAAGTCGGCGCGGTCGCGTCGACGACGATCCGCCGCCCGGCGATGGCAGCGGACGAGACAGGCAAGGCCGCGGCGCACACCCATGCACCGGGGCCGGCCAACCGGATGGAGACGAACCCGTGACGACGCCCGTTACCGTCGGCGTGATCGCGAACCCCGCATCGGGGCGCGATATCCGCCGCCTCACGACGCATGCATCCGTATTTCCGACGGCGGAGAAGGCGAACATGATCGTGCGCCTGCTGGCCGGCCTCGGCGCGATGGGCGTCGAGCGCGTGCTGACGCTGCGCGACCGGACGGGCATCGCGACGCTGCTGCTGCGTGCGCTCGACACGCATCGTGCGGTCGCGCCGCGCGAGCGCTGGCCCGAGGTCGAATTCGTCGACCTGCCGATCACCGATACCGTCGCCGATACACAGGCCGGCGCCGCGTACCTGCACCGGATGGAGGTCGCGCTGATCGTCGTGCTCGGTGGCGACGGCACCCATCGCGCCGTGGCTGCGCACTGCGGCGCGACGCCGCTCGTCGCGCTGTCCACCGGCACCAACAACGCGTTTCCCGAGCATCGCGAAGCCACCGTCGCCGGGGTCGCGGCAGGACTCGCCGCGACCGGCGCGGTGCCGGCCGAAGTCGCGTGCACGCGCAACAAGCGGCTCGTCGTGCGCTGCGTGGCGGGCGCGCAGCCGGGGCGCGAGGAGATCGCGCTCGTCGACGTCTGTGCGGCACGGCAGCGCTTCATCGGCGCCCGTGCGATCTCGGGGCCTGACGACATCGATTCGCTCTACCTGACATTTGCGGAACCCGACGGGATCGGCCTGTCCGCGCTCGGCGGCGCATGGGCGCCGCTCGAACGCAGCGCGCCGCACGGGCTCGCGATGCGCTTCGCGACTGAAGGCAAGACGGCCGGCACGCCACTCGTCGCACCGATCGCGCCGGGCCGCGTCGATCGCGTCGTGATGCGCAGTTGCGAGCGGCTCGAGCCGGGTGCATGGCAGACGATCCCGTTCGAGCACGGCACGCTCGCGTTCGACGGCGAGCGCGAGATCGAGGTCGCGCGCGGCGATCGCTACGAGATCTCGCTGGACTGGCGTGGGCCGCTGACGGTCGACGTCGGCCGCACGCTGCGCTACGCGTCGTCACGCCAACTGCTGCGCGATGCCGGCGAGCGGCGCTATTGAGGCGCCGTGTTGCCGAGTGACATTTCGCCATCCATAACGATCACCCAGGAGACATCGCCATGACAACCCCACTCGACGGACAGGTCGCCATCGTCACTGGAGGTGCGCGCGGTATCGGTCGCGGCATTGCATTGACGTTCGCAGGCGCGGGCGCCGACATCCTGCTCGCCGACCTGCTCGACGACGCACGCGATGCCACCGCGCGCGAGGGACGCGCGCTCGGCCGCCGGGTGGCGGTCGCGAAGGTCGACGTCACGCAGGCCGCGCAGGTCGATGCGATGGTTGCGCAGGCGCTTGCCGAACTCGGCCGGCTCGACATCCTCGTGAACTGCGCGGGCGCGATCAGCATTCATCCGGTCGGCGAACTGACCGAGCGCGACTGGGATGTCGTGATGAACGTGAATGCGAAGGGCACGTTCCTCGGCTGCCGCGCGGCGCTCGCGCCGCTGAAGGCGCCGGGCCGCGGCCGGATCGTCAACGTCGCGTCGATCGCCGGCAAGGAAGGCTTTCCGAATCTCGCGCATGACAGCGCATCGAAATTCGCGGTCGTCGGCTTCACGAATGCACTCGCGAAGGAGGTCGCGCGCGACGGCGTGACCGTCAACGCGATCTGCCCCGGCATCGTGCGTACCGACATGTGGGACTGCCTGTCCGACGCATGGAAGACCGACGGCGAATCGGTCGAGGCGTCGTGGCAGCGGCACCCGTTGACGCTGATTCCGCAGGGCTGCGCGCAGACGCCGGAAGACATGGGCCGGCTCGCGCTGTTCTTCGCGACGATGGACAACGTGACGGGCCAGGCCGTGAACGTCGACGGCGGCTTCACGTTCCACTGACGGCCACAGGCCGTGCAATCCGTCGCCACGGCGCGGCCGGGGCGGCATTCGCAGTCAGACCTACCCAGGAGACACACATGACAGCTTCGACACAGCTCAGCAGGGACAAGCTGCTGGACGCCTACCGGCTGATGCGCACGATTCGCGAATTCGAGGAGCGCCTGCACGTCGAATTCGCGACCGGCGAGATCCCCGGCTTCGTTCACCTGTATGCGGGCGAGGAGGCGTCCGCGGTCGGCACGATGCTGCACCTCGGCCTCGACGACTACGTCGCGACCACGCACCGCGGCCACGGCCATTGCATCGCGAAGGGCGTCGACGTGCACGGGATGATGGCCGAGATCTACGGCAAGAAGACGGGCATCTGCCACGGCAAGGGCGGCTCGATGCACATCGCCGACCTGGCGATGGGGATGCTCGGCGCCAACGGGATCGTCGGTGCGGGCGGCCCGCTCGTCTGCGGCGCGGCGCTCGCGGCGAAGCACCGGAAGACCGGCGGCGTCGGCGTGTGCTTCTTCGGCGACGGCGCATCGAACCAGGGCGTGATCTTCGAATCGATGAACCTCGCGTCGGTGTGGCGGCTGCCCGCGATCTTCGTGGCCGAAAACAACGGCTATGCGGAAGCGACGTCGTCGAGCTGGTCGGTCGCGACCGACAACATCGCCGATCGTGCGAACGGGTTCGGGATGCCGGGCGTGATCGTCGACGGCTTCGATTTCTTCGCGGTGCACGAAGCGCTCGGCGAGGCCGTCGATCGTGCGCGCAACGGCGGCGGCCCGACGCTCGTCGAGGTGAAGTTCACGCGCTACTTCGGCCATTTCGAAGGCGATGCGCAAACCTATCGTGCACCTGGCGAAGTGCAGAAGCTGCGCGACGAGAAGGATTGCCTGAAGCATTTCGAAACGCGCGTCGTGCGGGCCGAAGCGCTGGCGACCGCCGATCTGCGCGCGGTCGATGCACAGGTCAAGGCGCTGATCGACGATGCGGTCGCGCAGGCGAAGGCCGCGCCGGTACCCGATGCAGCCGACCTGCTGACCGACGTCTACGTGTCGTACCCGTGAGCACGGCCTGACACCGCAGCCGGCACGGCGAACCGAACATTCCAGGAGACAGACATGGCAAGGAAGATCACTTATTCGCAGGCGATCAACGAGGCGCTCGCGCAGGAAATGGCGCGCGACGACAGCGTGATCGTGATGGGCGAGGACAACGCAGGCGGCGCGGGTGCGCCGGGCGAGGACGACGCGTGGGGCGGCGTGCTCGGTGTGACGAAAGGGCTGTTCCACAAGTTTCCGGGCCGCGTGCTCGATACGCCGCTGTCCGAAGGCGGCTACATCGGCGCGGCGGTCGGCGCGGCCGCATGCGGGATGCGGCCCGTCGCGGAGCTGATGTTTATCGATTTCATGGGCGTGTGTTTCGACCAGATCTTCAACCAGGCCGCCAAATTCCGCTACATGTTCGGCGGCAAGGCGGTGACGCCGGTCGTGATTCGCGCGATGTACGGCGCCGGCTTGCGCGCGGCCGCGCAGCATTCGCAGATGCTCACGTCGCTGTTCACGCACATTCCGGGGCTGAAGGTCGTGTGTCCGTCGACGCCGTACGACGCGAAGGGGCTGCTGATCCAGGCGATCCGCGACGACGATCCCGTGATCTTCCTCGAACACAAGTTGCTCTATACCCGTGAAGGCGACGTGCCGGAGGAGTCCTATGCGATTCCGTTCGGCGAGGCGAACGTGATGCGCGACGGCGACGACGCGACGATCGTCACGTACGGCCGGATGGTGCATCTCGCGATGGACGCGGCCGCGAAGCTCGCGAAGGACGGCATCCAGGTCGACGTGATCGACCTGCGCACGACGTCGCCGCTCGACGAGGAAACGATCCTCGAAAGCGCGGAGCGCACCGGGCGCGTGGTGGTGGTCGACGAAGCGAACCCGCGTTGCTCGATCGCGACCGACATCGCCGCGCTCGTCGCGCAGCGCGCGTTCCGAACGCTTAAGGCGCCGATCGAACTCGTGACCGCGCCGCATACGCCCGCGCCGTTCGCGAGCGTGCTGGAAGACCTGTATATCCCGTCCGCCGATGCGATTGCGCAGGCGGTCCTGAAGACGAGGAGCTGACACGATGTCGATTCACATGATCACGATGCCCAAGTGGGGGCTGTCGATGGAGCAGGGGCAGGTCAACGGCTGGCTGAAGGCGCTCGGCGAACGCGTGACGAAGGGCGACGAAGTGCTCGACGTCGAGACCGACAAGATCTCGTCGGGCGTCGAATGTGCGTTCGACGGTACGCTGCGCCGGCAGGTCGCGCAGGAAGGCGAGACGCTGCCGGTCGGCGCGCTGCTCGGCGTCGTCGCGGCCGCCGACGCGAGCGATGCCGACATCGACGCGGCGATCGCCGATTTCCAGCGCGATTTCGTGCCGAGCGCGGCTTCCGACGAAGCCGCGGGCCCACAGCCCGAAAAGGCGCAGATCGGCGGCAGGACGGTGCGCTTCCTGAAGCTCGGCGAAGGCGGCGGCACCCCCGCCGTGCTGATTCACGGCTTCGGCGGGGACCTCAACAACTGGCTGTTCAATCACGCGGATCTCGCCGCGCACCGGCCGGTGTGGGCGCTCGACCTGCCCGGTCATGGCAAGTCGGGCAAGGCGGTCGAGACGGGCAGCCTCGATGAACTGGCCGACGCGGTGCTCGCGCTGCTCGATGCGAAGGGCATCGACAAGGCCCACCTGATCGGCCATTCGATGGGTGGCGCGGTCGCGATGGCGGCGGCCGGGCGCGCCCCGCAACGCGTCGCGTCGCTCACGCTGATCGCGAGCGCGGGGCTCGGCACCGACATCAACCGCGCTTACATCGACGGCTTCGTCGCCGGCAACAGCCGCAACACGCTGAAGCCGCATCTCGGCGCACTGTTCGCGGACAACGCGCTGGTCACGCGGCAGCTCGTGGAGGATCTGGTCAAGTACAAGCGGCTCGAAGGCGTGCAGGCTGCGCTGGAGAAGATCGCGCATGCCGCGTTCGACGGCGCCGCGCAGCGGCGCGTGTTCCGCGACCGGCTCGCGACGCTTGCGCCTCGCACGCTCGTGATCTGGGGCGAGCGCGACCAGGTGATCCCGGTGCAGCACGCGCAGGGTTTGCCGGATGGCGTACGTGTCGAGGTGATCGCCGGCAGCGGGCACATGGTGCAGATGGAGGCGGCCGCCGATGTGAACCGCCTGATCGTCGCGTTTCTCGGAGACTGACGATGGCCGCCGCGCTCGAACGACCCAGCCTCACGGCGCTCGGCCAGCCGGGTGCGAGAAGCCGCGACAAGCTCGCGCGCATTCCGGTGCGCGTCGAGCCCGCGGCCGGTGCGGCATTGCCGAAGCCGCCGTGGCTGCGCGCGCGGCCGATGATGAGCGCGGCGGTCGCCGACACGGCGGCCGTGCTGCGCGACCATCGGCTGCATTCCGTCTGCGAGGAGGCGATGTGCCCGAACATCGGCGAATGCTTTGCGCAGCGCACGGCGACCTTCATGATCATGGGCGGCCTGTGCACGCGGCGCTGCCCGTTCTGCGACGTCGCGCACGGCCGTCCCGAGCCGCTCGATCCCGACGAGCCCGCGCGGCTGGCCGATGCGGCTGTCGCGCTCGGGCTGCGCTACGTCGTGATCACGTCGGTCGACCGCGACGACCTGCGCGACGGCGGCGCCGCGCATGTCGCCGCGTGCATCGCGGCGGTGCGCGCGAGCGTGCCGGGTATCGGCGTCGAAGTATTGACACCGGATTTCCGAGGCCGCGTGGGCCGCGCGCTCGATGCGTTGTCGACGGCATGGCCCGACGTGTTCAACCACAACATCGAGACGGTGCCGTCGCTGTATCGCGCAGCGCGGCCGGGCGCCGACTATCGCGGCTCGCTCGAACTGCTCGCGCAGGCGAAGCGGGCGCGGCCGGGACTGGTGACGAAATCGGGGTTGATGCTCGGCCTTGGCGAGTGCGACGACGAAGTGCGCGACACGCTGCGCGACCTGCGTGCGCACGACGTCGACGTGCTGACGCTCGGCCAGTATCTCGCGCCGTCCGCGCACCATCTGGCGGTGCGGCGCTACGTGAGCCCGGACGCATTTGCCGCGTGGCGCGACGAGGCACGATTGCTCGGTTTCAGGGAAGTCGTCGCGGGCCCGCTCGTGCGGTCGTCTTATCACGCGGCCGACGTGCTGGACGAGACGTAGCGTGCAGCGCGTCAGGCGGACGCGAAAGCGGAGGCATGCGCGCGACCGACGCGGCGCAGGTACAGCACGAGCCCGGCGCCCGCGAGCATCAGGCTGATCGTGTTCGCGAACCAGAAACCGCGCGCGCCAGTCAGCCACGCGGGTGCGATTCCGCCCACGTCGAAACCGAGCACGTAGCCGCCGCTGAGCCCGACGCCCCACAGCGCGACCGCATAGATCACGGTCGGCACGACCGCGACCTTGTACGCGCGCAGCACGAACGCCGACGTGACCTGCAGCGCATCGAAGACGTGGTAGCACGCGACGATCGCGACGAGCGGCATCGCGGCCGCGGCGACGGCCGGGTTCGGCGTATAGCCGCCGATGATCAGCGGGCGCAGCACGAACACGAGCAGGCCGTAGGTCGCGGCAATGCCGCACGCGAAAATCACGCTGTGCCGGCCGAGCAGCCGGGCTTCCTCGGGCTGCCCGGCGCCGAGCGCGCGCGCGACCAGCGTCGACGCCGCCACGCCGATCGACAGCGGCGTCATGTACAGCACCGCGCCGATGTTGCCGGCGATCTGGTGGCCGGCGAGCGTCGTCGTGCCGAACTGCGCGATGAACAGCGCCATGCACGTGTACGACGTGACCTCGATCAGGTACGACAGGCCCATCGGCACGCCGAGCTTCAGGATGGCCTTCTGGCGTTCCCAGACCGGCCAGCAGAAGCGCGAGAAGATCGCGAGCGGCGCGAACACGTCGAGCTTCGCGAGCAGCGTGTAGCCGATCAGCGCCAGCGCCCAGTTGATCAGCGTGCTCGCGAGCCCGCAGCCGGGGCCGCCGAGGGCCGGCACGCCGAACTCGCCGAAGATGAACCACACGTTGAGCGGAAACTTGAGCAGCAGCGCGCCGATCTGCAGCATCATCGCGAGGCGCGGCTTGCCGGCCGCGTTGGTCAGCGCGTTGTAGATGCGGAAGACGAGGCTGGCGGGCAGCCCGTACGACAGGATGCGCAGGTAGTCGACGGTGCGCTCGTGCAGCGCGGCGGGCGTGTGCGCGACGCGCAGCAGCGGTTCGGGAAAATGCAGCAGGAGAAAACCGGGCACCGCGAGCAGCAGCGCGAGCCACAGTGCCTGACGCACTTCCTCGCCGATTTCGGCATAGCGTCGCGCGCCGTACAGTTGCCCGGTGATCGGCTGCAGCGCCGACAGGATGCCCGTCAGGCCGATATAGATCGATATGTAGATCGACGAGCCGAGCCCGAGCGCGGCCAGATCGACGGCCGAGTAGCGCCCGACCATCGCGGTGTCGATCACGCCGAACGCGATGATCGCAAGCTGGCCGACGAGCACCGGCCACGCGAGACCGACGATCCGGCGGATGTCGCCGAACATCGTCAATCGGCCGGCTGGCGGCGCGGCGGACGTCGCTTGACGGGCGTCTTCGGCCGTTCGATGCGCTCGTACAGGCGGAAGCGCTCGTCGCGGTCGGCGGCGCGGCGGCCTTCCCACACGAGACGCCACACATATTGCGACATCGAGCTCGGCTCGCCGAAGTCGGCGCGATCCTGACGCAGGATCACGTCGCAGTCGCCGGAGAATTCGAAGCGCATGTTGCCGAAATACGCGAAGGTCGCGAGCTGCGCGTCACCGAGCCGTACCGGCGAGATGCACTCGTAGTCGGACGGCAGGTGCACTGCGATCTGCTGCGCGACATCGCGATAGGTTCGGCCGTAGTTGACAATCGGCAGCCACAGCGTCATCAGCAGCACCCACATCAGCGTGGTGCCCGCACTCGACAGCACGACGCTGCGCCACAGCACCTTCGGCTGTCGCGAGATGCGCCAGCGCACGAGGAAGCACCAGCACACGGTGGCGATCACCGCGCAGATGAACGACAGGATCTTGAAATGCGGTTCGTAGCCGGGCACGAGGCGCGCGAGGTTGCGCGCGAGCGGGTAAGGGAAGCCCGTGAGCGATGCGAGCCACACGAGCCACACGAAGGTGCCGAGGATCGTGAAGCTCAGCACCGCGAACCAGTCGATCGCGTTGATCGCGCCGCGCTTGAGCGTTGGCAGCGCGAACGTCGCGAGCACCGCGAGCGGCGGCAACAGCAGCATGTACATGCGGTTCGACTGCTGGCTCTGCAGGATCACGAGCGCGACGAGCGGCACGGCGACCGACAGCGGAATCGCGACGTGCGCACGGCGGCGCATGCCGGCCCAGCTCCACCACGCCCAGATCGCGAGCGGCCACGCGGGCCAGGTGAACAGCGGCAGGTTCTTCGCCGCATAGCCGAGCACGGCGGTCGGCGGCCCCGAAAAGCGCATCAGGCTGCCGTGGATCCACTGGTTGAAGAACCATGCGGCGTCGTCGGGCGCCGCGACGAACGCGGCCAGCGGCCACAGCGCGAAGATCGCGGCTGCGAGCGGCACGCCGACGAGCGGCAGGCTCAGGTTGCGCATCTCGGGCGTGACGATCCACAGCACGGCCGTGCCGACGAGCAGCGCGACGACCAGTACCGGATTGCCGGACAGTGCGACCAGGCCGATCGCGACGCCCCACCACAGCGCGCCCTGCATCGGCTTGTCGATGCCGCGCACGATCCCGTAGACGAGCATCGCGATCCACGCGAACTGCGCGAGCTGCGGCGTCGTTTCATGCCCGCGCTCCGCGAGACCGAAGCAGGCGACGAGAACCAGCAGCGCGCCGTCGGCGAGCGTGCGGCCGTAGTCGCGGGGCTCGGGCTCGCCGCCGAATGCGTATTTGAACGGCTGGACCTCGGCACGCCGGCCCAGCAGGTAGGCCGCGTACCAGACGAATGCACACGCGACGCAGAACAGCACGCCGGTTTCGACGCGCGACGCGTTGCTCGCGTCGACCCACGGGCCCAGGCCGCGGATCGACAGCGCGCCGAGCCAGTAGCCGAGCGGTCCGTCGGTCGTGATGAACTTGCCGACCAGGTTCGGCAATAGCCAGTCGTGCCAGCCGCCCTTGGCCATCGTCCACATCACGCCAAAGCCCGCCGCGTCCTCGTTCTTCCACGGGTCGCGGCCGAACAGGCCGAACGCGGCGTAGACGAAGCAGAGTGTGAGCAGCAGCCAGCGCGGCAGCGCGCGCGTGGCGGAGGCGGTGAGGCGGACGACAGGCTTCATGCAGATGAGCGATTTGTTATGGGCGGGCGGCCGGCGCGGAGGTGCGCGGTCGAGCCGGCTTCGAGCATCCGGCATTGTAGACGCGCCTGCTGTTGCGCGTCAGGTCGATGCCCGGGCGCCGGCCGGCGCCTGCCGGGCGAGCAGAGACAAAAAAGGGCAGCCTGGGCTGCCCTTTTGTGCGACACCGGTGCGTTGCAACCACCGGATGCAATGCGAAGCTTACTTCGCCTTGCCGCTGGCGCGTACGCCGAACTTGTTCTTGAACTTCTCGACACGGCCTGCCGTGTCCATGATCTTTTGCTGACCCGTGTAGAACGAGTGCGATTCCGACGACACTTCGATCTTGGCGAGCGGGTAGGTCTTGCCGTCGAGTTCGATGTTTTCGCGCGTCTGGATCGTCGAGCGCGTGATGAACTTGAAGCCGTTCGACATGTCTTGGAAGACGACTTCGCGGTAGTTCGGGTGGATGCCTTCTTTCATGGTCTTTCCTTGGTGAGAGCGGTAGCCAACCCGCCGCTTGCCGTGCCGGAGCGCGCACATTGCGCAAACCAGACGACGCCAAGCCCGGCGCGAGCCACTTGCCTAAGGTCGAAAAACGGCGATTATGCCAGAAAATCAGATGGTTGACGAATAATTTTCACGGTGCGTCGAGCGCGCCGGTGCCGGCCGGGTCTTGCCGGTAGTAGCGCGCGAGCAACCGGTACAGCTCCGGAAATTCGGACTCGAACGCTTTCGGTCGCACGAACAGCGCTTCGCTGCATACCGCGAAGAATTCCGACGGGTGGTCGGCCGCATACGGATCGATCAGCGAGTCCCGCTCGAAGCGCGCCCACGCGCGGTCCGGCACAGCGTCGACGCGCGCGCAGAATTGGTCGTACGCGTGCTCGAACACGTCGGCCCAGGCCTGCGCATCGAGGTGAGGCGCGTGCCAGCGTCGAAATAGGGGCGGATAGCCGTCGGCCGCGCCGTTGACCATGTCGATCTTGTGCGCGAACTCGTGGATCACGACGTTGTACGCATCGCGGCCGTCCGTCATCTGCGCGTCTTCCCAGGACAGGATCACGGGGCCGCCTTCCCAGGCCTCGCCGCTCGCATCCTGCTCGACCTCGTGGACGACGCCGTCCTCGTCCTGCACCGTCTTGCGGATCACGAATTCGCCCGGATAGACGACGACGCCGACCCAGCCGTCGTACAGCGACAGGTCGAGATTCAGCACCGGTAGGCAGGCCTGCGCGGCGATCGCGACGATCATCGCGTCGGTCAGCTCCAGCCCGTGCGCGGTCGAGAACGATTTCTTCGCGACGAACAGGCTCGTCAGTTCGCGCAGCCGGCCGAGCGCGTCGGGCGACAGCGCCGCGAGGAACGGCAGGCGCTCGACGGTGTCCTGCCACAGTGCGTCGGGGATCGGGTGGCTGCGCAGCGCGCGGTCGCGGCGGCGGTCGTCGAACCAGCGGGTCAGTTTCGAGAGCATGAAGGCGGCTCGCGGAAATCCAAAGCCTGTCTTTTAACTCAATCGATCTCTTTTTGCCATGCCGCGAAGAGCCCGCCGACCAGCGCCACGCCCGCCAGGAAGTAAAAGCCGTCGAGCGACGCGAGGAACGACGCCTGTTGCGCGACCATGCGCGCGATCGACGCGATCGCGAGGCCGTGCGCCTCGTTCAGCGCGTGGCCGGCGGCTGCGTAGCTGCGCGTCAGGGCGTCGACGGTCTGCTGGAACGCGGGGTCGAACACGTTCGCGCGCTCGACGAGCCGCGTCTGGTGCACGGCCACGCGGTGCTGTTCGACGATGATCACCGACGACGTCGCGAACGAGATCGTCAGTTGCCGCACGATGTTCTTCAGCCGGTAGCCGTGCGTATATTCGTCGATCGCGAAGATCCGGAACGTCAGGTTGGCCACCGGCAGCACGATGAAGAGCAGCAGCAATCCGCGCAGCAGCAGCGGGACGATCAGCGCGGCTTCACCGACCTGCGGCGTCATCCGCGTCATCCACAGCGCGGCCGTGATGGCGATCGCGAATCCCGGCACGACGAACCACTTCTTGTGCGTGACGAATTTCGCGTAACGCAGGTACGCGAACAGCGCGGTGGCCGAAATCAGCGACATCGTGCCCACCAGCCGCCCGGCGTTCTCGACCGGATAGCCGAGCCCGCCTTCGAGAAACCGCGACGTCAGGTAACTGAAGCCCGTCGACTCGTAGTAATAGAACATGTAGAGCAGCAGCCCGACCTGGAACGTCCGTTCGCGGAACGCGTGCAGCCGCACGAGCGGCTTCGGATGGTTCCACTGGTGATACGCGAACCACGCAAGTGCGCCGATCCCCGCGATCGTCAGCAGGATCAGCAGCGGCGAGCCGCTGTAGAGCTGGTAATGCACCTGCTGCAGCACGATCTGCAGCGCGCCTTGCGCGAGCGCGAACACGACATACGGCCAGAAGTGCCCGGAGCCGCGTTCGTCGTCGGGTGTCCGGCCCGAATCGGGCAGCGTGAGCAGCGCGAGGATCGCGAACGCGATGCCGGCCGGCGCCGAGCACGCGAACAGCGCGCGCCACGTCGAA
The DNA here is from genome assembly GCF_020420125.1 of Burkholderia sp. AU30280. Classification (NCBI taxonomy): domain Bacteria; kingdom Pseudomonadati; phylum Pseudomonadota; class Betaproteobacteria; order Burkholderiales; family Burkholderiaceae; genus Burkholderia; species Burkholderia sp. AU30280. The sequence continues at coordinate 413,932 of NZ_JAIZRY010000004.1, forward strand.
TGCGCGACGAGCAGGCCGCCGACGATCGGCGCGAGCGCGCTGCCGAGCAGGATCATGATCAGGAACGCGCGCGTCGCGGGCGGCCGTTCCTGCGGCTTGAAGCTGATCTGGATCAGGATCCGGCACGCGCCCATCATCGGGCCGATGAAATATCCCTGAAAACCGCGCGCGAACGCGAGTTCGAGCGAGGTGTCGGCGAGCGCGGCCGCGATCGCGCCGAACGAGAACATCAGCATGCAGCCCGCGACGTAGCGGCGATGCCCGAGCCGGTCGACCCACCATTGCTGTTGCAGGATGCCGAGCACGGCCGTCACCGCATACGCGCTCGACGACCACACGAGTTCGTCGGGCGACGCGTTGATGCCGCCCGCGATGTAGCTCGCGAAGAACGAGAAGGCCGCGTTGTCGAAATAGTCGATGCCGGTGACGAGTGCGAGCGCCCACGGGAACAGGTCCGCGCGCAGGTTGGCGCGGCTCCACAGTGGCGAGCGGCCGGGCACCGCATTCATTCGCGGTCCTTGCGCGTGCGCCGCGAGCCGGCTTCGGCCTGCCGCTGCGCGATCAGCGTATCGGGGCTTTCTCCGGCGAGACGCCGCTCGACGTAGTCGATGTCGTGCTGCAACTCCTTGCGCAGTGCGACGGCTTCCTTCAACTCGCGCTGGACGGCCGCGATCCGCCGGTCGAGCGTGTCGATCTGCTCGGCAAGGCCGGTACGGATGTCGCGCAGCGACGCGTCAGAATAGCGGCGCCTGCCGTCGCCCGTTTCTTCCAGCGGGCGCTTCAGCATCTCGGTGATGCCATGCAGCGAGAAGCCGAGCGCGCGCAGCCGCAGGATGCGCGCGAAACGTTCGAGGTCGGCTTCGTCGTAGAGGCGATAGCGGCCCTCGCTGCGCGATGGCGTGACGAGCCCGCGCTCTTCGTAATACTTCAGCGTGCGCGGCGTGACGCCGAGGCGCGATGCGGCGTCGCTCACGGTCAGCAGTGGGGGGCAGGCGTCGTTCGGCATCGGGAGGCGGGGATTCGATCGGGGCGATGACGCGATTATAGATCAACCTGTACGTTCACGTTCAGGTTGGGATCGAAAAACGGCCGCCGGGCAGGATGCGCGGGCGGCCGTTCGTTGCGGGGCGGGGGCGATCAGCCGCCGCGGCGCATCAGGTCGAAGAACTCGGAGTTGCTCTTCGTCTGGCGGATCTTGTCGAGCAGGAATTCCATCGCTTCGACTTCGTCCATGTCGTGGATGAACTTGCGCAGCACCCAGATCTTCTGAAGGATTTCGGGCTTGATCAGCATTTCTTCGCGACGCGTGCCCGACTTGTTCAGGTTGATCGACGGATACACGCGCTTTTCCGCGAGACGGCGCTCGAGGTGCACTTCCATGTTGCCGGTGCCCTTGAACTCTTCGTAGATCACGTCGTCCATGCGGCTGCCGGTTTCGATCAGCGCGGTGCCGATGATCGTCAGCGAACCGCCTTCCTCGATGTTGCGCGCCGCGCCGAAGAAGCGCTTCGGACGCTGCAGCGCGTTCGCGTCGACACCACCCGTCAGCACCTTGCCCGACGCCGGGATTACGGTGTTGTACGCGCGTGCGAGACGCGTGATCGAATCGAGCAGAATCACGACGTCATGCTTCATTTCGACGAGGCGCTTGGCCTTTTCGATCACCATTTCGGCGACCTGGACGTGACGCGTCGCCGGTTCGTCGAACGTCGACGCGATCACTTCGCCGGCGACCGAGCGCTGCATTTCGGTCACTTCTTCAGGGCGCTCGTCGATCAGCAGCACGAACAGGATCACGTCCGGGTGGTTCTGCTTGATCGCGTGGGCGATGTGCTGGAGCATCACGGTCTTGCCCGACTTCGGCGACGCGACGAGCAGGCCGCGCTGGCCCTTGCCGATCGGCGCGATCATGTCGATGATGCGGCCCGTGACGTTTTCCTCGCCGCGCATTTCGCGTTCGAGCGACAGCGGCTTGTTCGGGTGCAGCGGCGTGAGGTTCTCGAACATGATCTTGTGTTTCGAGGCCTCGGGCGGCTGCCCGTTGACTTTGTCGACCTTCACCAGCGCGAAGTAGCGCTCGCCGTCCTTCGGCGTGCGGACTTCACCTTCGATGGTGTCGCCGGTGTGCAGGTTGAAGCGGCGGATCTGCGACGGGCTGATATAGATGTCGTCGGTGCTTGCGAGGTACGACATTTCCGGCGAGCGCAGGAAGCCGAAGCCGTCCGGCAGCACTTCGAGCGTACCGTCGCCGAAGATCGTCTCTCCCGTCTTGGCGCGCTTTTTAAGAATGGCAAACATCAACTCCTGCTTGCGCAGGCGGTTCGCGTTTTCGATCTCCAGGCCATTGGCCATTTCGATCAGTTCGGAGACGTGCAGAGACTTGAGCTCGGATAAATGCATACGGAGAACCCGCCAGGGAGGAGACGACGAAAGAAATAAAGGGAGGAGGGCGAGCGGAAGCGCTCAGAGACTTAAATGCGTCTTGTAGACGTTTTTTAATTCTAGCATAGGCCGATTCGCGCTTGAGCGAGCGATCGGCGGCTTGTCGACGGACGTGTTGCCGGTTGACAACACGTCCGCGGAACTACCTGTATTACAGGTGGCTGTCCAGGAATGCGGTGAGCTGCGACTTCGACAGCGCGCCGACCTTCTGCGCGGCGGCCGCGCCGTTCTTGAACAGGATCAGCGTCGGGATGCCGCGCACGCCGAACTTCGCGGGCGTCGCCTGGTTGTCGTCGACGTTGATCTTCGCGATCTGCAGCTTGTCGCCGTAGTCCTTCGCGACTTCGTCGAGGATCGGGGCGATCATCTTGCACGGGCCGCACCATTCGGCCCAGAAATCGACGAGCACGGGCTTGTCGGACTTGACGACGTCCTGTTCGAACGATGCGTCGCTGATGTGTTTGATCTGTTCGCTCATTGGGTCAATACCTCTTTCGGTTCGGGGACTGCCTGCTTGCGCGTTGCGGCGTACCGGCTGCCGTTGGCTGCCGGCCGCTGCGGCAGGTCACTCCGCTCTCCGGAAAGGAGGGGTGTAAGCGCTGCATGCCGCGGCTCGCGGGTCGTTCGGGCGTCATATTAGCCTAAATTGCTATCTGCTGCGGGCGGCGATAGTAGCCGCTATGCGAGTAGGGGTACGACGCGACGTTCGACCGTTGTATCCCGCAGGTGGAGGCCGGCCCGCGAATTACAAGGGGTGGGCGCGCATGCAATTCGCTTTCTGGTGAGCTTCGTGCCGCCCGATGCGCGCCGGTTTGTCTGGTCAAATTGGCATTGGTGCGAACAAACGGTCGCATTCGTCCGGAAGCGGTGATAGAATATGCCGTGACGGGCCTCCTCGCATGGTGGGGCGGTGAACCTGGTCAGGTCGGGAACGAAGCAGCCACAATCGTTTTCCGCCAGTGCCGAGGGTTGGGCTCGTCACCTTCCTTCTCGCCCCGTTCGCCGGGCGTTTTTTATTTCTGCATCACACTTCGTTTTACCTGCGCGTTGCCTGTCTTCCGCACCGTTTCGCGTGTCGGCGCGACGCAGCGTTACTGATACAATTTCCCGATGACCTATCAAGTTCTCGCACGCAAGTGGCGTCCGAAGGATTTCGCTTCGCTCGTCGGCCAGGAGCACGTCGTCAGGGCGCTTACGCACGCGCTCGACGGCGGGCGTCTCCATCACGCCTATCTGTTTACCGGAACCCGCGGTGTCGGCAAGACGACGCTGTCGCGGATCTTCGCCAAGGCGCTCAACTGTGAAACCGGCGTCACGTCGCAGCCGTGCGGCGTGTGTCGCGCCTGTCGCGAGATCGACGAAGGGCGTTTCGTCGATTACGTCGAGATGGACGCCGCGAGCAACCGCGGCGTCGATGAAATGGCCGCGCTGCTCGAGCGCGCGGTGTACGCGCCCGTCGATGCGCGCTTCAAGGTCTACATGATCGACGAAGTGCACATGCTGACGAATCACGCGTTCAACGCGATGCTGAAGACGCTCGAAGAGCCGCCGCCGCACGTCAAGTTCATCCTCGCGACGACCGATCCGCAGAAAATTCCCGTTACCGTGCTGTCGCGCTGCCTGCAGTTCAACCTGAAGCAGATGCCGGCCGGACACATCGTGTCGCATCTCGAACGGATTCTCGGCGAAGAGCAGATCACGTTCGAGCCGCAGGCATTGCGCCTGCTCGCGCGTGCCGCGCAGGGCAGCATGCGCGACGCGCTGTCCCTTACCGATCAGGCGATCGCCTATTCGGCGAACGAAGTGACCGAGTCGGCTGTGTCGGGCATGCTCGGTGCACTCGACCAGACATACATGGTGCGTCTGCTCGACGCGCTTGCCGCAGGCAGCGGCCCGGAAATCCTCGCGATCGCCGACGAGATGTCGCTGCGCAGCCTGTCGTTCTCGACCGCGCTGCAGGATCTCGCGAGCCTGCTGCACCGGATCGCGTGGGCGCAGTTCGCGCCGGGCTCGGTGCTCGACGAATGGCCGGAAGCGGGCGACCTGCGCCGCTTCGCCGAGACGCTGAGCCCCGAGCAGGTCCAGCTGTTCTATCAGATCTCGACGGTCGGTCGCGCCGAGCTCGGTCTGGCACCGGACGAGTACGCCGGTTTCACGATGACGCTGTTGCGGATGCTCGCGTTCGAGCCGGCGGTTGCCGCCGGCAGTGCGCCGGGCGGCCAGCCGTCGGTGCCGCGTGCGGTGCCGGGGCCGCGCGTTGCGGCGGCATCGGCCGCTGCGGCGAAGCCGGCATCGGCTGCACCTGCCGAAGCAGCGCGGCCGCAGGCCGTTGCACCGGCAGCGCCCGCGGCACCGGTCGTGCGTGCAGCGCCGGTACAGTCCGGCGACGAAACAGACCGGCCGGCCGTGAAGCCGGCTGCCGTCCGGGCGGCAGCGCCGGCCCCGGTTGACGCGCCAGCCATCGAAACGCTGCAGCCGCAGACGCCTGCAGCACCGCAAGCAGAGCCTGCCGGCGATAACCCGGCACCTGCCGGCAAGGAACCCGAGCTGCCTGTTGCCGTTGCGCAGCAAAGCGACGAACCGGCGGCGCCGGCCGAACCGGTGCCGCGTGCTGCGCCGCCCGAGGCTGCTGCGCGTCCGGCAGCGCGTTCCGGAGGAGCCGCCGCCGCGCTCGACGTGCTGCGCAATGCGGGGATGCGTGTATCGTCCGACCGCGGGCGCGCAGGCGCGGCCGCTAAACCGGCAGCCCAGCCGGCCGCCGAGAAGTCGGCGGCAGCGCGTCCCGCCGCTGTGCAGGTGCCGACGCCGCGCGCTGCGGCCCGTGCGCCGCAGGCAGCCGATTCGCGCCAGGCGTCGCCGCCGTGGGAAGACATCCCGCCCGACGACTACGTACCGCTCAGCGCCGACGAGATGTTCGGCGGCCCGCCTGACGATGGCTTCGTGCCGGTGTTCGACAGCGGCCCCGACGATGTGCGCGTGACGCCGAGGCCGGCGGAAACCCGTCCTTCCGCGCCGGTCGACATGCGTCCGTTGCCGCCCGCGATCGCACTCGATCCGGTCGGCTTCGACGGTGAATGGCCGGCGCTGGCCGCGCGGCTGCCGCTCAAGGGTGTCGCGTACCAGCTCGCGTTCAACAGCGAACTGACGGCCGTCGATGCGACGACGTTGAATCTTTCCGTGCCGGTGCCGCAATATGCGGACGCCGCGCAGGTGGCGAAGCTGAAGGCCGCGCTGGCCGATGCGCTCGGCAAGCCGGTCGAGGTGGCCGTCGAAGTCGGGCCCGCACGGCGTACGGCGGCGGCGCTCGATGCGGCCGCGCGCGCGGCACGTCAGCGCGAGGCCGAGCAGGAGATTCACGGCGATCCGTTCGTCCAGCAACTCGTGCGCGATTTCGGTGCGCGCGTCGTCGAGGGTTCAGTGCGCCCGCTCGCCGACGCGTCGTCGGATGGCCCGCCGCCGACACTGCATTGAACTGACCGCCCCGCGACAGGCACAATCACGCCCACACATTGGCCGGCACGCACCGCGTGCCGGTTTTTACACGATCAAGAAGGAGTATTCCCATGTTGAAAGGCAACCTCGCCGGACTGATGAAGCAAGCGCAGCAAATGCAGGAAAACATGAAGAAGATGCAGGAGCAGCTTGCGCTGATCGAAGTCGAAGGGCAGTCGGGCGCCGGCCTCGTCAAGGTGACGATGACGTGCCGCAACGAAGTGCGTCGCGTGTCGATCGACCCGAGCCTGCTCGCGGACGACAAGGACATGCTCGAGGATCTCGTCGCGGCTGCGTTCAACGACGCCGTGCGCAAGGCCGAAGCGACGTCGCAGGAAAAGATGAGCGGCATGACGTCGGGCCTGCCGCTGCCCCCGGGCTTCAAGCTGCCGTTCTGAGCGCAGCGTCCGTGCCACTTTTTGCTGCCGTATGAAACAGCCGTCCGCCCTGTCCGCTCTCGTCGAAGCGCTGCGCGTGCTGCCCGGCGTCGGGCCGAAATCCGCCCAGCGCATGGCGGTCCACCTGATGCAGCACGATCGGGAGGGCGCGGAGCGGCTCGGCCGGTCGCTGCTGTTCGCGACCGAGCACCTGCAGCACTGCGAGAAGTGCAACACGTTCACGGAAGCGCAGATCTGCGAGGTCTGCAGCGACGAAGAGCGTGATCCGACGCTTTTGTGCGTCGTCGAGACACCTGCCGACCAGATCATGCTCGAGCAGACGATGACTTACCGCGGGCTGTATTTCGTACTGATGGGGCGCCTGAGCCCGCTCGACGGGATCGGCCCGAAGGAAATCCATTTCGACCGTCTCGTGCGGCGCGCGTCCGACGGCGTCGTCAAGGAAGTCGTGCTCGCGACCAACTTCACGAACGAGGGCGAAGCCACCGCGCACTACCTCGGCCAGACGCTGAAGGCGCGCGGGCTGGCAGTCACGCGCCTCGCGCGCGGCGTGCCGGTGGGCGGCGAGCTCGAATACGTCGACGCGGGCACCATCGCCCGCGCGATGCTCGACCGCCGCACGATGTAAGCCGGGCGCCGCTTGCGGGCGGCGCCGTTCCTCATGCCAGGGAGACACATGAGCACCAGCCAGGGCCCGCTCGCGGGCGTCAAAGTGCTCGAATTCGGAACGCTGATCGCGGGGCCGTTCGCGTCGCGGCTGTTCGCCGAATTCGGCGCGGAAGTGATCAAGATCGAGGATCCGAACGGAGGGGACCCGCTGCGCAAGTGGCGCAAGCTCTATCCGGAGCAGGGCGGCACGTCGCTGTGGTGGTCCGTCCAGGCGCGCAACAAGAAATCGGTCACGCTCAACCTGAAGGCCGACGCCGGCAAGGCGATCGCGAGGCAACTCGCGCGCGAGGCCGACATCGTGATCGAGAATTTCCGCCCGGGCTTGCTCGAAAAGCTCGGGCTCGGCTACGACGTGCTGTCGGCCGACAACCCGGGCCTCGTGATGGTGCGCCTGTCCGGTTACGGGCAGACCGGCCCGTACCGCGACCGGCCCGGATTCGGCGCGATTGCCGAGTCGATGGGCGGGCTGCGTCACATCACCGGCTATCCCGAGCTGCCGCCGCCGCGCATCGGCATCTCGATCGGCGATTCGATCGCCGCGCTGCACGGCGTGATCGGCGCGCTGATGGCGCTGCATCACCGCAAGGTCAACGGCGGTGCGGGGCAGGTGGTCGACGTCGCACTGTATGAAGCCGTCTTCAACATGATGGAAAGCGTGGTGCCCGAATACGGCGTGTACGGGATGGTGCGCGAGCGCACCGGCGCGTCGCTGCCGGGCATCGTGCCGTCGAATACGTATGCGTGCCGCGACGGCAGCATCGTGATCGGCGGCAACAGCGATCCGATCTTCAAGCGGCTGATGAAGGCGATCGGGCGCGACGACCTCGCCGACGATCCCGCGCTCGCGCAAAACGATGGGCGCGTGCCGCGCACGCAGGAGATCGACGACGCGATTGCCGCGTGGCTCGCGCCGCGCACGATCGACGAGGCGCTCGTCGTGCTCAACGCGGCCGACGTGCCGGCCGGGCGCATCTACAGCGCCGCCGACATGTTCACCGATCCGCAGTTCGTCGCGCGGCAGATGATCCAGCGCTTCAAGCTGGCCGACGGCACCGACATTCCGCTGCCGAACATCACGCCGAAGCTGTCCGACACGCCGGGAGAAACGCGCTGGCTCGGGCCCGAGCTCGGCGAACATACGGACGAGGTGCTGCGCGGCCTGGGCTACGACGCGCAGGCGATTGCCGCATTGCGCGACGCGGGCGCGATTTGAGCGCCCTCGGGCCAGTCGCTTCGAGCCAGGCTCCCGGAATAGCGCGTTCCCCAAGGGGGCTTGGTTGGCGGGGGGGAACCCGGGGCGGCGCGGCGTTTTCCTGAGCCTGCGGAACGCCGCACCGCAACGCAATGGCGCCGCGTGTCCGGGTGCCCGCAATCGTCCATCCGCAGACGCCGGACTGTCGCTCTCGCGCCATCTTTCCTCGGTTACAATCGCCGGATGCGAATCCTACTCAGCAACGACGACGGCTATCTCGCCCCCGGTCTCGCCGCGCTCAGCGACGCGCTGCAGCCGCTGGCCGACCTCACGGTGATCGCGCCCGAGCAGAACTGCAGCGGCGCGTCGAATTCCCTCACGTTGTCGCGGCCGCTGTCGGTGCAGCGGGCGGCGAGTACGGGTTTCTTCTACGTGAACGGCACGCCGACCGATTCGGTACACGTCGTGTTGACGGGGATGGCCGACGCTACGCCGGACCTCGTGGTTTCCGGGATCAACAACGGCCAGAACATGGGCGAAGACACGCTCTATTCGGGGACAGTTGCGGCCGCCACCGAAGGCGTCATGTTCGGCGTGCCGGCCATCGCATTTTCGCTGGTCGACAAGGGTTGGGCCCATCTGGCGGACGCCGCGCGCGTCGCCGCGGAAATCGTCGAGCACTATCTCGCGCATCCGCTGCCGGGCCAGCCGCTACTGAACGTCAATATTCCGAACCTGCCGTACGACGAACTGAAAGGCTGGAAGGTTACACGCCTCGGCAAGCGTCATCCGTCGCAGCCGGTGATTCGCCAGACCGACCCGCGCGGCGAACCGATCTACTGGATCGGCGCGGCGGGCGACGCGCTGGACGCCAGCGACGGCACCGATTTTCACGCAGTGGCAAACGGTTTCGTGTCGATCACGCCGCTGCAGCTCGACCTCACGCATACGCAGATGCTGCCCGCGACGCGCGAATGGGCGCGCGCTGGAGGGCGGGCTTCATGAGCGGCGAGCGCGCGAAGCGGTTCCCGCTCGCGCTCGAAGATCTCAAGCGAGCGCCACGCAAGTCGGAAGGTCGGGCCGGCGAACGCCATGCGGCGGTCGCGGTATCGAAGGCCGCCGACAAGCCCGCGGCCGTGCTGAAACCGGTTGCGGTGAAGCCTGCTGCGGCGCGAACGGCATTGCCCGGCTCCGCCGCCGCGAAGCCGGCGAGCGCACCGAAGCCGACCGTGCTGAAGCCTGCGGTGCCGAAGCCGGCCGCGCCGAGCGCCGCGCCGGCCGGCGCGTTTGCACTCACGTCGGAACGTGTGCGCGAACGGATGGTCGAACGGCTGCGCGCGAACGGCGTGACCGACGCGCGCGTGCTGGACGCGATGGCCGCGGTGCCGCGACATATGTTCGTGGATCCGGGGCTCGCGACGCAGGCCTACGAGGATTCGGCGTTGCCGATCGGCCACCAGCAGACCATTTCAAAGCCGTCGGTCGTCGCGCGCATGATCGAGCTCGCGATGGCCGGCCGCACGCTCGAGCGCGTCCTCGAGATCGGCACGGGCTGCGGCTATCAGGCCGCCGTGCTGAGCCACGTGGCACGCGACGTGTATTCGATTGAACGCATCAAGCCGCTCTACGAGCGCGCGAAGCTGAACCTGCGGCCGCTACGCGTGCCGAACATCCGTCTGCATTACGGCGACGGGCGTGTCGGTCTGCCGTCCGCGGCCCCGTTCGATGCGATCGTGATCGCGGCGGCGGGGCTCGACGTGCCGCAGGCGCTGCTCGAGCAGCTCGCGATCGGCGGGCGGCTCGTCGCGCCGGTCGGCGCGCAGAGCGGGCAGCACCAGGTGCTTACGCTCGTCGAGCGCGTCGCGCACGCGCAATGGCGAGAGTCACGGCTTGATCGCGTTTTCTTTGTCCCTTTAAAATCCGGAGTAATTTGAAACCGATGAGTATGTTGCGCGCGATGCAAAACAACCGTTCCAGGGAGCCGCTCACGCTCGCCCAGCGCGCGATCTGCGTGGCTGCGTTCTCCACGCTTCTGGCCGCCTGTGCGACGCGGCTCGACAACGCGCCCGTCGTCGATCGCTCCGGTTCGCTCGGCACGACCGGCACCGCGCAGCCCGCGGCGCCGCTCCCCCCGGCGCCGCCGGGTTACTACCGGGTGAAGCCGGGCGACACGCTGTACCGGATCGCACTCGAAAACGGGCAGAACTATCGCGACATCGCCGCGTGGAACAACCTGGCGAACCCGAATCAGATTGAAGTCGACCAGCTGCTGCGCGTTTCGCCGCAGGCCGGTGCCGCCGTTGCGGGCACGCAGGTCGCCGCGCCGATCGCGGGCGCCGCGGTTGCGACCGCGCCGCTCAGCAGCGGCCCGGCAACGCCGGGCGCCGGTACGTCGTCGGTCGCGACGCCGCCTGCCGCGGCAGCCGCATCGAGCGATACGGCTGCCGCGCCGAGCGGCCCCGTGACGTTCGCGTGGCCCGCGCGCGGCCCCGTGCTGAACGGTTTCGACGACGCGAAGAACAAGGGCGTCAATATCGGCGGCACGGCCGGCGAGGCCGTGAAGGCGGCGGCCGACGGTCGCGTCGTCTACTCCGGGAATGGTCTGCGCGGCTACGGCAACCTCATTATCATCAAGCACGATGCAACTTACCTCACGGCGTATGCACACAATCGCGCTTTGATGGTAAAAGAGGGGGACGCGGTAACGAAGGGGCAGAAGATCGCCGAGATGGGGAACAGCGATTCCGACCGCGTGATGCTGCATTTCGAGGTTCGCCGGCAGGGTAAACCTGTCGATCCGCTGAAGTATTTGCCGCCTCAATAACCGAGACGACCATGCCGAAATCGAAGCGCCACGAGCCGCAAGCCGAGTCTGAGAAAATCAGTCGTGCCACGCAAGCATCGGTGGGGCGAGCTGGTGCTTCGACGGACGACGAAGACGATGTCGCGGACAACGAGCGTGACCTCGAGGCACGCGACTCTGACGCGGAAGGTGGCGACGACGAGCGCGAAGGCCGCGCCGAGGCGTCGCCCGACGTCGACGATTTCCGTACGCTGCTCCAGGCCGAACTCACGGCCGACACGATTCAGCATTACCTGAACCGCATCAGCGTGAAGCCGCTGCTCACCGTCGAGGAGGAGCAGCGCTATTCGCGTCTGGCCAAGGCCGGCGAATTCGAGGCGCGGCAGGTGATGATCGAGCGCAACCTGCGCCTCGTCGTCAGCATCGCGAAGGGCTATCTGAACCGTGGCGTGCCGCTGCTCGACCTGATCGAGGAAGGCAACCTCGGCCTGATGCATGCAATCGAAAAATTCGACCCGACGCGCGGCTTTCGTTTTTCTACGTATGCGACGTGGTGGATCCGGCAGAGCATCGAGCGCGCGATCATGAACCAGGCCCGCACGGTGCGCCTGCCCGTGCACGTGATCCGTGAACTGAACCAGGTGCTGCGCGCGAAGCGCCACCTCGAAAAGAACTCGATGTCGACGGGCGAAGCGGCCGAGCGCCGCGAAGCCAGCATCGACGACATCGCCTATCTCACCGGCAAGACCGCCGAGGAAGTTACCGACATCCTCGCGCTCAACGAGCACACGGCGTCGCTCGACGCGCCGCTCGACCTCGATCCCGCGAGCAGCCTGCTCGACCTGCTGCCCGACGACCAGAGCCAGTCGCCCGATGCCGAGGTGCAGCACCGCGAGCTCGAGACGCTGACGCGCGCGTGGCTGTCGCGGCTGTCCGACAAGCATCGGCACGTGATCGAGCGTCGCTTCGGCCTGAACCACATCGAACCGGCGACGCTCGAGGAGCTGGCCGACGAGATGGGGCTCACGCGCGAGCGCGTGCGTCAGATCCAGCAGGAAGCGCTGGTGCGCCTCAAGCGGTTTTTCGCCTCCAACGGTGTGCGCAAGGACGCCGTTCTGTAACCGATGACTCCGATTCTTGTTTTTGACATCGAGACAATTCCCGATGTCGACGGCATTCGCCGTCTGGAAGACCTGCCCGCGACGCTCGACGATGCCGCGGTGGCCGAACATGCGTTCGCCGCCCGCCGCGAGAAGACCGGCAGCGATTTCCTGCCGCATCACCTGCAGCGCATTGCAGCGATTTCGTGCGTGTTCCGCGACAACAACGGTTTTCGCGTGCGCTCGCTCGGCACGCCGCAGGACAACGAGGCGACGCTGATTCAGTCGTTCTATCGCGTGATCGAGAAATACACGCCGCAGCTCGTGTCGTGGAACGGCGGCGGCTTCGATTTGCCGGTGCTCCATTACCGCGCGCTCGTGCACGGCATTCCCGCGTCGCGCTACTGGGATCTCGGCGAGGACGACCGCGATTTCAAGTGGAACAACTACATCTCGCGCTACCACTCGCGGCATACCGACCTGATGGATGTGCTCGCGATGTATCAGGCGCGTGCGAACGCGCCGCTCGACGCGCTCGCGAAGATGTGCGGATTTCCGGGCAAGCTCGGAATGGACGGCAGCCAGGTGTGGCCGGCGTTCCAGGCCGGGCGGCTCGAGGAAATCCGCAACTATTGCGAAACCGACGTCGTCAATACCTACCTGCTGTATTGCCGGTTCCAGTTGATGCGCGGCGGCCTGACGCCGAGCGAGTATGCAGACGAGATCCTGCTCGTGAGGAACTCGCTTGCGCAGGAGCCTGCGTCGCACTGGACCGAATACCTGGCCGGCTTCGACGCGTAACGCGGGTGGAGTGCGCAGCAGCCGGTGCGATCAGGAGAGTTCGAGCAGCACCGGCTGGTGATCCGACGCGCGCACATCGCCGTCGATCTCGCAGCGCGTGACGCGCGGCAGCAGCGTATCGGTCACGAACACGAAGTCGCACGTGAGCGGCCCCTCCGACCATTGCACCGTATCGTAGACGCCGGCCGTCGGCGGGGGCGTGCGGCCAGGGTGCCGTGCGATCCACGCGTCGATGAAGCGCGGCGCGTCTGGGATCGGCTCCAGGAATCGGCGATAGGCATCGCTGCCGAACGCGCTGTTGAAATCGCCGCAGACGATTGCATCGCCCGGCTGGCCGGTCGCGCTGAATGGCCCCTCGGCGGTTTCGGCGGGCGCCGGTTGTGCCGCGTGCGCGCAGGCCTCGCGGTGCCGGTCACGCAGCGCGTCGACCTGAGCGAGCCGCTGGCGCGCCGAATAGTATTCCAGATGCGTGGTGACCACCCGCAGTGGCCCGAAGGGCGCCTGCAACTCGACGTCGAGTGCAACGCGCGGCATCGACGGCGCGCCGGCGTCGGCTGGCCAAGGCAGCAACTGGCGGAGCACGCGCCCGACCGGTAGCCGGGTCGCGATCGCGTTGCCGAACTGGCGGCGCGGTGCGCCGGCTTCGATGGCTGGCAGGTCGGCGCCGATCGCCTCGATGATCGTATGGCCGGGCAGCAGCGCCGCGAGTTCGGCGAACTGGTCAGCGCTGGGCCGGCCGGGCAGTGCGCCGAAGCCGCGCGTAACCTCCTGAAGGCACAGCACGTCGAAGTCGCCGAGTTCGCGGATTGCCGCGACGGTGCGCGCAAGATCGACGCCGCCGTCTGCGTCCCGACCCCATTGGATGTTCCAGTCGATCAGTCGCATGGTCGAATCTCCTGTCGGGCGAATTTCGGGCCGAGGGCCGCGTCCGATCGGCCTGTCGATCGGCACCTGGCCATGGCGCTTCCGGGCCGCCTGTCTCGCGGCTCCGGCGCGATGCCGGACCGTCTATGCTCAAGTATCGACGCTTGCGTCATGCAAAGCGGGCGATACGGGCCTTCGTCGTCTACAATCTCGCCTTCTTCAACGTTTGTCAGGAAAAGCTGGTGTCCGAAGCCGTCCCCACTTCTGCGCGCAAATCTAGAAATGCGCCCGTCGCGCCCGGAATTGCCCCGGTTCTCGAGATCGAATCGCTCGACATGGAAGCGCGCGGTGTCGGCCGCACGATGACCGAGGACGGCGAGCCGGGCAAGGTCATCTTCGTCGAGGGTGCATTGCCGGGCGAGCGCGTGACCTATTCGAGCTTCCGTCGCAAGCCGAGCTACGAGCAGGCGACGGTTGTCGACATTCTGCGCCCGAGCGTGATGCGCACGAAGCCGAAATGCGCGTTCTTCGGCACCTGCGGCGGCTGCTCGATGCAGCATCTCGACATGCGTGCGCAGGTGGCGGTCAAGCAGCGCGTGCTCGAAGACAACCTGTGGCACCTCGCGAAGCTGCGCGCGGAAACGATGTTCGCGCCGATCCACGGCCCGTCCTGGGGCTATCGCTACCGCGCACGCCTGACCGTACGCAACGTCGCGAAGAAGGGCGGCGTGCTGGTCGGCTTCCATGAGAAGAAGAGCAGCTACGTCGCCGACATGACGAGCTGCGAAGTGCTGCCGCCGCACGTGTCCGCAATGCTCGTGCCGCTGCGCCGGCTGGTCGAGGGGCTGTCGATACGCGATCGGATGCCGCAGATCGAGCTCGCGGTCGGCTCGGAAGTCACGGCGCTCGTGCTGCGCGTCCTGGAGCCGATCAACGCGGACGACGAAGCGTTGTTGCGGGCGTTCGCGGACGAGCACAAGGTGCAGTTCTGGCTGCAGCCGAAAGGGCCGGACACGGTAACACCGTTCTATCCGCTCGACGTGTCGCTCGACTACACGTTGCCGGAATTCGGCATCCGCATGCCATTCAAGCCGACCGACTTCACGCAGGTCAACCATCAGATCAACCGTGTGCTGGTGGGCCGCGCGCTGCGTCTGCTCGCGCCGTCGCGCGACGACCGCGTGCTCGACCTGTTCTGCGGGATCGGCAACTTCACGCTGCCGCTCGCGCGGCTGTCGCGCGAGGTGATGGGCATCGAAGGCAGCGATACGCTGACGACACGCGCGCTGGCGAACGCCCGCGAGAACGGTGTCGACGGCCATACGACGTTCGCGTGCCGTAACCTGTTCGAAGTGACGGGCGATGACATCCGCGCGCTCGGCGCATTCGACAAGTTCCTGATCGACCCGCCGCGCGAAGGCGCGCTCGCGGTGTCGAAGGCGCTGGCCGAGATCGCGCAGAGCGGTGAAGGTCCGCTGCCGAAGCGCATCGTCTACGTGTCGTGCAACCCGTCGACGCTGGCGCGCGACGCGGGCCTGCTCGTGCACGAGGCCGGCTACCGCCTGAAGGGCGCCGGTGTCGTGAACATGTTCCCGAATACGTCGCACGTCGAATCGATCGCGCTGTTCGAGCGCGACTGAGCCGGGCGGCGGACGAAAAAAAACCGGCCCGCGGGCCGGTTTTTTCATGGTGTGCAGCAAACGTCAGTTGCGGTTGCCGCCGAAGATGCCGAGCAGCGCGAGCAGGTTCGTGAACACGTTGTACAGGTCGAGGTAGATCGCGAGCGTGGCCGAGATGTAGTTCGTCTCGCCGCCGTTCACGACGCGCTGGACGTCGAACAGCATGTATGCGGAGAAGATCGCGATCGCGAGTACCGACACGGTGAGCATCAGGGCCGGGAGTTGCAGGAAGATGTTCGCGACCGAGGCGAGCAGGATCACGATCACGCCCATGAACAGCCACTTGCCGAGCCCCGAGAAGTCGCGCTTGCTGACGGTGGCGATCGTTGCCATCGCGGCGAAGATGATGCCGGTGCCGCCGAACGCCAGCATGATCAGCGACGGGCCGTTCGAGAAGCCGAGGATGAAGCTCAGCAGCCGTGACAGCATCAGACCCATGAAGAACGTGAAGCCGAGCAGCACGAACACGCCGGCCGCGCTGTTTTTCGTCCGCTCGATCGCGAACATGAAGCCGAACGCAATCGCGAAGAACGCGAGCAGGCTCATCATCGGGCTCGTGGCCGCGAACAGCGAGAAGCCCGTCGCGACGCCGACCCAGGCGCCCAGCACGGTCGGCACCATCGACAGCGCGAGCAGCCAGTACGTGTTTCGCAGCACGCGGTTGCGAACTTCGGCGGTGCTGACGGAACCGCCGCGGCCGAAATTGTACGGATAGTCGTTCATGGTTTCTCCTAACATTGAACGCATGGGCGTCCAGGGCCGGTTCGGCGCGCGCGATGTGCGGCGCAGCAAACCGGGGCAGCTATGGCTAAGATACGTTCCGTGCCGAGAGGTTTCAATGGCCGGGCGGCACTAAAACATATGGATTCTGAACCTTTCACGTGTGTAAGGGTTCAATCGCAATGATACACGGGATCGTGCTACAATAGCGGATTCATTTGAACCTGTAACTTCTTAATTTTTTGGAGTTTTTATGGCAATCGAGCGCACCCTGTCGATCATCAAGCCGGATGCGGTGGCAAAGAACGTGATCGGCCAGATCTACAGCCGTTTCGAAGGCGCCGGCCTGAAGATCGTCGCATCGCGCATGGCTCACCTGTCGCGTGCTGACGCAGAGAAGTTCTATGCGGTTCACGCAGCACGTCCGTTCTTCAAGGACCTCGTCGATTTCATGATCTCGGGCCCGGTGATGATCCAGGTTCTGGAAGGTGAAGGCGCGATCCTGAAGAACCGCGACCTGATGGGCGCAACGGATCCGAAGAAGGCGGAAAAGGGCACGATCCGCGCCGATTTCGCCGACAGCATCGACGCGAACGCCGTTCACGGCTCGGACGCTGCAGAAACGGCAGCGGTCGAAATCGCGTTCTTCTTCCCGGAAATGAACGTTTACTCGCGCTAAGCCCTGGCTGGCAGCAAGTAGGCAGGATTCAGCGCACGCGGCAAGGCAGCACATCATGACGAGCGAAACTTCCGTCAATCTTCTCGACTTCGACGCCGAGGGTCTTGTCGCGTACTGCGGCAGCCTCGGCGAGAAGCCGTTCCGCGCCAAGCAGTTGCAGCGCTGGATCCACCAGTACAACGCTGGCGACTTCGACGGCATGACCGATCTCGCGAAGTCCTTGAGAGAAAAACTCAAGGGCCGCGCGTCGATCGGCATGCCCGAGATTGCCAGCGATCACGTTTCCACCGACGGCACGCGCAAGTGGCTGATCGACGTCGGAAACGGCAATGCGGTCGAAACCGTGTTCATCCCGGAAGAGACGCGCGGCACGCTGTGCGTGTCGTCGCAGGCCGGGTGTGCGGTCAACTGCCGCTTCTGTTCGACGGGCAAGCAGGGCTTTTCCCGCAACCTGTCGACAGCCGAAATCATCGGCCAGCTACGGATGGCCGAATTTGCATTGCGAGCGTCGCTGGGCCGTGCGCCCGGCCCGAACGGTAAGGCAGAGCGGGTCGTCACCAACGTGGTGATGATGGGCATGGGCGAGCCGCTGCTGAATTACAGCGCGGTCGTGCCGGCGATGCGGCTGATGCTCGACGACAACGCGTACGGCCTGTCGCGCCGCCGCGTTACGCTGTCGACGTCCGGCGTAGTCCCGATGATGGACCGCCTCGGCGCCGAACTGCCGGTTGCGTTGGCCGTTTCGCTGCACGCGCCGAACGATCCGCTGCGCGACGAGCTGGTGCCGCTCAACAAGAAGTATCCGCT
Source organism: Burkholderia sp. AU30280 (assembly GCF_020420125.1). NCBI lineage: Bacteria > Pseudomonadati > Pseudomonadota > Betaproteobacteria > Burkholderiales > Burkholderiaceae > Burkholderia > Burkholderia sp. AU30280. Next base: position 431,578 of record NZ_JAIZRY010000004.1, read on the forward strand.
GCGCGAGCTGATGGCGGCTTGCCAGCGATATCTGAAAGTCGCACCGCGCGACTTCATCACTTTCGAATACTGCATGCTGGACGGCGTCAACGACACCGAAGCGCATGCACGCGAACTGCTTGCCGTCACGCGCGACGTGCCGTGCAAGTTCAATCTGATCCCGTTCAATCCGTTTCCGGAATCGGGCCTCATCCGCTCGAAGCCGGAGCAGATCAAGCGCTTTGCACAGATTCTCATCGACGCGGGAGTCGTCACGACCGTGCGCAAGACGCGCGGCGACGATATCGATGCCGCGTGCGGCCAGCTGGCCGGCGCAGTGAAGGATCGCACGCGCCTCGCGGAACGTACGGGCGCAGCAGGAAAAATCATCGAAGTTCGGGCGATTTGACAGGGGCGCCCGGCCGGGGATGCCAGGGCCTTTGAGCGGTACAACACGCGAACAGCGATCGGTCGCGGCGCCTCGGCGTCGCGCATGGTATGGACAGTTGCGGGTGCCGGCCGGCGGGAACCGGCGGCGGCCGCCAGTGAAGAAGAATCGACGCGAGGACAAGGATGAGTGAGCCGCAGCCGTCTAACGGCGCAGAGACGAATGGCGCGAAGCCGGCACCGGCAGGGTTGGAATCGCTTGCGGCAGTCGGCAGCCGACTGGCGCAGCTTCGGGAAACGAGAGGTTGGACCGTCGACGACGTGTCGGCGCGACTCAAGGTCGCACCGCAGAAGCTTCGGGCGCTCGAGGCTGGCGACATCAGCCATTTGCCCGGCGTAACGTTCGCGCTTGGTGTCGTGCGCAGCTACGCGAAGATGCTCGGCGTCGATCCGGAACCGTTCGCGCAGGCGTTGCGCCGAGAGCGCGGGGTACCGGAAGTCGACCTGTCGATGCCTGCGTCGTCGGGGACGGATCTGCCGCGCGGCCGCGTGTCGATTCCGCTGGGCGGATCGTCGCGCCATCACCCGTGGCTGTGGGGCACGGGGATCGTCGTCGTCGCGGTGGTTGCAGTACTGATGTGGCACACTGGCGGCGATTCGTCGAGCCTGCTCGCGCGCTTCAAGAGCGGCGACGCGGAGCATGCGTCGGCCGCGAGCGTGCCGGCGGCGGCATCGCTGTCATCTGCCGAAGAGGCGGCCTCGAGCGGGGCATCTGCCGTGGTCGCGAACGAGGTTCCGGCCTCGGCTGTTGCGTCTGCAGCCCCGGCGCCGGCCGTTGCGTCGGCTGTTCCGGCGCCTGCGCCCGTGGCGCCGGTCGTGACGGCAGCCGCTTCACAGCCCGTCGGGGCAACGACGGCCGCAAGCGCCGCCGCGCCGGCGAGCGTCGTGGTCGCGGCCGGCCAGTCGATGGTGGAGCTGAAGGTGAAGCAGGACAGCTGGTTCAGCGTGCGCGACAAGAGCGGCAAGGAGCTGTTCTCCGGGCTGGTGCACGGCGGCGAGGCGAAGCAGGTCGCCGGCGACGGCCCGTTCAAGGTCACGATCGGCAACAAGGCGGGCCTCGACGCAATCGCGTTCGACGGAAAACCTGTCGATCCGGCAAAATATTCGGCAGCGCGGGGTAATGTGGCGCGGTTCACGTTGCCCTGACGTCAAGCGCCGTGGCGAAGGCCTGTCGTCGATATCGACGGGCCGCGAGGGCACGGCGCTTTTTCAATTCATGCGCCGCGTCGCGGCGCATTCCGCGTAAATGGATCTATCGATGCAATCCGAAGCTCAATCCCCACGCAGCAGTCAGATTTGTTCAACCGAGCCGGTGTTCGGCGGGCATCAGCCGCGCCGTGTATCGCATGCGGTGGATGTCCGCTGGGGCGGGCAGCTCGTGACGATCGGCGGCGACGCGCCGGTGCGCGTGCAGTCGATGACGAATACCGACACGGCTGACGCGATCGGCACGGCAATCCAGATCAAGGAACTCGCGAACGCGGGCTCCGAACTGGTGCGCATCACGGTCAACACGCCCGAGGCCGCGGCCGCCGTGCCGGCGATCCGCGAGCAGCTCGACCGCATGGGCGTGACCGTGCCGCTCGTCGGCGATTTCCACTACAACGGCCACCTGCTGCTGCGCGACTACCCGGGCTGCGCCGAGTCGCTGTCGAAGTACCGGATCAACCCGGGCAACGTCGGCCAGGGTGCGAAGCGCGATACGCAGTTCGCGCAGATGATCGAGGCTGCGGCCAAGTACGACAAGCCGGTGCGGATCGGCGTGAACTGGGGCAGTCTCGACCAGGACCTGCTGGCACGCATGATGGACGAGAACGGTGCGCGTTCGCAGCCGTGGGATGCGCAGAGCGTGATGTACGAGGCGCTGATCCAGTCGGCGATCGGCTCGGCCGAGCGTGCGGTCGAGCTGGGCCTCGGCCGCGACCGCATCATTCTGTCGTGCAAGGTCAGCGGCGTGCAGGACCTGATCGCCGTGTACCGCGAACTCGGCCGCCGCTGCGGCTTCGCGCTGCACCTCGGGCTGACCGAGGCCGGAATGGGCTCGAAGGGCATCGTCGCGTCGACGGCTGCACTCGGCGTGCTGCTGCAGGAAGGGATCGGCGACACGATCCGCATCTCGCTGACGCCGGAACCGGGCGCATCGCGCACGGGCGAAGTGATCGTCGGCCAGGAAATCCTGCAGACGATGGGCCTGCGTTCGTTCGCACCGATGGTGATCGCGTGCCCGGGCTGCGGCCGTACGACGAGCACGCTGTTCCAGGAACTCGCGATGCAGATCCAGACCTACCTGCGCGAACAGATGCCTGTCTGGCGCAAGGAGTATCCGGGCGTCGAGAAAATGAACGTCGCGGTGATGGGCTGCATCGTCAACGGCCCGGGCGAATCGAAGCACGCGAACATCGGCATCAGCCTGCCGGGCTCTGGCGAGAACCCGGCCGCGCCTGTCTTCATCGACGGCGAGAAGGTCAAGACGCTGCGCGGCGAGCGGATCGCCGAGGAATTCCAGCAGATCGTCAGCGACTACGTCGCACGCAATTACGGCCGAGCTGAGGCCACGAACTAATTCGTCCACACACACGATGACTGAACAAAAACGCAAGATCGAGAAGCTCACCGGCGTCAAGGGCATGAACGACATCCTCCCGCAGGATGCCGGCCTTTGGGAGTTCTTCGAAGCTACGGTGAAATCGCTGCTGCGCGCATACGGTTACCAGAACATCCGCACGCCGATCGTCGAGCACACGCAGCTCTTCACGCGCGGCATCGGTGAGGTCACCGACATCGTCGAAAAAGAGATGTACAGCTTCACCGACGCGCTGAACGGTGAAAACCTGACGATGCGCCCTGAAAATACTGCGGCCGTCGTGCGCGCGTCGATCGAGCACAACATGCTGTACGACGGCCCGAAGCGCCTGTGGTACATCGGCCCGATGTTCCGTCACGAGCGTCCGCAGCGAGGCCGCTATCGCCAGTTCCACCAGGTCGGCGTCGAGGCGCTCGGCTTCGCGGGTCCTGATGCGGATGCCGAGATCATCATGATGTGCCAGCGCCTGTGGGACGACCTCGGCCTGACCGGCATCAAGCTCGAGATCAACTCGCTCGGCCTCGCCGAGGAGCGCGCCGCGCATCGCGTCGAACTGATCAAGTACCTCGAGCAGTTCGCCGACGTGCTCGACGAGGATGCAAAGCGCCGCCTGTATACGAACCCGCTGCGCGTGCTCGACACGAAGAACCCCGCGCTGCAGGAAATCGCGCAGAACGCGCCGAAGCTGATCGACTTCCTCGGCGACGAATCGCGTGCGCACTTCGAAGGGCTGCAGCGCCTGCTGCTCGCGAACAACATTCCGTTCAAGATCAACCCGCGTCTCGTGCGTGGTCTGGACTACTACAACCTGACCGTGTTCGAGTGGGTGACCGACAAGCTCGGCGCGCAGGGCACGGTCGCGGCCGGTGGCCGCTACGATCCGCTGATCGAGCAGCTCGGCGGCAAGCCGACCGCCGCGTGCGGCTGGGCGATGGGCATCGAGCGGATCCTCGAACTGCTGAAGGAAGAGGATCTCGCACCCGAGCAGGAAGGCGTCGACGTATACGTCGTGCACCAGGGCGAGACCGCGCGCGAACAGGCGTTCATCGCGGCCGAGCGTCTGCGCGACACGGGCCTCGACGTGATCTTCCACTGCAGCGCCGACGGCGCGCCGGCGAGCTTCAAGTCGCAAATGAAACGGGCCGACGCAAGCGGCGCCGCGTTTGCGGTGATCTTCGGTGAAGAAGAGGTCGCGAACGGCACGGTGGGCGTGAAAGCGCTGCGCGGTGCGGGCGGAGACGGGGAAAAGAACGTTCAGCAGACCGTACCGGTCGAAGGCTTGACCGAATTCCTAATCAATGCGATGGTTGCATCCGCCGAAGACGGCGACGACTGATCGCGCTGACATCCGCTCGACAAAAAAGCCTGAACAGGAAGGAATCGCTCGCCGATGAGTTATCACGACGAACAAGAATCGATTGAAAGTCTCAAGGCGTGGTGGGCCCGCTGGGGCAACCTCACCACGTGGATCGTGCTCGCGGCGCTCGTCGTCGCGGCCGGTTTCAACGGATGGAACTACTGGCAGCGCCGTCAGGCTGCCGAGGCGTCCGGGCTGTACGAGCAGGTCCAGAAGGCTGCCGCCGCGAACGACAAGGCGACGATGGCTCGCGCGGCCGCCGACATGGAAGACAAGTTCGGCAGCACGCCGTATGCGCAGATGGCGGCGCTTTCTGCCGCGAAGACGCTGTACGCAGCCGGCGACTCGGCCGGTGCGAAGGCGCAGCTGCAATGGGCCGTCGATCACGCCAAGGATGACGAGTACAAGCAGATCGCGAAGCTGCGTCTCGCGTCGCTGCTGCTCGACGAGAAGGCGTACGATGCGGGCCTCGCGCTGCTGTCGGGTACGCCGGTCGATGCATTCAAGGGCCTCGTGGCCGATCGCCGTGGCGATCTGCTTGCCGCGCAAGGCAAGACCGACGATGCGCGCGCGGCTTACAAGCTCGCGCTCGACGGCCTGTCGAAGGACGACCAGTCTGCGCGTCAGCTCGTGCAGTTCAAGCTGGACGCGCTCGGCGGCTGAACCCCGGTCCCCTCAACCTCTTAACTCTGCTTCGCTAACCGATGAATTTGCTGAAACGTTACGCTGTGCCCGTTGCCTGCGCGGCGGCTGTCCTCGCTCTGGCGGCCTGCTCGTCGTCGAAGGACGCGCGCCGCGTGCCGACGCCGCTCACCGAGTTCAAGCCCGTGATGGACGTGCAACAGGTCTGGAAGGCGAGCGTCGGCAAGGGCGGGCGCTACCTGTTCTCGCCGGTGGCCGTGGGCGACGCCGTCTATGCAGCGGGCGAAAACGGTTCGGTCGAGAAGATCGACGCGAAGACGGGCCAGACGCTCTGGCGCGCGAAGGTCGGCTCCGACCTGTCGGCCGGTGTCGGCAGCGACGGCAACCTGACCGCGGTCGGCGCCCTGAAGGGCGGCGTGTTCGTGCTGGGTCCGGACGGCAAGCAACTGTGGAAGACCAGCGTGCAGGGCGAGATCTTCTCGCCGCCGCTCGTGGGTAACGGCCTCGTGGTCGTCCGTACGATCGACGGCCAGGTGATCGCGTTCAACGCGCAGACGGGCGAGCAGAAGTGGAACTACCGTAACCGCGCGGTGCCGCTGAACCTGCGCGTGTCGGCCGGCATGACGTTCGCGGGTGACGCGGCGGTGCTGGCGGGCTTCCCCGGCGGCGGGCTGGTCGCAATCAACCTGCAGACGGGCGAGCCGTTCTGGCAGACGCCGGTATCGTTCCCGAAGGGCGTGACCGAGGTCGAGCGCATCAACGATGTCAGCGGTCCGCCGACGCTCGTGGGCGCGGAAGCCTGCGCGGTGACGTTCCAGGGGCAGCTCGGCTGCTTCGATGCAAACTCGGGCCGCCCGCTGTGGGAAAAGCCGTTCTCGAGCCGCAGCGGTCTCGCGCAGGACGATTCGGTCGTCGCCGGCGGCGACGACTGGTCGGTCGTGACGGCGTACGATGCCGCCTCGGGCAACCAGCTGTGGCGCAACGACAAGCTGAAGAGCCGTGACGTCGGCGTGCCGTATCTGCTCGGGCATGCGGTCGTGTTGGGCGATTACCAGGGCTTCGTGCACTTCCTGTCGCGCGAAGACGGCAGCTTCATCGCACGGATGAAGACCGACGGCAGCGCGATTACGGCGGCGCCGGTCCTCGCGGGCAATACGCTCGTCGTGCAGACGAAGGACGGCGGCCTGTACGGGTTCCGTCCGCGCTGACGCGCAGGAAACATGCGCGGTCGCGGCGCGGCGGGCTTGTCCCGCTTGCCCCGGCCGCGCGACATGAAGGCGGCCGGTGTTCCCGGCCGCTCGGTATTTGAAAGGCAGTTCGAGACGAAAGACGACGGCGCGCAACGCGCGGCCGGCGCGCGCATCCGGCGCTGCGCGAATTCGTGATATTTTCATTCAGCGCAGCCGCCCGCAGCAGCGGGCCTCCCGCTGCTGCGCTTCACCGTAGAAAACACAGATGAAACCGGTCATTGCCCTAGTTGGGCGCCCCAATGTGGGGAAATCCACGCTGTTCAACCGGCTCACGCGCTCGCGCGATGCGCTGGTTGCCGACTTGCCGGGCCTGACGCGCGATCGCCATTACGGCGAAGGGCGCGTCGGCGAGCGGCCGTACCTGGTCGTCGATACGGGCGGCTTCGAACCCGTCGCGAAGGACGGCATCCTGCACGAGATGGCACGCCAGACGCGGCAGGCCGTCGAGGAAGCCGACGTCGTCGTGTTCATCGTCGACGGCCGCAACGGGCTCGCGCCGCAGGACAAGTCGATCGCCGACTACCTGCGCAAGACCGGCCGGCCGATCTTCCTCGTCGTCAACAAGGCCGAGGGGATGAAGTACACGGCGGTCGCGACCGACTTCTACGAACTCGGGCTCGGCGATCCGCGCGCGATCTCGGCCGCGCACGGCGACGGCGTGACCGACATGATCAACGAGGCGCTGGAAGTCGCGTACGCGGACCAGCCGGAAGAGGAAGACGACAACGACCCGTCGCGCGGCATCAAGATCGCGATCGTCGGCCGTCCGAACGTCGGCAAGTCGACGCTCGTGAACGCGCTGATCGGCGAGGATCGTGTGATCGCGTTCGACATGCCGGGCACGACGCGCGATTCGATCTACGTCGACTTCGAGCGTAACGGCAAGAAATACACGCTGATCGACACGGCCGGCCTGCGGCGCCGCGGCAAGGTGTTCGAGGCGATCGAGAAGTTCTCGGTCGTGAAGACGCTGCAGTCGATCTCCGACGCGAACGTCGTCATTCTTCTGCTGGATGCGCAGCAGGACATCTCCGACCAGGACGCGCACATTGCCGGCTTCGTCGTCGAGCAGGGCCGTGCGCTCGTGATCGGCGTGAACAAGTGGGACGGGCTCGACGACCACGCGCGCGATCGTGCGAAAGCGGATTTGACCCGCAAGCTGAAATTCCTCGACTTCGCGAAATCGCACTTCATTTCGGCCGCGAAGAAGACGGGCATCGGCACCCTGATGCGCTCGGTCGACGACGCGTACGCGGCGGCGATGGCGAAGCTGCCGACGCCGAAGCTCACGCGCGCGCTGATCGAGGCCGTCGAGTTCCAGCAGCCGCGTCGTCGCGGCCCGGTGCGTCCGAAGCTGCGCTACGCGCACCAGGGCGGCCAGAATCCGCCGATCATCGTCATCCACGGCAACGCGCTCGATGCCGTGACGGAAACGTACAAGCGCTACCTGGAAAACCGGTTCCGCGAAACTTTCTCACTGACAGGGACTCCATTGCGCATAGAGTTCCGTTCGTCGAACAATCCGTACGCGGACAAGAGCTGAAGACGTCTGTTACACGCGTCACGCAAGGGGGTGGCCGCAAGGCCTATGCCCCGGGCGGGCCAGGCAAAATCGGCTATAGTGTAGCGATTGGCGCCGGATCTCTTTTTCTTCGCCGCCAATCCAGATCAACCTGCAAAAAAAGATGGAGTACGCCATGAGCAACAAAGGGCAATTGTTACAAGACCCGTTTTTGAACGCACTGCGCAAAGAGCACGTTCCCGTTTCGATCTACCTCGTCAACGGCATCAAGCTTCAAGGGAACATTGAATCGTTCGACCAGTACGTCGTGTTGCTCCGTAATACGGTGACCCAGATGGTGTACAAGCACGCCATCTCGACGGTCGTGCCGGCGCGCCCGGTGAATTTCCACCCGGACGCGGAAGCCTCGTCCTAACCTATCGCAGCGGCCGGCATCCGGTCGCCGCGAGCGACCGATGCCAGCCGCCTTATCTTGACACCTGAAAATTTGATCAACGCAGCGCTCGTCGGCATCGATTTCGGCAAGACCGATTTCGAAGCCAGTCTCGAAGAACTCAGTCTTCTCGCCTCCAGCGCGGGGGCCCGTCCCGCAGTCACCCTCACGGGTCGTCGCTCCAGTCCCGATGCCAAGATGTTCATCGGCAGTGGCAAAGCCGAAGAACTCCGGCTCGCCTGCGACGCACACAACGTCGAAATCGTCATCTTCAACCACGCACTGGCGCCAGCCCAGCAACGTAATCTGGAGCAGGCACTTAACCGGCGTGTGGTCGATCGCACCAGCCTCATCCTCGACATCTTTGCACAGCGCGCCCGCAGCCACGAAGGCAAGCTGCAGGTCGAACTCGCACAGCTTCAGTATCTGTCGACGCGGCTCATTCGCGCATGGACCCACCTTGAGCGGCAGAAGGGCGGTATCGGCCTGCGCGGCCCCGGTGAAACCCAGCTCGAAACCGACCGCCGGCTGATCGGTGAACGCATCAAGATGCTGAAGTCGAGGCTCGACCGGTTGCGCCGGCAACACAGCACGCAACGCCGCCAGCGCGCGCGTAGCGGCACGATGTCGGTGTCACTCGTGGGTTATACGAACGCGGGCAAGTCGACGCTGTTCAACGCGCTGACGAAAGCGCAGGCCTACGCGGCCGACCAGCTGTTCGCCACGCTCGATACGACGTCGCGGCGCGTGTACCTCGGCGACGAGGTCGGCCAGATCGTCGTGTCGGATACGGTCGGGTTCATCCGCGAGTTGCCTCACCAACTGGTCGCGGCATTCCGCGCGACGCTCGAGGAAACGATCCACGCGGATCTGCTGCTGCACGTGGTCGATGCGTCGAGCGCGGTCAGGCTTGAACAGATCGAGCAGGTCAATGGTGTGCTGCACGAGATCGGCGCGGACACGATCCGGCAGGTGCTGGTGTTCAACAAGATTGATGCCGTGCCTGAGCTGGCGGCCCGCGGCGACGCGGTCGAGCGGGACGAGTATGGTAATATTTCGCGCGTCTTTTTGAGCGCGCGCACCGGTCAGGGTCTTGACGCGTTGCGTGCCGCCATCGCCGAAATCGCCTCCGCGGAACACCTTTCCGGCGCGACGTTACCCAACGGCGTGCTCGACGGCGCCCCCGCTGAACCACACGAAGACCACACGATTTCCGAACACGGGCGCTAACCGGTCCCGGCCGGTTCGCCGGCGTCTAATCTGGTGAACAAACTCTGGTGAACGAATACAACGAGCGGAGTACCTGGCGGCGGATGCGCGCCTTGCTGTCGATCAACGATCCCCGCTGGGGACGTGGCGAAAGCAATGGCAAAGACGGATCCCGTCCCCGTCCGAACGAATCGAAGCGTCCGCAAGGCGGCGACGGCGATGGTCCGCCCGATCTCGACGAGATGTGGCGCAACTTCAACCGGCGCCTGAACGGCCTGTTCGGCGGCAAGGGCGGCAACGGTTTCCGTCCTGACAACGGGCGAGCCGCGCGAGTCGGCGTCGGCATCGTGATCGGCGTGCTGGTCGCGGTCTACGCGGGCAGCGGGCTGTTCGTGGTACAGGAAGGACAGACGGGCGTCGTGCTGCAGCTCGGCAAGCTGTCGGGCACGGTCGGCCAGGGCGTGCACTGGCGCGCGCCGTATCCGTTCGCATCGCACGAGATCGTCGATACGTCGCAGGTCCGCTCGATCGAGATCGGCCGCAACAACGTCGTGCGTCTCGCGAACGTGAAGGAAGCGGCGATGCTGACGCGCGATGCCGATATCGTCGACGTGCGCTTCATCGTCCAGTACCGGATCCGTTCCGCGACCGATTACCTGTTCCGCAGTGTCGATCCCGAGCGCAGCGTGTCGCAGGCCGCCCAGGCCGCGGTACGTGCGATCGTCGGCACGCGCAGCGCAGCCGACGTGCTGAACCAGGACCGCGACGCGCTGCGCGAGCAGCTCACCGCCGCGATCCAGCGCGATCTCGATCGCTACCAGTCCGGGCTCGAGGTGACGGCCGTTACGATGCAGAGCGTTGCGGCGCCCGAGCAGACACAGGCCGCCTACGGTGAAGTCGCGAAGGCGCGCGACGAGCGCGAGGCCGCGAAGCGCGCGGCGCAGGCGTATGCAAACGACCTGCTGCCGAAGGCACAGGGCGATGCGGCGAAGCTCGTCGACGAAGCGAAGGCGTACGCCGATCGCGTGGTCACGGAAGCTGAAGGCGATGCCGATCGCTTCAAGCAGGTCTATGCGCAGTATTCGAAGGCGCCCGCGGTGATTCGCGAGCGGATGTATCTCGAGACGATGCAGGAAATCTATTCGAACGCGACGAAGGTGTTCGTCGGCAACAAGGGCGGCAACAGCGTCGTGTACCTGCCGCTCGACAAGCTCGTCGAGCAGGGGCGACAAAACGCCGCGGCGTCCACCGGCGCGTCCGCGCCCGATGCGGCGTCGGCACCGGCGGCTGTCGCGCCGGCTGCAGCGGCACCTGCGAGTGCGGCGTCGGCCGTGGGGGCGTCGGGCAACGACGTGCTGCGATCGCGCGAGGCGTTTCGCAGCCGGTCGCGCGAAGACGATCTGAAGTAACGGGGAGCGCAGAACATGAACCGAATCATTGCGCTCGTCGTCGCAATCGTGATCGTTGCCTTCGCGGCATCGTCGACAGTCCTTACCGTCGATCCGCGCCACGCGGCCGTGCTGTCGGGGCGCGATGGCGCGCAACCCGAGCTGGCAGGCCCGGGTATCCATTTCAAATTGCCGCCGCCGCTGCAGACGGCCACGCTGATCGACACGCGCCTGCAATCGCTCGAGTCGTCGGATCCGCTGCAACTGGCAACGGAAGACAAGCACGACCTGCTCGTCGCTTACGCGGTGAAGTACCGGATCAGCGATCCGATGAAGTATTTCACGACGACGGGCGGCGACCCGTCGGCAGCCGGCGACCGCCTCGCCGGCGCGCTGAAGAGCGCACTCGGTGACGCGTTCGGCAAGCGTGCGCTTGACGACGCGCTTGGCGGCCAGCGTGAGATCGCCGATGCGGCGCGCGACGAAGTGAAGACGACGGTGTCCGGCTTCGGCGTCGACGTGGTCGACGTCCAGCTGACGCGCGTCGACTTGCCGGCCGCTCAGACCGACGCCGTCTATCAGCGGATGATCGGCGCGCTGCGCGATCAGGCTGCGCAGGTGCGTGCGCAAGGCGCGGCCGACGTCGAGCAGATCAAGGCGGACGCCGAACGCGAACAGCAGGCCGTGCTCGCGAACGCGTACAAGTCCGCCCAGACGATCAAGGGCGAGGGCGACGCGAAGGCCGCGTCGATTGCCGCCGATGCGTTCGGCCGCGACCCGCAGTTCTATCAGTTCTACGCGAGCCTGCAGGCCTACCGGAACACGTTCAAGCGCAACGACATCATCGTCGTCGATCCCGACAGCGAGTTCTTCCGCTTCATGCGCAGCCCGACGGGCGGTGCCGCACCGGCGGCGCCTGCTCCCCGCAAACATTGACCTTGGGGCGCCGCGTCGAGCGGCGCCGTCGCTCGCATGGACCTGGCTGGCTCGTTGTTGCTTGCAGTAGCGCTGATGCTGATCATCGAGGGGGCGTTCCCCTTCGTGTTTCCCGTTGCCTGGCGCGACACGTTTCGTAGAATAGCTGAGCGGCCGCCGCATCATATCCGGATCGGTGGGCTGCTCGTGATGGTGCTCGGGCTCATACTGCTGCTGCTCGCGACCTGATCCGGACGGCGCATCCGCCGTTTGTCCCGCCCGAATTCAGAATTTCCGATTCACATCGCGGCGCGCGTGTCGCGCGCTGTTTCCCGTCGTAGGACCGTACCGATGTCGACCTGGTTACTTCCCGAGAATATCGCCGACGTACTGCCGTCGGAAGCGCGCAAGATCGAGGAGCTGCGCCGCAGGCTGCTCGACCGCTTCCGTTCGTATGGCTACGAAATGGTGATGCCGCCGCTGCTCGAGTATCTCGAGTCGCTGCTGACGAGCGGCGGCGCCGACCTGCGCCTGCGCACCTTCAAGCTGGTCGACCAGTTGTCGGGCCGTACGCTCGGCCTGCGCGCGGACATCACGCCGCAGGTCGCGCGGATCGACGCGCACCTGTTGAACCGCCAGGGCGTGACGCGTCTTTGCTATGCGGGCCACGTGATGCATACGCGTCCGCGCGGCCTGCACGCGACGCGCGAGCAGATCCAGATCGGCGCCGAAATCTACGGGCATGCCGGGCTGGAAGCTGATCTCGAGATCCAGCAACTGATGCTCGACGCGCTGCATCTCGCAGGCCTGTCGCGCATCCGCCTCGACCTCGGCCATGCGGGCGTGCTCGCTGCGCTGCTGGCGCGCGACGCGCAGGCTGCCGAGCGCGGCGAGTCGCTGTACGACGCGCTGTCGGGCAAGGACGTGCCGCTGCTGAACGAGCTCACCGACGATCTCGGCGCCGACACGCGCGCCGCGCTGCGCGCGTTGCCGCACCTCTACGGTGACGCGAGCGTGCTCGCCGAGGCGCGCGCACGCTTGCCGGTGCTGCCCGAGATCACGCGGGCGCTCGACGATCTGGCGCAACTCGCGGCGCAGGCAAAGGGTGCCGAGGTGGCGATCGATCTCGGCGACCTGCGTGGCTATGCGTATCACAGCGGTGCGATGTTCAGCGCCTACATCGACGGCGTGCCGAACGCGATTGCGCGGGGCGGCCGCTACGACCATGTCGGCCAGGCGTATGGCCGTGCCCGCCCGGCGACGGGCTTCTCGCTCGACCTGCGCGAACTCGCGCGGATTTCGCCGGTCGAGGCGCGCGGCACGGCGATTCTCGCGCCGTGGGCGCAGGACGACGCGCTGAGCGCGGCCGTGGCGGCGCTGCGCGATGCGGGCGAGGTCGTGATCCAGGCGCTGCCGGGCCACGATCATGTGCTCGACGAGTTCGCCTGCGACCGTTCGCTCGTCGAGCGCAACGGCGCATGGGTGGTCGAACCCCGATAAACAGACGTTCGCGGGACGTGCTTCGGCGCGCATATCGTTGAAGCGAAACGGAAAAATTCGGAATCGCCCGCGAACATAGGTAGAATACGTTTTTAACCAGCTAACGAATCAACATGTCTGCCAGCGCAGTGAACGTGACTCCCGGGCGCAATGTCGTCGTCGTGGGAACGCAATGGGGTGATGAAGGCAAGGGCAAGATCGTCGACTGGCTGACGGACCACGCTCAGGGCGTCGTGCGTTTCCAGGGCGGTCACAACGCCGGCCACACCCTCATCATCGGCGGCAAGAAAACGATCTTGCGCCTCATTCCGTCGGGCATCATGCGTGAAGGCGTCGCCTGCTACATCGGCAACGGCGTCGTCCTGTCCCCCGAAGCACTGTTCAAGGAAATCGGCGAGCTGGAAGAAGCCGGCGTGAACGTGCGCGACCGCCTGTTCATCTCCGAAGCCACGACGCTGATCCTGCCGTACCACATCGCGATCGACCAGGCGCGCGAAGCGCGCAAGGGCGCGGGCAAGATCGGCACGACGGGCCGCGGCATCGGCCCCGCGTACGAAGACAAGGTCGGCCGTCGCGCGCTGCGTGTGCAGGACCTGTTCGACGCGAAGACCTTCGCCGACCGCCTGCGCGAAAACCTCGATTTCCACAACTTCGTGCTGACCCAGTACCTGGGCGGCGCGGCCGTCGATTTCCAGGCCACGCTCGACACGATGCTCGGCTATGCCGACCGCCTGAAGCCGATGGTGGCCGACGTGTCGCGCCGCCTGTACGACGCGAACAATGCGGGCCAGAACCTTCTGTTCGAAGGCGCGCAAGGCACGCTGCTCGACATCGATCACGGCACCTATCCGTTCGTCACGTCGAGCAACTGCGTCGCAGGTGCGGCGTCGGCCGGCGCGGGCGTGGGTCCGCAGAAGCTCAACTACATCCTCGGTATCACGAAGGCCTATTGCACGCGCGTCGGCTCGGGCCCGTTCCCGAGCGAACTGTACGATGCGGACAATCCGCAGCGTCAGGATCAGGTCGGCGTCACGCTCGCCAACGTCGGCAAGGAATTCGGTTCGGTCACGGGCCGTCCGCGCCGCACGGGCTGGCTCGACGCGGCCGCGCTGCGCCGCTCGATCCAGATCAACGGCGTGTCGGGCCTGTGCATGACGAAGCTCGACGTGCTCGACGGCCTCGACGAAGTCAAGCTGTGCGTCGGCTACAAGATTGACGGCAAGGATGCGGACATCCTGCCGCGCGGCGCTGCCGACGTGGCCCGTTGCGAGCCTGTATACGAAACGTTTGCCGGCTGGAAGGAAAGCACGGTCGGCATCAAGACGTGGGAAGCACTGCCGGCAAACGCGCAGGCGTACCTGGCCCGCGTCCAGGAAGTGGCTGGCGTGCCGGTCGACATGGTGTCGACGGGGCCGGACCGCGACGAAACGATTCTGCTCCGCCATCCGTTCAAGGTGTAATTTTCAGATGACGCAGCAAATCACGATGACAGCGGCAGATTTGATGACCGATCCGCGCAACGACGACAAGAACCTGTGGGTAGGCTGGGACGAGTATCACCGTCTCATCGAGCTGCTCGCGCTGCAGGTGCATGCATCGGGGTGGAAGTTCGACCAGATCCTGTGCCTCGCGCGCGGCGGCCTGCGCGTCGGCGATCAACTGTCACGCATCTACGACGTGCCGCTTGCGATCCTCGCGACGAGTTCGTACCGCGAGGCGGCCGGCACGGAGCAGGGCGATCTCGACATCGCGCAGTACATCACGATGACGCGCGGCAACCTGGCGGGCAACGTGCTGCTGGTCGACGATCTCGTCGATTCGGGCGTGACGCTTGCGCGCGTGCAGGAGCACCTGAAGGAGCGCTATCCGTCGGTGACGGCCGTGCGCTCGGCCGTGCTCTGGTACAAGGGTTGCTCCAAGGTCAAGCCCGACTATCACACGCAGTTTCTGCCGACGAATCCGTGGATTCATCAGCCGTTCGAGGAGTGGGACACGGTTCGGCCGCACAACCTCGAGGCGTGGATCAAGCGCGGTCGCGCACAGCGTGACGGCTCGGGCGCGTAAGCGGCCGGCGAATCGAAGGAAAGCCTTGTACGGCGCCGCTTGCGGCGCCGTTTTTCATTACGGCGCCATGCGTGCCGGTGCCGCGCGTACCGTGGATCCGGTAGGCAGACGGCGCTGCCCCGGCTATGATTGGCAGCCCTGCCACAGCTCGCGCCAGATTGCATGCGCAGCGTGGATCACGTGGTTACAAGGCAACAGAGCAGGGCGGCGATTCACGGGGGCGCGAGTAGAATAGCGCTCGTTTTGTCCGACCCGGACCCGATTATTCCGCTTTATATGAACGACACGATCCACGCGACCGACGCAGCACACGCGCCGCATTCGACGCACCAACACTCGATGCGGGCGCTAGCGATAGCAGCCATCGGCGTCGTGTTCGGCGACATCGGCACCAGCCCGCTGTATTCGCTCAAGGAGGCGTTCAGCCCCGCACACGGCATTCCGCTCACCGAAGCATCGATTCTCGGCGTGATCTCGCTGCTGTTCTGGGCAATCATCCTGGTGGTCGGCATCAAGTACCTGCTGTTCGTGATGCGGGCGGACAACAACGGCGAAGGCGGCGTGCTCGCGCTGATGGCGCTGTCGTTGCGCCCGCTCGATTCGAAGACCCGCGTCGCGGGTGCGCTGATGGCGCTCGGGATATTCGGCGCGTGCATGTTCTACGGGGACGCGGTGATCACGCCGGCGATCTCGGTGATGTCGGCGGTCGAAGGTCTCGAAATCGCGACGCCGCACCTGTCCCATCTCGTGCTGCCGATCACGATCGCGATCCTGATCGCGCTGTTTTGGATCCAGCGTCACGGCACCGCGCTGGTCGGAAAGCTGTTCGGCCCGATCATGGTGTTGTGGTTCGTCGTGATCGCGGCGCTCGGCGTGTACCACATCGTGCGCGTGCCGGGCATCATGGCGGCCATCAACCCGTATTACGCGGCGTCGTTCATGGCCGACCACCTGCTGCAGGCGTACGTCGTGCTCGGCTCGGTCGTGCTGGTGCTGACCGGTGCGGAAGCGCTCTACGCGGATATGGGCCACTTCGGTGCGAAGCCGATCCGCATCGCGGCCTACGGGCTCGTGATGCCGTCGCTCGTGCTGAACTACTTCGGCCAGGGCGCGCTGCTGATCCAGAACCCGAAAGCGATCGAGAACCCGTTCTTCCTGCTGGCGCCCGAATGGGGGCTGCTGCCGCTCGTCGTGCTGTCGACGGTCGCGACCGTCATCGCGTCGCAGGCCGTGATCTCGGGCGCGTATTCGCTGACGTCGCAGGCGATCCAGCTCGGCTACGTGCCGCGCATGAAGGTGCTGCATACGTCCGATCTCGCGATCGGCCAGATCTACGTGCCGGTCGTGAACTGGCTGCTGCTGTTCGTGATCCTCTGCATCGTGGTCGGCTTCAAGAGCTCCGACAACCTCGCGGCCGCGTACGGCATCGCGGTGACGGCGACGATGGTGATCACGACCGTGCTCGCGGCCGTCGTGATGGTGAAGGTGTGGAACTGGAACCGCCTGCTGGTCGGTGCGATCATCGCGGTGTTCCTCGTGGTCGATCTCGGCTTTTTCGGTGCGAACCTGCTGAAGGTTGCGCAGGGCGGCTGGCTGCCGCTCGGCATCGGCGCGTTGCTGTTCTTCCTGCTGATGACCTGGTACAAGGGGCGCCACATCGTCAAGGAGCGCACGGCGGCAGACGGTATTCCGCTCGAGCCGTTCCTGCAGGGATTGCTCGCGCATCCGCCGCATCGCGTGTCGGGCACCGCGATCTACCTGACCGGCAACGACAAGCTCGTGCCCGTCAGCCTGCTGCACAACCTGAAGCACAACAAGGTGCTGCACGAGCGGACCATTTTCCTGACGTTCGTCACACGCGACTTTCCTTACGTGCGCGACGACAAGCGTCTGAGCTCGCGCGATGCGGGCGGCGGGCTGTACATCGTGAAGGCCGAGTACGGTTTCAACGAGACGCCGGATGTGAAGGCCGTGCTCGAGGAATTCGGCCGCACGCGCGACATGACGTTCGAGCTGATGGACACGTCGTTCTTCCTCGCGCGCGAAACGGTCGTGCCGACGCATCTGCCCGGGATGTCGATCTGGCGCGAGCGGGTATTCGCGTGGATGCATCAGAACGCCGCGAAGCCGACCGACTTCTTCTCGATCCCGGCGAACCGCGTGGTCGAGCTCGGGACGAAGATAGAGATCTGACCCCGGGGGCGGCGCGGGCCGTTCAGCCGCGCGCCGCCGAATCATCTGACCCGGCAATCAGGCAATCAGGCCGCGATCGTCCGCATCGCCGGCCGCGAATGCAGCCGCATAGCGCTGCGTATCCCGCGCCACCCAATCGAGATAGCCGCGTATCCAGTATCGGCAGCCGTCGACGAGGCCGCGCACACGCGTGTCGGCGTGCCGTGCGAGTGCATCGGCGCAGATGACGAAGTCGGTGATCTCGGTGCGTACGCGCTCGGCCGTGTAGTCGACGCTTGCCTGCAGCGTATGGCCGCGCGACGCGTGGATCAGCACCATGTTCCGGAACTGCCCTGGCTGGCGTGCCTCGACGCCGACGCTCTGGATATCGTTGCTCCAGCAGACGATATGGTTCGCGTGCCGGCACAGCGTCTGGATCTCCGGCCGATGAAACGTATCGGGCGGGACGGCGCCGGCATTGGCCGCGTCCGCCAGCGCGAGGCACGGATTCATCCCGCTCGTGTGACGCCGGATCGTCTCGTATTGCGGGATTGCGACGGGCTCTGTCCTCAGGTGGGCGAGGATCTGGAGCCCGGCGGTGGTGGCCCACAGGCGCATCCCTTGTGCGAAGCGCGCGAAATGTTCGGCCGACAGGCGCGCGCGCAGGCGCTGGCACAGATCGAGCCACGCTCGCTCGCCGTAGACAGGCTGGGGGCTGATACATTCGTAGTCGAGCACATCGATCATCGCGGTCAGATTGCGCAACGTATCAGGGCCGACCGGCGCCACACGATCGACGAACAGGTCGTCGACGAGAAAGAACCACACGAAATAATCGGCGAGCGCCTGCAGCAGGGAAGGATCGGCGTTCGGGTAGCAGCGCGCGGCGAGCCAGCCGTACCGGGTGCGCGCGACGCGTTCCCGGTAAGCGTCGCTGATGAACATGCCATATGCGTCGGCCCATTCGAGCATGCGCGATTCGATTCGTTCGACGTGCGGTGAACAGGCGCCGGCCCATGGCACATCGAAAACGGGAATGTGCAATGCGGCCAGTTCGGTTTTCAGATGGTCTTCTGTCATGGTTTCCCGATCCATTTTTCGCGAATCCGTCCCGGTTCACCGGCCAGGTGAGTACCGGATGCAATGCGTCGCGAATCGACTGCAAACAGCGAGACTGAAAGACGGGCGGGCCGGAAATGCATCGCGTGCGCGAGGGCTGCTGAGAACCTTGCCGCTGAGCGGAAAAATCGCTGCGTATTCCGGAAGCATCAAAATACTGTCGTTCGCAGATTTATTTTATGTACCGCTTGTGAAGCGTCAAGAAAACGTATCTCACAACGCGGATTGTTCAACTCGCCGATTAAACACGGGTAAATGATGATGAAAACGCGCATATTCGGTTTTCATCGCGAATACTGGAAATGCGTATGACGACTCAATAAAAAATGCCCGCCGGAAGGCGGGCATTTTTGTATGTCGAGAACGCTTGCGCGTACTCAGCGTTTCAGCTTCGCGAACGCCGCGGCCATTGCGCCGGCCGGTTCCGGCTCGCGCGAACGCTGCGGGCGGGCGGCGCCGCGCCCTGCGGTGCCGCGATCCTGGCCGCCGCGCGACGACATGCCGGGCGCTGCCGCGTCGTCGTCGAGGCGCATGGTCAGCGCAATGCGCTGGCGCTTCACGTCGACGTCGAGCACCTTCACCTTGACGACCTGGCCGGCCTTCACGACTTCGTGCGGGTCCTTGATGAACTTCGTCGACATCGCGGATACGTGGACGAGGCCGTCCTGGTGGACGCCGATGTCCACGAACGCGCCGAATGCGGCGACGTTCGTCACGACGCCTTCGAGCGTCATGCCCGGCACGAGGTCCGACACCTTCTCGACGCCTTCGCGGAACGTCGCGGTCTTGAATTCGGGGCGCGGATCGCGGCCCGGTTTCTCCAGCTCCGACAGGATGTCGCGCACGGTCGGCAGGCCGAAACGTTCGTCGACGAATTCAGCGGGGGACAGGCCCGACAGCGCCTCGCGGTTGCCGAGCACGTCGTCGATGCGCTTGTTGATCTTCGCGAGCATCCGCTCGACGACCGGATAGGCTTCCGGGTGCACCGACGAGCGGTCGAGCGGATTCTCGCCGCCGTTGATGCGCAGGAAGCCGGCGGCCTGTTCGAAGGTCTTGTCACCGAGGCGCGGCACCTTGCGCAGGTGCTCGCGCGACGGGAACGGGCCGTTTGCATCGCGATAGTCGACGATGTTGCGTGCGAGCGTCGCGTTCAGGCCCGACACGCGGGCGAGCAGCGGGGCCGACGCGGTGTTGGCGTCGACGCCGACCGCGTTCACGCAGTCCTCGACGACCGCGTCGAGCGAGCGGGCGAGTTCGCGCTGGTTCACGTCGTGCTGGTACTGGCCGACGCCGATGGCCTTCGGCTCGATCTTCACGAGCTCGGCGAGCGGATCCTGCAGGCGGCGTGCAATCGATACGGCACCGCGCAGCGACACGTCGAGCTCCGGGAATTCCTTCGCGGCCAGCTCGGATGCCGAATAGACCGACGCGCCGGCTTCCGACACGACGATCTTCTGCAGGCGCAGCTCCGGGTGTTTCGCGATCAGTTCGCTCGCGAGTTTGTCGGTTTCACGCGACGCGGTGCCGTTGCCGATGCTGATCAGCTCGGCCTGCGTCTGCGCGGCGATGCGTGCGAGTTTCGCGATCGAGCCGTCCCAGTCGCGGCGCGGCTCGTGCGGGTAGATCGTGTCGGTCGCGAGCACCTTGCCGGTGCGGTCGACGACCGCGACCTTCACGCCCGTGCGCAGGCCGGGGTCGAGACCGATCACGGCCTTCGGGCCGGCCGGCGCGGCCAGCAGCAGGTCGTTCAGGTTGCGCGCGAACACGCGGATCGCTTCGGTTTCGGCCGTTTCGCGCAGTTGCGTGAGCAGCTCGTTCTCGATATGCGGTTGCACCTTCACGCGCCAGCACCAGCGGCATACGTCGGACAGCCATTTGTCGGCCGGGCGATTCTGGTTTGCGATGCCGAAATGGCGTGCGATCATCCCCTCGCCGGGATGCGGCACCTGCGCGTCGAGTTCTTCACCGAGACCGAGCTTGACCGTCAGCACACCCGCATTACGGCCGCGGAACAGCGCCAGGGCACGGTGCGACGGCACGGTCTTGATGGTTTCCGCGTAGTCGTAATAGTCGCGGAATTTCTCGCCTTCCTCGTTTTCCTTGCCTTCGACGACGGCCGACGACACGACGCCCTGGTTGTACAGGTAGTCGCGCAGCTTGCCGAGCAGCTCGGCCGTCTCGCCGAACTGTTCGGACAGGATGTCGCGCGCGCCGTCGAGCGCGGCCTTCACGTCGGCGACGCCCTTGTCGGCGTCGACATACGCGGCCGCCTCGGCCTGCGGGTCGAGCAGCGGGTTCGCGAGCAGCGCCTGCGCGAGCGGCTCGAGGCCGGCTTCGCGGGCGATTTGCGCGCGCGTGCGGCGCTTCGGCTTATACGGCAGATAAAGGTCTTCGAGCACCTGCTTGCTGTCGGCCGCATCGATCGCGGCGCGCAGTTCGTCGGTCAGCTTGCCCTGTTCGTCGATGCTCGACAGGATCGCCGCGCGGCGATCCTCGAGCTCGCGCAGGTACAGGAGGCGTTCCTCGAGTTGGCGCAACTGCGTGTCGTCCAGGTTGCCGGTCACTTCCTTACGGTACCGGGCAATGAACGGAACGGTCGAGCCTTCGTCGAGAAGTTGCACTGCCGCCGCGACCTGGCGCGGCTGGACGGACAGTTCGGTGGCGATGCGCTGTACGATCTTGAGTGCTACGGTTTCCGTCATGTCGTGGATGATGTGCCTGCTGAAATCGCGGCGCGGGCCGGCGGGCCCGAAGCGGCGGGCTGCGTGGCGGGCCCGACGGGCCAGATGCCGCGGGTGAGTGAAGCGGGGCATTTTGCCATAAATGGCGGAGCGTCCAGCCGGGGGTGATAGAATTTGACACATGTCCCGCAGCTTTCCTACGACGTTGCCAACTTCCCGAATTTCTCTCGTCGCGCTCGGCGCAGCGCTCGCCGCGGCTTTGTCTGCCGGGGCCTCCGGCGCGTTCGCGCAAGCTTCGGACGCAACCGCGCCGGCCGCCGCCGCGGCTGCGCCCGCGATGGCCACGGCCGCACCGGATTTCGACGCCCGTCAAAAAGTGCTCAATCAACGCTCCGCAGAAAACGATTATCGTTATGCGGTGGCCGAGCACGATTGCTACAGCAAGTTCTTCGTCAATCACTGTCTCGGCAAGGCGCGTGACCAGATGCGCGACGAGCGGGCGAGCATCCGCCAGGAGCAGCTCGCGCTCAACGACGAGCAGCGGGCGGTGCGCGCGCAGCAGCGCGACCAGCAGCAGGCGCTGAAGGCGGCGCAGAATGCGGCGGAGGCGCCGCAGCGCGCGGCGAACGATGCGGCAAACGCGGCTGCGTTCCGCGACAAGCAGGAGCAGAATGCGCTGAAGCAGGCGCAGCGCGGCGCGGAAGGGCCGCAGCGCGCGGCGAGCAAGCAGGCATACGACCAGAAGCAGGGCGATTTCCAGCGCAAGCTCGACCAGGCGCACCAGCAGGCCGCGCAGAAGGCGCAGGAGCGGGCGGACAACGCCGCGCGCTACGAGCAGAAGCAGAAGGAAGCCGAGCAGCACAAGGCCGATGTCGAGCGGCGTCAGAAGGAAGCGGCCGAGAAGGCGCAGCAGAAGCAACAGCAGGGGCAGTAACGTGTTGGATTGATCGGGTCAGTCTCGGGCGCGCGGGCACGCCAGTCGGCGCGCTGCTTCGATGAGGAGGCAAATATGCAAAACCGTCACACGGAACAGCAGCAGGAATTGCACAACCGTTTGGCTGCATTGCAGGAGCAGCACCAGCAGCTCGCTCGGGAGATCGAGCTGAAGGAAGGGCACTCCGACATCGACGACATCACGCTGCACCGGCTGAAGAAGGAAAAGCTGGCGGCCAAGGACAAAATCATTTTGCTGCAGTCGCAGCTGGAACCGGATAAGCGCGCCTGAGCGCGGCCTGGCAAGCGCCGGCGCCGCCCGGGCGCTGGATACAGGAACGCTTGCCTTGAATTCACCGCTTGAAGCCACCCCCGATGCCCGGCGCGACGTGTCGTCCGCCGGGCGCGCTCGTGCGCCCGAAGGCACCTTTGAGCTGAGCCGCAAGCGCGTCGACGAACTCGACACGATCTTCGGCGAAGGCGGATTGCTGGCGCGTGCGCTCGACGGCTATCGGCCGCGTATGTCGCAGATCGAGATGGCGCGTGCCGTCGCGTCCGCGATGGAGGCGTCCGCCCGCCGGATGCCCGAACCCGAGATCTTCGAAACCCGCAAGCGGCCGGCGCGTCGCCTCGGCGACGGCGGCAAGGCGGCCGAGCCCGGCGCGGACGGCGGCGCAACCGAGTCCGATAGCGATGCCGGCGACAACACGCTGATCGTCGAGGCCGGCACGGGTACCGGCAAGACCTATGCGTACCTCGTGCCCGCGATGCTGTGGGGCGGCAAGGTGATCGTGTCGACCGGCACGAAACACCTGCAGGACCAGCTGTTCCAGCGCGACATCCCGACCGTGCGCAACGCGCTGGCGGTGCCGGTGTCGGTCGCGATGCTGAAGGGCCGCGCAAACTACCTGTGCCACTACTACCTGCAACGCACGGCCGACAACGGCCGGTTGCCGTCGCGGCAGGATACGGCCTATCTGCAGGAAATCGTCCGTTTCGCGAAGATCACGAAGAGCGGCGACAAGGCCGAGCTCGCGAGCGTGCCGGAAACGGCGCCCGTGTGGTCGATGGTCACGTCGACGCGCGACAACTGCCTCGGCCAGGAATGCCCGCATTACAAGGATTGCTTCGTGATGCAGGCGCGGCGCGAGGCGCAGCAGGCCGACATCGTCGTCGTCAACCACCACCTGTTCTTCGCGGACATCATGCTGCGCGACACGGGGATGGCCGAGCTGCTGCCGAACGCGAACACGGTCATCTTCGACGAAGCGCACCAGTTGCCGGAAACGGCGACGCTGTTCTTCGGCGAGACGTTGTCGACGACGCAGATTCTCGAGCTCGCACGCGACACGGTGGCGGAAGGCCTGAGCCATGCACGCGACGCGGTCGAGTGGGTGAAGCTCGGCGGCGATCTCGAGCGCGCGGCGCGCGACTTGCGCCTTGCGTTCGCGAACGACCAGATCGTCCGCATGTCGCTCGCCCAGCTCGGCGACGATCACCCGATGTTCGGCGCGCTCGATGCGCTCGAGGCTGCGCTCGACGCGCTGGCATCAGCGCTTGCGAGCCAGGCCGAACGGGCGGAATCGCTCGGCGCGTGCCTGCGGCGAGCACGCGAGCTGCAGGACCTGCTGGCGGGCTGGGTCGCGCCTGGCGCGACGGAAGCGGCCGCGAAGGCCGATGCAGCGGCGGCCGGCGACAAGGCGGCATCCGACGGCGATCCGAACGAGAAGGTGCGCTGGGTCGAAGTGTTCGCGCATACCGTCCAGCTACACGAAACGCCGCTGTCGGTCGCGCCGATCTTTGCCAAGCAGCGCGCGGGCGTGCCGCGCGCATGGGTGTTCACGTCGGCCACCTTGTCGGTGCGCGGCGATTTCACGCACTACGCGGCGCAAATGGGCCTCAGCTCGCGTCGCTCGATGACGCTCGCGAGCCCGTTCGACTACCAGTCGCAAGGGCTGCTGTACGTGCCGCGCAACCTGCCGCAACCGTCTTCGCCGGCGTTTACCGACGCCGTCTTCGACGCCGCGCTGCCGGCGATCGAGGCGTCCGGTGGCGGCGTGTTCATGCTGTGCACGACGCTGCGCGCGGTCGACCGGATCGCGTCGAAGCTGCGCGACGTGATCGAATCGCGCGGCTGGAACACGCCCCTGCTCGTGCAGGGCGATGCGAGCCGCACCGAATTGCTCGACCGTTTCCGTGCGTATGGCAACGCGATCCTGGTCGGCAGCCAGAGTTTCTGGGAAGGTGTCGACGTGCGCGGCGACGCGCTGTCGCTCGTCGTGATCGACAAGCTGCCGTTTGCGCCGCCGGACGATCCGGTGCTGGCCGCGCGGCTCGACGCGCTGACGAAGAAGGGGCTGAGCCCGTTCGCCGTGCACCAGTTGCCACAGGCCGTGATCACGCTGAAGCAGGGGGCGGGCCGGCTGATTCGCGCGGAGACGGATCGCGGCGTGCTGATGATCTGCGACACGCGGCTCGTCGACAAGCCCTACGGTCGCCGGATCTGGCAGAGCCTGCCGCCGTTCAAGCGGACCCGCGAGATCGCGGTTGTCCAGGACTTCTTCGACGAGCATCGCTCGGAAAAACGCACGTGACGGCACGCGCGGCGA
The DNA here is from genome assembly GCF_020420125.1 of Burkholderia sp. AU30280. Taxonomy (NCBI): domain Bacteria; kingdom Pseudomonadati; phylum Pseudomonadota; class Betaproteobacteria; order Burkholderiales; family Burkholderiaceae; genus Burkholderia; species Burkholderia sp. AU30280. Next base: position 456,382 of record NZ_JAIZRY010000004.1, read on the forward strand.
CCGCCGCGCGCCCGCATCCGTGCCGCCGGAATGCGGTGCCAACAAAAAACCCGGCCATCGAGCCGGGTTTTTTGTTGGTGCAGCTGGTGTTGCGTTGCTCAGTGCTTCAGAACTGCCACCACGACTTCTTCGCGCCGGGGCGCGAGTGGCCCGTGACGTACGGGCTGTCGGGGAACGTGCCGGCGAGTACTCGCTTCGTGTCCTCGGCAAGTTGCGGCTGGTTCAGCTTGCCGTACGACAGGATCATGATGTGCAGCGCGTCCTCGATCGCCGGGGCGCCCTTGTAGTCCTTGATCGCGAGCTGCGCACGGTTGATGGCCGCGACGTAGGCGCCACGACGGTAGTAGTAGTCGGCCGCGTGCACTTCGTGCGATGCGAGCGCGTTGACGATGTAGCGCATCCGCGCGGCGGCGTCGGGCGCGTACTTGCTCTTCGGGAAGCGGTCGACGACGACCTTGAACGCATCGTACGATTCGCGCAGTGCCTGCGGATCGCGCTCGCTCATGTCCTGGCCGGAGAAGCGGCCGAACAGGCCGAGATCGTCGTTGAAGTGGATCATCCCTTTCAGGTAGTACGCGTACGGGATATCCGGATGATCGGGATGGAGCTGGATGAAGCGATCGACGGCCTGGTCGGCGGCGGCCGCTTCGTTATCCTTCCAGTTGCAGTATGCAACGTTGATCTGTGCCTGTTGCGCGAAATGGCCGAACGGATCGCGACCTTGCAGCGATTCGAAATATTTCGCGCACTTGCCCCAGTCGCCGCCGGACAGTGCGTCCTGGGCCTCTGAGTATAATTTGTTGTTCGACCAGGTAGCCGTCTCGTCCTGCTTCTGCGGCAAGCCGTGGCAGCCGGCGATGAGGGCCGCGGCCGCTACCGCCGCAGCCCGGGCGGCGACGGTTCTGGCCGTACGTTTGGTCGAATTCATCATGCTCGCATGTCCTAGCTTCAAGTCTCGGTGACCCAGTCTAAATGACCCGTTCAAGTTCGCAGAATGCCCAGCCGGGCACACCAAATCGCGAAGATTATAGCCCAAGCGATCGGCCCGCCGACGCTGCCTCGGGGGATTCCCTCGATGACGATCTGACCGGCGACGCAATACAGCCGCCCGTCGTGCCGTCCGCGGCGGCCGATGACGCGCCGCGCATCGTCGAAGTGCCGATGTCGCTCGCGGGTGAACGCCTCGACAAGGCGCTCGCCCAACTGTTCCCCGAATTCTCGCGCAGCCGCCTGCAGAGCTGGATCGAGGCGCAGCGCGTACTCGTCGACGGCGCGCCGTCGAAGATCCGCCAGCCGGTGCCGCTCGGCGCGAAGATCGAGCTCGTGCCCGACCTGCTCCCCGAGCAGCTTGCCTTTGCGCCGGAGCCGGTGCCGCTCGACGTGATCTACGAGGACGACGCCCTCGTCGTCATCAACAAGCCGGCCGGCCTCGTCGTGCATCCGGCCGCCGGCAACTGGAGCGGCACGATCCTCAACGGGCTGCTGCATCGCTATGGCGACGCGGCGGCCGGCCTGCCGCGCGCAGGGATCGTCCACCGGCTCGACAAGGAAACGTCGGGCCTGATGGTGGTGGCGCGCACGCTGGCCGCGCAGACGGACCTCGTGCGCCAGTTGCAGGCCCGCACGGTGAAGCGCCGCTATTTCGCGCTCGTGTGGGGCACGATGCCCGAGGAAGGCACGATCGACGCGCCGATCGGCCGCGATCCGCGCGAACGCACGCGCATGGCCGTCGTCACGGGTGCCTCGGGCAAGCCCGCGCGCACGCATTTCCGCACGGTTGACACATGCCTGTGGCAACGTCAGCCGGTTTCGGCGATCCAGTGCGATCTCGAGACGGGCCGCACGCACCAGATTCGCGTGCACTGCGCGCACGTCGGGCATCCGCTGCTCGGCGATCCCGTGTACGGCCGTGCGCGCGGCAAGCGCTCGGTCACGCCGCTGCCGGACGGGTTCGCGCGACAGGCGCTGCATGCATGGCGGCTCGGCCTCGTACATCCGGTCACGGGCAAGGCGATGCAATGGCGTTGCCCGCTTCCGGACGACATGAACGCACTCGTTGCGGCGCTCGGCTTCGGGCAGGGCGACGAGGAATTCGACGACGACGACGGTGTCTACGACGATGACGATTTCGGCGGCGAGTATCACGATGACGAGCCGTACCTGGACGATGAGGAGGAGTGAGTGCCGATGACGAACCTGGCGCCGTTGACGTGGCGGGACTGCGTACAGCCCGATTGGCAGGTGTCGCCGCGCGTGCGCGCGCTGATCACGACGCGTGACGGCGGGGTGAGCGAAGGCCCATTCGGGCGCTGGCAGGGCGGAGAGGCGCTGCCGGGCGGAATGAATCTCGGCCTGCATACCGGTGACGACCCGGCCCATGTCGCCGGGAATCGCGCGCGCTTGCTGGCGCTGGCGGGCCAGTTGAGTGCCGCGTGGCTCGAGCAGGTTCACGGCGCGCAGATCGTGCGGGCGGACGAGGTGATCGCGGCGGCGCCTGCTGCCACGGCACCGGTGCAGGCCGACGCGAGCGTCACCGACCGGGCGGGTGCCGTCTGCGTGGTAATGGTCGCGGATTGCCTGCCCGTGCTGCTGTGCGACACGCAGGGCCGCGCAGTCGGCGCCGCACATGCGGGCTGGCGCGGGCTGGCGGCCGGCATCGTCGAGCAGACCGCGGCGCGCGTCGCGGCACTCGCGGGCGGCGCGACGGACGCGCTTCATGCGTACCTCGGGCCGGCGATCGGCCCGCGGGCGTTCGAGGTCGGCGCCGACGTACGCGACGCGTTTCTCGACACGGCCCCGCAGTCGGAGCATGATGAAACCCGGCTTGCGTTCGTCGCGATCGATGGCGCGCCGGGCAAGTTTCTTGCCGATCTCTATGCGCTCGCGCGCCTGCGTCTCGCGCGTGCGGGCGTTGCGCACGTGAGCGGCGGGACGGCCTGTACGCTCACCGAACAGGATCGCTTCTATTCGTACCGGCGCGATCGCGTGACGGGCCGCATGGCGGCGGCGATCTGGCTGGCGGATTGACGGGATGCGTATGCGCGTGGGGTTTGTTGCGTCGCAAAATCGGGTTATCTCGATATTTTGGCAGTCATGCCACGCAGCATGCGCGATCGAATGAAAGATTGCGACGTCAAGTCAATCAAAATGTTTTATGTTTCGCCGGAACCCTTGTCCCGTCTGTTGCGCGAGGATTATCTCCGTACGGAAATGTTCAGCGGTTTGACATGGCGCTTCACATGGGGAAAACGATAATGATAAAAATACCGCACTGCGGCAGAATCTGGAGACGCCTCTCCAGAGCATGACGGCCCGGCTCGCAGCCGGCACGCCGCGCGCGAGCAGGATTTCACGATAGACGCTCACGAATCACCGGTAAGGCAGGTAATGACAGCATCGAAAAAATCGTCGACGTCCGCTCAGGCGGGCACTTCCCCGGGCAGCATTGGTTTCGATCCGGCCGCCCAGCCGATGCAGCAGATGTTCGAGTCATGGTTGAATGCATGGCGCGGTTTTGCGGATCCGGCACGCGCCGCGACTGCGTCGGCCACCATGAATCCGTTCGCGACATTCCAGTTTCCGACATCGTTTCCGTTCCGGATGCCGTCGATGCCCGATTTCGGCGCGATGGCGTCGCCGTTCGCCGGGTTGAAGCTGCCGGCCGCCGCGATTCCGCCCGAGCGGCTGCAGGCGCTGCAGGCCGACTACGCGCGCGATTGCATGGCGCTGATGCAGCAGGCCGCCGCGGCGAAGCTCGAGTCTCCCGAACTGAAGGACCGCCGTTTCAGCGGCGATGCGTGGAAGGCGTCGCCGGCGCATGCGTTCGCGGCGGCCTGGTATCTGCTCAACGCGCGCTATCTGCAGGAACTGGCCGACGCGCTTCAGGCCGATCCCAAGACGCGCGAGCGCATTCGTTTCACGGTCCAGCAATGGACGGCCGCAGCCGCGCCGAGCAACTTCCTCGCGCTCAATCCCGATGCACAGAAATCGATCCTCGAAACGCAGGGCGAAAGCCTGCGGCAGGGGATGATGAACCTGCTCGGCGACATGCAGCGCGGCAAGATTTCGCAGACCGACGAATCGCAGTTCGTGGTCGGCAAGAACCTCGGGTGTACTGAAGGTGCGGTCGTCTACGAGAACGACCTGATCCAGCTGATCCAGTACACGCCGAAGACGGACAAGGTGTTCGAGCGGCCGCTGCTGATCGTGCCGCCTTGCATCAACAAGTTCTACATCCTTGACCTGCAGCCCGAGAATTCGCTCGTCGCGCATGCGCTGTCGAACGGCCATCAGGTGTTCCTCGTGTCGTGGCGCAACGCGGACGCATCGGTCGCGCACAAGACGTGGGACGACTACATGAACGAAGGGCTGCTCGCGGCGATCGACGCCGTGCAGCAGATCAGCGGCCGCGAGCAGATCAACACGCTCGGCTTCTGCGTCGGCGGCACGATGCTCGCGACCGCGCTCGCGGTGCTCGCCGCGCGCGGCGAACATCCGGCCGCGTCGATGACGCTGCTCACCGCGATGCTCGACTTCACCGACACCGGCATTCTCGACGTGTTCGTCGACGAGGCGCACGTGCAGATGCGCGAGCAGACCATCGGCGGCAAGAACGGCGCGCAGCCGGGGCTGATGCGCGGCGTCGAATTCGCGAACACGTTCTCGTTCCTGCGGCCGAACGACCTCGTGTGGAACTACGTCGTCGACAACTACCTGAAGGGCCGCACGCCGGCGCCGTTCGACCTGCTGTACTGGAACAGCGATTCGACGAGCCTGCCGGGCCCGATGTACGCGTGGTACCTGCGCAATACCTATCTCGAGAACAAGCTGCGCGAGCCGGGTGCGCTGACCGTGTGCGGCGAATCGGTCGACCTGACGCTGATCGACGTGCCGACCTTCATCTACGGCTCGCGCGAGGATCACATCGTGCCGTGGCAGACGGCCTATGCATCCACGTCGATCCTGTCGGGCCCGCTGAAGTTCGTGCTCGGCGCGTCGGGGCACATCGCGGGCGTGATCAATCCGCCGGCGAAGAAGAAGCGCAGCTACTGGGTCAACGACAGCGACCTGCCCGAATCGGCGGACGACTGGTTCGCCGGTGCAGCCGAGCAGCCGGGAAGCTGGTGGACGACCTGGGTCGAATGGCTCGATCAGTACGGCGGCCGCAAGGTGGAGCCGCCCGCGCAGCCCGGTACCGCGCAGTTCCCGGTGATCGAGCCGGCGCCGGGGCGTTACGTGTTGCAGCGCGATTGACGAAAACCGGACAGCGGAGCACGCTGTCCGATGCACCGCAGTTTTTTTAACAGGGCCGGTAGCGATGCGCCGTGTCGTGCGGGCCTGGAGGAAAGGGAAATGACGGACGTAGTGATCGTATCGGCCGCGCGGACCGCGGTCGGCAAATTCGGCGGTTCGCTTGCGAAGATTGCGGCGCCGGAGCTGGGCGCGACGGTGATCCGCGCGGTGCTGGAGCGTGCGGGCGTGAAGCCCGAGCAGGTCAGCGAAGTGATCATGGGCCAGGTGCTGACGGCCGGCTCGGGGCAGAACCCGGCGCGGCAGTCGCTGATCAAGGCCGGGCTGCCGAATGCAGTGCCGGGGATGACGATCAACAAGGTGTGCGGCTCGGGCCTGAAGGCCGTGATGCTGGCGGCGAACGCGATCGTCGCGGGCGACGCGGAGATCGTGATCGCGGGCGGCCAGGAGAACATGAGCGCGTCGCCGCACGTGCTGCCGGGCTCGCGCGACGGGTTCCGGATGGGCGACGCGAAGCTGGTCGACACGATGATCGTCGACGGCCTGTGGGACGTGTACAACCAGTACCACATGGGCATCACGGCGGAGAACGTCGCGAAGGAATACGGGATCACGCGCGAGGAGCAGGACGCGTTCGCGGCGCTGTCGCAGAACAAGGCGGAAGCCGCGCAGAAGGCCGGGCGCTTCGACGACGAGATCGTGCCGGTGGCGATTCCGCAGCGCAAGGGCGAGCCGCTGCAGTTCGCGACGGACGAATTCGTGCGTCACGGCGTGACGGCGGAATCGCTGGCGGGGCTGAAGCCGGCGTTCTCGAAGGACGGCTCGGTGACGGCGGCGAACGCGTCGGGGCTGAACGACGGCGCGGCGGCGGTGCTGGTGATGTCGGCGCAGAAGGCGGCGGCGCTGGGCCTGACGCCGCTGGCGCGGATCAAGGCGTACGCGAACGCGGGCGTGGATCCGAGCGTGATGGGGATGGGCCCGGTGCCGGCCTCGCGCCGGTGCCTGGAGCGCGCGGGCTGGACGCCGGGCGACCTGGACCTGATGGAGATCAACGAGGCGTTCGCGGCGCAGGCGCTGGCGGTGCACAAGCAGATGGGCTGGGACACGTCGAAGGTGAACGTGAACGGCGGGGCGATCGCGATCGGTCACCCGATCGGCGCGTCGGGCTGCCGGATCCTGGTGACGCTGCTGCACGAGATGGCCAAGCGTGACGCGAAGCGCGGGCTGGCGTCGCTGTGCATCGGCGGCGGGATGGGCGTCGCGCTCGCGGTCGAGCGTCCGTAACCGGCCGGTCTCGACCAGCGAACCGAATCCGTGTGCCGGCCGATTGCGGTTTCGGCCGGCGTCACGTGAAGTCAGAGGGGCCTTCGGCTGCCCTCGAAACCAAAAGAATGGAGTGAGATATATGTCTCAGCGAATTGCGTACGTAACGGGCGGGATGGGCGGCATCGGCACCAGCATTTGCCAGCGTCTGTCGAAAGACGGCTTCAAGGTCGTCGCGGGCTGCGGCCCCAACTCGCCGCGCCGTGTGAAATGGCTCGAGGAACAGAAGGCGCTCGGGTACGATTTCATCGCGTCGGAAGGCAACGTCGGCGACTGGGACTCGACCAAGGAAGCGTTCGACAAGGTGAAGGCCGAAGTCGGCGAGATCGACGTACTGGTCAACAACGCGGGCATCACCCGCGACGTCGTGTTCCGCAAGATGACGCACGAAGACTGGACCGCCGTGATCGACACGAACCTGACGAGCCTGTTCAACGTGACGAAACAGGTGATCGACGGGATGGTCGAACGCGGCTGGGGCCGGATCATCAACATTTCGTCGGTGAACGGCCAGAAGGGGCAGTTCGGCCAGACCAACTACTCGACCGCGAAGGCCGGTATCCACGGCTTCACGATGTCGCTCGCACAGGAAGTCGCGACGAAGGGCGTGACGGTCAACACCGTGTCGCCGGGCTACATCGGCACGGACATGGTGAAGGCGATCCGCCCCGACGTGCTGGAGAAGATCGTCGCGACGATCCCGGTGCGGCGTCTCGGCGCGCCGGAGGAAATCGGTTCGATCGTCGCGTGGCTCGCGTCGAATGATTCCGGTTTCGCGACGGGCGCCGACTTCTCGCTGAACGGCGGCCTGCACATGGGCTGAGCGTCCGCGCTGCGCGGGCCGGGCGGCCGCGCAGCCGGGCGTTTTCCGAAGGCCCCCGCCTCCCGGATTCGGGCGGCGGGGATTCGTCACTTCCGCTACGCTGCACTCAAAGGCGTTACATGACTACTACAAAGAAGACGGCCGAACGGCTCATCAAGAAGTACCCGAACCGTCGGCTCTACGATACCGAGACAAGCACGTACATTACGCTGACCGACGTGAAGCAGCTCGTGCTGGAGCAGGAGGACTTCAAGGTCGTCGATGCGAAATCCAACGAAGACCTGACGCGCAGCATCCTTCTGCAGATCATCCTCGAAGAGGAAAGCGGCGGCGTGCCGATGTTCTCGTCGTCGATGCTGTCGCAGATCATCCGTTTCTACGGGCATGCGATGCAGGGCATGATGGGCACGTACCTGGAAAAGAACATCCAGGCGTTCATCGACATCCAGAACAAGCTCGCGGATCAGTCGAAGAACCTGTACGAAGGCAACGCGATGAATCCGGAAGTCTGGTCGCAGTTCATGAACATGCAGGCGCCGATGATGCAGGGGATGATGACCAGCTACATCGAGCAGTCGAAGAACATGTTCGTGCAGATGCAGGAGCAGATGCAGAACCAGGCGAAGTCGATGTTCAGCACGTTCCCGTTCAAGCAGCCGGGCGCGTCGGAGCCGGAAAAGAAGTAACGGTTTCGCGGCAGGCCGACCGCGGTGGGCAACCGGTCGGGCGTCGGTGCCGTGAAGCAACGCGGTGCGGGTCGGCCGATCGCGCATCCGTGCGCGACGATGGGCGGCCGCCGCCTGCCGGATCCTCTCGCCGACGGTCGTTCATGACCGTCGGCACCGAATGCGCGTGCCGGGTACGGGCGTGCATGACCGTTGTCCGGTCGATCGAGATCCAGTCACCCGTGAATGATCCCGGCGTGCATCGCGCCTGGCGGTGTGCATTCATGCAGGCACGCGTACCGATATGCGGCGCCGCAGGGTGATGCGTGATTGCAGCGTTCGGCGAAAGGCGATACCGGTACCCGGCATCACGGGCCACGATGGGCAATGCCGCATCGACGCAGCATGATCAAGAAAAAGCCAATTGAGAGAGAGCATGCGAGGGATTCGAATGGTAGGGGCCCGCAGGCTGGCGGGTCTTGCGTCGATGTTCGTGATGGGCGTTGGCGTGGCGGTGCCGGCCTTTGCGATGGATTGCGCGAAAGCCGCGCAGCCGATCGAGAAGCGCGTCTGCGCGAGCCCTGTATTGCGTGCGGCCGACGCACGCATGAATTCGGCCTATGCGGGCGTGCTGAAGGCCGCGCCGGACACGGCCATCCGCGACATGCTGGTGCGTAGCCAGCGCCGCTGGATCGACGCGCGCAACAACCGTCTCGGTGCCGATTACGAAGGCCGCCCGCTGGCCGTCGACGAAGTGCGCAAGGCAATCGATCGGCTAAAGGATTGATCGCGCGCGCACAGGCCGAGCGCCAGTGGCTCGCGAAATACACAGGCGGCCCGCTCACCGGTTTCGATGCGAACTGCGATTTCATTCCCGACGATGCGCGCGGCGCGCACGTTTCCTATGCATGTTTCGGCGCGGTCCATGTGCAGCATCATGCGCGGGTCTGCAGCCAGAGCGAGGACTGGGCGACCGGCGCGGTTTATCAGTACCGCTCGGTGAGCACGGCCGATGGCGGGAAGGTGCGACCGGTGGCGTTCTGTGAAGCGCAGGCGCATGGGAGTGCGTGCGACAACGGCGGAAAGCAATCGGCGTGGATGCGTGCGGGGGCGTCCGGTGACGATAACCGCGCGTCGGCGCCGGTGAGCGGGTTGCCGCAGCTGGATGCGGAAATGTGGCCGATCGGCGATGGAGACGATGCGGTGTGGTTCGATCGCTGCTTGACGGCGGCGAAGTTTCCGTGAGTGCAGGACTGGATTGAGCCCGCTTCGGCGGTTTTTTTTACGATTTCGTCGCTCGAGTGATTTCATGCAACGCAGGCCGGGCGTGTGCGATTGCCGGCGGCAAGGCCGACGGGTCCGGCCCGAATTGTTTCGCCGCGCCGGGAATTATTGCGCGTCGTCGTGCGGAGGAAGGTCGAGCACGAGCTTGACGGCGCTGTAGTTGGCCTTGAGCGAAAACACGCGGCCGATCACGAGAAACGTCTGGCGCGAATTCTCGAGTTCGACAAAGTCGCCCAGTTGCGGCACGTGCGCGCCCTGGTCATACGAAAAGCTGGTGCTGGTTTGCTCATCGATGGCTTCTGCTGCGTGCTCGGTGAATTCGATCGTGATGTGGGTGGTCATGCGGGCCCCGCTGGGTCGATTGAAAAGGGTGGATGCCGGGATTTTCGCATAGCGGGTAGCGGTTTCGGGACGATTCTTGCTTGATGAGTGGCATTGGGGACGGAGCCAGAACGCGGCTTCGCGCGAAATGAAGGGGCATATCCAATAGGGCTCGACAGCAAACCCGAAACGCACCGGGCATTCGAGCGGGCGATCCACATCGTCGTCAACCGCTCGTTTTTGGCTCGCCGAACACTAAATCGCTGTAAACTCTCGCTTTTGCTGCCACGCCCCCACACTCTAGATGTCCCAATCCCCCAAAGTAGGGGTCGTATCCGTCGGGTGCCCGTGGCGCTGTCAATATAAACCCCTGTTTTGTGCGTGCTATTAGGCGCATCCTGTCCATCAGCTTTTGATGTCGCGATCGCGGCCTGCGTTTCTGTTCGAGATCAAATAGTCGAGCGGTACGAGGGAGACGCGTATGACGGCAAGATTGCCAAGGCGTTCGAATACGTTTGCTTCGCGCGAGGATGGAAGAGGCCGCAGACAGTAGTCGGACACTCGAGACCTAGAACACTGGCAGCGCAACGGCGATACATCAGCTGGTGCTGAAATCCGGAGGTCCGGCGACGCACTCCGTGAACTCATCGCCGTCCTTCGGGGGCTTGTTGGTTAAGCCGTGGAGTTCGCGGAGTACGCTGACCGTGCCTGCATCGTCAACCGGCAATGTGAGGGAATCTACGACCTGTTGATGAGCGATACGCGAACTGATCAGCCACGCTAGGCGTGGCTGATCTCTCATATAGGTATCCGTTTGGCCGAAGTGGCGCCATTACACCTACTCACAAACTGCTACTTCGGCTGAACGGTAGTAATAGCCGGATCCCATTTGTAGTAGCCGACAAGGTTCTGGGTTTCCCGATCATCTCCAAGCTCATACAAGCCAAACCAAACCCAGAAATTCTCTGTTCCCTTCCCGGTAATGCGTGTGTCAAGCACCTCGAAACTTCTTGGGCGATGAAGTGCTGGCATGCCATCACGCTGCCTCGAATCGGGCTGTGCTGCAGCTTCCAGCGGATAGACGCGTTGGCGTAATCCAGTAATATCTAATACCTCTTCGCCATAATTGTGTTCCAGGTGATAAATGATTACGGCATTTGTTGCGTTGTTGTGAATCGACGTTCCGGTAAATGATACCCAATCATATTTTTTTGCGAAAAATGAGAGATCCCCTGTTCCTTGTCCACTTATTACTCCGTTTGGATAGGGGTCTGCGCATAGCATGTATTGGTTTTCATGGGTAATTGGATAAGGGCTGTCTTTTGTCTTGTTGCGTGGGTACTTCCCTTGTTCAACTTCCTTTACAAGCTTGTCTGCGTCAATTGCCACGAGTATTTTAATTTCTGCGGCTGTGACGTCAAATCCGGATTCTTTGTACATTTTAAATCTCCTATCTGATTAAAATGAATGCGTGAGCCACCGGTAAATTTGAGGCGAAAGGGCTCGCAATGCGCCTGACTTCGAGCGTTGGGGGGCGTCGATGCTTAACTCGATTAAATCTAAGTCGTTTGATTTTGCGGCGCGACGTTTGAAAGCTCACGCACAACAAACATAGCTTCCCGCACGCAGCAGATCCATTACAGTCAATTACACGCCTGCGTAAGCTAGCGGCTGCGCTATTCGATGGAATTGATGAGGCTCGATTTTTTCTGTATGGCGGGACTGGAACAAACAAGGGACGGCGCCAATTGTCCCAGTTTCTGTCATACCGAGGCTGACTTCGATTGCATGCGAAGGTGCCCGCAGCCTATCAGGAAGTTTCGATATGACCTGATCGCGACGTCCCAAACCACGTGCGTCGCATTCGGGTCGGAATCGAGGATGCGGCCCTGCATGTCAATCACCGTGAGCGTCGCCGGCTCACCGTCGGGCTTCGTCAGGCTCAACCGCTAGACGCTGACTTCGCTGACCGTCCTGGCGATCGGCGCGACCGCCTATAGGGCAAGCTGTTCGTTCGAGCGGCGTCAAAAAGTCCACTGGACACTGGCACTTCCTGGCGTACTACTGACGCTTGAGACGCGGGATCTTTTCGTAGAGCGTCTCAATGAGGCTCTTTGAATTTTGCCCGTAGTGAAGCTTGTGGTGGCAATTTGGACATGCGGCTACTGCGTTTTCGATGCTATCAGCGCCTTTCTCAGCGAGCTTTCTGACGTGATGGACTTCAAGATACGGACGGCCATCGGGGCCAATACGCCAGCGCGCCTTGCCGCACATGGCGCTGATGGTAGGCCGACAGCCCTTCGCCCGGAGTGATAGGGACGCATCAAGCACCATTTTGTTGTCGGCCGCCCAGCGGGCGGCGCACTCAAGCTGTCGATCGACACTACCGCCGGCCGCTTGTTTTGGCTCGCCGAACCCTAAATCGCTGTAAACTCACGCTTTTGCTGCCACGCCCCCACACTCCAGATGTCCCAATCCCCGAAAGTAGGGTTCGTATCCCTCGGGTGCCCGAAGGCGCTCGTCGACTCCGAACAGATCATCACGCAACTGCGCGCCGAAGGTTATGAAATCTCCGGCACGTACGACGGTGCCGACCTCGTCGTCGTGAACACCTGCGGCTTCATCGACGAAGCCGTGCAGGAAAGCCTCGACGCGATCGGCGAAGCGCTGACCGAGAACGGCAAGGTGATCGTCACCGGCTGTCTCGGCGCCAAGTCGAGCGCCAGCGGCTCGAACCTGATCGAGGAAGTCCACCCGAAGGTGCTCGCCGTCACCGGCCCGCACGCGGTGGGCGAAGTGATGCAGGCCGTGCATTCGCACCTGCCGAAGCCGCACGACCCGTTCACCGATCTCGTGCCCGCGGCCGGCATCAAGCTCACGCCGCGTCACTACGCATACCTGAAGATCTCCGAAGGCTGCAATCACCGCTGCACGTTCTGCATCATCCCGTCGATGCGCGGCGACCTCGTGTCGCGCCCGGTCGCCGAAGTGATGCTCGAAGCCGAGAACCTGTTCAAGTCGGGCGTGAAGGAACTGCTCGTGATCTCGCAGGACACGAGCGCGTACGGCGTCGACGTGAAGTACCGCACGGGCTTCTGGAACGGCAAGCCGATCAAGACGCGCATGACCGATCTGGTCGCCGCGCTCGGCGAACTCGCCGCGCAGTACGGCGCATGGGTGCGCCTGCACTACGTGTATCCGTATCCGAGCGTCGACGAAGTGATTCCGCTGATGGCCGAAGGCCCGTTCAAGGGCCACGTGCTGCCGTATCTCGACGTGCCGTTCCAGCACGCGCATCCGGAAGTGCTGAAGCGCATGAAGCGTCCGGCGAACGCCGAGAAGGTGCTCGAGCGTGTGCAGAAGTGGCGCGAGATCTGCCCGGACCTGACGATCCGCAGCACGTTCATCGCGGGCTTCCCCGGCGAGACGGAAGCGCAGTTCGAAACGCTGCTCGACTTCATCCGCGAGGCGGAACTCGATCGCGTCGGCTGCTTCGCGTATTCGCCGGTCGAAGGCGCCACCGCGAACGAACTCGACGGCGCGCTGCCGGATGAAGTCCGAGAAGAGCGCCGCGCGCGCTTCATGGAAGTCGCCGAGGAAGTGTCGGCGAACCGCATCCAGCGCAAGGTCGGCAAGACCCTCAAGGTGCTGATCGACGAAGTCAGCGAGGAAGGCGGGATCGGCCGCACGGCAGCCGATGCGCCGGAGATCGACGGGGTCGTCTACGTCGAGCCGGCAGCGAAGGCATCGAAGCGCTACAAGGTCGGCGATTTCGTGTCCGTGAAGATCACGGGCGCTGATGGCCACGATCTGTGGGGCGAGGTGTAAGCGATGGCCGCCGCGTTTCCGGAGATCCTCGCGCTCGGCGAGGCGATGGTGGAATTCAACCAGTCGCAGCCGGGCCGGCCTGAATTCCTGCAGGGCTTCGGCGGCGACACGTCGAACTTCTGCATCGCCGCGGCGCGTCAGGGCGCGTCGACGGGCTTCGTGTCGGCGATCGGCGACGATCCGTTCGGCCGGCTGCTGGCCGACATGTGGCGCGCGGAGCACGTCGACACGACGTACGTTCGGGTCGACCGTGCGGCGCCGACCGGTGTGTATTTCGTCACGCATGGCGCCGACGGTCACCAGTTCGACTACCTGCGTGCAGGCTCGGCGGCGAGCCGTTATGCAACGGGCGACCTGCCGCTCGACGCGCTGGCCGCCGCGAAGGCCGTGCACCTGTCGGGCATCAGCCTCGCGATCGGCACGACCGCGTGCGACGCCGCGTTCGCGGGGATCGACCATGCGCGCCGCAACGGCGCGAAGGTCAGCTTCGACACGAACCTGCGGCTGAAGCTGTGGCCGCTGCCGCGTGCTCGCGCGGTGATGCGCGAGGCGCTGCGCCAGACGGACATCTGCCTGCCGAGCTGGGACGACGTGACGGCACTCACGGGCGCGAACGATCGCGACGCGATCGTCGATGCGATGCTCGAACACGGGCCGCAGGTCGTCGCGCTGAAGCTGGGCAAGGAAGGCGCCTACGTGGCGACGCCGAACGAGCGGCGCGTCGTGCCGGGCTTCGCGGTCGAAGCCGTCGACGCGACCGGCGCGGGCGACTGCTTCGGCGGTGCGTTTGTCGCGCGGATCGTCGCGGGCGACGACCCGTTCGCGGCGGCGCGTTATGCAAACGCCGCGGCGGCGCTGTCGACGACGGGCTACGGCGCGGTCGCGCCGATTCCGCAGCGCGAGGCGGTGGAGCGCCTGATGCAACGCTGATGCGGGATGCGCACGCCGGCCACGGCATCGCTCGGACGATTCATGCGATCAGCAGGATGAGGCGGCGACATGCACGGTGAAGCGGTGATGGCGAGCGGTGCGACGGGCGCCCTGATCACCGTCAAGGCGCTGTACGAGTTGCGGTGCGTCGGCGGCCGATTTGCGCTCGTGACGATGTGCATCGGCGGCGGGCAGGGCATCGCCGCAATTTTCGAGCGAATCTGAAGCAAGGAGCAACACAAGGTGGGTCGATATTCGCAATGGCAACGGGCGCTCGTCGTCGCGGGCGCGCTGGCGGCGGGCATGGCGATGCCGGGCGTCGTCGCGGCGCAGGCCGTCGCGCCGGGCATGCAGCAGGATGAACCGGCACTGGCGCGGCCGCTGAAGCCGAATCCCGAGTTCGCCCGCCTGCCGCGCTACGAAGGCACGCTCGGCGACCGGCCGATCGTCGTGCATCTCGGCCCGAAGACGGACGAGGAAGGCGTGCACGGCGAATACCAGTTCGCCGATACGGGCGAGGTCGTGCTGCTCGCGGGCGATCGCGACGGCGACACGCTCGAAATCGAGGAATCGAACGACGGCACGAACATCACCGGCGTGTGGATCGGCCGCTTCGACGCGACGGGCGACCTGAAGGCCGACCGGATGAATTCGGACGAGTCGGATCCGCAGCCCGTCGTGCTGCGTCTCGCGCCGGGCAAGCGCACGGCGTTGCAGGTGCGCGACGGCCGCGTGCAGGAAATCGAGACGGTGGGCGGCGTCGTCAATCTGCGCACCGACGACTGAACCCGCGCTGGCTCGGTGCGCGCGGCGCGCATTGTACCGGGCCAATTGCGCCGATTTTGGCTAATCTAGCTGCATATTCCGCAACCGAACGGCCTCGTGCCCGGCTTCCCGTCATGACTGCATCCACTCCCAAGCGCGCACTGCAAACCCGCATCGTTCAACCCGACGACGCGATCCCGGAAGGCTTCCGTTCATTCGTGCCGCCGGTCGCGCGCGCGTCGACGGTCGTGTTCCCCGATCTCGCGACGATGCGTGCGCTCGTCTGGCACAACGACAACCAGTGGCGCTACGGCCTGCATGCGACGCCGACGTCGCTCGCGCTCGCGCAGCGGCTCGCCGAGATCGAGGGCGGCACGCATGCGCTGCTGCAGCCGTCGGGTCTCGCGGCGATCATGAACGTCTATTTCGGGATCGTGAAAGCCGGCGACGACGTGCTGATTCCGCACAACGTATACGGGCCGAACGCCGATTTCGGCAACTGGCTCGCGAAGGATTTCGGCATTACCGCGCGCTTCTACGATCCGCTGATCGGCGCCGGCATCGCCGACCTGATCCAGCCGAACACGCGGCTGATCTGGATCGAGGCGCCCGGCTCGGTGACGATGGAAGTGCCGGACGTGCAGGCGATCACGGCGGCCGCGAAGGCGCGCGGCATCGTTACCGCGATCGACAACACCTTTTCGGCCGGGCTCGCGTTCAAGCCGTTCGAACACGGCGTCGACATCTCGGTGCAGGCGCTGACCAAGTACCAGTCGGGCGGCAGCGACGTGCTGATGGGTGCGACGATCACCGCGAACGCGGAGCTGCACGCGAAGCTGAAGCTCGCGCGGATGCGCTGCGGCGTCGGTGTGTCGGTCGACGATTGCTCGCTCGTGCTGCGCAGCCTGCCGAGCATGCAGGTGCGTTTCGACGCGCACAGCAAGAGCGCGCTCGCGCTTGCGCAATGGCTGAAGGCGCGGCCGGAGATCGCGGCGGTGCTGCACCCGCAAATTGCCGATTGCCCGGGGCACGCGTCGTTCATGCGCGATTTCACAGGCGCGGGCGGGTTGTTCTCGGTGGTGTTCGACGAGCGCTACAGCGCGGAGCAGGTCGACCGCTTCGTCGAGTCGCTCGAGCTGTTCGCGATCGGCTGGAGCTGGGGCGGCGCGTGCAGCCTCGCGATGCCTTACGACGTTGCGTCGATGCGTCCGGACTGGCCGCATCGCGGCACGCTGGTGCGTTTCTATGTCGGCCTGGAAGACGAAGGCGACCTGCGCGCGGATATCGAGCGCGCGATGCAGGCCGCGCTCGGCTGATCGCCAGCCGATAACGTTCGGCAGAAAAACAAAACGCCGGCGCGATGTTGCATCGCGCCGGCGTTTTTCATTTGGCGTGTGACAGGATCAGAACAGCCGCAGCAGCCCGTCGAGGCCGATGTGGTCGAACGCGACCGTCGCCGCGTCGCGCACGACTGGCTTCGCGTGGTACGCGACCGACAGCCCGGCTTCGGCCATCATCTTCAGGTCGTTCGACCCGTCGCCCATCGCGATTGCACGGCTCGGCTCGAGGCCGAGCGACGCGCACGTCTCGCGCAGCAGGCGTGCCTTCACGTCGGCGTTGACGATCTCGCCGAGCACCTTGCCGGTCAGCTTGCCGTCGACGATCTCGAGCGTGTTCGCATGCGCGTAGTCGAGGCCGAGGCGGGCCTTCAGCCGTTCGGTGAAGAACGTGAAGCCGCCCGACACGAGCAGCGTCTTCATGCCGGCGGCCTTCACGCCGGCGAGCATCTTCTCGGCGCCCGGCGACAGTTGCAGACGTTCCTCGTACACGCGTTCGAGCGCGTGCGCGTCGAGCCCGGCCAGCAGTGCGACGCGGCGCGTCAGGCTTTCGTTGAAGTCTCGGATCTCGCCGCGCATCGACGCTTCGGTGATCTCGGCGACCTGCGTTTTCAGCCCGCAGAAATCGGCGATCTCGTCGATGCACTCGATCGTGATCAGCGTCGAATCCATGTCCATCACGGCGAGCCCGAAATCGCCAAGCGAGAGGCCGGCCTCGACGAACGCGAAGTCGAGCGCGTGCGTGCCGCAGTAAGCATCGATGTCGAGGCGCTGCGCCGGGTTCGCGTTGTCGATCCGCAGCGCGTGATCGTCGGTCTGCACGATGCGGGTGCCTCGGGACAGCGCGAGCAGCGGTTTGTGATGGGCGTCCGACAGCGGCGCAAGGCTCTGGATGACGAGGTTGTGGGTCATGACGGGATGGTTGGAAAGCGAATGAAATGCGTCTGCGGCTCACGGGCAGCCGCCTGCCGATGCGGGCCCCGTCCGGCGTCGGGCCCTTGCGTGGCGAACGCGCCATTGTAGCCGGTTGGCCGCACGCGGCGGTCGGCTGCGGAGCGAAACCGTGCGCGGCGCCGCGGTCATTGCCCGTCCGCGCGATCCCAGTACGGCGGATCGCCGAAATGCTCGGCCAGGAACGCGATGAAGGCGAGAGTCTTCAGCGGCACATGCGCGCGGCTCGGGTAGACGGCCCAGATCGCGATGTCTTCCGCGAACGGATAGTCGTCGAGCACGGTGACGAGCGCGCCGCTCGCGAGCAGCGGGCCGACGTCCCAGGTGGACTTGATCGCGATCCCGAAGCCGTCGACGAGCGCTTCGCGGATCGCCTCGCCATTGCTCGCGACGAGCCGGCCGCCGACCCGCACCGTGAGCGGGCCTTGCGGCGTGGCGAACGACCAGTCGCGCTGGTCGCCGAGGATCACGCATTCGTGCTGCGCAAGGTCGGCGGGATGGCGCGGCGTGCCGTGTTCGGCGAGATACGCGGGCGAGCAGCACAGCACGCGGCGATTCGCGGCAAGCTTGCGCGCGACGAGCGTCGAATCCTTCAGTGCGCCGAGGCGGATCGCGACGTCGTAGCCGTCGTCGACGAGGTCGACGATCTCGTCCGACAGCCGCAGGTCGAGCGACACGGACGGATAGCGGCGCAGGAACGCGGGAATCACCGGCGCGACATGCTGGCGGCCGAACGACGACGACATCGACACCTTCAGCCGCCCGTACGGCTCGGTGCGGCCGTGGCCGACCGACGCGCGGGCGGCGTCGGCGGCCGACAGCAGCGTGTCGGCATGCGCCATGAAGACGTCGCCGTCCTGCGTCAGGCTGATGCGACGCGTGGTGCGGTGCAGCAGCCGTGCGCCGAGCTGGCGCTCGAGCTGCGCGATGCGCGCGCTCGCGACCGCGGCCGACACGCCGAACTCGCGTCCGGCCGCGGTGACGTTCGCGAGTCGCGCCGCGCGCACGAACAGCGCGACGTCGAGCAGGTCGATCGGCTTGTCGGGGGCCGGAATCGGATCGGAGGCCATTATTCTGAAATTCCTGAAAATGTTTCAGGAAATATAGCGGTTTTATCGAATGATCGGGTTGCCTACGATGGCGTTCATGGGGCTGCGCCGCGGCCCGGAGGATTTCCTGAAGGAGTGTCGTGATGAAAGCCGTTGGACTGACCCGTTATCTGCCGATCGACGACCCGCAAGCCCTGCTCGACGTGGAGCTGCCGCAGCCCGTGCCGGGACCGCGCGATCTGCTCGTGAAGGTCGAGGCGATTTCCGTGAACCCGGTGGACACCAAGGTGCGCGCGCCGAAGCCGCAGGTCGAGGACATGCCGCGCGTGCTCGGCTGGGATGCCGCCGGCACGGTGATCGCAGTCGGCGCCGACGTCACGCTGTTCCGGCCCGGCGACGAAGTGTTCTACGCGGGCAGCATCACGCGGCCGGGCGCGAACAGCGAATTCCATACGGTCGACGAGCGGATCGCCGCGCTGAAGCCGCGCACGCTTGATTTCGCCGCATCCGCCGCGCTGCCGCTGACCGCGCTGACCGCGTGGGAAGCGCTGTTCGACCGGCTGCACGTGTCGCCGCGGGGCGCGGACGCCGGCAAGTCGGTGCTGATCATCGGCGGCGCGGGTGGCGTGGGTTCGATCGCGATCCAGCTCGCGAAACAGCTCGGCAAGCTGCGCGTGATCGCAACCGCGTCGCGGCCGGCGTCGGCCGAATGGGTGCGCTCGCTGGGTGCGGACACCGTGGTCGACCATTTCGGCGACCTGCCTGCGCAGTTGCGCGAAGCCGGGCATCCGAATGTCGACTACGTGCTGATTCTCAACGACACGGATCGTCACTTTCCTGCCGCTGCGGAGGTAATCCGGCCGCAGGGCGGCATTTGCACGATCGTCGAGAACGACAAGCCGGTGCCGGTCGAGCTGCTGAAGGCGAAGAGCGCCGCGTTTCACTGGGAATTCATGTTCACGCGCGCAATGTTCGAGACACCGGACATGATCGAACAGCACCGGATCCTCGGCGAAGTCGCGCGGCTCGTCGACGGCGGCACGCTGCGCACCACGCTCGGCGAGCAGCTCGGCACGATCAATGCCGCGAACGTGCGGCGCGCGCACCAGTTGCTCGAGGCCGGGCGTTCGATCGGCAAGCTCGTGCTGAGCGGCTTCTGAGCACGCATCGCGCGTAAGGTTGCGGCGCCGCGAACGCAAGCGGGGTAACACCCGATGCGTTTGCGGCGCACTGCATGCCGCTTGGCGGTAGACTGGCAGCGCATCATGCATCGAAAACCGCGCGGCACGCGCGTGCCGCCGCATACCAAGGAGGTCAGCATGAGCCAACACAGCTTGTCAGTCGCCGCTTCGTGGTCGGTCGTGTTCGCGGCGGCGTGCGTCAGCGCGAGCGCATTCGCGGCGCCGCCGGTCAAGGGCAGCCTGAAGGGCGGCGGTACCGGCCAGCTCGAATACACCGTCAAGGTCGACTCGAAGACCTTCGGCAATACGCAGGAGACCCGCAAGATCCGTTCGGGCGAGACGGACGACTTCAACTGGAAGTCGGTGCCGCCGAGCGGCGCGGTCGCGATGCCCGATGGTTGCCCGAACGTCGACAGCCTGCCGCGCGACGAGAACGGCGCGATGGTGCGCCAGACCCAGGTGCGGCTCGCGCCGTCGATCGACGCAAAGGGGATCGCCAACGTGCAGATGAGCTTCCAGGCGGCCGCGCCGAAGGGCACGCGCAGCGTGACGGCCGGCGGCAAGTCGTTGCAGTGCCCGGACGTCGTGTCGGTGAGCCAGGTGAAGTGGGTGTCGATCCCGACCAACGGCGGGTCGAAGGTCGTCACGATGAGCGACGGCACGAAAGTGACCGTGTCGATCAAGCGCTGAGCGGCGAGCGTGGGCCGGCGCCGGAGCCGGTGTGCGCGCAACGGATTCGACCTGCGGGCCGGCCCGGCGACATGTGGCCGTTTCGTGTCGCCGTCACGATGCTTTCCCGCTACCTGCCGCGTGGTACCGTGTTGCTGCAACGGCAGGGTAGTCGTTTGACGTCCGACAGCGTCGCGTGGCGACCTGCGTGACGTCATGCGCATGGCGCGCTATGCTCGCCCGCATCATCACCTTCCTGTCACGACATCCCGATGAAATACCGAATGCGCGCGTTGCCGTGTGCCTTTGCGCTCGTCGCCGCGCACGCGCATGCGGCCGACGATTGCAGTTTCGTGAAGAAGGTCGAGCTGCCGGCGCGGCAGCAGGTGGCGGTCGTGTCGAGCGGCGCCCTCGAACCGTGCTCGACCGGCAGCTACGCGGTGCGCGTGTATTCGACCGCGCATGCCGCACCCGGCTTCGATACCGACGATTACGTAACGGGCGCGCTGCATGCGCGTGACGGTACGGTCACCGATGCATTCACGGCCGACCTCGGTGCACGTGCGCCGCAGGCGCTCGTCGTGACGATGCGCTCGGCCGGCAGCGGCGGCTATGTCGGCGCGCAGGCCTATGTGACGACGCCGCGCGCGGTGAGGCTCGTCGCGTCGGTCGACGGGCTCGCGCCGGACGCGGACATCGCGGCCGCGTTGCGGCAGGCGATCGGCAAGCGCCGCAGCGCGCGCTGATTGGCGAGCCGCGCGAACGCATCGCGCGAGGGCACCGCGTGTCAGTGCGCGCGCTCTTCGAGCCGCGCCGCGAGAAAGCGGTGATCGGCCGAGAACAGCCGGCGATAGGTCATCAGCACCGCGCCGACCGTGCCGAGCGCCGAGGCGGCGGCGATCAGGAACATGATCACGATCTGGTAGCGCACGGCCTGCAGCGGCGACTGGCCGGCCAGCACCTGGCCCGTCATCATCCCCGGCAGGCTCACGACGCCAACGACGGCCATCTGGTTCAGCGTCGGCAGCATACCGGCGCGCACGGCCTGGCGCGCAGCGTCCTGCGCGGCCTCCCAGCGCGTTGCGCCGAGCGCGAGTGCGGTTTCGACGCGATCGCGGCGCGCCGTGAGTTCTTCCATCATCCGCTCGACGCCGAGCGACACGCCCGTGAGCGTATTGCCGAGAATCATCCCGAGGATCGGAATCGCGTATTGCGGTGCGTACCACGGATGGATGCGAATCACGACGAACAGGCCGACCGCCGCGACGAACCAGCTGCTGAACCAGATCGACGCGATGCTGTCGATGCGCTGGCCGCGATACGTGCGCTTGCCGCGCCCCGCGCCGGCGAACCCGGCGATCAGCGTCATCAGCGCGGTGAGCGGCAGCACGACGGTCCAGTGAGGATGACCGAACACCCAGCCGAGCACGTAGCCGATCGCGAGCAACTGCACGACGGTGCGCACGGCCGCGAGCGCGAGCTTGCGGCCGAGGCCGAGCGACAGGGCCATCGAGATCGCGCCGTTGACCGCGACGAGCGCGGCGGCGATGCCGACGTCGACGAGGCTCAGGTCCTGCAGTGCGGGGCTCATTGCGTGGCCTCCGTCGGGTTGGCAACCTGCATCACGCCGGCCTGCATCACGAGCCGCCTCGTGCCGATCCGCGCGGCCTGGGCCGGATCGTGCGAGATCCACATGTACGCGCGGGCGGCGGGCGCCGCGTCGAACCATGCGCCGACGAGCGCCTCGATCGCGCGCGCCGACTCGGGGTCGAGCGCGGACGTCGGTTCGTCGAGCAGCAGCACGTCGGGATCGAGCTGCAGCACGCGCAGCAGCGCGGCGATCTGCGCTTCGCCGCCCGACAGGTCGCTCGCGCGCTTGTCGAGAAAGTCGGGGCCGCGGCCGGCCTGCGCGGCGAGCGCTTCGGCCCGCGCGCGATCGAACGCAACGTCGCGATAGATCGCGAGCGAATACGGATAGCGCAACTGCGACTCGACGGTGCCGTCCATCTGCGCGGGACGCTGGCGTACATAGGCGACGCTGCGACGGTAACGCGGGATCGCATTGCGCCGGATCGGTTTGCCGCGCCACAGGATGTGGCCGCCGTCGAGCGGATCGAGCAGGGCGAGCGCGCGCAGCAGCACGCTCTTGCCCGACCCGGACGGCCCGGTAATAGCAATGCGCGATCCCGCTGCGAGGCTGAAATCGGTCGGGGCGAGCAGGATCTTGCCGCTGCTGGCATCGCGTCGCGTGATGCGCGCTGCATCGATGAGGCCGGTGGGGGCTGTCATGTCACAAATGAAAAAAAGCGTTAATGGCGCCGAAACGTCACGATGGCGTGCGTCATAATACCGATTGAAAAGCCGCGGGTGTCGTGCGCCGTTCGTCCACGCAAGCGGCCCGGCATGGCGCGGCATCATTTCAGAACAACTACGGAACCGCCATGACGCTAGCCCGAGCCATCGGCAAATCGGCTGCATGGATCGTCGGTATCGTCGCGGTGCTCATCGCGGCGGCCGGCGTCTTTCTCTTCGTCTTCGACTGGAACCGCGCGAAGCCGTGGGTCAACGAACAGGTCACAGCCGCACTCGGCCGCCCATTCGCGATCAACGGCGACCTGAAGATCGGCTGGCGCCGCCCCGACGGCGAAACCGGCTGGCGCGCGTGGGTGCCCTGGCCGAGCTTTACGGCCACCCAGCTCGAGATCGGCAACCCCGACTGGGCGAAGACGCCCAAGTTCGTCACGCTCGACGCCGCACACTTCGATCTCGCAATCCTGCCGCTGCTCGCGCATGAAATCGTGATCCCGTCGATCGACGTCGTGAATCCGGCCGTCGACCTCGAGCGGCTTGCCGACGGCCGCAACACGTGGACCTTCCAGTTCAAGCAATCGTCGCAGCCGTCGCCGTGGAAAGTACGGCTCGACAGCTTCGGCTTCGCGAAGGGCACCGTCACGTATCGCGACGCGATCACGAAGGCCGACCTGACCGTCGCGATCGATACGCTCGGGCAACCGATTCCGCTCGGCGACGTGCTGAAGGAGCAGGAGCAGACCTCGCGCGCGGCATCGGCGCAGCGTGTCGGCAAGCGCGGCGCCGCGCAACTGAGCGCGAAGGCCAATGCGGAGGCCGCGTCGAGCGCTTCCGCCGCGCAGGCTGCGAGTGCGGCGTCGGCAACGGGCGCGTCGGTCGCGTCTGCCGTGGCGGCGGCTTCGTCGTCTTCGTCCACCTCTTCAGCATCGGCTGTTGCCGCCGCCACATCCGGTGCAAGCGGCGTCGCGGCGCCCGCGAAGCCGTCCGGCCCGACCTATGCGTTCGGGCTGAAGGTCGACGGCCGCTACAAGAACGTGCCGATCAGCGGTACCGGCAAGCTGGGCGGCGTGCTTGCGATCCAGGACGCGTCGCGGCCGTTCCCGCTGCAGGCCGACGTGAAGGCCGGCGACACGCGCCTCGCGATCGTCGGCACGCTGACCGATCCGATGCATCTCGCGGCCATCGACCTGCGGCTGTGGCTGCAGGGCACGTCGATGTCGCATCTCTATCAGCTCAGCGGCATCACGTTGCCCGATACGCCGCCTTACGCGACCGAAGGTCGGCTGATCGGCAACTTCAAGCGGAAGGCCAGCACGTTCCGCTACGAGAATTTCAACGGCCGCGTCGGCGGCAGCGATCTCGGCGGCACACTGGTCTACGAGCAGCGCGAACCGCGACCGAAGCTGTCGGGCGAGCTCGTGTCGAACCTGCTGCAGTTCTCCGATCTTGCCCCGGTGATCGGCGCGGATACGGCCGCGAGCAAGGCCAGGCGCGGCGACACGACGAAACAGCCGTCGAGCCGCGTGCTGCCGGTCGAAACCTTCCGCACCGACCGCTGGCGCGCACTCGACGCGGACGTCAAGTTCACGGGCCGCAAGCTGGTCAAGAGTTCGGATCTGCCGATCACCAACCTGTACACGCACATCGTGATGACGGACGGCGTGCTGTCGCTCGAGCCGCTGCAGTTCGGCGTCGCGGGCGGCACGCTCGCAACGACCGCGCATCTCGACGGCAGCGGTGCGCCGCTGAAGGGCCGCTTCACGGTGGCCGCGCGGCATCTGAAGCTCAAGCAACTGTTCCCGGCGCAGAAGGTCATGCAGTCGGCGCTCGGCGAGATCAACGGCGATGCGTCGCTGTCGGCGACCGGCAATTCGCCGGCCGCGCTGGCCGCGACGTCGACCGGCGAGGTGAAGGCGCTCGTGACGGACGGCCGTATCAGCCGCCTGCTGATGGAAGCGGCGGGGCTGAACGTCGCGAACGTCGTCTACGAGAAGCTGTTCGGCAACAACGACGTGAAGATCAACTGTGCAGCGATCGACTTCGTCGCGACCAACGGCATCCTCGACCCGAAGGTGTTCGCGCTCGATACGGACGACGCGCTGATCAACGTCGACGGCCCGATCAGCCTGCGCGACGAAACGCTGAACCTGAAGATCCACCCGCACACGAAGGGGTTCCGGATCTTCTCGCTGCGCTCGCCGCTGTACGCGAAGGGTACGTTCAAGAACCCGGACGTCGGCGTCGATGCCGGCGCGCTCGCGTTGCGTGCCGGCGCGATGATCGGCCTCGGGCTGATCAACCCGTTCGCGGCCCTGATTCCGCTGATCGCGCCGAGCAACAACAGGGATGTGCCTTGCTCGGAACTGTTCGGGCATATGAATGCGAAGGCGGCGCAGCGGGCGGCGGCGAAAGCCGGCAAGTGACGGGCGTCAGCGGCCCGCGCGCACCCGGAGCAGCACGGCATCGACTTCCAGGCCGTCGATCCGTACCGGGGCCGCAGTGCCGAGCGGCAGGCGATCGCCGTCGAGCCTGACGGCGCGCTGCCGGACGTGGCCGATCCAGTTCGGGAACGGGCTGAGGTCCATTTCGTGGGCCAGCGTGCCGTCGTCGGCGACGTGAAAGGGGGCGGAATAGGCGATGTAGCCACCGCCGCCGCCGCGCGTTCGTCGGCGGTGTCGCCCTGCAGGTCGCCGTCCGCGCAGGGCGGCCTGCCGGCGGCCATCAGCTGGGCAGACATGTAGCCGTCAGGCGTATAGAGGATCCAGCCGCGCACGTCGCGGCCGAGCGGGTAGGTGACCGCGCTGCCGTCGCGCGGGCGGATTTCTTCGGATACGAGGCGCCACGCGCCGACGCGTCGTTCGCGAATCTGGCTGGCAAGCATCCGGGATTCCGGCAAGGCGGCGGTGGGGCGCGAGCCGCCGTGTTGGCGGGCTGCCGGACGCCGGGCCAGGGGGCTGAAATGCGCCGCCGGAACGGCGTGGTCGGCAGTTTCTCCGACACCTGCTAAAATACGCGGTTTTCCGTCGATTTATCCTTTCGGGACCTGCCGTGCTTTCTACTGCCAACATCACGATGCAATTCGGGCCGAAGCCCTTGTTCGAGAACATCTCGGTCAAATTCGGCGAGGGCAACCGCTACGGTCTGATCGGCGCGAACGGCTGCGGCAAGTCGACCTTCATGAAGATCCTCGGCGGTGACCTCGAGCCGAGCGCCGGCAACGTCGCGCTGGAGCCGAACGTCCGCCTGGGCAAGCTGCGCCAGGACCAGTTCGCGTACGAAGACGTGCGCGTGCTCGACGTCGTGATGATGGGCCACACCGAGATGTGGGCCGCCATGACCGAGCGCGACGCGATCTACGCGAACCCGGAAGCCACCGACGACGACTACATGCATGCGGCCGAGCTCGAAGGCAAGTTCGCCGAATACGGCGGCTACGACGCCGAGGCGCGCGCGGGCGCGCTGCTGCTCGGCATCGGCATCGAGGAGAAATTCCACAACGGCACGATGGCCGACGTCGCGCCGGGCTGGAAGCTGCGGGTGCTGCTCGCACAGGCGCTGTTCTCGAAGCCGGACGTGCTGCTGCTCGACGAACCGACCAACAACCTCGACATCAACTCGATCCGTTGGCTCGAGCACACGCTCAACGAGTACAACTCGACGATGATCATCATCTCGCACGATCGTCACTTCCTGAACGCGGTGTGCACGCACATGGCCGACATGGACTTCGGCACGCTGAAGGTCTGGCCGGGCAACTACGACGACTACATGCTCGCATCGGCACAGGCGCGCGAGCGCCAGGCCGCGGCGAACACGCGCGCGAAGGAGCGCGTGGCCGAGCTGCAGGACTTCGTGCGCCGCTTCTCGGCGAACAAGTCGAAGGCCCGCCAGGCGACGAGCCGCGCGAAGCAGATCGACAAGATCAAGATCGAGGAATTCAAGCCGTCGTCGCGCCAGAACCCGTTCATCCGTTTCGAGTTCGAGAAGAAGCTGCACAACGTCGCGGTGGTGGCTGAAGAGATCACGAAGAAGTACGAGCGCACGATCTTCCAGAACTTCAACCTGTCGGTTCAGCCGGGCGAGCGGATCGCGATCATCGGCGAGAACGGCGCGGGCAAGACGACGCTGCTGCGTTCGCTGCTCGGCGCGCTCGAGCTCGATCACGGCACGGTGAAGTGGTCCGAGAACGCGAATGTCGGCTACATGCCGCAGGACACGTACGAGGAGTTCCCGAACGACATCACGCTGATGGACTGGATCGACCAGTATCGCAAGGACGGCGACGACGAAACGATGGTGCGCGGCACGCTGGGCCGCCTGCTGTTCTCGTCGGACGACATCAAGAAGTCGGTGAAGGTGCTGTCGGGCGGCGAGAAGGGCCGCATGATCTGGGGCAAGCTGATGCTCGGCCGCCACAACGTGCTCCTGATGGACGAGCCGACCAACCACATGGACATGGAGTCGATCGAGTCGCTGCAGATCGCGCTCGAGCAGTTCGAAGGCACGCTGATCTTCGTGTCGCACGACCGCGAATTCGTGAGCGGGCTGGCGAACCGGATCATCGAAGTGCGCACGGATGGCACGCTGTTCGACTTCGGCGGCAATTACGAGGAGTTCCTGACGAGCCAGGGGCAGGAGTAATTGTCCTGACGCTTCCGTTCGTGTGATGCGGCCAGGCAGCAGTACGAAGCCGGGGCGCATGGCAGCGCGAAGCCGCCGGAGACGCATCGGGCCCGCATCGACAGTATTGTCGATGCGGGCTTTTTCATTTCCGTGCCGGTGAAGCGCGGCAGTGTCGCGCATTTCCGTTTCCTGCCCTCAATCGACTTCGGGTAAATTACGCTCCGAATACTTATCTCAATTCCGACCCGGAGCCGCCCCCTCGATGCAGGATCATCCTTTCCCGCTCGACCTGTCCGGCCTTGCGCAAAGCCTGTACGCGCAGGGCACCGAGGAAGGCATCCTGTCGCGCCTGATGGAGCGGATCGCGCCGACCCACCGCTTCTGCGTCGATATCGGTGCAAGCGACGGCCTGCGCAACAGCAACACCGCGCGGCTGCTGCGCGAACAGGAGTGGTCCGGCGTGCTGGTGGAAGGCAGCGCATACCGTTTCGGCAAGCTGGCGGCCCACTACGCGGGCGCGGACCGCGTCCGCCTGCACCACGACCGCGTTCAGCCCGACACGATCGACACGTTGCTCGCCGAGGCGAACACGCCAACCGACTTCGACCTGCTGTCGATCGACATCGACGGCAACGACTACTGGGTCTGGCGCGGCCTGCAGGCATTCCAGCCGCGCATCGTCGTAATCGAATACAACCCGTACTACACGCCACCCGAGCGTTGGGTCATGTGCTTCAACCCGGACCACGAATGGGACGGTTCGACGTACTACGGCGCGAGCCTCGAATCGCTCGTCCACCTCGGCAGGCAGAAGGGCTATGAACTCGTCTGCTGCGACGACATGGGCAACAACGCGTTCTTCGTGCGGCAGGACCTGTATCCGCTGCTCGGCATCGCGAACAACGCTGCGTCGGTGCTGTTCCGCCCGGCGATGTACAAGGTGCGCTATGTCGGGCACAACACGTTCCTGAGCGGCCATCCGTATCGATACGGGCCGGCCGAGCACATCTGAATGGACCCGCTCGCCACGACCTTCGACGAGATCCGCGAGGCCTACGCATTGGGCCCAAGCGGGCAGCCGCGCCAGGTCGGCGAACGCGTATGGCACCTGCCGACCGCTGACGGCGGCGTAGCGGTCAAGCTCTACGCGTCCGAACATCATGCGCGTGCGGCCAAGGAAGCGGCCGTCCTTGCGCACTTCGAGACGCACGGCGATGCCCGTTTCCATGTGCAGGCGCTGAAACGCACGGCAGCCGGCGCACCGCTCTGGGCGGGGTCAACTGCCCACGCGATGCTGACGCGTTGGGAAACCGGGCAGTTCAGAACCTACGACACGTTTTCACCGGCCGAATGGGATGCGCTCGGCGAGAGTCTGGCGGCGTTGCATCTGAGCCTCGAGCAACTTCATCTGCCGCAGGTCGACACGATCCGCGCACGGCTGACCGCGATCGACGCGGACGCGGTGCGCGGCAGCCTGCTCGACGCGCTGGATCGCGGCCGCTCGAACGACGGCGCGGAGAACCTGCGCCGCTACGTCGATCTCGCGCTGCGCATGCTCGAGCGCTACTATCCGGGCAGCATCGACGCGTTTCCTGCCGGCGATCCGCAATGCCCGATCCACAACGACTACAACCAGTTCAACTATCTGTTCACGGGCACGCTGCCGCCGCTCATTCTCGACTGGGAAGCGTCGATCGGTGCGCCGCGCGAATATGAGCTGGTGCGTTGCCTGAACCATCTGCCGCTGGAGGCGCCGCATCTGGCGGAGGCGTTCGTGCGGGCATACCGGCGGACCCGGCCGGTCGATCCCGCGCGTATCGCATGGGCGGTCGATGCCGCGTGTCTGCAGCACGCGCTCAAGCTCTGGATCGTGCAAGGCTGGCTCGACGATCCGTCGCGCTTTGCATCGCATCTGAACGGCGCGGTGACGATGGCGTCCGCGATGGTGGATGCGCGCGATCGTCTCGTCGATTTCTTTTCCCGTTGTGTGGAAACAGGACGCTGAAGTGAATGCGAATCTGAACCGGATGTCGAATCCGTCGCCGCCGGCCGAGCGGAAGCATGTGTTTCCGCCGCCGCTGGATCGCGATTACCGCGTCGAAGACGGGCGCGTGCTGACGCGCTCGCTCGAAGCGCATGTCGTCGACCACTGCAACCTGACCTGTGCGGAATGCTGCTCGCTGTCGCCGTTGCTGCCCGAGTGGCACGCGAGCCCCGAATCGCTCGAGGCCGATCTGCGCAAGGCGGCGAAGGTGCTGCGTCCGCGTATGTTCAAGCTGGTCGGCGGCGAGCCGCTGCTGCATCCGGCGCTCGTCGAACTTGTCCAGCGGGTGCGTGCCACGGGCATCGCGCCGGTGATCTCCGTCACGACGAACGGCCTGAAGCTCGGCGAGATGACGGACGCGTTCTGGCAGGCAGTGGATGCGCTGACGATCTCGCGCTATCCGAAGCCGGCGCTGTCGCCCGACCTGGTCGCGCACATCGAGCGCCAGGCCGCGCGCTTCGA
Organism: Burkholderia sp. AU30280; assembly: GCF_020420125.1. Classification (NCBI taxonomy): domain Bacteria; kingdom Pseudomonadati; phylum Pseudomonadota; class Betaproteobacteria; order Burkholderiales; family Burkholderiaceae; genus Burkholderia; species Burkholderia sp. AU30280. The sequence continues at coordinate 486,197 of NZ_JAIZRY010000004.1, forward strand.
CGTGCGCCTGAACTGGAAGGTGCAGGACGTGTTCACGACGATGAACCGCGCGGAGCCCGGTACCGATCGCGACGCCGCGCAGCGCCTTTATCACGATTGCTGGATACGCGAGCGCTGCCATATGATTCGCGACGGCATGTTCTACACATGCACGCGTCCGGCGCATTTCCATACGCTCTACAAGGGCGAGAAGGATTTTCAAGCCGACGGCCTGCCGCTGCGCGACGACGCGGGCATGCTCGACGCGATGCTCGCCTATCTGCAACGCGAGGCGCCGCTCGAAGCGTGCCTGCATTGCCAGGGCGGCAGCGCGCCGGTGGCGCCGCATCGCATCCTCAAACGCATTGAAGTGGACGCCTTGAAGGCTCGTTATCCATGATCGTCGGCACGCGCGACCTGTTCGGCTTCGACCGGCTTCACTACCATCCACGCAGCGGTGCGACGGCGTCCGGCATCCAGGCTGTCCTGCGCGCAGCGGGGCAACCGGCCGGCGAGCCGGACCCGGCGGCCATCGCAGGCTACCTGAGCGGCGAGCGGCCGATCGACCGCACCGTGCTGCGCGACGTGCGCGCGGTGCCGCCCGGCCATGCGCTGATCCGTTCGCCGCAAGGGCTGACCGTGCAGCCGGCGCCCGAGCGGCCGCGGCACGCCGATCTGGAAACCGTGCTGCGCGCATCGCTGCAGCGCGCGCTCGACAGCGGCAAGCGTGCCGCGCTGGCGTTGAGCGGCGGGCTCGATTCGGCGCTGCTGCTCGCGTTGCTGCGCGAACTCGGTGCGCAGCGGCACGTGATGTCCTACGTGCTCGTGACCGACATGCCGGACTATTGCGAGCGCGATGCCGCACTCGAACTGGCCGAGCAGATGCAGGCGAACGTGAAGATCGTGCGCGCGAACGAGGCCGATTTCGTCGCGGCGCTGCCGAGAACGACGCATGCGGTCGAGGAGCCGATGTTCAACCTGCATCCGGTCGCGAAGCTGCTGCTCGCCGAGGCGATGGCCGCGGACGGCGTCGAGGTGGCCATTACCGGCGACGGCGCGGACCAGGTGCTGCGTCGCGACCGGTCGGCCAACTACCTGCCGCTGTGCCATGCGCTGTTCGACGCGGCGTCGGTCGAGCTGCATCCGCCGTTCGTCGACGATGCCGTCGTCGCGCATCTGATAAGCATCGCGCCCGATCCGGACAAGCAATGCCTGCGCGATCTCGGCGCGCGCCTGAACTTGCCGGACCGGCTCGTGCATGGCCCCAAGCGTGGGCGGCTCGCCCCGGCGATGGACCTCGCGGCGCTGCTCGATCGCGACCGCACGCACGCGCTGGCCGACAAACTGGGTCTGGCCGCACCTGCGCTGCAGACGGACAACGAACGCGTGCTGTGGACGACGCTGTCGCTGATCCTCGATCATTTCGACCACCTCGATGCCGTGCATCGCCCAACCTGAGTCGTTCATGAAACGCATCCTGTTCTGCGTGGTGCCCGAGAAAGGGCACGTCAATCCGTGCATCGGCCCGGCCCAGCATCTGCGCGCCGCCGGTTGCGACGTCGCGTTCTACGCGCCGGCCGATATCAGCGCCCAGCTCGACGGCGCGGGCGGCTTCGCGTTCGTCGGGCCGCGCGAGACGCCCGAGCGCCACGACCTGTCGCGCGGCGCGAGCTTTGCCGCGAACATTCGCGACGCGGGCTGGCTGCGGCACTGGATCCGCACGCTGCTGATCGATCTTGCACCCGCGCAGGTGGACGGCATCCGCGCGGTGCTGTGCGACTGGCAGCCCGACGTGGTCGTGATCGATCCGCTGCTCTATGCGGCGGCGATTGCCGCGGAGCTGGAAGGGCTGCCGTGGGTTTCGATGTCGAATTCGCTGAATCCGGTGCTCCCGGACGATCTCGATTCGGAGCTGCTGCGCACGGTGCGATGGCTCGCGCCGGAACGCACGCGGCTGTTCGCGCGCTACGGGCTCGATGCGCGTTTTCGCGGTTGCGACATCCTGTCGCCGCACCTGACGCTCGCGTTCACGACCGACGCGCTGGTCGGTGCGCCGCCGCCCGGCGTCGAGCTGGTCGGCCCGGCAATGCCGTCCGGCCCGCGCGGCGACGAGACGCCGTTTCCGTGGGAGCGCCTCGATGCCGGTCGTCCGCTCGTCTACATGTCTCTCGGCAGCCAGCTTTACTACCATCCCGACGTGTTTGCGAAGGTCATCGACGCGGCGCGCGCGACGTCGGCGCAACTGGTGCTGTCGGTGGGCGAACTGGTCGATTCGGATCTGCTGCCCGCCGGCGACGAGCGCGTGGTCGCGGTGCGTTACGTGCCGCAACTGGCGCTGCTGCGGCGCACGCACGCGTTCGTCAGTCATGGCGGCGCGAATTCGGTGATGGAGTCGCTTGCCTGCGGCGTGCCGATGCTGCTGTCGCCGTTCTGCAACGACCAGTTCCATTCGGCGCACTTCGTCGAGCGGGCCGGCGCGGGGTGCGTGCTGGATCTGCAGCAGGCCGGCGTGGCGGACATCGCCGATGCGCTCGAACGGCTGTTGCGGCCCGGATCGTTGCGCGAGCAGGCGGCGCGGATCCGCGCGAGCTATGCTGCGCGCGACGGTTCGGCCGAGGCGGCGCGCCTGATCAGCGCACTCGCTTCAGGAAACCGCCGGGCGACAGCGTCATGAGGACGCGGTCCTCGATGTCGTAGTCGACCTCGAACCGGGCGTCGCGGGCGAGGAATTCATGCGCGGCGGTGGCCGGGTTGTTGCCTTTGCCGTACGGCTTGCCGTCGAACATCGACGCGGGCAGGTACTCCATGATGGTGTCCATCACGATCGCGTAGCTGCCGGGCGTCACGAGCGGCGCATAGCATTCGAGTTCGCGCAGCACGTGCGCATGGGTGTGCGTGAGATCGAGGATCGCCATCACGCGCGCGCCGTCGCCGATCCGTGCGCGCACCGACGCGAGCGTGTCGGGCGCGCACGATTCGCCTTCGATCAGCGTCATGCGATGGGCGAGCCGGTGCGATTGCAGGCGCTGCCTGACTTCGTCGCGCAGGCGCGGTTCGATCGCGACGACGCGGCCGCTGCCGCCCGCCAGTTCCAGCATCGACGCGGAGAACACGACGCCGCCGCCCGCCGCGATGCCGGTCTGCACGATGCAGTCGGGACGCTCGCGCCAGATCAGTTCCTGGAGCGCGAGCATGTCGCCGGGCAGATGGAAGAAGCGCTCGCCGAGCCAGCGCGTCTGGAACAGATGGCCGAATTCGGCGGCGCGCGTCAGCCATTCGATATTGATGTCCCGCATGCGGGCCGAGGGACGCTCTGACATGGTCAATGCAACGAACAGGAGTGACGTGAAAACGCTGGAACCGTGGCTTCACCGGTACTGGAACATCGGGCCGGCGCACCTGCAGGCGCTGGCGTCGGGCCATACTAACAAAACGTATCTCGTCGAGTGCGATGCGGGGCGCGCGGTGCTGCGCGTGTCGTGGTCCGGCAAGGCGGTCGAGCAGGTGCATCGCGAGGCGGCGATGCTCAGCCACCTCGGCCACCCGCGCACGGCGCCGAGGCTGCCCATGCTGCCGCGCCTGCGGCCGACCGTGGATATGCAATCCGGTGTGCAACTGCCCGATGGACGCTGGCTGCATCTGTTCGAGCATATCGACGGCAGCCCCGGCCTGCCGGACGACGCGGAGGCGGGCGCGATCGATGCGATGCGTGCGCTTGCGCATCTGCATGCGGCGATGGCGGCGATACCCACGACCGAATCGGCGCCCCTGGCGTGGCTGTCGGCACGCCACGCCCGCGTAGCGGCGCGTGCCGCTCCATCGTTGCCGGGGGACTTGAGCGGCCACTGCGAGACGATGATTCGTCGGATCGGCGCACATCTCGATGCCGCCGCGCGCTGGCTGACAGGGACGGCGCACTGGCTGCACGGCGATTATCACGCGGGCAACGTGCTGTACGTCGGGCACGCGGTGAACGGCGTGCTCGATTTCGACGATGTCGGGCAGGGCGCACAGTGGCTCGAAGCGGCCTTTGCGCTGTTCGCGCTGTCGCGCGATGCGGGCAGGGACGATCGCTTCGTATTCGATACGCGGCGCTGGGAGGCCGGCCTGCAAGCCTATGCCGCGACGCGTCCCGATGCCGCACCGGACTGGATGCACGAGCGCCGCGATGCACTGATGGCCCTGTTTTGCGCAGACCAGACGCTGATTCATCTCGAAGCCGCGCAGCGCGGCCTGTGGACGCTGGGGCCCGGCATCGGGTTTCTCGGCGGCTGGCGGCAGTTGCTGGATGGTGCGACGCCCGGGCGCTAGCCGGCTGCTGCGTCAACGCGACCGATTCAGGAACAGGCGCACCGCTTCGACCGTGTTGGGCCGCGCCTCGCCGTGCCGCGATCCGTCGTGCAGGCAGAACAGCACGTCGCGCTGCCGTGCCGCGCTGGCGTCGACATGCGCGCACATCGCGTCGAATAGCGCCTGCGGCGACGGCGCGGGTCGCTGCCAGTCGTCCAGTATCGCGGTCCAGCCCGTGTGTTCGCGCTGCAGCCGCGTCAGCACGCCGGCGCGGTTGTCCTGCGGCATCAGTCCATAAGGCAGGCGCAACGGAATCGTGTCCGGAGCCGGAACACCGGCGCGGCGATAGGCTTCGCGGATCAGCGCGTCAGTCGTCTCGATCTCGTCGATCAGCGCGTCGTCCGCCAGTACGCCGGGCTTCGCGTGCGAATGGGTGTGATTGCCGAGTGCATGGCCGTGACTCGCCATTCTCGCGGCGACGTCGAGCGCGCCTGCGAGATTCTGGCCGAGGAGGAAGAAGGTCGCCTGGCAGGGTGCGGCGCGCAGGACGTCGAGCAAGGGGGGCGTCGAAGGGCCGGGGCCGTCGTCGAAACTGAGGCGAATGGGCATCTCGGGTGGGTGCGCTTTTCAAGGTGTACCGGAGGAACGATAGCGCAAGTCGTGGCGAGCGGCGGCGTGCGCATCCCTTGGTCTGCTAATGGAGCGGCTCGATCGCCAGCGGACAGGTGCCGATCCGGCGTAACCGCGTGCCGGCCCACTCATAGAAGAACCGGGCGGCCTTTGCGTTGCTGTCGTCGCAATCGTCGTTGAAGCAGCCCGCGACGATCAGCAGCCTGCTGTCGGGCCGGAAATCGACGCGCTCGTCGTCGTTGCCCATCACGCCCGCGATGGCCTGCACGCCGGGCATCGTGTAGGTCGCGCCCGTGTACTTGTCGACGATCGCGAAGTTCCGGCAATCCGTTCCGCAACCCCAGATCGCGACCCGGTAGTGGCCGGCAAAATTGGCCGGTTGCGTGAATTCGTCGCGAATGACGGTGCGGTAGAGGCGGGCTTCCTTGGTGGTCAGGCGTGGCGCCGTGACCGGCTTGCGCGGCGCGGGTGTCGCGCGCACGGGATAGTGTTCGAACGATGGCGACGGGCAAGGCGGGGCAGGTGCCACCGCAGCGGGGGCCGGCAAGGCAGCCGCTGCCCAGCCGGCAAGCATGGCCGAGGCGCCGGCCGTCAGCAGAAGTCGGTATGCGCGTATCACGCTGTCGTCCTTGCAGGTTCGAGGAACAGGCCGCCGTACGCACGGCGGTCGCGCGTTCGTTTGCCGATGTCGCGGCGGGCAGGGCCCGTCGGCCTGCAGCGCGATTCTATGCCGCTTTGCGCGCGCCGATGGTGCGTTTCGATTGCGTGTACGCCGCGGCTGCGGCGTTGCCGGGAGGGCGGCGAACGGGCACCGGAAGGATGCCTGCAAGCCGGATCGGCCGTCGGCGCGACGACCGGTACCCGTTCAGGCGTCGCACGCGTCCTGCGCCTCGTCTGTAATCGCCCGTTCCGCGAGCGCGATGTAATCGCCTGCCGCCGTCCGTTCGACTCGCGCATCGACGCGATACGCGCGCCGCAAGTGCGGCGGCGTCAGGACGCCGGCGGGCGTGCCGTCGGCGACGAGGCCGTCGGTGCCGAGCAGTACGAGCCGGTCGCAGAATCGCGACGCGAGATTCAGGTCGTGCAGCGCGACCAGCACGACCGCGCCGCGCCGGCGTGCCGCGTCGCCCACCGCCTCCAATGCGAGCAGTTGCCAGCGCAGGTCGAGAGCGCTCGTCGGTTCGTCGAGCAGCAGCAGCGGCGTTTCGCGCACGAGTACCTGCGCAAGCCCGACCATCTGCCGTTGCCCGCCCGACAACCGGTCGAGCGGCGACATCGCGAGCGCCTGCAGCCGCAGCCGCTCGAACACCTGCTGGAGGCGCAGGTCGCGCGCCGCGTCGGACAGGCCGGCACAGGTCGCCCTCAATGCACTGCGTACGGCTTCGTAGACGAGCAGCGACGACGGCTGAGGCAGCGTCTGCGGCAGATAGCCGACCTGCTGCGTGTGTTCCCGGCGCGAACCGCGCAGCAGATCGAAGCCGTCGAACGCCGCGTGGCCGTGCGCGTCCGCAAGCCGGGCGAGCGCACGCAGCAGGGTCGACTTGCCGACGCCGTTCGGCCCGAGCAGGCCGACCATCGTACCGGGCGCGACGGGCGCGAGCGACAACCCGTCGAGCACGACCCGTGCGCCATAACGCGCGACCAGGCCGTCGATGCACAGCGCGCGTTTATCCATCGAGCCTCCGGCGACGACTGACGAGGATCATGAAGAGCGGCACGCCGACCAGCGCGGTGATGATCCCGATCGGCAGCGTCACGCCCGGGATCAGCGTCTTGCTGAGCACGGACGCGCCGGCCAGCATGATCGCGCCGGCGAGGGCGGCGCCGGGCAGGTAATAGCGATGCTCGTCGCCGACGAGCAGCCGCGCGACGTGCGGCCCGACGAGGCCCACGAAGCCGATCGTGCCGACGAACGACAGCGCGGTCGCCGACAGCAGGCTGATGCGCGCCAGCGCGACGAGCCGCAGCCGCTCGACCGCGATGCCCATGCTGCGCGCCTGCTCGTCGCCGGCGCGCAGCGCCGTCATCGACGCGACGTCGAAGCTTGCCCACAGCGTGCAGGCGGCGAGCACGCACGACAGCAGCGCGATCTTGCCCCACGTCGCGCGCGCGAGGCTGCCCATGCTCCAGAACACGATCTGCTGGAGCGCATTCGCGTCTGCGAGAAACTGCAGCAGCCACAGCAGCGCCTCGAAGCTGAACATCAGGCCGATACCGAACAGCACGACGGTTTCCGTCGTCGCGCCGTGTCGCCACGCAAGCCAGACGATCAGCAGCGTCGCGAGGCTCGCGCAGCAGAACGCGCCGAGCGACAGCGCAATGTTCTCGTTCCACAGCACGACGTGCCAGCCCGAGATCACGACAAGCGATGCGCCGACGCTCGCGGCGGCCGACATGCCCAGCGTAAACGGGCTCGCGAGCGGGTTGTTCAGCACGGTCTGCATTTCCGCGCCGGCGAGGCCGAGCGATGCGCCGACCAGCACGGCCATCAGCGCGTACGGGAGGCGCACGTCCCAGAGGATCACGCGCTGCTCGAGCGGCAGCGCGTCCGGCCGGAACAGGCCGGCGACCAGATCCGCGACCGGGAACGGCGACGGACCGGTGCCGATGTCGACGACGAGCAGGGTGCCGAGCACGCCGGCCAGCAGCAGTAGCGCGCCGACACGGCGTGCGGCCACCGCGCGGTAACGCAGCTTCAGCGATGCGGCGGGCGTGGTGGAAGCGGGCGAGGTAGCGCTCATGCGGCGGCTCCCGCGGCGGGTTCGCCGGCGATGCGCGCGGCGAGCATCGCGCTGGGCACCGCGACGCCGCCGTGATCCTCGCCGTCGATCAGGCGGAACGCGGCGTCGAGACCCGGTCGCGTGCCCACGCGCCGGACGAAATCGCGGGCGGAAGTGACTTGCTTGCGCGCCTGCTGCCGGCGCATGCGTTCGGCATCGGGATTGGGCGCGCTTTCCTCGAGGCTGCCCGCGGTGACGAGCAGCCGCAGCGCGGGCGCAAGCGGTGCCGGTAGCGCGGCGAAGCGCTCCGCATAGGGCAGCAGCGCACGATCGCCCCACCAGATCGACGGGCTCGCCGCGACATAGCGCCCGAACAGGTGCGGGCGCGTCAGCATCGCGTACAGCGTCAGCAACCCGCCGTACGAATGGCCGAAAAGCGTCTGGCGCGCCGGGTCGACGGCAACCTGCCGCGCGAGCCAGGGCTGTACGTCGTGCTCGATGAAATCGAGAAAGCGGTCCGCGGCGAGGCCCTGGCCGTCGGGCAGCGGCGCGAGCGTGTAGTCGTCCGCGCGGGCGGCCATGTCGTACGACGCATCGGTCGGGTAGCCGATGCCGATCACGACCGGTTCGGCGTCGGGTGTGCCGTCAGGCCGCGCGCGGCGGTTGCGGACGAGTTGCGCGGCAAGCGGAAAGAGCGCGTTGCCGTCGAGCACGGTCAGCACCGGATGGCGCGTGGTGCCGGAAGCCCGGGCGGGCAGCGCGACGAACAGCCGGCGGGTCCGGCCGGCGATCGCCACGTCGAACTGCCGGCTGTTCGGCACCTGAACGGCGGGAGCCGCGTCGAGCGCAGGCCAGCCCGACTCATTGGCGGCGAAGGCGGGGCCGACCCGGCTGCCGAACGGGCCCGCGAGGCCGGCGACGAGCAGCGAGCGGCGCAGCGTGGAAGAAGGCGGCAGCATGTCAGGATCCTTCCTGCACCCAGTATTCGCCGTCCAGCGGAACGGGCTGGAAGCGCCGCACCATCGTGTCGAACGTGCTGCGCGGATCAAGGTCGGCGAACAGCGCGGGATGCAGCCACTTGGCCATGGCCTGTACCGCGACGACGTTGAACGGCGAGTTGTAGAAGTGATGCCAGATCGCATAGGCCCGGCGCTCGCGGACCGCGCGCAGCGGCGCGATCTGCGGTCGCTGCAGTGACCGGTCCAGCGAGCGGGCGGCGGTGTCCCGCGACACGCCGGCGCCGAGCGCGATGCGCAGTGGCGCGCTTTGCAGCGTCCGGGTCGAGCCGATACCGGTACCGATGTAGAAATCGGGCTGGCGGCTGAGCAGGTATTCGGGGTTCAGCGTTCCGTGCTCGCCGGGCACGCGGCCCTTCGCGATGTTGTTGCCGCCCGCGGCGTCGAGCAGGCGGCCCATCATGCCCGTCATCGTGTCGCAGCAGTCGCTCGACAGGCCGACGCGGCTTTCGAGGAACACGCTCGGCGCGGCCGGTCTGGCGTTCGCGAGCCGCGTACGGACGAGATCGAACTGCGCTTGCCAGAACGCATTGAAATCCGCTGCGCGCTGTGGCGCGCCGAGAACCTGGCCGAGCAGCGCGATGCTGCGCGTGGTGTTGACGAGCGGATCGTGCCGGAAATCGACGAAGACGATCGCGACGCCGGCGGCTTCGAGCCGCGCGAGCGTCTCGCGGTCGCGCTCGCCGGGGCCGTGACCGCCGCCGAGGCCGAAGATCGCGACCTGCGGACGCAGCGCGAGCGCACGTTCGTCGCTGAAGCTGCCGGATTGCGAGCGGCCGATGCGCGGCACGTCCTTCAGGCGCGGAAAGCGCGCGAGCCATTGCGCGTAGCTGGCCGGGTCGAGCTGTTCGAAATCCCCCATCATGCCGACGAGGCGGCGGGCGGGATCGGCGTCGACGACCGCCAGTGCGGGCAGCAGGCGCCCTTCGCCGAGCAGCACGCGCTCGACGTGTGCGGGAATTCGAACCTGCCGACCGGCGAGGTCGGTCACGGTCGTGTCCGCATGCGCCGCATGCATCACGAGCCAGCCGCACAGCCATGCACCGAACATGGCCCACATTCCACTTGTCTTTCTCACGCGACTCCCGATACGATATAAATGAGAATTGTTCTCATTTGATTGTAACCGAGCAGCGAGGCATCAAGGCATGCAGGCTGTTTGATCCAACGACGAATTAGTTTGTGCGGGCGCATCGCGCACGCGACGGGGGTATCACGACATGACAGCGCAAACGTCAGCTGTTTTTCATTCCGGCGGCACTCGCCACGACGCGCACGTCGCGCACGTCGCGAGGATTCGCGAGGTGCGCCCGGGCTTGCGCATCCATGCGGACGATGCGACCGACGAATTCGATGCGGTGATGTCCGGGCAGTGCGCGCCGGGCCTGCATCTCGTCCTGCTGCTCGAAGGCGCGCTCGACGTGTCGTACGGCGACCGGCGCGTGGTGCTGGCGACCGACGCGCGCCAGGGGATCCGCGCGGCGCAGCCGCGGTCCTCGGTGCGGATGCAGTCGTTCCTGCTCAACGCGGTGCAGCCGGACACGTTCCGAAGGCGGCTCAGCAAGGGCGGCTATGCGCGGCGGCTGAGTCTCGCGATGTCGGGCGAGTGGCTGGGCCATCTGCAGGCCGCGAGCCACGGTGCGCTGCCGGCGCGGCTGGATGCGATGCTGTCCGCGCACCTGGCGATCCGTTTCTGGCACCCGACACCGCGCGCGACCGCGCTGGCCGAGCAGATCGTGCGGCCGCCCGCGTATCAGCCGATGCTGCAGGCGATCTATCTCGAAAGCCGCGTGCTCGAATTGCTCGCCGAGGCGTTCGCGCCGCTCGAGACCGAGGTCGAGGCGGTGCAGGCGCCGGATGCGGCGCTGGGCTCGCGCGACTATCGCCGGATGGCGGAGCTGCGCGCGTTTCTGGCGAGCGACGCGGTGCAGGAATTGTCGCTCGAAGACATCGCACGCCACGCGGGAATGAGCGCCAACGCGATGCAGCGCCAGTTCCGCGCCGCCTATGGCACGACGGTGTTCGATTTCATCCGTGAGCACCATCTGCAGCGTGCGCGGCTGGCGCTCGAGCGCGACGCGGTAAGCGTCAAGCAGGCCGCGGCGCTTGCCGGCTATACGAGCGCGGCGAATTTCGCGACCGCCTACAAGCGCCGATTCGGCGTCACGCCGACGCTTGCGCGCCGCAGCGACCGGCGCTGATTGCGCGCCCGGCGCCGCTCAAACGAGTTCGAAGCTTACGCAAAGGTTTCGGCGCATTACATGTTCCATAATGCAAATGAGAATCAGTCACATTAATGGAACATCGAAAGCGCCACCATGTCGAGTCAAGCCGCGTATGCATTGAAGCCGGTCGTCGTTGCCGGCCTGTATCTGATGGGGGTGTCGAGCGCGTGGGCGCAGACGCCCGACCAGTCCGCCGCGTCCGCCACCGTGCAGCCGACCGTTGCCGAGTCGCCGGATCGGGTCGTGCCGAAGGAAATCGTCGTGACGGCGAGCCGTCGCGAGCAGGCCATCCGCGAAGCGCCCGCGAGCATCTCCGTGATCGGGCGCGACGACATCGAGGCGAAGCCCTATACGTCGGTTGCCGAAATCGTCGGCAATGTCGAGGGCGTGAGTGTCGTTGGCGCCTCGCCGAACGACCAGGACATTTCGATTCGCGGGATGCCCGGCGAGTACACGCTGCTGCTCGTCGACGGCCGCCGACAGAACACGCGTGAAACGATGAACCGCGGCAGCTCGGGCGTGCAGTCGAACCTGATGCCGCCGCTGTCCGCGATCGAGCGGATCGAGGTCGTGCGCGGGCCGATGTCGTCGCTGTACGGCGCCGACGCGATGGGCGGCGTGATCAACGTGATCACGCGCAAGGTGCCGAAGCGCTGGGGCGCCTCGATCACGGCCGGCAGCGTGTGGCAGCTCGAATCGGACCAGGGCGATACGCAGAGCGTCGACTTCTGGCTCGGCGGCCCGCTGAAATCCGACGTGCTGGGGCTGCAGGCGTCGGGCCGCCTCCTGCATCGCGGCGAGGACGACATCTATTATCCGAACAGCGGAACGGGCGGCGCGAACGGCCAGCGGATCGGCAGCTTCGACGTGAAGCTGGCGGCGAAGCCCGCGCGCAACCAGGATGTGAGCGTGAACGTCGGGCGCGAGCAGCTCACCTACCTGAGCACGCCGGGCAAGAGCGCGGCGCCGCTCACGCCGCGCACGGCCGCGACGGCGGTGACCGAAACCCGCCACGTGCGCGACTACTGGGGCATTACGCACGACGGCCGCTGGGGGTTCGGCAACACGACGCTGTCGCTCTACGGCGAGCGAGGCGTGCAGGACCAATGGACGCCGGCCGGCCGCGCGGCGACCCGGCCCGCGTTGACCGACACGATTCTCGAAGGCAAGGCCGAGGTGCCGTGGTGGGGCGAGCGCAACATCCTGACGGTCGGCGGCCAGCACATCTGGTCGACGCTGTCCGGCGTGGCCCGCCAGGACGCCGTGCCGCAGGGTCATGCGGCGAACTCCGACCGGATCCGGCGCAATGCGTGGGCGCTGTTCGGCGAAAACGACTACTTTTTCAACGACCGCTTCACGCTGACGACCGGCGTGCGGCTCGATCACGACGATCGCTACGGCAGCCACGTGAGCCCGCGCATCTACGGCGTCTACAAGCTCAGCCGGGCGTGGACGGTGCGCGGCGGCGTGTCGACGGGCTTCCGGCCGCCTTCGCTGCGCCAGAGCACCGGCGGCTACTGCATGACGTCGGGCGGCGCGGCCGGCGCGGTGCCCGGCACGCTATGCGGCAATCCGGACCTCAAGCCCGAGACCAGCCTGACCGAGGAACTCGGCGTGCGCTACGACCTGGGCGACACCTATGCCGGGCTGACGCTGTTCAACAACCTCTTCAAGAACAAGGTGTCGAGCTACGACACGGGCAAACCGGATCCGCGCTCGCCGGGCCGCAACCTCTACGTGTACGACAACATCGACCGGGTCAAGCTGTACGGGCTCGAGCTCGGCGCGGGCACGCGCGTGCTGCGCACGCTGAAGGTGTCGGGCGCCTATACGCTGACCCAGTCGCGCCGCGAAGGCAGCGGCGAGAAGGCGTTCAACGGCAGTTCGCTCGACGGCTATCCGCTCGACAAGACGCCGAAGCACAAATTCAACGTGCAGGTCGACTGGACGCCGACGGCGAAGCTCGACCTGTATGCGACCGCGAACTACATCGGCAGCGAATACTGGGCGGCGTTCCGCAACGGCGCGCAGGGCGTGCGCGAACGGCCGTCGACGACGACCTTCGACCTCGGCGGCCGCTACCGGATCGACAAGCGCTTCTCCGTCAACTTCGCCGTGCTGAACCTGACCAACAAAATGGTGCCAATCGACGACCGCACGCGCGCGACCGGCCTGCGCGGCAACTGGCTGGTCGACCAGGGGCGCCGCGTCGCGGTGAGCCTCACGGCTGAAATGTGAGGGCATGGCCGGCGCAGGGGCCGGCCCGTTCAATCTGGAGGTCAATACCATGAATGCAATATCCCGTCCTTCCGATCTATTAGTAGCCCATAACATATGGGATCTGTATCGCACCGATACGCCGCTGTTTCTCGCGACGCCGGCCCATACGCTGCTCGCGGCCGATGCGGCGCAAGTCATCCCGCACGCGGATGAGCCGCTGGCCGAGCGCGTAACGACGGCGCTGCGTCGTGCGCAGGCGCAAGGGCATGCCGGTGCGGCCGTAGTCGGTGCCGTGCCGTTCGACGCCGATGCGCCGGCTGCACTGCGGGTCGCGCGCACGATGCTGCGTGCGGCGCCGCTCGGCGCGCCGCACGCACCGGCGCCGTCCGCAATGCGTCATGCGACGCGCGAGGTGCCGCCGGCGAATGCCTATGCGGACGCCGTGGCACACGCGGTCGCGCGCATCAGGGCAGGCGAACTCGACAAGGTCGTGCTGGCCCGCACGCTCGAGGTCGTCGGCGAGCAGCCGGTCGAAATCGCGCCGCTGGTCGCGCGTCTCGCCGCTCATAACCCGCACGGCTATACGTTCTCGATCGATCTCGGCGCGGGCCGCACGCTGTTGGGCGCAAGCCCGGAGCTGCTCGTGAACCGATTCGGCGGCGTCGTGCGCGCGAATCCGCTGGCAGGCTCCGCGCCGCGCAGCCGCGATCCCGTCGAGGATCGTCGCCGTGCGCAGGCGCTGCTGGATTCGGTCAAGGATCTCGATGAACACCGCGTCGTCGTGGAGGCGGTACGGGACAGTCTCGCACCATTCTGCAGACATCTCGACGTGCCGTCGCGGCCGTCGCTGATTCATACGGAAACGATGTGGCACCTGTCTACCGAGGTGCGCGGCGAAACCGAGGCGGATGCGCTGACGCTCGCGCTCGCGCTGCATCCGACGCCCGCGGTGTGCGGTGCGCCGCGGGCCGCGGCCCGTGCCTGCATTCGCGATGCCGAGCCGTTCGATCGCGGCTTCTATGCGGGGATGCTCGGCTGGGTCGATGTGCGCGGCGACGGCGAATGGGTTGTGACGATTCGCTGCGCGGAAGCTTTCGACCGCACGCTGCGGCTTTACGCGGGGGCGGGCGTCGTCGCCGGGTCGACGCCCGACGGCGAGCGGGCGGAAACGGCCGCCAAGTTCGGGACGATGCTGGATGCATTGGGGATTCGACGCGATGCCGCATCGGGCGGCGAGCGGGAGGCGGCGTGACGGGCGCACACGGCACGCCGTGGCCGGCCGCGCTGGCCGACACGTACAGGAAAAAGGGCTATTGGCAGGGTGAGTCGTTCGCGCAGTGGCTCGATGCGCGCGTCGAGCAATTCGCTGGACGGACGGCACTCGTGCAGGGCGACCTCCGGTGGTCGTACCGGACGCTCGCGCTCGAGGCGCAACGGATCGCCTGCGCACTGAGCGCGGCGGGTATTGCGCGAGGCGATCGCGTGGTGCTGCAACTGCCGAACTGCGTCGCGTTTTTCGCGACGACGTTCGCGTTGTTCAGCATCGGCGCGCTGCCGATATTCGCGTTGCCCGCGCATCGCCGTCGAGAGATCGGGTTCTTCTGTCGGCACGCGGGCGCGGTGGCGTATATCGCGGCGGAACGTCACGACGGTTTCGACTACCGGTCGCTTGCGCACGACGTGCGGGCCGACGCACCGACGCTGAAGCAGGTGCTGTTCACGACGCCGGGCAACGCAGGGCTCGATCTTCCCGATGCGCGGGACGCTGCCTTGCCGCCGGGGCCGGCCGCGCACGACGTGGCTTTCCTGCAGCTCTCGGGCGGCAGCACGGGCACGCCGAAACTGATCCCGCGCACGCACGACGATTACCTGTACAGCGTGCGCGAGAGCGCGCGCATCTGCGGGTTGAGCGATCGCAGCGTCTATCTTGCCGCGCTGCCGGCCGCGCACAACTACGCGCTCAGTTCGCCCGGCTCGCTGGGGGTGTTCCATGCTGGCGGCACGGTCGTGCTATGCGACAGCGCCAGCCCGGACGTGGCGTTCGACCTCATCGAGCGTGAACGCGTGAACGTGGTCGCGCTGGTGCCGCCGCTCGTGAGCGTCTGGCTGAGCGCGGCCGCGCGGCGCGGGGGCGCGCCGGCGAGCCTCGAACTCGTGCAGGTGGGCGGCGCGCGATTCGATCCGGCGCTGGCGGCGCGCGCGGCGGACGGGTTCGGCGCGCAGCTCCAGCAGGTATTCGGGATGGCGGAAGGGCTCGTCAACTACACGCGGCCGGGCGATCCGCGCGACGTCGTGATAGCCACGCAGGGCCGGCCGATCTCGCCGGACGACGAAATTCTCGTGGTCGACGACGACGATCGTCCGGTGGCGCCGGGCGAGACCGGTCACCTGCTGACCCGCGGCCCGTACACGATCCGCGGCTACTACGACGCGCCGGCGCACAACGCGCGTGCGTTTACGGCGGACGGTTTCTACCGCACCGGCGATCGCGTGCGCGTGACCGAGGGCGGCTATCTCGTCGTCGAAGGCCGGGCGAAGGATCAGATCAATCGCGGCGGCGAGAAGATTCCCGCGGAAGAAATCGAACACCTGCTGCTTACCCATCCGGGCATCGTCGACGCGGCGCTGGTGCCGATGCCGGACCCGTATCTCGGCGAGCGCAGCTGCGCCTACGTCATTCGCGGCGCCGCTTCGCCGAGTGCGGCCGATCTCGTGCGGTTCGTCCGCGAGCAGGGTGTCGCGACCTACAAGGTGCCGGACCGGATCGAGTTCATCGATGCCTTCCCGAAGACGCCGGTAGGCAAGATCGACAAGCGGGCGTTGCGGCAGCGCATCGCCGATTCCCTGGCCGCCTCCGCGTGATCCGCGCCGCGGCGGCATTTCCGAACTCCTGAGTTTTCCTACCCATTCCATCATGGCCATTCCGAAAATCGCTTCCTATCCGATGCCGGCCGACATGCCGGCCAACCGCGTGACCTGGCGGTTCGAGCCGCATCGCGCGGCGCTGCTCGTGCACGACATGCAGGACTACTTCCTCGATTTCTACGATCGCGGTGCGGCGCCGGTGCCGACCTTGCTGGCTCGCGTACGGCGCCTGATCGATTTCGCGCACGCGGCGGGAATGCCGGTCTACTACACCGCGCAGCCGGCGACCCAGGCGCCGGCGGATCGCGCGCTGCTGACCGACATGTGGGGCCCGGGCCTGACCGGGCAACCGGCGCACGCCGCGATCCACGAGGCCGTCGCGCCGGCGTCCGGCGACATCGTGCTCGACAAGTGGCGCTACAGCGCGTTCCGGCGCTCGGACCTCGAAGCCCGGCTGCGCGAGCAGGGGCGCGACCAGCTTGCGATCTGCGGGATCTACGCGCACATCGGCTGCCTGATGACCGCGTGCGATGCGTTCATGCGCGACATCAAGCCGTTCTTCGTCGGCGATGCGCTGGCGGATTTCTCCGAGCGCGAGCACCAGATGGCGCTCGACTACGTCGCGGGGCGCTGCGGCAGCGTCGTGTCGACCGACACGCTCGTCGCCGCCGCGCGCGGCGATGCCGCGACGCCGATGCTCGACGAGGTCGTGCGGCTGGTTGCCGAGAGCCTGCGCGTGCCGGCCGCGGAATTGCGTGTGGACGCCAACCTCGTCGATTGCGGCGTCGACTCGATCCGCATGATGACGTTCGTCGAGCGGTGGCGGGCCGATGGGCACGACGTGACGTTCGTGCAGCTTGCCGAGCAGCCGACGCTCGAGGCGTGGGCACGCCTGCTGCAACAACGCGCCGCGCTGGTGCCGGCATGACGATGCAGGCAGGGCTCGACACGCGTGCGGCGCCGTTCGTCAGCACCGCGGAAGTCACGCTTGCGCAGGCCGAACGCGTGCTGTTCAAACTGTGCAAGCACTACGCGATCAAGGTGCCCGTCGTGTTCGACGCGCACCGCGCGACCGTCGATTTTCCTTACGGAACCTGCCGGATGCAGCGTACCGACGATCTGGTGCGGATACGCTGCGAAGCCGATTCGGCCGACAAGCTCGCACAGATCCAGTACGTGATGGACGAGCATCTGGTGCTGATGTCGCGCAATCGCGAACTCGTGATTGCGTGGCAGCGCGCGGACTGACCGCGTGCCGTTCCGGTTCAACGTTTATTCGCGATACCTTCATTCATGCAACTCGAAGAACGACCGATGCGCGCGACGTCCGCGCAATACGGAATCTGGGTCGCGCAGCAGGTCGATCCGGACGATCCGGGCTACCTGACGGCCGAAATCGTCGAACTCGACGGCGCACTCGACGCCGACGCGCTGACCGGGAGCGTCGAGGCGGTACTCGATCATGCCGACGCGCTGCACATGCGCTTCGCGTGGGCGGACGACCGGCTCTGGCAAATCCGCCGTGCGTCGAATACGCGTCTGCCGCTCGTGGACCTGTCGGCGCAAGCCGAGCCGGAGCAGGCGGCGCACCGCTGGATCAAGGCGTCGCTGGCGGTGTGCTGCGACGTGACGTCCGATCCGCTGTATCGCACCGCGCTGCTGAAGCTGTCGCCGACACGGCACTGGTGGTATCTGCAGGTTCATCACATCGCGCTCGACGGCTTCGGCTACGGGCTGCTGCAGCAGGCCGTCGCCGCCCGCTACAGCGCATGCATCGGCCATGCGCCGCCGCCGGCGTTGCCCGACTGGCGCGTGGATCGCGTCGTCGACGCCGAAGCGCGTTATCGCGAGGGCGGCGGCTTCGATACCGATCGCGTGTTCTGGCGCGAGCATCTGCGCGACGTGCCCGCGCCGCTCGTGCTCGCACCGAAACAGGACATCGCCGGCGACGCGCTGCGGGTCACGCGCGTCGTCGACGGCAGCCGGCTGGCCGCGCTCAGGCAAGCCGCCGAGCGCGCGGACGTCGACTGGAACGCGTGGCTGCTGTGCGCGACCGGAATCTGGCTGGCCCGGCAGGGCGGCCAGCGCGACCTGACGCTCGGGCTGCCGGTGATGAACCGTCTCGGCACGCCCGCGCTCGGCGTGCCGTGCATGGCGATGAACATCGTGCCGTTTCGCGTGCATGTCGACGCGGGCCATTCGCCGGGCGATCTCGCGCGCGCCTGTGCGGCGCAGCTGCGCGCGATCCGGCCGCACCTGTATTACCGCTACGGCTGGATTCGCGGCGATCTGGGTCTGCTCGAGGGCAATGCTTTCCTGTTCAACCAGGCCGTCAACGTGATGCCGTTCGAGCGGCAGGTCGCGTTCCGCGGGCTGGCGAGCGATACGCGCGCGGTGAGCGGCGGGCCGGTGAGGGACCTGAACGTGACGCTTGCCGTGCGCGGCGGCGCATGGCATTTGACGCTCGAGGCGAATCCGAACGCGTACGACGCCGCCACGCTGGCGGGCTACGCACAGGCCTTCCTGCACTGGCTCGACACGTTCGCCGCCTGCGCGGAGAACGAACCGGTCGCGCGTCTGCTGGACGACATACCGGCGCCGTCGATCGTGCGCGGCCCGCCGCTGCCCGGGCCGCACGACGACGTACTCGCGCTGATCGAGCGCGCCGCCGGCACGACGCATGCACGCACGGCGATCGAATCAGGGGATCGTCGCGTCGACTATCGGACGTTGCTCGCCGATACCGACGCGCTGGCGGCCGAGCTTGCGCGGCGCGGCGTGACGCGTGAGACACGCGTGGCGATCGCGGCGCCGCGCGCGCCGGACGTGATCGCGGCCATGCTGGCCGTGCTGAAGCTCGGCGCCGTCGTCGTGCCGCTCGATCCGGACGGGCCGCCGCAACGGACGGCCGCGATGCTGGCGGACGCGGCGCCCGCGCTCGTGATGACGCGCGGCGCGTATCGTGCATGCGCGGGCGCGTATCCGGTGCTCGATCTCGATGCGGCGCACGTCCCGGCGATGCGCCCCGCCTCGACACCGGACGAACCGGTACCGGACTCGCTGCCTGCGTATCTGTTGTACACGTCGGGGTCGACCGGCCGCCCGAACGGTGTGCTGATCGGACGCGGCGCGCTCGCGCAGTTCGTCGCGAGCACGCGCGGGTTGTATCGCATCGGGCCTGGCGATCGCGTGCTGCAGTTCGCGCCGCTGCATTTCGACGCGAGTTTCGAGGAGATCTTCGCGACGCTCTGCCACGGCGCGACGCTCGTGCTGCGGGACGACGCGATGCTCGATTCGGTCGAGACGTTCACGGCCGAAGTGGAGCGGCGCGGGATTACCGTGCTCGATCTGCCGACCGCCTACTGGCACGTGCTTGCGCATGCGCTCGACGCGCGTCATGCGCGTCGGCTCGAGCGCGTGCGCCTGACGATCATCGGCGGCGAGGCTGCATTGCCGGAGCGAATCCGGCGCTGGCGCACGCACCTGCCGCATCAGGCGCTGCTCAACACCTACGGGCCGACCGAGGCGACGATCATTGCGACCGCGGCGTGCGTCGGCGGCCCGGATGCGACCTGGCGGGACGGCGAGCCGGTGCCGATCGGCACGCCGCGCGCGGGTGTCGACGTGTGCATCGTCGACGAGCGCGGATACCCGGTTGCCGAGGGGCGCACGGGCGAACTGATGCTGAGTGGCGGCGGCCTGGCGCTTGCGTATGCCGGCAATCCCGCGCTGACGTCGGAGCGGTTCGTGACCTTGCCGCGCGGCGGCCGGCGGGCGTACCGCACCGGCGATCTCGCGACGCTGCGTGACGGCCGGCTGTATTTCGACGGCCGGATCGATCACGAAGTGAAGATCAGCGGCGTGCGCATCGACCCGCGCGAGATCGAGGACGCGCTGCTGCGCGTGCCGGACGTGCGCGAGGCGGCGGTGGTCGCATCGCGCAGCGGGGCGGGGACCGTGACGCTCGCGGCGTTCGTCGCCGGGCCGGCCGAAGCTGCCGCGTTGCGTACGCAACTCGCGCAGCGCCTGCCTGCCGCCGCGATTCCGGATCGTTGCCATGTGCTCGAGCGGCTGCCGCGCAACGCGAACGGCAAGATCGATCGCCAGGCGCTGCAGCGGTTCGATGCGCGGCGCGATGACGCGGCCGACGATCCGCGCACCGGCGCGCTCGAGCGGCAGGTGATGGCCGTGTGGCGCAACGTACTCGGCGACGTCGCGCTGACGCCGGACACCAACTTCTTCGACATCGGCGGCAAGTCGCTGCAGGCGATGCAGGCGAGCGCAAGGCTCGCGACGGAGCTCGGGCGGGACGTGCCCGTATCGATGCTGTTCCGGCATCCGACCATCGCGGCGCTGACTGCCGCATTGCGCACGCCGCTGCCGTATCGGCCGCGCACCGAACGCCATGCGTTCGCCCCGCACCTGGCGATCCAGACGGCCGCGGGGGATGCCCCGCGGCTCGTCTGCATTCATCCGGCCGACGGTCTCGCGTGGAGCTACCTGCGTCTCGCGGCCTACCTGCCCGACGCGACGGTCGACGGACTGCAGCTCTGCGTCGACGATACGCGCGGCGCGGCCGATTTCGACGCACTCGTCGAGACCTATGTGCGACGCGTACGGGCGCTTCAACCGGATGGTCCGTATCACCTGCTCGGCTGGTCGCTCGGCGGCGCGCTCGCGTATGGCGTCGCAGCCGCGCTGGCGAGCGACGGCTGCACGGTCGGCACGGTCGCGCTGATGGACAGCTATCCGTCGTCGGCCTGGGCGGCGCGGCCGCGGCCGGTACGCGGCGACGCACTGCGGATCCTGCTGACGGTCAATGGCGACTTCGATACGGCGGAGCTGTCCGACGCGGCACTGCGGCAGCGCCTGCTGCGCGCGGGCAGCCCGTTCGCGACGCTCGGCGGCGCGGGCCTCGACGCATTCGTCGAGGCCACGCTGTGGCAGATGCGGCAGTTCCGGGCGGCATCGACACCACGCTACGACGGCGAAGTGCTGCTCTTCAACGCGACCCGCAAGCGACGCGGCACGCCGTCGCCCGAGAGCTGGGACGCGCACCGGCCTCCCGCGTCGACGATCTGCGTGGCGCTCGACTGCTCGCACGACGGGATGTCGGATCCTGAACCGATGGCGGCGATCGGCGCCGTCCTGACCGAACGGCTCGCGTCATGCGCGGGCCCGGCGCATCAAGCACGGAATTCGAATCGATGAACAGTAAAACGAACCTGACTTTTCCGGCCGGCGTGGCCATCGTGACCGGTGCGGCGCGAGGGATCGGCGCCGCGGTTGCGCGTGCGCTCGCCGAACTCGGTGTCGACGTGGCCGCGTTCGATGCGGACGGCGACGCACTGGCGCGCGCCGTCGCCGACCGCCGGCCGGCGCCCGGGCGCATGCATGCATTCGAGGTCGATGTCGCCGACGCGCATGCCGTGCGCACGGCGGTCGAGCGAGTGGAAGCGTCCGTCGGTCCGATCGGGATGCTTGCGAACGTCGCCGGTGTGTTGCGGCTGGCGAGCACGACGTCGCTGACGGACGACGACTGGGCGCATTGCTTCGGGGTGAACGCGCACGGCGTGTTCCACCTGTCGCGAGCAGTCGCGCCGCACATGATCGCGCGGCGGGCGGGCAGCATCGTGACCGTCGGCTCGAACGCGGCGCTCGTGCCGCGCACGCAGATGGCCGCGTATGCGGCATCGAAGGCGGCCGCTCACCAGTTCACCCGTTGTCTCGGGCTCGAGCTGGCCGGTCACGGCATTCGCTGCAATATCGTCGCACCGGGCTCGACCGATACGCCGATGCAGCGCCAGCTCTGGGCGGGCCCCGAAGGGCCGGCGGGCGTCATCGGCGGGTCGCTCGGCACCTATCGAACCGGTATTCCGCTCGGCCGCATCGCGGCTCCCGAGGATATTGCCGAAGCCGTGCTGTTCCTGCTGTCCGACGCGTCGCGCCACGTCACGCTGCACACGCTGTGCGTGGACGGCGGCGCGACACTGGGCGTGTGAGGCGCGATCGGTTGCCAGGGCACAAGCGATGAAACACCTGACCGTACTGACCGGGCAGGGCGCGGCGGACGCTTTCGCGCAGCCGCGCCAGGACGAGCGGCTGCGCGTCGGCGTGCGCCTGCCGTCTCCCGACACCCTGCGCCGCGACGTGCCGGCGTCGTTCGCCGCGCTGGCGACCGTCGACGCGGGACGCTCGCAGTCGCGCGCGATTCTCGGGCGGCGCGCTGCGCGCCGGCTGCTCGGTGACCGATCCGTGCATCGGCTGGGAGGCGACCGAGGACGCGCTGCTGCATGCGCGCAGCCGGCTGCGCGAGCGGGCGCGCCGACGTGGCCGACATACGCCGCTTTTCCCCCATTTCTTCATCATCAACGCAACCATGTCTACCACTTCTGCTGACACCCTGAATACGCCGGCCGGTGCCGGCGCGTCTTTCCTGCCGCTGCTGCTCGCGAATTTCTCGATGGTCGCGGGGACCTATGCATTCGTCACGGTCGCGGGCCCGATGGCGCGCCGCATGCATCTCGCGCCGCTGCACATCGGCGCGATCATCGGCATCGTCGGTCTCGTGTGGATGCTGGCCGCACCGCGCTGGGCGCGGGTTGCGGACCTGCGCGGACGGCTGCCGGCGATGCGTGCCGCGATCGGCGGCTTCGTCGCGAGTTCGCTGCTGCTGACGGGTTACGTCGGCTGGGCGCTGCGCAACGGCGGTACGGCCGTTCCGGCTGTCTGGACCGGCTTCGTCGCGCTGCTTGTGACGCGAGCGGCGATGGGCGGCTGCTATGCGGGGCTGCCGGTTGCCGCGACCGCATGGATTGCAGACCGGACCGCCGTCGAGGGGCGGGCGGGGGCGATTGCCAGGTTCGGCGCCGCGGGTGCCGTCGGGATGGTCGTCGCGCCGCCGCTGGCCGGCTGGATCGCCGGATACGACATGACGCTCGCGCTGGCGGTGTTTGCGCTGTTGCCGCTGGCCGGGCTGGCCGGATTGCGCGGCCAGCGCGAAGGGCACGAATACGCGGTGCGGCAGGCGCCGCCGCGCCTGAAGCCGACCGAGCCGCGCCTGCGCTTGCCCTGGTTCAGTGCGCTGGCGCTTTATAGCGCGGTGATGATCGCGAACAGCGCACTCGGGTTTTACGTGATCGACCGGCTGGGCGTGAGCGCGCAGGCCGCGTCGCTCACGACGGGCTATGCGCTCGGCAGCGCGGGCCTCGGCCTGATCGCGATGCAGGCGCTGGTCGGGCGTTTGCGGGTGGTCGCCCCGATGCAGTGGCTGCGATGGGGCGCACTCGTCGCCGGCGCCGGATTCGCGTCGGTTCTGGTGGCCGGAGCCGCGCAGCCGCTGCTGCTGTGTGCAAGCTATCTCGTGGCGGCATGCGGAATGGGGGCGGCGTTTCCCGCTGCAGCGGCGCTGGCGAGCGCGCGCGTGGCGGCCCACGAGCAGGCCGCCTGTGCGGGGGCGATGTCGATGGCCCAGGGGCTCAGCATGGTGATCGGACCGCTCGCCGGCGCGATGCTGTACGAGTTGCATCCGGCCCTGCCGTTCGTGTCGATCGGCGTAATCCTGGCAGGCGTTTCCGCTGCCGCGTCGTGGCGCGGATCGCACGCGTAGCGCTGCATGCGCCGGTGCCGTGCGACACGCGTCGGCTGTCGGCTCATGGCACGAGCGACGGCCGGCGGCACCGGCTCGTTACGTCAAGCTTTGTCAAATTGTCGAAAAAACGGCCGGCCGGGCATATCCGGCGGCCCAGCGGGGGCTCTCAGGTGCGGGTTGATTGAGTATCCTTGAATGCGATTCGCGGTACTCATGCAATCACCACTCGGGAGGCTCTACATGAATGCACGTCTATACCGCGCGACCGTTGCCGGCGCGCTGATCGGGTTGCTCGCACCGTTTTCGGTGGCGCATGCGCAGCTCGGCGATGTCCTGAAGCAGGTCGGCGGCGGTGGCGATTCAGGCGGCAGCGCGGGCGGTGCGCTCGGCAATCTCGGCGGGCTCGGCGGTGCCCTGACGGGCGGGGGCGGTTCATCGCTGATGCCGGGCAGCACCGGCAACGTCGCGGGCATTCTGCAGTTCTGCATCCAGAACAACTATCTCGGCGGGGCGTCCGGCGGCGCGTCGTCGGTGAAGGACGCACTGATGGGCAAGCTCGGCGGCGGTGCGTCGTCCGACAGCGGCTATACGAGCGGCGCGAGCGGGATCCTCGATGCCGGCAATGGCAACAAGCTCGACCTGAGCGGCGGTGGGCTGAAGCAGCAGGTCACCAAGCAGATCTGCGACAAGGTGCTGGCGCAAGGGAAGTCGCTGCTGTAAGCGCCGCGGCGCGTGGCGGCGCAGCGTGCGGTGCGCGACGTACCGTTACGCACAGGTCATTCCGGCTGCCGCGCACCCATCATCGACGAGAAGACGGGCGGCCGCGCGCTGCCGCGGCCCGCACGCATGGACTCAATCGGCCAGCCGCTTGTCGGCGAGCGCCTTGCAGCAGTCTTCGTAAACCCATTGCACGAGTTTCGCCCGATAGTCGAGATCGTCGGTATCGACGATTTCCTCGACCGCGTCGCGCGCCCATGACGCATCGACGAACCCGGCGTGCCGCTTCGCGATGTCCTGCGCGAGCGCCGCGAGCTTGGCAACGGCCAGCCAGTCGGCCTGGCGGTGATGGCGGTCGAGCCAGCGGTGCGCAGCCTGGACCTGGAACGTGGCGTCCGGCCACGATTCGTTGAGGTAAAACGCGCCGAGATTGCCGCAGGTGAGCCAGCAAAGCAGTTCCAGGCGGTCTTGCGAGCCGAGTGTATGGGGTGCGTCGGACATGGCAGCGCTCACGAAATTCGTCGATTCCGGGCGGCGCCGGTTGGTTGCAATGGGCCGGTGCCGATAATAAAAACATAGCACGATGCGGACCCGGCCGCGCACCCGGGCGGATGCTGACATGGCGGCGACGAAACGGACCCTGCGCCGGCGTGGACGGCCGACGGCAGAGTGAGGGGGAGCGGGAACGGAAAGCGCGCGAACGCATGAGGAACCGCGCGGGAAGAAGCGGCCCGGAACCGGCCGCTTGCGCCGCGATGCGGACCGGTTGCCGACCCGCCGCAGCCCGGCGCGCGGGCTGCGGATGAGCGGGATCAGGCCGTCGTGTGCGTGGCGCGCGCGATCGAGCGGATGCTGCGCTCGACGCGGATCAGGATGATCAGCACCGCGAGCGACACGAACGAATACAGCGCGACGAGTGCGGCGACGCCCGCGTAGCGCGCGGTCTGGCCATTCTCGGCGGCCGTTTCTTCCGCGGCCTTCTTTTCGTTGTCGATCGCGGTCCGGCGTGCATCGTAGCGCTCGGAGAAGTCGCGCATGACCGCCGACACGACGTCGGTGTACGCCTGTTCGCGCGCATATTCGTCGTCGTGCCCGGAGACCTTCTTCTTGACGCTGGCCGCGACGTCCGCGCGCGACAGCACCTTGTCGAGATACGCGATCTGCTGCTCGTAGTACGCGACGTCCGGATGGTCGTCGTCGCCGAGCACGCGCTGGAACGACGGCTCGTACGCGTCGCGATCGACCGCGTAGTCCGGCGACAGGGCCGCCCGGCCGTGCTTCTGCACGATGCCCGACAGGCGCGTCGACAGGCGCAGCGCGGGCGACGCGTTGTCGTCCTTGGCTGCCGCGCCGTCGGCGGCCGGCGTGGCCTTGGCGGGTGCGTCGTTCTCCCACGCGAACGACGCTGGATCGACCTGGATGGCCGAATCGACCTTCGGCGGTTTCGAGAGGCGCGCATCGAGTGCGATCGCGCCGAAAATGACCCCGCCGATCAGGACCGCGGTCGCGAACAACAGCACGATCACGCGCAGT
The DNA here is from genome assembly GCF_020420125.1 of Burkholderia sp. AU30280. Lineage (NCBI taxonomy): Bacteria > Pseudomonadati > Pseudomonadota > Betaproteobacteria > Burkholderiales > Burkholderiaceae > Burkholderia > Burkholderia sp. AU30280. Next base: position 511,983 of record NZ_JAIZRY010000004.1, read on the forward strand.
ACCTGAAGATAGCCGCCCTCGATTTTGGTCAGGATGCTCAAGGCATTCTCCTTTCTTATGATGAATGAGGCGCCGAGGCTAAAGACCTTTCCAATGGCTGTCAATCGTCACACCGGTGGACTGAAACGCTCGCTAGAATGTCGGCTTTCCTGGAGGCGGAAAGCGATGAAAATCTACGACCAGTTCTATATCGACGGCGCGTGGCGCAAACCGGCCGGCACCGGCACGATCGACGTGATCGACTCGGGCACCGAAGCCGTGATCGGCCGGATTCCGGAAGGCGTCGCGTCCGACGCGCAGGACGCGATCCGCGCGGCGCGCGCAGCCTTCGACGCGTGGGCGGCTACGCCGGCCGCGACGCGCGCGGGCTACCTGCGCAAGATCGTCGAGCATCTGCAGGCGCGCAGCGAGGAACTCGCGCAGTCGATCACCGGCGAAGTCGGGATGCCGATCAAGCTGTCGCGTGCGATCCAGGTCGGCGGCCCGATCTACAACTGGAAGGCGTACGCGAAGCTTGCGGAGTCGTTCGAGTTCGAGGCACAGGTCGGCAACTCGCTCGTCGTGCGCGAGCCGGTCGGCGTCGTCGCGGCGATCACGCCGTGGAACTATCCGCTCAACCAGGTGACGCTGAAGGTCGCGCCGGCGCTCGCAGCCGGCTGCACGGTCGTCCTGAAGCCGTCCGAGGTCGCGCCGCTCAACGCGTTCATGCTCGCCGAAGCGATTCACGAAGCCGGGCTGCCGGCCGGCGTGTTCAACCTCGTGTGCGGCTATGGCCCGGTGGTCGGCGAGGTGCTCGCCACCGACCCGGACGTCGACATGGTGTCGTTCACCGGCTCGACGCGCGCCGGCAAGCGCGTGGCCGAGCTGGCGGCCGCGGGCGTCAAGCGCGTCGCGCTCGAGCTGGGCGGCAAGTCGGCGTCGGTGATCCTCGACGATGCCGATTTCGCGACGGCGGTGAAGGGCACGGTCAACGCGTGCTACCTGAACGCGGGGCAGACCTGCTCGGCGCACACGCGGATGCTGGTGCCGGAAGCGCGCTACGAAGAGGCGCGCGAGCTCGCGAAGGCGGCGGCAGAAACCTACGTCGCCGGCGATCCGCGGCAGGACGCGACGCGCCTTGGCGCGCTTGCGTCGGCCGTCCAGCAGCAGCGTGTGCAGGACTACATCCGGCGCGGGATCGACGAAGGCGCGGAACTCGTGACGGGCGGCACGGGCATGCCGGAAGGGCTCGCGAAGGGCTTCTTCGTGAAGCCGACCGTGTTCGGCCGGGTCGATCCGAAATCGACGATCGCGCAGGAAGAAATCTTCGGGCCGGTGCTGTCGATCATCACGTATCGCGATGAAGACGAGGCCGTGCGAATCGCGAACGATTCGCCGTACGGGCTCGGCGGCGCGGTGTGGGCCGGCAGCGACGAACGCGCGATGCGCATCGCGCGCCGCATCCGCACCGGGCAGGTCGACATCAACGGCGGCACGTGGAACATGGCCGCGCCGTTCGGCGGCTACAAGCAGTCGGGACACGGCCGCGAGAACGGCGTGTACGGGCTCGAAGAATATCTCGAGTACAAGTCGATGCAGCTCAAGCCCGCGAAGCCGGCCTGAGCGTTTCTCACGGCCCGAACCGGAAACGGCACGCTCGCGTGCCGTTTTTTTATTGACGGGCGTCAAGGTGCGCGTCGGTGGATCGTCGATCATCGCGGTTCCGATGTTCCGATGAGGTTTCAGATGACCGTACGCACTTCCTTTCCGCCGCTGACGATTCGCGGCCGCACCTTGCTGCCCGTCGTGCAGGGCGGCATGGGCGTCGGTATCTCCGCGCACCGGCTGGCGGGCAGCGTCGCGTGCGAAGGCGCGGTCGGCACGATCGCGAGCATCGACCTGCGTCACCATCATGCGGACCTGCTCGCGCGTTGCCGAGCGCAACCCGATCGCGCGACGCTCGAGGCCGCGAACCTCGAGGCGCTCGCGCGCGAGATCCGCCTCGCGAAGACCTACAGCGAAGGGCGCGGGATGATCGCGGTCAACGTGATGAAGGCCGTGAGCGCGCATGCGGACTACGTGCGGGTGGCGTGTGACGAGGGGGCGGACGCGATCGTGATGGGCGCGGGCCTGCCGCTCGACCTGCCCGACCTGACGCAAGGACACGACATCGCGCTGATCCCGATCCTGTCGGACAGCCGCGGGATCGCGCTCGTGCTGAAGAAGTGGATGAAGAAGGGGCGCCTGCCCGACGCGATAGTGATCGAGCATCCGGCGCATGCGGGCGGCCATCTCGGCGTCACGCAGATCGACGACATGCACGACCTTCGATTCGATTTCGCGCGCGTGCTCGACGAAACCGCTCAGGTGATGGCATCGCTCGGGCTCGCGCGCGAAACGATCCCGTTGATCGTTGCGGGCGGGATCAACAGTCACGACGCGGTGCGTGCGGCGCTCGAGGCCGGCGCGAACGGCGTGCAGGTCGGGACACCGTTCGCGGTGACGGAAGAAGGCGATGCGCATCCGCACTTCAAGCGTGTGCTGGCCGACGCGACGCCCGACGACATCGTCGAATTCGTCAGCGTGACGGGGCTGCCGGCACGTGCGGTGAAGACGCCGTGGCTCGATCGTTACCTGCGCAACGAGGCGCGCATCCGCACCAAGCTCGGCGCGCTGAAGCAGCGTTGCCCGACCGCGCTCGAATGCCTGAGCGTATGCGGCTTGCGCGACGGCATCGAGAAGTTCGGCCATTTCTGCATCGACACGCGGCTTGCGGCTGCATTGCGCGGCGACGTCGCGAACGGGCTGTTCTTCCGTGGCCGCGAAGCGTTGCCGTTCGGCCGTGCGATCCGCAGCGTGCGCGATTTGCTCGATCTGCTGCTGACGGGCCATGCGACCGAGCCTGCGGCAAACCGTCCCACGTTTACGCTGGCTTGACGGATATCAACATGACGAAAAGACCCTGCAGGGAGAATGGAAACCATTCTTTGGGGGTCCGTACCATGCATAAAACGATTCGAACTTGTGTTACCGCTGCCGCCGTTGCGGCCGCTTTCGCCGCGATGCCTTCGCTGTCGCACGCGGCCTCTCCCGGCGACGGCATCAACCAGGGCGACGTTCTGGTCCGGCTGCGTGCGATCAGCATCCAGCCGAACGAACGCGCGAGCGATACGCTGGGCGCGCTGAACGTCGGCGTGAACAACGCGATCGTGCCCGAGCTCGACTTCACGTACATGATCCGCGACTACCTCGGCGTCGAACTGATCCTCGGCACGTCGAGGCACCAGCTGACGTCGAGCCTCGGCAATCTCGGCGGCGTGGGCGTGCTGCCGCCGACGCTGCTGCTGCAGTACCACTTCAACCACGCCGGCAAGGTGCGTCCGTACGTCGGCGCGGGGGTGAACTACACGTACTTCTACAACAACGGGCTCAACGTCGGCGGGGAGGGCGTGTCGATCAACAAGAGCAGCTTCGGCCCCGCGCTGCAGTTCGGCGTCGACGTGCAGTTGACGAAGAAGGTGTTCATGAACGTCGACGTGAAGAAGATCTGGATGAGCACCGATGCGACGCTCGGCGACAAGGGCATCGGCACGCTGCACATCGATCCGCTGATCGTCGGCGTGGGCGTCGGGATGAAGTTCTAGGCGCGTTCGGAAAAGAACAGAGTTGGGGTTGGCGGCATGGCGGTCGGCATGCCGCTTTTTTTATGCGCGGCGGATTTACAGCTTGTCGTACTGGAAGCGCATCGCGGTGCCTTCGCGCTGGATGCGCTCCCACACCGCGCGCTTTTCGTCGTCGCTCAGGAACACCCAGTTCGACACCTCGGCGGCCGTGCGGCCGCAGCCCTTGCAGACTTCGTCGAAGAGGGTCGAGCACACGCCGATACAGGGGCTGTCGGGCAGGTCGTGGAGATTGGAGGCCATCGGAAGGGTGCACGCAGTTGAATCGTCAGCCGCCATTTTAATGCATCGCGGCCGGACGGTCGGACGGGGGCGGCCAGCATGCCGCACCGGTGCCGTGACTCGACGGTACGGCCGGGTTCGGGCACAGCCGTCAGCCGGTTCGCGGCCGGCCGGCGCACGCGGTTTCGCCGCCGCCCGTTTTTCCCGGTGGACAGCCGCCGATTACCCGATAGAATTCCCCGGGAGCACCCCGCCGCACGGGCGGCCAGCCTGGCCGGCGGCGGGAATTTGTTCCGTTTGCGCGACACCGGCATGATTTTTTTGTGACGGCGCGCGAATGATGGTAGTTTTCGGGGTTTTCGAGGGGCGGCGCGCCAGAATGCGCCGCCATGACGAGGCAGACGGCAGCCGGACACACGGTCCGGCCGGAGGGAGAACGGGATGAAAGCAAAGGTAGTGGGCCGGTTCGCGGCGCTCGCGCTGTGCGTGGGTGCATCGGCGGCAGCGGCGAAGGATACGCAGCTCAATGTCTATAACTGGTCGGACTACATTGCGAAGGACACGATCCCGAACTTCGAGAAGCAGACGGGCGTCAAGGTCCGCTACGACAACTACGACAGTGACGACACGCTGCAGGCGAAGCTGCTGACGGGCAGCTCGGGCTACGACATCGTCGTGCCGACCAGCAACTATGCGGGCAAGCAGATCGCCGCCGGCATCTTCGCGCCGCTCGACAAGTCGAAGCTGCCGAACCTCAAGTACCTCGACCCGCAACTGATGGCGCTCGTCGCCGGCGCGGATCCGGGCAACAAGTATTCGGTGCCCTGGGCATACGGCACGACCGGTCTCGCGTACAACCTGACCAAGGCGCAGCAGGCGCTCGGCAAGGTGCCGCTCGACAACTGGGACATCCTGTTCAAGCCGGAAAACCTGTCGAAGCTGAAGACCTGCGGCGTGTCGGTGCTCGACGCGCCCGACCAGATGTTCGCGGCGGCGCTGCACTACATCGGCAAGGATCCGATGAGCACGAACCCGGCCGACTACAAGGCCGCGATGGACGTGCTGAAGAAGATCCGCCCGTACATCACGCAATTCAACTCGTCGGGCTACATCAACGACCTGGTCGGCGGCGACATCTGCTTCGCGTTCGGCTGGTCGGGCGACGTCGTGATCGCGAAGCATCGCGCGATCGAGGCGAAGAAGCCGTACAAGATCGAGTACTACATTCCGAAGGGCGGCGCGCCGGTCTGGTTCGACGTGATGGCGATTCCGAAGGACGCGAAGAACAAGGAAGCGGCCCTCGAGTGGATCAACTACATCGAGGATCCGAAGGTCCACGCGGCGATCACGAACGCGGTGTACTACCCGAGCGCCAACGCCGAGGCACGCAAGTACGTGCGGCCCGACGTCGCGAACGACCCGGCCGTGTATCCGCCGGCCGACGTCGTGAAGACGCTGTTCCTGCTCAAGCCGCTGCCGCCCGAAATCCAGCGTCTGCAGACGCGTCTGTGGACCGAGCTGAAGTCGGGCCGCTGATACGAGCCGATGTTCCCAGCAGTCATGAAGCCCCTGGTGTCCCCGGGGGCTTTGTTCGTTCAACGCAGGAGAGAAGCAGCACATCATGAATAGCCAGTCGGGTGCGCCGGTCGCGGGCGCACCGTCCTCCGTTTTCTCCTCCGGCGCCGATGCGCGCGCCGAGAACTTTGTCCAGATCGTCGACGTCGTCAAGAAATTCGGCGACACCGAAGCCGTGCGCAGCGTCAACCTGACCGTGCGCCAGGGCGAGCTGTTCGCGCTGCTCGGCAGCTCGGGCTGCGGCAAGTCGACGTTGCTGCGGATGCTCGCGGGCCTCGAGACGGTCACGTCGGGCAAGATCCTGATCGACGGCGAGGACCTCGCGCAGATGCCGCCGTACAAGCGGCCCGTGAACATGATGTTCCAGTCGTATGCGCTGTTCCCGCACATGTCGGTCGAGTCGAACGTCGCGTTCGGTCTCAAGCAGGAAGGCACGCCGAAGGCCGAGCTGAAGGAGCGCGTCGCGTCGGCGCTCGAACTCGTGCAGATGAGCAAGTACGCGAAGCGCAAGCCGCATCAGCTGTCCGGCGGCCAGCAGCAGCGCGTCGCGCTCGCACGCTCGCTGGTCAAGCGGCCGAAGCTGCTGCTGCTCGACGAGCCGATGTCCGCGCTCGACAAGCAGATCCGCCAGCGCACGCAGATCGAGCTCGTCAACATCCTGAACAAGGTCGGCGTCACCTGCATCATGGTCACGCACGACCAGGAAGAGGCGATGACGATGGCCAATCGCCTCGCGGTGATGAGCGAAGGGCAGATCGTGCAGATCGGCTCGCCGAACGAAGTGTACGAATATCCGAACAGCCGCTTCTCGGCCGAATTCATCGGCTCGACGAACCTGTTCGACGGCGTGACCGTCGAGGACGAGCCCGACCACGTGTATATCGAGTCGCCGGAGCTGCCGAGCCGGCTGTACGTGAGCCACGGGATTTCGGGCCCGCTCGGGATGCCGGTCACGGTGTCGGTGCGCCCCGAACGGATCGCGCTGACGCGCAAGCCGCCCGAAGGCGCGTTCAACTGGGCCCGCGGCCGGATCAGCAACGTCGCGTACATGGGCGGCTACTCGCTGTATCACGTGAAGCTCGAAGCGGGCAAGACGGTGATCGCGAACGTGTCGAGCCTCGCGATTTCGGAGCTCGACACGCCGGCGCTCGGCGACGAGATCTACGTGCGCTGGAGCGCGACTGCCGGCGTGGTGCTGACGTCATGACCGCGTTCAAGTCCATGCTCTCGTGGCCGGTGCGGCGTTTCAACCTGACGGGCGCCACGGCGGTCGTCGCGGGGCCGTTCACGTGGCTCGTGCTGTTCTTCCTCGTGCCGTTCGTGCTGGTCGTCAAGATCAGTTTCGCGGAGCTGCAGCTCGGCATCCCGCCGTACACGGAGCTTGCGTCGTACACCGACGGCGTCGTGCACGTCGCGCTGAACCTGTCGCACTACGCGTTCCTGTTCACCGACAGCCTGTATTTCGCGACCTACGTGAACTCGGTGTGGGTGGCCGCCGTGACGACGCTGCTGTGTCTGCTGATCGGCTATCCGATGGCGTACTACATCGCGCGCTCGAACCCGGCGACCCGCAACCTGCTGATGATGGGCGTGATGCTGCCGTTCTGGACGTCGTTCCTGATCCGCGTGTACGCGTGGATCGGCATCCTGAAGAACAACGGGCTGCTGAACAACTTCCTGATGTGGATCGGCCTCACGCACACGCCGATCGAGCTGTATCGCACCAACTACGCGGTGTACATCGGGATGGTCTATTCGTACCTGCCGTTCCTCGTGATGCCGCTCTACGCGCACCTCGTGAAGATGGACCTGCGCCTGCTCGAGGCCGCGTACGACCTGGGAGCCAAACCCTGGAAGGCGTTCGTGCAGATCACGCTGCCGCTGTCGAAGAACGGGATCATCGCGGGCTGCCTGCTCGTGTTCATCCCGGCGGTGGGCGAGTACGTGATTCCCGAGCTGCTCGGCGGCGCGAACACGCTGATGATCGGCCGCGTGATGTGGAATGAGTTCTTCAACAACGCAGACTGGCCGATGGCGTCGGCGGTGACCTGCGCGATGGTGCTGCTGCTGCTCGTGCCGATGGCGATGTTCCAGCACTTCCAGGCGAAGGAGCAGGAGGCCCGTCGATGAAGCCGAATCGTTACCTGCAGTTCGCGGCGCTGTTTGCCGGCTTCGCGTTCCTGTACATCCCGATCATCAGCCTGATCGTCTATTCGTTCAACGAGTCGAAGCTCGTCACAGTGTGGTCGGGTTTCTCGTTCAAGTGGTACGCGGCGCTCGTCGAGGACGACGAGTTGCTGACGGCCGCGTGGCTGTCGCTGAAGATCGGCGTGCTGACCGCGTTCGCGTCGGTGTTCATCGGCACGTGGGCCGGCTTCGTGCTCGCGCGGATGGGGCGCTTTCGCGGTTTCGCGCTGTTCAGCGGGATGATCAACGCGCCGCTCGTGATTCCCGAGGTGATCCAGGGGATCTCGCTGCTGCTGCTGTTCATCGAGCTGGCGAAGTGGATCGGCTGGCCGGCCGAGCGCGGCATCTTCACGATCTGGCTCGGCCACGTGATGCTGTGCATCTCGTACGTCGCGATCATCGTGCAGTCGCGCGTGCGCGAGCTGAATCCGTCGCTGGAAGAAGCCGCGCTCGATCTCGGCGCGACGCCGCTGAAGGTGTTCTTCACGATCACGCTGCCGCTGATCTCGCAGGCGCTGATCGCGGGCTGGCTGCTGTCGTTCACGCTGTCGATCGACGACCTCGTGCTGTCGGCGTTCCTGTCGGGCCCCGGCTCGACGACGCTGCCGCTCGTCGTGTTCTCGCGCGTGCGCCTCGGGCTGAACCCGGAAATGAACGCGCTCGCGACGCTGTTCATCATCGCGGTGACCGCCGGCGTCGTGATCGCGAACTTCGTGATGCTGCGGCAGGAGCGCAAGCGGATGGCGGGGTTCGCGGCCTGACGTTCAGGTCGTGATCGCCATGGAAAACGCCCGGTGCCGAAGATGAGTCGGGCCGGGCGTTTTGTTTGGGTGGCGCCGCGTGTGGATCGGCCCCGGTCAGGATGCGATTGCGACGGACGAGGGGCGCCGGCGCCAGGGCATGGCTTCGATTACCGTGCCCGGCCGTGGCCGCTTCATGCGCGGAACGCCGCCTTCGCCAGCAGCCCGAGCGCGACGCACACGAGCACGACCGCGAACCCGGCCTGCACGTGCCGGGCGGCGAGGTGGCGTGACGCGCCGCGGCCGGCGGCCATGCCGAGCGCGGTCGCGACGGTGAACCACAACGTCACGTCGAGCGGTGCGCGCGTGCCCGACACGAGCGTGGCGAACACGCCGCCGGTGCCGACGAGCGCGATCACCATCAGCGACGTCGCGACCACGCCGTGCATCGACACGTTCGTGAACTTGCGCAGCATCGGCACGATCACGAAGCCGCCGCCCACGCCGAGCAGCCCCGTCATCAGGCCGGTCATCGCACCGGTCGACGCAAGCGCGACGCCGACCGGCCAGGACCAGACGAGCCGGCCCGTATCGGGATTCACGCGGCCGACGCACAGCGGCGACGTTTCCGCGTCGACCGGCGCGTGCCGCAGCGCCTGCAACAACAGGCGGCCGGCGACCACCAGCATCGTCAGCGCGAATAGCGCGAGCAGCAGGCGTTGCGGCAGCACATGCGCGAGCCGCACGCCGAGCGTGGTCAGCGGCACGCCGGCCACCGCCATCAGCAGCGCCGCGCGGTAGCGCACGAGCCCACGGCGGAAACCTTCGAGCGCGCCGAGCGCGGCGCTGCCGGCCACCGCGACGAGCGCGACAGGCGTGGCCTGCTGCATCGGCCAGCTCATGCCGACGACGAGCGCGGGCACCGCGAGGATGCCGCCGCCGGCGCCGGTCAGGCCGAGCACGGCGCCGACGAAACCGCCCAGTACGAGGGAAATCAGCATGACGTCATCGCGCTCCGGTCAACGTGCGATCGCGGGCTTCGCGAGCCACTCGCGGCCCTTGAGCATCGCCTTCCAGTAGAGCGGCGGCAGCACGCGTTCCTTGAGCAGCCACGCGAGCCGCGACGGACGCTTGCCGTCGATCAGCCACGCGGGGAAGGTCGGTGCGACCTTGCCGCCGTACAGGAATTCGGCGAGCACGATCTTGCCGCGCTCAACCGTGAGCGGGCACGAGCCATAGCCGTCGTACGCGGCGTCGCCCTGCGCGTGGCCGAGCGATGCGAGCAGGTTGTGTGCCACCACCGGCGCCTGCTTGCGGGCAGCCGCGGCCGTTTTCGCATTGGTCGTGTTGGTGGCGTCGCCGAGTGCGTAGATGTCCGGAAACTGCTTGTGCCGCAGTGTCGCCGGATCGACGTCGATCCAGCCGGCCGCGTCGGCGAGCGGGCTCGAACGCACGAAGTCGGGCGCCTTCTGCGGCGGCACGACGTGGATCATGTCGAACGCGCGCACGACGGTTTCCTGGCCGCCGTCCGGCAGCGCGCGCGCGAACGTCGCGCGGCGCGCGGGCCCGTCGATCGACACGAGGTTGTGGCCGAACGATAGCGCGATGTCGTAGCTTTTCACGTACTCCATTAGCGCGGGCACGTAGTCGGCGACGCCGAACAGCGCGGCGCCTGCATTCAGGAACTCGACGTTCGCGGCCTCGAGGCGGCCCGCGCGCCGCCAGTGGTCGCACGACAGGTACATCGCCTTCTGTGGCGCGCCCGCGCACTTGATCGGCATCGGCGGCTGCGTGAAGAGTGCGTTGCCGCCGCGGAACGCGCGCACGAGCTCCCACGTGTACGGCGCGAGATCGTAGCGGTAGTTGGACGTGACGCCGTTGCGGCCGAGCGTGTCGGCGAGCCCTTCGATCGCGTGCCAGTCGAGCTTGAGCCCCGGGCACACGACGAGCTTGCGATAGCCGATGCGGCGGCAGCCGTCGAGCACGACGGTGTGCGCGTCGGGCTCGAAGCCCGCCACGGCGGCCTGGATCCGCTGCACGCCGCGCGGCAGCACGTCGGTCATTCGGCGCGCGGTGGTCTCGGGCCGGAACACGCCCGCGCCGACCATCGTCCAGCCGGGCTGGTAGTAGTGGACGTCGGCCGGATCGATCACCGCGATGTCGAGCGACGCATTGCGCGCGAGCAGGCTCGACGCGACCGCGATGCCGGCCGCGCCCGCGCCGACGATCACGATGTCGTGCCGCGCGTCGACGGCCGGCGCCGCCTGCTTGCCGCCTTGCATGACGCGCGAGGCGAGCGCGCGCAGGTCGTAGCCGGCTGCGCCGGCCGTCGCGACGATGTCGTTCAGCGGGCGCAGGCCGGCTTGCGACAGCGCCCACAGCGTGGCCGAGCGCGTGCCGCTGCGGCAATACGCGAGCACCGGGCCTTCGAGCGACGCGACGAGCGCACCGAACTGCGCGGCCTGGTCGTCGGTCACCTTGCCCGTATCGACCGGCAGGTAGTGCACGTCGATGCCGAGCGGGGCGGCGGCCGCGCGGATCTCGGTGACGGTCGGCTGGTCGGGGCCTTCTCCGTCGGGGCGGTTGCAGATGATCGCGCGGATGCCGGCCGCGTGAAGCGCGGGCAGGTCGGCCGCCGCGATCTGCGGCGAGACCGACAGCGTGTCGGTCAGCGGGCGGATGGTCATGTCGGGGTTCTCCGGGTGGGGCGTGCGGCTCAGATCGCGTCGAGCGGGATCTTCAGGTAACGCACGCCGTTGTTTTCAGGCTCGGGCAGGTGGCCGGCGCGCATGTTGACCTGCACGGACGGCAGCATCAGCACGGGCATCGCGAGCGTGGCGTCGCGCGCGGTGCGCATCGCGACGAAATCGTCCTCGGTCACGCCGTCCTTCACGTGCACGTTCGCGCGGCGCTGCTCGGCCACGGTCGTCTCGAACTGCACGTCGCGGCCGCCCGGCTGGTAGTCGTGGCACAGGTACAGGCGCGTGTCGGGCGGCAGCGCGAGCACGCGCGCGATCGAGCGGTACAGCGTGCGCGCATCGCCGCCGGGGAAGTCGCAGCGGGCCGTGCCATAGTCGGGCATGAACAGCGTGTCGCCGACGAAGGCCGCGCGCTGCGTCGCATCGTCGACGCAGTAGGTCATGCACGCGGGCGTATGGCCCGGCGTATGCAGCGCGCGGATCGTCAGCGCGCCGAGCGCGAGCGTGTCGCCGTCGTCGAGCAGCCGGTCGAACTGGCGGCCGTCGTGCGCGAAGCCGGGGCCCGCGTTGAACAGCGTGCCGAACACGTGCTGCACGCGGCGCACGTGCGAACCGATCGCGATCCGGCCGCCGACGTGTTCCTTCAGGTACGGTGCGGCCGACAGGTGGTCGGCGTGCACATGGGTTTCCAGCAGCCAGTGCACGTCCGCGCCGAGTTCGGCGACGCGGGCGATCAGCCGGTCGGCGCTCGCCGTGTGCGTGCGGCCGGATTTCGGGTCGTAGTCGAGCACGCTGTCGATCAGCGCGCACGCGCGGCTCGCGGTATCGAGCAGCAGATAGCTGACGGTGTGGGTCGCCGGGTCGAAAAAGCCTTCGACCGACAGCGTGGGGGCGTTGCTCACGGGGTGTCCTCGATCGGGTTCTGCATCTGCAATCCGGATCAGTAATTCAAGAAGCGTGCCAGCCTGCATCGCAGTGCCGACCGATCTGCCAGGGACTTGATTCGGCTCGGATTTTCGGTGCGGCCGCGGCGATGCGCGGGTGTCGCCGGCACCGGTTCGTCACGGTGGACTGCCACGACTGGCAGTGCCGTGGCAGAATTGGCAGTCTGCGTGGCAGTTCGTCAGGCAGCCCTACACCGAGCGTCCGCATGAATCCGCACGACACCATCCCGATCGTCCCCGCGCCGCGCCACGACGTCATGCCCGACGTGCGCGCGCTCGTCGCGTATCTCGAGCAGGACCCGCAGCCGATGATCGTCGTCGATCCCGACTACCGCATCCTCGCGGCGAACGATGCGTACCGGCGCCAGTTCGGCGTCGCGGGCGTCGAGCACGTGGGCCGGCACTGCTTCCAGGTCTCGCATCACTACGACGTGCCGTGCGACCAGGCCGGCGAGCATTGCCCGATGAAGCAGGCGCTCGAATCGCGCGGGTTGAACCGCGTGCTGCACATCCACCACACGCCGCGCGGCCCCGAGCATGTAGACGTCGAATTGCGGCCGATCTTCGATGCGCAGGGCAACGTGATCGCGTACGTCGAGCGGCTGACGACGGTGCGCAGCGCGTCCGCGCAGCCGAGTGCGGAAGGGCTCGTCGGCGGCGCGGACGCGTTCAATGCGGCGCTCGGCGCATTGCAGCGCGTCGCGCCCTCGATGCTGCCGGTGCTGCTGCTCGGCGAATCGGGCACCGGCAAGGAACTGTTCGCCCGCGCGCTGCACGAGGCGAGCGACCGAGCGATGGGGCCGTTCGTCGTCGTCGACTGCTCGGGGATCGCCGAGACGTTGTTCGAGAGCGAACTGTTCGGGTACGAGAAGGGCGCGTTCACCGGCGCGAACCAGCGCAAGCCGGGGCTCGTCGAAACCGCGCAGGGCGGCACGCTGTTCCTCGACGAGATCGGCGACGTGCCGCTGCCGATGCAGGTGAAGCTGCTGCGCCTGATCGAGTCGGGCACGTTCCGCCGCGTCGGCGGCGTCGAGGCGCTGCGCGCGGATTTCCGGCTGGTCGCGGCGACGCACAAACCGCTGCGCGAGATGATCGACGACGGCCGGTTCCGGCAGGACCTCTATTACCGGATCAATGCGTTTCCGATTCCGTTGCCGGCGCTGCGCGACCGGCGCGGGGACATCGCGCTGCTGGCCGAATCGATCCTGCGGCGGATCGCGAACGCGCGCGCCAGTGCGGGCGACGGGAGCGCGCGGCCGTTCGCGGCCCGGCCGTTCGTGCTGACCGAGCGCGCGCGTGCGTGCCTCGAAGCGTATGCGTGGCCGGGCAACATCCGCGAGCTGCGCAACGTGCTCGAACGCGCGTGCCTGTTCGCGGACGACGGGACGATCCGGATCGAGCATCTGCCAGCGGAGCTGGTCGCCGCATCGGCGGCGCCGCAGGACCATACGGCCGATGCGCGCGGCGTGTCGGACGCGGAGCTGGTGCGCATCGCGCGCACGTTCGACGGCACGCGCAAGGCGCTCGCCGAACAGGTCGGCATGAGCGAGCGGACGTTGTACCGGCGGATGAAGGCGCTCGGGCTCGGATCGCGCGAGCGCTGAACGGGCGGGCCGCTGGTAGCGGCACGTGGCTTTGTCGATAATGGCGGGTTCGATCCTGCCTCCACGTCACCGATGAAGACACGCTTCCTTTCGCCCGGTCTGTTTCTTGCCGCCACCGCGCTGTGCAATCTGGCGCAAGCCGCCGCCCAATACACATGGACCGACGCGGCCGGTGCACACGCGGTGACGCTCGCCAGGACCGAATCCGGCGACGACGTCGAACTCAAGGTGGCCGCGACGCTCGACGGCCGGCCCGACTGGACCGTACGTGACTACGTGAAGGCATGCCCGGTCGACGTGATCCTCGACGTCGTGCCCGCGTCGATCGAAATGCGCGACCTGCTCGGCAACGGCCGCAAGCAGTTCCTGTTCGCGTACAAGATCGGCTGCCGCGGCGACGTCAGTGCCGACCAGGTCAAGTACTTCCTGGTCGACCAGGGCACGAAGTACGTGCTGCGCGGCGAGGAAACCGTCACGGTCAACGGCAAGTTCATGGACGGCGGCGCGGCGCCCGTGCCGAATGCGGACCTGAAAGCCCAACCCGCGTTTCTGCGCTACATGACGAAGCACTGGCACGGGATCAGCGTGCGCGACTATCGATAGGCGTGCACTCAACGCACTCAACGCGCAGGCGCAAGCTGCGCCATCGCCTCCCGCACGAAGCCGATCAGCGTGTCGTCGATCCACGAATCCTGCGTCAGCGACGGCTCGTTCATCATCGCCCGGCGGAATTTCGCATGCGTGGCCGGATCGTTGCCGGCATAGCTGCAGAACAGCGCGAGCCAGCGCTGCGCGAGCGCGCGGCCTTCCGGTGAATCCGGCCTGGCGCCCGCATCGATCGCGTCGCGCACGTCGCCCATCAGCTGCGGCCATGCCATCGCGCTTTCACCGTAGTGGGCGCGCATGAAACGGATCTCGTCCGGCGCGAGATACTTCTCGAAGATCCGCATCTTGGTTTCCGACGACGCGCGCAGCACATAGTCGCGCAGCGCGGTCGAAATGCCGATCTTCGACTGCATCGCCGGTTCATGCTCATGCATCAGGTTCAGCTTCGCCAGCAGCCGCGGGTCGTTGTTCGTGTCGCGCACGAGCAGCGACATCCAGCGGCTGGCGAGCGCACGGGTGCGCTCGTCCTCGGCGGGTACGCCCGCATCGTGCAGCGCACGCACGTCGTCGACGAGTGCGATCCATTCGGCGTCGCCCGCCTGGCTCTTCCGGTACATCGGCAGGCGCGCGAGTTCTTCCTCGGAAAAATATTTGTCGTACACGGTCATCAACTCCAGTGTGGTGAGCCAGTCGGCCAGCTCCGGCTCCGTGCCCGCGGCGAGCTGCGCATGCAGGCTCACGAGCCGCTCGCGCAGCTGCGCGGTCTGCGCGAGCTGACGGTCGAGCAGCGCGATCTGCTTCGCGACGATCTCGACGAGCGGGGTGTCGGGCTGGTTCAGGTGGTTGCCGATTTCGGCGAGCGACAGGCCGAAGCGACGCAGCGCCTGGATCTGGTGGAGCCGGGCGATGTCGTGGCGGTCGTACAGCCGGTAGCCGTTGTCGGCACGCGCCGAAGGCGTCAGCAGACCGATCGCGTGATAGTGATGAAGCGTGCGGACGGTCAGCCCGCTGCGTTTCGCCAGTTCTCCCACTTTCAGTCGCATTCGTTCCTCCGTTCGGGTCGCACACTGGAGTCTCGAACGTTACGCTACGTGAGGGTCAAGCGGAAGATCGGGAATCGGGTGCGCGGGGAGAGGCCGCGCGCACCCGACGGCAGGGCCGGCTTATTGCGCCGCAGGCGGGGTGCCGGCGGTGGCGGCGCGGGCTTGCTGGCCGGTTGCGGCGTCGCCGGCTGCCGGGGCGGTCTTGCCGGACCGGCCGGCCTGGTCGACCGGCGGCGTGCCCATCGCCTGGTAAAGCCGCGCGGTATCCGCGAACCGCGCGCCGGTCGCGCGGATCTCGTCGAGCCGCGCGTTGCGGTACTGCAGCTCGCTGGCGCGCGCGGCCGACGGCGGCAGCGCGCCGAGCCGCACGCGGGCCGCCGCGTCGTCGTATGCGCCGCGCGCGGACAGCGCGGCGCGCGACGACGCGTCGAGCGCCTCCGCGTCATGCTCGAGCGCCGCGAGCGAATCGGCGACGTTCTGGAACGCGCCGAGCACGGCCTGCTTGTACTGGTCGACGGCGGCCTCGTAGGTCGCCTTCGCCGCGCGGCGCTGCGCGAGCAGCGCGCCGCCATGAAAGATCGGCTGGCTCAGCGACGCGCCGACGTTCCAGATCGCGCCGGCGCCCGAGAGCATCGCCGGCCAGCTGAAACCGCCTTTGCCCATCGCGGCCGACAGCGACAGCTGCGGGAACATCTGCGCGGTCGCGAGGCCCACTTCGGCCGCGGCGGCCTTCAGCCCCGCGTCGGCCGCCTGGATGTCCGGGCGGCTTTGCAGCAGGTCGGACGGCACGACGACGGGCACTTGCTCGGGCAGGTGCAGATCGGCGAGCGTGAGATCGGCCGGCGGCCGGTCGGGCGTGCGGCCGATCAGCACCGCGAGCGCATGGCGCGCCGAGTCGCGCTGCTGGCGCAGCGCGGGCAGGCTCGCCGCGAACGTGTCGGCGCTTTGCCGTGCGTTCAGCGCGTCGCTGCGCGAGGCCGAACCGAGCGCGTAGCGGCGTTCGGCATCGTGCGCCTGGTCGTTGGCGAGCGCGACGAGCCGCTCGGTCGTGCCGATCTGCGCATTGAGCACCGATACCGTGATCGACGCGGTGACGATGTTCGCGGCCAGCGCGCGCCGCGCGGATTCGAGCTGGAACGCGCTGACGTCGACGCGCCGCGCGAGCGCACGGTTCGCGAAACGCGACGCGCCGAACAGGTCGATCGTATAGCTCGCCTGCAGTTGGCCGACGAAGGTGTCGTACAACAGCGTCGGCGCGCCGAGCGCGGGAATCGGCACGCCGAGCGCACGCTGGCGCGTGGCCTGGCCGCCCGCGTCGATCGACGGCAGCATCGAGCTGCCGATCTGCCCGCGCAACTGTTCGCGCGCGGCATCGAGCGAGTGCGATGCCGCGCTCAAGGTCGGGCTGTTGTGCAGCCCTTCGTCGACGAGCGCGTTCAGCGCATCGGAGCGGTACTGCTTCCACCAGTCGGGCACCGGTTGCGCGCCGACCTCGAACTGCTGCGCGACGCCTTGCGCGGACACGGTCTGCTGGACTTGCGGTGTGGTGCCGTAGTGCGCGGGCGACGGCATCGCGGGCGGCTCGCCGCTCGGCGCGAACCAGGCGCAGCCCGCGAGCGGGCCGGCGAGGCTCGCCACGGCGAGTGCCCGCACGGCTTGGGTTTTCAGGTTCATCGATCGATCCATGGTCAGGCTCCCGACGGCGCGGCCGGCGTGCTGCCGCCAGGCGGCGGGCCGTCCTGCGGGTCGCGTTCGTCGCGCTTCACGCGGAACCACGTCGCATACAGCGCGGGCAGGTAGAACAGCGTCAGCACGGTCGCGCTCGTGATGCCGCCCATCAGCGCGGTCGCCATCGGCCCGAAGAAGTTCGAGCGCAACAGCGGGATCAGCGCGAGCACGGCGGCCGCGGCCGTCAGCGTGATCGGGCGGAAGCGCCGCACGGTCGCGCCGATGATCGCGTCGATACGCCGGTGGCCGACCGTGATGTCCTGTTCGATCTGGTCGACCAGGATCACCGAGTTGCGCATGATGATCCCGAACATCGCGATCACGCCGAGCATCGCGACGAAGCCGAACGGCTGGCCGAACAGCAGCAGCGTGGCGACCACGCCGATCAGCCCGAGCGGCGCGGTCAGCACGACCATCAGCACGCGCGAGAAGCTCTGCAGCTGGATCATCAGCAGCGTGAACACGGCGATCGCCATCAGCGGCATTTGCGCATTGATCGACTTCTGCGCCTTCGCGCTTTCCTCGACCGAGCCGCCGATGTTGATCTGATAGCCGACCGGCAGTTGCGCGCGCAACGCGTTCAGCTTTGCGTCGACCGCATGCGTGACGTCGATGCCCTGCGCGCCGGCGCGCACGTCCGACTGCACGGTGATGGTCGGCTGGCGGTCGCGTTCCCACACGACGCCGTATTCGAGCGTCGGCTTGAAGCGGCCGAGCGAGCCGAGCGGCACCGGGCCGTTCGGGGTCGGCAGCGCGAGGCCGGCGAGCTTCGCGGGGTCGACTCGGTCGGCCTTTGGCGCGCGCAGGTCGACCGCGATCAGCTTGTCGCGCTCGCGGTATTGCGTGACGGTCGTGCCGGACAGCGTCATCGCGAGGAAGCTTGAGACGTCCTGCGACGTGACGTTCAGCTCGCGCGCCTTCTTCTGGTCGATCTCGAAGCGCACCGAACGCTCGGCCGGCTCGTCCCAGTCGAACTGCACGTTGACCGTGCGTGCGTCGCCGCGCATCGTCGCCGCGACCTTCTCGGCAATCGAGCGGACCGTCGCGATGCTGTCGCCGCTCACGCGGAACTGCACCGGATAGCCGACCGGCGGACCGTTCTCGAGCCGCGACAGCCGCCAGCGCACGGCCGGGAACTGCTCGCGCAACGTGGTTTCGAGCCAGGTCGCGAGCTTCTCGCGGTCCTTCACCGAGTGCGCGGTGATCACGAACTGCGCGAAGTTCGGCAACTGAAGCTGCTGGTCGAGCGGCAGGTAGAAGCGCGGCGCGCCGCTGCCGACGAAGTTCACCGAATGATCGATCTCGGGGCGCTTGTCGATCACTTTCTCGAGGCGCTCGGTCTCGCGCAGCGTCGCCGCGAATGATGCGCCTTCGGGCAGCCGCAGGTCGACCAGCAGCTCGGGGCGATCGGAACTCGGGAAGAACTGCTGCGGCACGAGCGAGAAGCCCATCAACGCCACGACGAAGAGCGCGCCCGTGATCAGCAGCACGATGAAGCGCCGCTCGATGCACCAGTCGATCCAGCCGCGCAGCCGCCGATAGAAACGCGTGTCGTAGATGTCGTGCTCGTGGTCGTCGGGCAGGTGCGCCTCGTGCGCCTGCCGCTTGCGCTCGGGCAGCAGGTGGAAGCCGAGCAGCGGGATCAGCACGACCGCCGCGAACCACGACGCGATCAGCGCGATCGCCGACACCTCGAAGATCGAGCGCGTGTATTCGCCGGTGCTCGATTTCGCGAGCGCGATCGGCAGGAAGCCCGACACGGTGACGAGCGTGCCGGTCAGCATCGGGAACGCGGTGCTCGTATAGGCGAACGCGGCCGCGCGTGCGCGGGTGTAGCCCTGCTCGAGCTTCACGGCCATCATCTCGACCGCGATGATCGCATCGTCGACGAGCAGCCCGAGCGCGAGCACGAGCGTGCCGAGCGACACCTTGTGCAGCCCGATGTCGAACAGGTACATGAAGAGGGCGGTGACCGCGAGCACGACGGGAATCGAGATCACGACCACCATCCCGGTGCGCAGGCCGAGCGACACGAGGCTCACGACCAGCACGATCGCGACCGCTTCCGCGACGGCCTCGAGGAAGTCGTCGACCGAATGCGCGACCGCATGCGGCATGCTCGATACCAGCGTCAGCTTGAGGCCGGCAGGCAGTTGCGCCTGCAGGTCCTTCGATTCGTCGTCGAGCGCCTTGCCGAGCCGGATCACGTCGCCGCCCGGCTGCATCGTGACGCCGATGCCGAGCACCGCGTGGCCGTTCGCGCGCATCTGCGTGACGGTCGGATCGTCGTAGCCGCGCGTCACCGTCACGAGATCGCCGAGCCGGAACGTGCGGCCGTTGATGCGGATCAGCGTGTCGGCGATCGCGCCGACGTTGTCGAACTGGCCGCTCGGCCGCACGAACACGCGGTCGTCGGCGGTCGTCAGCGTGCCGGCCGACGAGATGTCGTTCTGCGCGTTGATCGCCTGCCCGAGCTGCTGCGGCGAGATGCCGAGGCGCGTCAACTGCGCGTTGTTGACCTCGATGAAGATCCGCTGGTCGGGGTCGCCGAAATAGTCGACCTTGCCGACGCCCGGCACGCGCAGCAGCACGGTGCGCAACTGGTCGGCGTAGTCGTGCAGCTGCGCGGGCGAGAAGCCGTCGCCCTCGAGGGTCCAGATGTTGGTGTAGACGTCGCCGAACTCGTCGTTGAAGAACGGGCCCTGCACGCCGGGCGGCAGCGTATAGCCGATGTCGCCGACCTTCTTGCGGATCTGGTACCAGGTCTCGGGCACGTCCTTCACGGGCGCCGAATCCTTCATCGTGAAGAAGATCAGCGATTCGCCGGGGCGTGAATAGCTGCGCAGGAAGTCGATGGCCGGCGTTTCCTGCAGCTTGCGGCCGATCCGGTCGGTCACCTGTTCCTGCACCTGCCGCGCGCTCGCGCCGGGCCAGAACGTGCGGATCACCATCACGCGGAACGTGAACGGCGGGTCTTCGGATTGCGCGAGGCGCGTGTAAGCGAGGATGCCCGCGAGCGTCGCGAGCGCGATCAGGTAGACGACCAGCGCCTGGTGGCGCAGCGCCCACGCCGACAGGTTGAAGCGGCCTTCTTCGTAGGAAACGCTCACGATGCGAAGTCCTCCGGATGCAGCGGCGCGATCGCGCGTACCTTCTCGCCCGCGCTGACCGTGTGCACCCCCTGCAGCACCACGCGTTCGCCGGGCTGCAGCCCGTGCGACACCGTCACCGTGCGCTCGTTGAAGCGCGCGACGTCGACGCGGCGCAGCTCGAGCGTGTCGTCCTTCGTGCGCACGACCCATACGGCCGGTTGCTGGCCATCGTGGAACAACGCGGTCGCGGGCAGCGTGATCGATTGCGCGTCGGCGGCGGCCGGTGCGCCGTCGAACGCGACGCTGGCCGTCATGCCGAGCTTGATTGCCGGATCGGGCGCGGCGAGCGTGAGCTTCACGCGATAGGTGCGGCTTTGCGGATCGGCGGCCGGCGCGATTTCGCGCACCTTCGCGGCGAACGCGCGGCCCGGCAGCGCCGGCAGCGTGACGCTAGCCGCGTGGCCGGGCGTGAGCGACGCAAGCGCGGACTCGGGCACGTCGCTGACCACGTCGACGTCGCCGGACCACGCGAGCTGGTAGACGGCCTGGCCGGCCGACACGTTCTGGCCGGTATCGGCCTGTTCGGCGGTGATGGTGCCCGCGTGATCGGCGACGAGCGTGGCGTAGCGGAGCTGGTTCTTCGCGAGCGCGAGCTGCTGCTGCGCCTGGTCGCGCTGCGCGAGCGCCGACGTGTAGCTGTTCTCGGTCTGCTCGAGCTGCGCGGTGGCGATCAGGTTTTCGCGCGCCTGCGCGCGATCGCGGTCGAGCTGCTGCTTCGCGAACGCGAGGCTGTGCGTCGCGGCATCGAGTTGCGCCTGCGCGCTCGCGGCGTTCTTCTCGACGTCGGACGGATCGAGCAGCGCGACGACCTGGCCAACCTTGACCGTATCGCCGAGGCGCACCTTGCGCTCGATGATCTTGCCGGCGATGCGGAACGACAGCGGCGTGGCATAGCGCGGCTGGATCTCGCCGGGGAGCGTGCTGGCGACGGCGGCGCCGTCGGCATGGGCGGGCAGCGCGACGACGGGGCGCGGCGCGGGCGGCGCGGATTCTTTCGGATGACAGGCGGCGAGGACGAGCGCGGCGCCGACCAACAGCGCGGCGCGGGAACCGGAGCGATTCACGAAACCCCCAGATGAGGTGAGAGCGAGAGCGGAACGAAGCCGGCAAGCGCGGCGGGCGCTTGCCCCGAGCGGCGCCGGCACGGGCGTGCGGACACCATCTTTCAGAAACTGTGGCGAATTCTAATACACACCTGTATCTGAATGCAAAGATGAATCCGAAAGGGGATTGGTGCTAGACTGCGCGCCATGAAACCTCAGCGCTTAACCCGCGAGCAGAGCAGGGACCAGACGCGCGAACGTCTGCTGAATGCCGCGCATCGTATTTTTCTGAAGAAAGGCTTTGTGGCCGCGAGCGTCGAGGACATTGCGGCCGCGGCGGGCTTTACGCGCGGTGCGTTCTACTCGAATTTCCGCAGCAAGTCGGAACTGCTGCTCGAACTGCTCGCGCGCGACCATGATTCGGTGCGGGCCGATTTCGAAGCGATCTTCGAGGAAGGCGGCCCGCGCGAGCAGATGGAGTCGATGGCGCTCGCGTACTACCGGACGCTGTTTCGCGACGATGAATATTCGCTGCTGTGGGGCGAGGCGAAGCTGCAGGCCGCGCGCGACGCGAAGTTTCGCGTGCGCTTCAACCAGTTCCTGCACGCCAAGCGGTTGCAGATGGCCGAATTCATCCAGCGCTTCGCCGAGCGCGCGGGCACGCCGCTGCTCCTGCCGGCCGAGACGCTCGCGTTCGGCCTGATGTGCCTGTGCGACGGCGTGCAGTCGTTTTACACGGCCGATCCGCAGCACGTGTCGGCCGACTCGGCCGAAGCGGTGCTTGCCGGGTTCTTCGCGCGGGTCGTGCTGGGGCGCGCGCCGGACTGAGCGGGGCGGCGGGTGCGCGGGCGTCGTGCTCGCCCGCGGCAGACGGCAGGCGGCATGCGATGAAGCGGGGCGGCGCGCACCGCGCCATGCGCGTCAGCGCTCGCCCGTCATCCGCCGATATGCGTCGAGCAGCGACGTCTTGTAGACCACCCCCGCGAGCGTCGGCTCGGCCTCGCTCTCGATCACCGGCAGCCGCTCGCCCTGGAACGCCATGAAGCGTTCGAGCGCGGTGGCCAGCGGCATGTCGGGCGTGAGGAGCGGAAACGGCGTGTGCGCGTAGTGCGCGGCCGTCTTGTCGGTCGTGTCGCGCTTGTCGAGCAGGTCCGACGTGATGTCCTTCAGCGCGACCGCGCCGCGAAAGCGCCCGGCGTCGTCGGTCACGTACAGGTACTTCACCGGATACTCGAGGAACACGCGCGTCATGTCCGCGACGCTCGCCGTGAGCGGCACGACCGTCTGCGCGGGCTGGATCAGCTCGCGCATCTGCGTGGTGCGCAGCCGCATCCGCTCCTGCGCGTCCTGGTAGTGATGCAGCGTGATCTCGTACATCGACGTCGTGCCCGTCGCGCGGGCGACGAAATACGCGAACACGCACGACACCAGCAGCGGCAGCACGACCTGGTAGCTCAGCGTCATCTCGAAGATCATCAGGATCGCCATCAGCGGCGCCTGCGTGGCGCCCGCCATGAACGCGCCCATCCCGACGATCGCATACGCGAAGTACGCCGACGTATGGCCGGGCCACAGCGCTTCCATCGCGAGCCCGAACAGCGAACCGAACACCGCGCCGACGAACAGCGTCGGCGTGAACACGCCGCCGATCGCGCCCGAGCCGGCGGTCGCGGCGGTCGCGATCACCTTGAACACGAGTACCGCGACGAGCGCCTGCCAGGTCCACGGTGAATGGAGGATGTGGTTCACGACGCTGTAGCCGTTGCCCCACACGTCCGGAGTCCACACCGAGATCACGCCGACGACGAGGCCGCCGAGCGCGAGCCGCACGGGCAACGGCACCGGTAGCCGCTTGAACTGGTTCTTCGACGCGTCGAGCAGGTGCAGGAACTGCGGCGCGAGCACGCCGCACAGCGCGCCGAGCACGACGAACAGCAGCACCTCGGGGCCGGTGACGGCCGGAAACACCGGCATCTCGTACGGCGGCCGGTAGCCGACGAATTCGCGCATCACGATGTTCGCGACGACCGACGCGACGACCATCGGCCCGAAACTCTCCATCGCGATCGTGCCGAGCACGATTTCCGATACGAAGAAGGCGCCGGCGATCGGCGCGTTGTAGGCGGACGTGATGCCGGCCGCCGCCCCGCAGGCGACCAGCAGGCGCAGGCGCGGCGGGTCGAAGTGCGCGAAGCGGCCGACGAGCGACGCGGCGAGCGCCGCGAGCTGCACCATCGGGCCTTCGCGGCCGATCGAGCCGCCGCTGCCGATCGTCAGCAGCGACGACACGCTGCGCCACAGGCTCTGGCGGACCGGCACGATGCCGTTGCCGAGCGCGACCGATTCCATGTAGTCGGTCTTGGCGGCCTTCTTGTCGCCGCGCGTCGCCAGCAGCAGCACGCAGCCGGCGAGAAAGCCGCCCGCGGCCGGCATCCAGAACCGCACGTACCAGGGCAGGCTCTTCGCCATCTGCACGAAGCTGCCGCTGTGCCCGGAGATCAGGTGCTGCATCAGGTCGATGCCTTCGCGGAACGCCATCGTGGCAAAGGCGCCGCCGACGCCGACGATGGCCGACCAGATCAGCATCGTATGGGCGTCCGACAGGCGGAACAGCGTTTGGGCGCGAGTGCGCAGCTTCAGCAGGAACGAGAGCACGGCTGAAAGAGGGCGATGGAAAACGACGCGAAGCATAGCACTGCGCCGCGCCCGCGGGACCATCCCGTCGGGCGCGGCGCGCGAAGTGTCACGGGCGGGCAACTCAGCCAAGCCAGTGCTGCACGGCCCAGGTGATCCCGTAGCCGCCGGCGATCAGCCATACGTACAGGATCAGGCCGGTCATCAGCGCGCGGGGGCCGGCCGCGCGGATCTGCGCGACGCGGGTTTCGATGCCGAGCGCGGTCATCGCCATCGTCAGCGCGAAGGTGTCGAGCACGTTCAGCGTGTGCGTGACGTCGGCGGGCAGCACGTTCAGCGAGTTGACGATCACGAAGCCGAGGAAACCGAGCGCGAACCAGGGCACGGCCACCTTGCGCTTGCCTTGCGCGCCGCCGGCGGCGCGCGCCGAGCGGGCGAGCCACCAGCCGAGCACCAGCAGCACCGGCACGAGCAGCATCACGCGGGTCATCTTGACGATCGTCGCGACGTGCGCGACCTGCGGGCTGATGTCGCTCGCCGCGCCGACCACCTGCGCGACCTCGTGGATCGTGCCGCCGAAGAACAGGCCGAGGCCGGCCGGATCGAGGTTCAGCAGCCCGGCGTGATACGCGAGCGGGTACAGGAACATCGACAGCGTGCCGAACAGCACGACGCTGCCCACGGCCATCGCGCTCTGGTGCGGCTTCGACTGCAGCGTCGACTCGAACGCGAGCACGGCGGCCGCGCCGCAGATCGCGCTGCCCGCGGCGGTCAGCAATGCCGAGTCGCGGTCGAGCTTCATGATCTTCATGCCGGCCCAGGTGCCGATCACGAGCGTGCTGACGACGACCAGTACCGACACCGTCAGGCCCGGCAGCCCGACCTGCGCGATTTCCTGCAGGCTCACGCGCAACCCGAAGAACGCGACCGCGATGCGCAGCAGCTTGCGCGCGGAGAAATTGACGCCGGCCGCCCAGCTGGCCGGCATGCCGTCGCGCAGCGCGTTGCCGTACAGCGCACCGGCGACGATGCCGACGATCAGCGGCGACAGGCCGAGCCCCGCGATCGCGGGCAGCTGGGACAGGCTCGTGACGGCGGCGGCGAACAGCGCGACGAACAGCACGCCGTTCAACTGGCCGCGCATCGACGGCGCGGCGGGGCTGAGATGGGGAGTCGGGGCAGTGGACATGGAAGCACCGTGATGGAGCGTGTTGCGATGCTGTAATCCTAATTTCGTTATATCGATATGAAAAATTGTGATTTGTGACGTAAACTATCCGGAAAGCCGATAATTTCACCCCATGACCCCGGATCAACTGATAACGTTCGCCGCCGTCGCCGAGCACCTGAACATCAGCCACGCCGCCGTGTCGCTGCATCTGTCGCAGCCGGCCGTGTCGGGCCAGTTGCGGCTGTTGCAGGACGAATTCGGCGAGCCGCTGTACCAGCGCGAAGGCCGCGGCATCCGGCTGACGCCGGTCGGAGAACAGCTCGCGCAATACGCGAAGGCGCAGCGCGACACCTTTGCGCAGGCGCGCGCGTTTCGTGACGCGGTACGCGGCCTCGAGGCCGGCACGCTGCGCATCGGCGCGAGCACGACCCCCGCGAGCTACCTGCTGCCGTACCTGATCGCGGCGTTCCAGCCGCGCGCGCCACGCGTGGCGATCCACACGATGAGCGGCAACACGGCCGACGTGGTCGCGGCGCTGCCGTCGCTCGATATCGCGATGATCGAAGGGCCCCCTGGCGAGGCACTGCCGCCGGGCACCGCGGTGCATGCGTGGCGCGAGGACGAGATCGTGGCGATCGTGCCGACCGGTCATCCGCTGGCCGCGCCCGACTATGCGTCGGGGGTCACGCTCGACGCGCTGGCGGCCCATCCGCTCGTACTGCGCGAGGCGGGCTCCGCCGTGCGGCAACTCGTCGAGCGTGCGTTCGCGCAAGGCGCGGCGCCGATGCGCGTCGCGTTCGAGATCGCGGGCGTCGAGGCGGTGAAGGAAGCGGTGCGGGCCGGGATGGGCGTCGGGTTCGTATCCGCGATGTCGCTGCGTCACGACGATGCCGCGCTCGTCCTGCGCTCGCTCGCGCCCGCGCCGCTCGCACGTCACTTCTCCATCCTCGTGCCGCACGGCGGCGCGCCGTCGCGGGTCGCCGCACAATTCCTCGAGATGAGCCTCGCGCACGACGTCGCATGAGTGGCCGCACGCCCGGCCCGGGAACGCGCGATGCGCGCCGTGTCGGTGCGCATCTGCGTCGTTGCCCCATCTTAGGGATTTCCTCTATGGCGTGGGTCTGACGCGAAGCGCACCATCCGTCTCAAGCAAATGGAACCGGTTCCATTCCGGTGAAAAAGGGCAAAATGACAGACATCGTGATCGTGGCGAGCGCATTCGGGATGGATCGCGTGCGTCAGGAGGGCCACGGCGCATTCGTCGCGACCGCGGCAGCGTCCGGTGCGACCGGCTTCGAGGTGCGGCGTGAACTGTTCGCGTCCGAAGCGGAAGCAGCCCCCGCCGCGCTGGCCGCGCTCGGCGCGCAACTGGCCAGCCACGGGCTGTGGTCGGTCTATTCGACGCCGGCCAACCTGTACACGGAAACGGGTGCGCTCAATGCGGACGCGTTGCGCAGCGCGCTCGCGGAAGCCGACGCGCTCGGGGCGCGCTTCGTGAAATTCCAGCTCGGCGGCTTCGCCGGCGACGCGCACGCGGCGGACATCGTCGCGCTGTCGCGCGGTGCGCGTGCCCGGGTGGTGGTCGAAAACGGCCAGCTTCCGGTGGGCGGCGCGCTCGCGCAGTTCCGCGGGCTGTTCGCGGCGCTGGCCGCGGCGGGCACGCCCGATGCGCTCGGGATGACCTTCGACATCGGCAACTGGCAGTGGCCGGGCGAAGCGCCGCTTGACTGCGCGCAAGTGCTCGCGCCGTATGTGGAATACATTCATTGCAAGGCGGTCGCGGGCGAGGGCGCGCGCCGTTTCGCCGCCGCGCCGGCGCCGAACGACCCGCTCGTGACCGGCGTGCTCGCGGCGCTGCCGCGGCAGGTGCCGCGCGGTATCGAGTTCCCGTTCGACGCGGCCGACCTGGCGGGCGATGCATGCCGGCGCGTCGCGTGGCTCGCGGCCGCGTGACGGCGGAAGGATCCTGGAGAGTTCATTCATGAAAGCAGCACTCGATGTCGTGACCTACGGCGAAGCGATGGCGATGTTCGTCGCGAACGAGCCCGGCCATCTCGCGCACGCGACGCAATTTTCGAAGCGGATCGCGGGCGCCGACCTGAACGTCGCGATCGGCCTGTCGCGGCTCGGCTTCCGGGTCGGCTGGATGAGCCGCGTCGGTCGCGATTCGTTCGGCGGCTACGTGCTCGACACGCTGGCGCGCGAGGGCATCGACGCGTCGTGCGTGACGGTCGACCCGCGTTATCCGACCGGCTTCCAGCTGAAGTCCCGCAACGACGACGGCAGCGACCCGACCGTCGAATATTTTCGCAAGGGCTCGGCCGCGAGCCACCTGTCGTGCGACGACTACGTGGCCGACTACGTTCTCGGCGCGCGCCACCTGCACCTGACGGGCGTCGCGCCGGCGATCTCCGCGACGTCGTGCGAGCTCGCGTTCAAGCTCGCGCGCGAAATGCGCGCGGCCGGCAAGACGATCTCGTTCGACCCGAACCTGCGCCCGACGCTGTGGCCGTCCGCCGACGTCATGGCGAAGACGCTGAACGCGCTCGCGTCGCTCGCGGACTGGGTGCTGCCGGGCATCGCCGAAGGGCGGCAACTGACCGGGCACGACACGCCGGCCGACATCGCGGGCTTCTACCTGGCGCAGGGTGCGCGTGGTGTCGTGATCAAGCTTGGTGCCGAAGGCGCGTACTACCGGACGGCCGATGGTCATGACGGCACGGTGGCGGGCGAGCGCGTGCAGAACGTCGTCGACACGGTCGGCGCCGGCGACGGTTTCGCGGTCGGCGTGGTCAGCGCGCTGCTGGAGGGCAAGACGATCGAGCAGGCCGTGGCGCGCGGCAACCGGATCGGCGCGCTCGCGATCCAGGTGATCGGCGACTCGGAAGGGCTGCCGACCCGCGCCGCGCTCGATCGATTCGAAAACGTCAGCAATCGCGCCGATCGCTTAGAGGAAACCTTCACCGCGCAATGAGAGGCCGGACACGGCACAATCCGCGGACTCTTTCGTCGTGCACGCGCACGGCAACGTTCGGGACCGGGGCGCGCGCCGAAGCGTGCGTTCCGACACAGGAGACATTCTGATGGCCAACACACTTGCTGCCCGCCGCTGGTGGACGATCATGCCGATCGTCTTCATCACGTACAGCCTCGCCTACCTCGACCGCGCGAACTACGGATTCGCGGCCGCGGCCGGCATCAACCAGGACCTCGGGATCAGCAAGGGCCTGTCGTCGCTGATCGGCGCGCTGTTCTTTCTCGGCTACTTCTTCTTCCAGATCCCCGGCGCGATCTATGCGGAACGCCGCAGCGTGAAGAAGCTCGTGTTCGTCAGCCTCATCCTGTGGGGCGCTTGCGCGGCGCTCACGGGCGTGGTCAGCAACATCCCGTCGCTGATGGCGATCCGCTTCGCGCTCGGCGTCGTCGAGGCGGCCGTGATGCCGGCGATGCTGATCTACATCAGCAATTGGTTCACGAAGAACGAGCGCTCGCGCGCGAATACGTTCCTGATCCTCGGCAACCCGGTCACCGTGCTGTGGATGTCGATCGTGTCGGGCTATCTCGTGCACGAATTCGGCTGGCGCCACATGTTCATCGCCGAAGGCGTGCCGGCCGTCCTCTGGGCCGTGTGCTGGTGGTTCCTCGTGCAGGACAAGCCGGCCGATTCGCCGTGGCTCAACGCGCAGGAAAAGCGTGACCTCGACGCCGCACTCGCGGCCGAGCAGGCAGCGATCAAGCCCGTGCGCAACTATGGCGAGGCGTTCCGTTCGCCGGCCGTGATCAAGCTGTGCGCACAGTATTTCTGCTGGAGCATCGGCGTGTACGGCTTCGTGCTGTGGCTGCCGTCGATCGTCAAGAACGGCTCCGACCTCGGGATGGTCGCGACCGGCTGGCTGTCCGCGTTGCCGTATCTCGCCGCGACGATCGCGATGCTCGCCGCATCGTGGGCGTCCGACAAGGTCGGTTCGCGCCGCGGTTTCGTGTGGCCGTTCCTGCTGATCGGCGCGGCTGCGTTCGCCGCATCGTACGCACTCGGCTCGTCGCACTTCTGGATTTCGTATGCGCTGCTGGTCGTCGCAGGCGCCGCGATGTACGCGCCGTACGGCCCGTTTTTCGCGATCGTGCCGGAACTGCTGCCGAAGAACGTCGCCGGTGGTGCGATGGCGCTGATCAACAGCATGGGCGCGCTCGGCTCGTTCGTCGGCTCGTACTTCGTCGGCTACCTGAACGGTGCGACCGGCTCGCCCGTCGCGTCGTACGCATTCATGAGCGCCGCGCTCGTCGCGGCGGTGATCCTCACGCTGTCCGTCAAACCCCAGGCGCGCGATGCGCATCCGCTCGCGACGCCGCTGCAAGGAAAATGAATCAGATGAAGCCCCGTATCGTCGCGTACAAGCCGCTGCCCGATGACGTCCTCGCGTACCTGCGCGAGCATGCGGACGTCGTGCGGGCCGACGGCGCCGCAGCCCTCGCCGATGCGCTCGGCGATGCGGACGGCGCGATCGGCGCGAGCCTGAAGGTCACGCCGCAGATGCTCGACCGCGCTCCGCGGCTGAAGGCGTGGTCGACGATCTCGGTCGGCTACGACAACTTCGACGTCGCGGATCTCACGCGGCGCGGCATCGTGCTCGCGCATACGCCGGACGTACTCACCGAGTCGACCGCCGATACGGTGTTTTCGCTGATTCTCGCGTCCGCGCGACGCGTGGTCGAGCTGGCCGAGTGGGTGAAGGCCGGCCACTGGCATCACAGTATCGGCCCCGACCTGTACGGCACCGACGTGCAGGGCAAGACGCTCGGCATCGTCGGGCTCGGGCGGATCGGCGGCGCGGTCGCGCGGCGCGCGGCGCTCGGCTTCCGGATGCAGGTGCTGTACGCGAACCGCTCCGCGCATGCGGAAGCCGAGACGCAGTACGGCGCGCGGCGCGTCACGCTCGACGAACTGCTCGCGCAATCGGATTTCGTGTGCCTGCAGGTGCCGCTGTCTGCGCAAACGCACCACCTGATCGGCGCGGCCGAATTCGCGAAGATGAAGCGCGGGGCGATCCTGATCAACGCATCGCGCGGGCCGGTGGTCGACGAAGCCGCGCTGATCGATGCGCTGCGCGCGGGCACGATCCGTGGCGCGGGGCTCGACGTGTTCGAGAAGGAGCCGTTGCCGGCGGATTCGCCGTTGTTGCAGATGAAAAATGTCGTCGCGCTGCCGCATATCGGCTCGGCGACGCACGAGACGCGCCACGCGATGGCGCGCTGCGCCGCGGAAAACCTGGTCGGCGCGCTGGCCGGCACGCTGCGCACGAATCTCGTCAATCCGGATGCGCTCGCGCACGCCTGAGCCGCCGCGGGTAGCGGGGCGGCCACCGGTCGATGGTTGGCCGGCGGGGTACCGGCTTCGTTAGAGTCTATGGTCTTGGTGCCGGATGGCTGGCTGCGTTATGATCGCCCGCGTCGCATCGACGGCCCGGCAACGCTGCCGGCGGCGTCCCGCGACGGGTATCCGCGCCAGGTCCGGTGCGGCCGACTGTTTTTGCAGGTGACCGGGGCGGGTGCCGACGCGCCGGCGCCGATCAGCAGAAGCAGGGGATCAGCGTAAGCTCAAGCGCCAACGCTGACTGACTGCGAAGCATGGGATCCGCGTAAGTGCCGAAGCGCTGGAGCGCTGACGCGGGTCGACAGGAGATTCCACCGGGTGGCTTACGTTTCCAACAACAAAGGTCCGTCTGCTCACGAAGCGGCGCGGATCGTACGTCGCGAGGCACGACAGTGACCGATTCGCAACCTACCACGACGCGTCCGGCGACGATCAGCGATGTCGCGCGCGAGGCCGGCACGGGCAAGACCAGTGTGTCGCGCTACCTGAACGGCGAGACGCACGTGCTGTCCATCGATCTGCGCCAGCGGATCGAATCGGCCATCGCGCGGCTCAACTACCGGCCGAACCAGATGGCGCGCGGGCTCAAGCGCGGCCGCAACCGCTTGCTCGGCATGCTCGCGGCCGACCTGACCAATCCCTATACCGTCGAAGTGCTGCAGGGCGTCGAGGCCGCATGCCACGCGCTCGGCTACATGCCGCTGATCTGTCACGCGGCAAACGAAGTCGAGATGGAACGCCGCTTCCTTCAACTGCTCACGACTTACCGCGTCGAAGGGCTGATCGTCAACGCGCTCGGCGCCGATGAGGATGTGCTGCGCCCGCTGCGCGGAGCCGGCATCCCGGCCGTGCTTGTCGACCGGACGGTCGAAGGCTTCGAGGCCGACCTGATCGGCCTCGACAACGCCGACGCGATCGAGACGGCACTCGCGCACCTGGTCGAACACGGTTTCGACGCGATCCATTTCGTCGTGCAGCCGTTCGAGCGCGTCAGCTCGCGGCGCCTGCGCGAGGCTGCGTTCCGCGCGGCGCTGGCGGCGCGCGGGCTGACGGTGCCGTCGACGGTCGTGCTCGACCTGAACGCGCCCGACGCCGTCACGGCGGCGCTGGCCGACATCGATGCCCGCATCGACGACGCGGCGCGGCGCGGCGTGCGCGCGGCGCTGTTCGCCGCGAACGCGCCGGTCGCGCTCGCGATCGCGCGCCACCTGCGCGCGCGTTTCGGCACCGGATGGCAGCAGCAGGCGGCGCTGCTGTCGATCGACGATCCGGAATGGGCCGAGCTGATCGGCATCACGACGATCCGCCAGCCGACCTACGAAATCGGCTACAAGGCCGTCGAATTCGTGCACGAGCGGATCGACGGCGCGGCGGGCGACGTACGCGTCTCGCTGTTGCCGGGCGAACTGGTTGCGCGCGCGTCGACCGCAAGCTGAGTATCATGCGGGGCACGCAGCGCGCCGGATGCGCTGCCCCGAACAAGGAAATACATGACTGTCGCTCCCGTCACGCTGGCGGTGCTGATCGCCGCCACGCTGATCATCGCGCTCCTGCCGCTCGTCCTCTTCCGACTCCTGCGCAAGCCGCTGGCGCTGAACCGCCGCGATACGATCGTCGGCGTCGCCGTCTTCACGCTGTTTGCGATGATCCTCGAACGCGCGTTCCACGGGCTCGTGCTGAGCCGGACGCCGCCGGATGGCTGGCTCACGCAGCCGCTTGCGTTCGTCGCGTACAGCGTGCTCGCGACCGCCGTGTTCGAGGAGGTCGGCCGCTATCTCGGGATGCGTTTCCTGAACCGCCGCTACGGCCCGTCGGCCGGCGACAGCCGCGGCATCGGCTACGGGATCGGTCACGGTGGCGCCGAAGCATGGTTCGTCGGCGTACTCGTGTGGGCCCAGTGGTCGTATCTCGCGTGGCTCGCGAGCCGCGGCCAGCTCGAAACGCAACTCGCCGACCTGCCGGGCGATACCGTCGTGCGGCTGCACGTGATGCTTGCGACGCTGTCGGCGCAGTCGATCCTGTTGTTGCTGCTCGAACGCTGCGCGGCATTCGTGCTGCAGCTTGCGCTGTCGGTGCTGGTCTGGCGCGGCGTGCGCGCCGGCCGCGCGGGCGTGTTGCCGCTCGCGATCGTGCTGCATGCGCTGGCGGCTGCGCCGGCGTTGCTGTACCAGGTTCGCGTGCTGCCGGCCGGCTGGGTCGAGGCCGCGCATGTCATGCTGGCCGCGATCCTGGTCGTCGTGCTGGTGAAGGTGTGCCGGCCGTCGCAATCGGCAGCCTGACGGGAGAGACGGGATGGATGACTATCTGATCGAATGCCAGAGCGCGGAATTCGACGCGCTCGCCCGCGTGATCTGCGATCTCTTTCCGGAGCAGACGCGTTTTGCCGAAAGCAGCGACGCCCGCGGGCGCTTCCTGTCCGTTCACTGGCTCGCGATGCGTTTCGGCTCGGCGCCGAAGCGGATGACGCTCGATATCCGTATCGTGCCGGCGGCGCTCGCGCGCTATCTGGCGCTCAAGCCGATGCAGCGTGCACGCAGCCATGCGGTGCTGCATGCGTATACGGAAGCGATGCTCGGGTCGCTCGAGGAGCGCCACGCGGCCGGTGAGGCCGTCGAGCGCGACGCGGAACTCGAACTCGACGAAGACTTTGCGTGACCGTTCGCGCCGGTGCCATGCCGGCGCGTCGCATCACGCGTCGCGGTAGACCTGCGCGAAGCGCTGCGCCTGCACGACACCGTAGTCGCCGGGCGCATACTGCATCACCCAGTCGCCGGCGACGCCGCGCAGCATGTCGCCGTTTTCCGAGCGGGCGATCGTGAAGGGCTCGTCCATCCGGCGGGCGAGCACGACGGCAGGCCGGTTCCGGTAGTCGCCCGGCTCGCCGTGCGTGAGCGCCGGATCGGCGGGCAGGTATTTGGCGTCGAAGCGCGCGCGCGACACGACCCAGCGGTCGCCGGTCGAGCCCGTGATCAGCGCGTCGCCCGCCGCATAGCGGTTCGGGCCTTCGAGGCTCATCAATTCGCCGTCGGCCTCCGCGAAGGACACGGCAACGGTTTCGTCCTTGACGACGCGACGGGCCTGCGGATCGGTACGCAGGTCGAGGTGCTGGAGTTCGAGCATGGCGGAGAAGTGCGGGAAAGCTGGAAAAGCCGGGAGCTTATCCCGAATCCGGCGCGCCGTGTGACGCGCCGGTCGCCTGGAGTGGCGCGGCGCCGTTCGGCCCGGACGGGCGGTACGGCGCCGGCGGGGAGGGCGTCAGGGCTGCGCGGGTGCGCTGGCGGCCGCTGCGGCTGCCGCCTTGCCTTCCTTGCCTTTCGTCTTGCCCTTGCCGCGGTGTTCGCCGCCGTGGTGCAGCCAGCTGCGGAACGTCGTGTCGGCCAGCGCCTTCTGGTCGGCCGGGAAGCTCTCGTAGAGCGGCGCAAAGGCGTCGGCGAGCTTCTTTGCGCCGTCGGCGTTCGCCTGCGACAGTTCCGCGTACTGTTTCATGTCGTCGAGTGCGGAGACGTCGTGCTTGGCCATCCGTTCGCGATAGAGGCGCCCCATCGTGTCGCCGTTGTCGCGCATCGTGTCGGCGAACGTCTTCCACTGCGGTTCCTGCGCCGACGTGATCTTCAGCTGGTCGTGCAGGTACTTGATGCGCTGCTCGACGCGCGCTTCGTGGCGCGCCTCGCGCTGCTCGGCACTCGGGGCCGAAGCCGCGGCCGTCATGGCCTGGGCGGGCGCTTGCGGCTGCGCCGGGGTTTGCGCGAACGCGCTGGCTGCAACCGCGAGCGTAGCGAGGGTGAGCGAGATTTTCTTCATGGTTGGCTCTCCGGGATGGTGTCTTGCGAGCGGGCGCGGCGGCAATTGCCGCAAACGTTTCTCGCGTCGCCTGCTATTAGTAGCACGTTGCGTGCGGCGCGGCAGTGAATGCGACACTTGCTTACAACCGATACGAATCGAAATTGAAAGGGATATGGCAGGTCGGCACGGGCCCGCGATGGTCCGGCGCGTACTGGCGCCAGGCGCGGAAAGCGAGCGGCAAGTGCGATCCGGATGCAGTCGTGGCGACGGACAAGGCCGCGCGACCGCATGACGATGCGCGATCGCGCAGTCGTGCGATGCCGTTTGGGCGCACCGGCGTTCGGCGCTATCATCGCGTCACATTCCACTTAGCCGGCGCGTCTCGCGCCGGCCCAGCCTCATGCGTCCACCCCGCCTCGATCAACTCGACGATCTCGACCGGCAACTCGTCGCGCTGCTGCAAGCCGATGCGCGCGCAAGCGTCGCGGATCTCGCGCGCCAGCTCGACGTCGCGCGCACGACGGTCGTCGCACGCATCGCGCGGCTCGAACGCACCAACGTGATCGCCGGCTACAGCGTCCGGCTCGGGCAGGACGTGCTCGACGCGAGCATTTACGCGTATGTCGGCATCATCCTCACGCCGAAGTTCGGCAAGGACGTGTTGCGCAAGCTCGACCGGATGCCCGAAGTGCAGTTGCTTTGCGCGGTGAGCGGCGAGTACGACTACGTCGCGTGGCTGCGGGCCGATTCGCCCGAACGGCTCAACGACCTGCTCGACCAGATCGGCACGCTCGAAGGCGTCGAACGCACGACCACGTCCATCATTCTTTCACGCAAGATCGATCGCGGGACGATCGGCGGCTGACGCTCGAGCGCGGTGTTCGTCGCGCGGCGCGTGAAGCCGAGCCCGAGCGCCTCGGTTGCGAGATCGCCCGCGGCGGTGCGCGGCGCGAACGTGCAGAGGACCGCGGCGCAGGAGAACAGCTCGGGCCGCGGCGTGACGATCGTGTCGATCGACAGCGTGCCTTCGACGCGATGCCACACGAAAAAGATCGCGGCGGTACTCGCATCGAGACTGACGTTCAGGCCGTCGGCGAGCAGGTCGGTGATCTGCGTGCCAACGATGCCGACCAGCACAGCACCTTGAGCCCGTAGATCCACGGCACGTAGCGGCACGTATCAGCACGTGCGCAACTGCAGCCACAGCGCGATCGTTAGCAGCGACGCCATTGCGACGCGCGTGACGGCCTGGCCGAGTCCCGCGTTGACCGCAAGAAAGTCCGCGCCGGTTTCGCCGACCGTGGTTGACATGATCTTGATGATCCAGAACGACAGCGCGACGTCGGGCACCTTGTTCAGCCAGCGCGGCGTGCGTTGAGCGGGCAGGGATTGCATGCGATGCCTCCTTGGCAATCGGGCGGCCGGCATGCAGTCTGAAACGGAAGACTCAGGCCAGCCATGGCGAGGCCGGCAGCGGGGAAAAGGTGTTGTTTCGACGTTTCGACGAAATGTATCGTCGAAACGTCGAATTTAGAGGTCGTTTCGCATCATTCTTCGTCTTGGAACTGATTTTGCGCGTCCCTAAACTGTGTTCATGGCTCAACGCCGTTCACAACACCAACCCATCATCAGGAGATAAGCGCATGAAAATCGCCATCGTCGGCGCAGGTCTGATCGGCCACACCATTGCTCACATGCTGCGTGAAACGGGCGACTACGAAGTCGTCGCGTTCGACCGTGATGCGGATGCGCTTGCGAAGCTGTCGCGCGAAGGCATCGCGACGCAACGGGTCGATTCGGCCGACGCGAACGCGATTCGCGAAGCAGTGAAGGGCTTCGATGCGCTCGTCAACGCGCTGCCTTACTACCTCGCGGTCAACGTTGCGGCCGCGGCGAAGGCGGCCGGCGTCCACTACTTCGACCTGACCGAAGACGTGCGCGCGACCCATGCGATCCGCGAGCTGGCCGAAGGCTCCGACCGTGCGTTCATGCCGCAGTGCGGCCTCGCACCGGGCTTCATCGGTCTCGCCGCACACGAACTGGTGAACGGCTTCAGCGAAGTGCGCGACGTGAAGATGCGCGTCGGCGCGTTGCCCGAGTACCCGACCAACGCGCTGAAGTACAACCTGACGTGGAGCGTCGACGGCCTGATCAACGAATACTGCCAGCCGTGCGAAGCGATCCGCGACGGCCGCAAGCAATGGGTGCAGCCGCTCGAAGGCCTCGAGCACTTCTCGCTGGACGGCACCGAATACGAAGCGTTCAACACGTCGGGCGGCCTGGGCACGTTGTGCGAGACGCTGTCGGGCAAGGTCGAGACGCTCGACTACAAGTCGGTGCGCTATCCGGGCCACCGCGATCTCGTGCAGTTTCTGCTCGAAGACCTGCGCCTGTCGACCGACCGCGACACGCTGAAGTCGATCATGCGCCGCGCGGTGCCGTCGACGAAACAGGACGTCGTGCTCGTGTTCATCACGGTGACGGGCGTGAAGGACGGTCAGCTGGTGCAGGACGTGTTCACCCGCAAGATTTTCGCGAAGGACGTGTGCGGGATGCACATGAGCGCGATCCAGATCACGACGGCCGGCGCGATGTGCGCGGTGCTGGATCTGTTCCGCGAAAAGAAGCTGCCGCAGAGCGGTTTCATCCCGCAGGAAAAGGTGTCGCTGAAGGCGTTCCTGTCGAACCGCTTCGGCAAGCTGTACGAAGGCGGCACGATGGAGCGCGTGCACGCGGTGGCCTGACCACCCGCCAGCCAGCCTCAGGCACGAGGGCCGTACGACGCCGGGAGCGCAGCAGCGCTTCCGGCGTTGTTTTTTGCGGGGAACGAAGGAATAACCGGTCAGGCCGGCAGCGGCGGGACGATCGTGGCCACCGGCGGAGGCGGCGCGATGCGGTACAGCAGCGCATTGACATCGGCATCGGATGGCGCGGTGTTGTCGAACATCACGATGCCGTCGCATTCGTGTCCGGTCGGCACGAAGCGGCGCTGCCGGTATTCGTCCCAGTGCGCGAGCTTGTAGGCATCGTTCGGATTGCCGCGCGCGACGATCCGCTGGTGCGCGACGTCTTCCGACGTGTGGACCCAGACGACCGTCAGCGTGACGTCGGGCGCGATGCCGAGCCAGGCGCGGTCGAGAATGCGGCGATCGCGCACTTCGCGCGACAGCGGGCCGACCACGAGCGCGCCGATGCCGAGCGCGAGATTTTCACGGGCCGTGTCGAGCAGGCCCTGGTATTCGGGATCGCGCAGGTGCTTCAGGTAGAGCGGGCTGTCGCGGTCGTTCGGATCCTCGGTGAGCGCGCCCATCGCGGCCGAACTGTAGCGGCCGTACAGCGTGTCCTTGTCGAGCAGGCAGAAGGCCTCGCCGGTCGCGCGCATCAGCGGCCCGATGAGCCGCTTCGCGAGCGTGGTCTTGCCGGTGCCGGCGTGACCGCAGAAGAACACCAGATGCGTCACGAAGCCTTGCCTCCCGAGCGCGGGCTCGACGCGCCGTTGCGCTTGTCGCCTCGCGAGAAGACTTCCGCTTCCAGCCACATCGCGTTGATGATGCCGAAGCCGAGCGCCACGCCGATGCCGAGTATCCACGAGAAATACCACATGGGTCTGTCTCCTTGACGGTTGGGCCGCACGGCCGTGCGGCTTGTGGTCCGAAGTGTCCGGGTGCGCATGCTGCGGCGCACGCAGCCCGATCATGACCAATATCGCCGTGCCGCGCAAGCCGGGCCGCCCGCGCAGCAAACCGGTAAACTGATGCGCAAACCGCAACATCACGGACAACATGCTGATCAACTGTGCTGCATACCAGGACGGCCGCAAGCTGGCCGACATCGATATCGACGCCATCAGCGACTACGTGTCGAAGCCCGAATGCTTCGTGTGGGTCGCGCTGAAGGATCCGACGCCCGACGAAATCGACCTGATGGGCGAGGAGTTCGGGCTGCACGAGCTGGCGCTCGAGGATGCCCGCAAGGGGCATCAGCGGCCGAAGATCGAGGAGTATGGCGATTCGCTGTTCGCGGTGCTGCATACGGTCGAGCTCGACGAGGACGGCGAATTCAAGCTGGGCGAGCTGAACGTGTTCGTCGGCCCGAACTACGTGCTGTCGATTCGCAACCACACCGAGCAGGATTTCCGCGAAGTGCGCAAGCGCTGCGAGCGCGAGCCGCATCTGTTGCAGGAAGGCTCGGCGTTCGTGTTCTACGCGCTGATGGACCAGGTCGTCGACCGCTATTTCCCGATCCTCGAATCGCTCGGCACCGAACTCGAGGAACTCGAGGATCGCATCTTCGCGAAGGCCACGCCCGCGTCGTCGCGCGCGATCATCGAGGATCTCTATTCGCTGAAGCGCCGGCTCGTGATGCTGTACCAGCATACGGCGCCGCTGATCGAGCCGCTCGCGAAACTCACCGGCGGGCGTGTTCCGCACGTCTGCAGCGGGATGGCGGCGTATTTTCGCGACGTGTACGACCATCTGCAGCGGATCGTGAAGACGATCGAAGGGCGCCGCGAGATGGTCGTGACGGCGATCCAGATCAATCTCGGGATGATTTCGCTGACCGAGAGCGAAGTGACGAAGCGGCTCGGCTCGTTCGCCGCGCTGTTCGCGATACCGACGATGATCGCCGGCATCTACGGGATGAACTTCGCGAACATGCCCGAGCTGCACCTGAAATACGGGTTCTACGGCTGCATCGCCGTGATGGTCGTCGCCGACTTCGCGCTGTGGTGGCGATTCAAGCGGGCAGGGTGGCTGTAGTCCCGCTTCACGCGCGAGGCGGCGCGTGCTTGCCGACCACGACGCGCCACGGACGCACGCGCCACGATTTCACGAGGCCGTTCTGCACGTACGGATCGGCGCGCGCGAACGATTCGGCCGCCTCCGGCGAATCCCCTTCGAACACGAGCACGGCCTGGTCGGCCGGGTCCGACAGCGCGCCGGCGAGCATGAGTTCGCCGCGTTCGGTTGCGGCCTGTGCGAGTGCGAGGTGCTCCGCGCGGAACGGTTCGCGACGGGACAGGTAATCGTCGACGAGTTCGTAGATCAACTGGTAATGCATGGTGGCTCCAGGGAGAGCCGCGGCGGCCGGGACGTCGGCGCGGCTGTCAGTCAGTCTGCTTGCGGGCAGTATAGGGCAGGCGGACGATCGCGGCACAACACGAGAGGCGGCGTTCCTACGTCTAAAACGCAACTAACGGTCTGGGCGCGATCCGTCCTGAAATCCCGGTTGCAACGCACCTTCACTACAGCCAGGTCTACAGGCCGTCCCCCGTGCGGCCCATCCCTACGCCTTGTAGCCGATCGTGCGCAGCAGATCCTTGCGCCAGCGGATGTCGTCGTCATTTTCGACACCGAGCGGCCCAAAGCCGTCGACGACGCCGACGATCCCGCGTCCTTGCGCGGTTTCCGCGACGATCACGTCGGTCGGGTTCGCGGTCGCGCAATAGATCCGGCAAACCTCCGGCACGGCCTTGATTGCATTGAGTACGTTGACCGGGTAGAAGCCGTCGCCGAGGAACACGATGAACGCGTGGCCGGCGCCGATCGCGCTGGCGTTGCGACATGCAAGCTCGACGAGCGCCGCATCGGTGCCGGAGTGGCGCACCAGCCGTTTGCCTGACGCCTCGCAGAATGCGAGCCCGAAGCGGATGCCGGGCACGGTGCCGACCAGCGCCTCGTGGATGTCCTCGACGGACTTGATGAAATGCGACTGGCCGAGGATGAAGTTCACGGTCTCGGGTTTGTCGACGGCAACGGTGTGCAGTTGCAGCATGGCGGACCTCGTCTCGCGATGCGGCGCACGCGCCGCAATGGGCTCTTCAAGCTTAATACGCGAGCGCCGGCGACGAAAGCCGCGCGGGCGGCCTATCCTTCGTTGTGTGTGGCGCGTGCGCCGCGCGAAGGCAACGGAGGCAGACATGGACGTGCGACACGGCTTCGTCGACTGCGTGGGGCGCACGCCGCTGATTCGCTTGACGAAGCTCAGCGCCGAGACGGGCTGCGAGATCCTGGGCAAGGCGGAATTCATGAATCCGGGCGGGTCGGTGAAGGACCGCGCGGCGCTCTACATCATCCGCGACGCCGAACGGCGTGGCGTGCTGAAGCCGGGCGGCACCGTCGTCGAGGGCACGGCCGGCAACACCGGCATCGGTCTGGCACATATCTGCGCGGCGCGCGGTTATCGCTGCGTGATCGTGATTCCCGACACGCAATCACCGGACAAGCTGGCGATCCTGCGCACCCTCGGCGCCGAGGTGCGTCCGGTGCCGGCGGCGCCCTACCGTGACCCGAACAACTATCAGAAGATTGCCGGACGGCTCGCGGACGAACTCGACAACGCGGCGTGGGCCAATCAGTTCGACAACGTCGTCAATCGTCAGGCGCACTACGAGACGACCGGGCCCGAGATCTGGCGCGATACGGCGGGCACGATCGATGCGTTCGTCTGCGCGACCGGGACGGGCGGCACGCTGGCCGGCGTGAGCCGGTATCTGAAAGAGCAGAATCCGGACGTCCGGATCGTGCTGGCCGACCCGCACGGCAGCGGGCTCTACGGGTACGTGAAAACGGGGGACCTCGGCGCGGAAGGCAGTTCGATCACCGAAGGCATCGGATCGACGCGCGTCACCATGAACCTTGCGGGCACGCCGATCGACGACGCCGTGCGGATCGACGATCAGCAGTGCGTGACGATGGTCTACCGGTTGCTGCGCGAGGAAGGGCTGTATGTCGGCGGATCGAGCGGCATCAACGTCGCGGCAGCGGCGTGGCTGGCCCGCCGGATGGGCCCGGGGCACACGATCGTGACCTTGCTGTGCGACCGTGGCGACATCTATCGCGCGCGGCTTTTCAATCGGGAATGGCTCCGCGAAAAGGGACTGGACCCGGGGGCTGAGCCCGTGAGTTGAACCGCCGGAGGCATGGCATAGGTGAGGATTTCCATCCGCCCGAATGCGACCTATGCTGAACGAATCCGGTGCGAACGCCGTTCGCCCGTTTCGCCCAGACGAGGTGCGCCATGCCTGTGTCAGCCACCCTGCAGGATTGCCTGCGTCAGAAGTCATCGCGGTACGAAGTGGTGTACCACCCCTATAGCCATACGAGCATGGAGACGGCCGCCGCCGCGCACATACCCGGCGATCGCCTCGCGAAAACCGTGCTCCTCGAAGACGACGAAGGCTACGTCGCCGCCGTATTGCCGACCACGCACGCCGTGCGCCTGTCGGATCTCTGGGTGAAGACGGGACGTCATCTCGTGCTCGCCCGCGAGGTCGAACTGCGCGAGCTGTTCAAGGATTGCGACATGGGCGCGTTGCCGCCGGTGTGCATGGCGTATGGAATGAAAACGTTTCTCGAGGAGCGTCTCGCGCAGCAGCCGGAAGTCTATTTCGAGGCCGGCGACCACGAAGCGCTGATCCACATGATGCAGGATGAATTCCTGACGCTGATGGAGACGGCCGAGCGCGCGCATTTCTCGCACAAGATGCAGGGCATGCACGCCTGACGCGCGCAGTGCAAGGGCACTGGTCGATGCGTGTGTGACACGGTTGTGAGCCGGGGGGCGTAGCTGTTTCGCGTGATAGTTAATTCGGTATGCGAAGTGATGGCATCGGTTTTGGGGCGGCAATGAAGGCCTGAAATTTGAATCGCATTCCGGATTAACTATTCGGATATCGATGGTGCGCAGGATGTTTCGAGGAAGCCGCGTCGGCCAGCTCGAGGTGGCCGAGCAGCGCATCGCGCGATCGACGCGGATGTCGACGAGGGGACGAGGGCACCGTCCCGGTCGCCGCCACGGCGGCTGATTTTGATGCGGTGCAGGAAATACGCCGGCATTTATGTTGAAACAACTTAATATCCGTTTCCGCGTATATCCATACAATTCAATTACCGTTTCAATAATAAAAGGCTGATTTGTGCTTACCGGAATATTATTTGAATAACCTCTCCAAACTTTGTATTCGGGCATCAAATAAAGTTTGACGTCAAAATTTTTTCCTTGCTATCTTCTGCACCCAAGTGAACGGCGCCATTGACATCACCGCGTAACGAACGACCAATCGTCAGACGAAACGCAAGGCGCTACCCACTCAGCTGACAATTGCCTGAACGTGCAGGCGCGTGATTTTCCGGTGCAAAGCCGGGCCGCGCCGGCCGGAACGATTCCTTGAAAAAGAACAAATCGGAAATCCAATTTGATTCTTTCAATTCGGATTGCTAATTGAATTTGAAATGAAATGTTCGGGTAGATGCGGTGGCGATGCCGACCTGGCTTCGCCGCCGGCAGCAATCCGAAACTGGGCAAATCGCTTGGGGGATGGATGGTGGGCATGAAAGTCGAAGAGCATCTGGCTACGTCGAACAGCGGACTGGCGACGCTGGGCCGTCCGCGGGAGTTCGGCAAGAAGCAACAGAATCCGGTCCGCCGGTTCGGCGGCATCGGAATCGTCCTGGTGCTGCATGCGGTGCTGATCTACGCGCTGCTCAACGGCCTCGCGACGAAAGTCGTGCAGGTGATCCAGCATCCGATCGAAACGCGCATCATCGAGCCGGTCAAGCCACCGCCGCCACCGCCGATGCCCGTGGTCAAACTCCCGCCGCCGAAATTCGCGCCGCCGCCGCCGCCGTTCGTCCCGCCGCCGGAAGTGCCGGTGCAGGCGCCGCCGCAGGCGACGATCACGCACCAGTCGGCCCCGGTACCGTCCGCACCCGCCGTGCAGGCGCCGGTCGTGGCGCCCCCGGCGCCGGCCAAGCCGGTCAGCCATGACGTGGGTGTGGTCTGCCCGAATTCGGACACGCTTCGCGCGTCGATCCAGTATCCGAAGGAGGCGCAGGAAAACAACATCACGGGCGACGTGACGATCGAATTCGTGGTGGATGCGGAAGGGA
Organism: Burkholderia sp. AU30280; assembly: GCF_020420125.1. Lineage (NCBI taxonomy): Bacteria > Pseudomonadati > Pseudomonadota > Betaproteobacteria > Burkholderiales > Burkholderiaceae > Burkholderia > Burkholderia sp. AU30280. Next base: position 555,035 of record NZ_JAIZRY010000004.1, read on the forward strand.
ACATCACGAACGAGCGGGTGGCGCAGTCGGCGGATCCGATCCTCGATCGTGCTGCCTACAACACCGTGAAACGATTCAAGTGCGTCGCGCAGGGCCAGTCGGTGCGGGTCCAGGTTCCGTTCTCGTTCAATCTGAATTGATGCAGTGGGCGGCCCGGTGAGATCCGGGCCGGGAAAAACCATCTCGAACTGACGTATTAAGTTCATCGAAATAACTGGAGTGGGGTATGACGAAGCGTTCACTGGCCGCGCTGGCGGCAAGCATCCTGATGTCCGTCGCGGCAATCGACGGGTTCGTTGCACCGCAACTCGCCCACGCGCAGGCTAGCGGCACGGCCGGCACATCGGCACAGGTCGCGGCACCGTCGGCTGCACCGGCCCCGGCTCCGGCCGCCGCCGAGCCGGCTCCGCCGCCCGCGCCGGCCACGACGGAAGCGGTCGAGAATCCGTACGGGCTCGGCGCGCTCTGGAAGAACGGCGATTTCGTCGCTCGTTTCGTGCTGATCCTGCTCGTGATCATGTCGATGGGAAGCTGGTACATCATGATCACGAAGTTCGTGGAGCAGTTGCGCGCCAATCGCCGCGCGAAGCTGGCGGACGCGCAGCTCTGGTCCGCGCCGTCGCTGGCCGAGGGCGCCAAACTGCTCGACGAGGCATCGCCGTTCCGCTTCATCGCCGAAACGGCGATCGAGGCCGGCGAGCATCATGACGAGGCGCTGCTGGAAGCGGTGGACCGCAATACGTGGATCGATGTGTCGGTCGAGCGCTCGATCACGAACGTGTCGAACCGGATGCAGGACGGGCTCGCATTCCTGGCCACGGTGGGCTCCACCGCGCCGTTCGTCGGGCTGTTCGGCACGGTCTGGGGGATCTATCACGCGCTGACGGCCATCGGCATCGCCGGCCAGGCGTCGATCGACAAGGTCGCCGGCCCGGTGGGCGAGGCGCTCATCATGACCGCGATCGGCCTCGCCGTCGCAGTGCCGGCGGTGCTTGGCTACAACTTCCTGGTCCGGCGCAACAAGTCGGTGATGGAGCGGGTCCGCAACTTCGGCGCGCAACTGCACACGGTGCTGCTGGCCGGCAATCGGCGCCCGGTACGCGCGTCGTCGTCGCCGGCAGCTGCGTCGCTCGCGAACTGATCGGCTGACGGAGACGCGCGATGGCCATGAACGTCGGGCAGGACGATAGCGACGAGGTGATCGCCAACATCAACACGACGCCGCTCGTCGACGTGATGCTGGTGTTGCTGATCATCTTCCTGATCACGATTCCGGTCGTGACGCACACGATCCAGCTTCAGTTGCCGAAGGAGACGGTGCAGCCGCTGCAGACGACGCCGAAAAGCGTCGAGATCGCGGTGAACCGGGACGGCGATTTCTTCTGGGGCGAACAGCTGGTGGATGCACAGACGCTGCTCGCGAAGCTGAAGGACGTGTCGCAGCAGCAGCCGCAGCCGAGCGTCCACGTGCGCGGCGACCAGAACACGCGCTACGAGTTCATCGGCCGGGTGGTCACGATGTGCGAGCGCGCGGGGATCGCGAAGCTGTCGTTCATCACGGAGCCGCCTGCGCGCGGTGGATAGTCGCGTGTGGGAATCGTGGTGGAAATGGGGGCTGGCGGCAAGTGGGGGAGCGCTGACGCCGGTTGACCGCGAAGGATGGGATCTGCGTGAACGCTCAAGCGCTGACGCTGGTCGGCCGCGAAGCATGGGACCGGCGTAAGTGCTAAAGCACTAACGCTGGTCGACCGCGAAGCATGGGACCGGCGTAAGTGCTAAAGCACTAACGCTGGTCGACCGCGAAGCATGGGACCCGCGTAAGCGCTGAAGCGCTAACGCGGGTCGACCGCGAAGCATGGGACCCGCGTAAGCGCTAAAGCGCTAACGCGGGTCGACAGGAGTCGACGATGGGAATGAATGTGCCTTCGGGCGGTAGCAACGCCGAACCGGAAGTGATGGTCGATATCAACACCACGCCGCTGATCGACGTGATGCTGGTGTTGCTGATCATGCTGATCATTACGATCCCGATTCAGATGCATTCGGTGAAGATGGACCTGCCGGTCGGTAATCCGCCGCCGCCGGCCACGCCGCCGGAAATCGTGCAGATCGATATCGACTTCGACGGTACGACGACCTGGAACGGGGCGCCGGTGCCGGACCGCGCGGCGCTCGAATCGAAACTGACCCAGGTCGCGGCGGAACCCGTGCAGGCGGAAATCCACCTGCGTCCCAACAAGCTGGCGCCGTACAAGGACGTGGCCGCCGTGCTCGCATCCGCGCAACGCGTGGGCGCGACCAAGATTGGCCTGATCGGTAACGAACAGTTCATGCAATGAAGACACGGACGAGCCGATGAACCCGCAACGATGGAAACGGATGATGGCGGTGACGGCGCTCGGCGCGGCCGGCCTGCTCGGACGCCCGGCGTTGCCGGCGGACGCGCTGCGGCCGGACGTGGCGAAACCGTTGGCGGCCGCGCAGGAGCTGTACCGGGCGCACAAGTATCGCGACGCGCTCGGCAAGATCGCGCAGGCGGCCGCCGTGCCGAACCGGACGCCGTACGAAACCTACATGGTGGAGGAGATGCGCGGCGCGGCAGCGATGGCGGCCGGCGACTCGGGCACGGCCGCGCAGGCCTACGAGAGCGTGTTGAACTCGGGGCGGCTGTCGGGCGAGGACGAGCAGCGGACAACGGCCGCGCTGGCCGGCATCTACTTCCAGCAGAAGAACTACCCGCTGGCGATCCGGGTCGCGCAGCGCTACCTGAAGGCTGGTGGTTCGGATCCGGAAATGCGCACGCTGCTCACGCAGTCTTACTACCTGTCCAACGATTGCGCGCCGCTCGTGAGCCAGTTGAAAGCGAGCACGGACGCGCAGGCGAATGGCGGACACGCACCGGATGAAGGGCAACTGCAGATGCTGGCGACCTGTGCGCAGAAAGTGAAGGACGGCAACGCATATCGTGGTGCGCTCGGGCTGCTGGTGGCTTATCACCCGAGCCCCGCGTATTGGGACGAAATGGTCACGGCCATTCGCGGCAACCCCGGCTATCTGCCGTCGCTCGACCTCGACATCTACCGGTTGCGCCGCGCAACGGGCTCGCTCGCGACCGCCAACGCGTACATGGAGATGACACAGCTCGCGCTGGTTGCGGGGTCGCCCGCCGAGGGCAAGCAGGTGATCGACCAGGGGTTCGCATCCGGCGTACTCGGCAAGGACGCGCAGGCGGATCGCGAGAAGCGGCTGCAGGCGCTCGCCGCAAAACGCGCGCAATCGGGCGGGGATGCCACGACGCCCGCGGCGCCGATCGACGCGGGCATGAACCTCGTCTTCGCGGGGCATGCCCAGCAGGGGCTGCAGATGATGGAGCAGGCGATCGCGAAGGGAGGGCTCGAGCATCCCGATGCGGCGCGGCTGCGGCTCGGCGAGGCGTATTACGTGGCCGGCCAGAAGGCGCGTGCGGTCCAGGTGCTGCGCACGGTCAAGGGTAGCGACGGTTCTGCGGACCTGGCGCGCCTCTGGACGGTCGTGGCATCCCGGTAGCGCAACGAACGCGCACGACGGCGCGCAACGCAGGCGTGGTCGGCAAGCGGTGTGCCGCCGCGATGGCGCCGATGCACGATGGGCAGGTCAGCAGATGGTAAGGGGTCAGCCTTGTTGATTAGTATGCCAAATGAAATATGCGATGGACGCATGGTTCCGCGACACGGCTGCGGCGCCGCACCGCGTGTGGCCTGCACGCCGCGACAGCGTGCAACGGGGCATCGCGCCGGGCCGGTCGCGTCACGGCATCGGTCGAGGCTTGACGACATCAAACCGATTTCGACTGCGAGGGTCCGTCTTTCCATGGTTTTGCCCCCTGATGAGTCGGTGCTCGTCGCCGTGTCGCTAGGCAACAAGATCCGGGCGCTGCGCCAGCGCCTGAAACTCACGCTCGACGAAACGTCGACGATCGCCGGCATTTCGAAGCCGTTCCTGTCGCAGGTCGAACGCGGGCGAGCGACGCCGTCGATCACGTCGCTGGTGCGGATCGCGAAGGCGCTGGGTGTGACGATGCAGTACTTCATCGACACGCCGACGGAAGCGCGCTCGGTATGCCGCGGCAACGCGCTGCAGTATTTCCAGTTCACGAACTCGGCCAGCCTGTTCGCGAGGCTGACGAACCTGGTGGACGGCCGCAAGCTCGACGCGATTCTCGTCCGGATGCCGGCGGGGCAGCTGTCGTCCGAGATGACGACGCACGCGGGCGAGGAGTTCGTCTACGTGTTGCGCGGGCAGGTGGCGCTGACGCTCGAGGATTGCACGTTCACGCTGAACGAGGGCGATACCGCGCATTACGAATCGACGATGCCGCATGCATGGCGCAACACGGCCGACGAAGAGGCGGTGATCGTCTGGGTCGGCACGCCGAGGCTGTTCTAGCGAAGGCGGCCGGCAAGAAGGAGAAATACCCGATCGACGGCAGAGGGTACGGACACAGGCTCGCCTCGTGCAGAACCCGCTGTCCGTCGAATCGGGAAGAAGCAGGCAATGCGCTCAATGTAGGTAATTAGTATGACGAATCAAAATAGAAAACAACGGTGATGCTGGATGGTGCGGGTGACCGGAGGCCGATCCGTTCGAGTCGTGGCAGTCGAAGGCGTGGCAATCGCGGGTTCCGGTACACGGGCACCCAGGACGCGCAAGGAATTCACAAGGTTCCGGCGCAGCAGGTGGGGTCTTACTACGAGCGAGAGGGAACAAGATGAAGCAGAGAGTTTTGGCGTTGGCCATCAAGAGGATAGTCTGGGCGGAACTGGCGCTGACGGCCGCACTGGCGCCGCCGGCGTTCGCCCAGAGCCAGCCGGCGCCGGGCGCCGTCGCGATCGCGGATACGGTCGCGAACGGTGCGCCCGTGACCGTTGCACAGGCGGACGGCACGCCGGGCGCGGCAGCGCCCGCGGCGCCCGATGCGTCGGCCGGCGCGGCAGCCGAGGCGACACCCGCCGCACCCGGTGCGAACGGGCAGGGCAAGGTCGCGCAGATCAAGCGGTTCGAAGTGACGGGTTCGCTGATCCGGCAAGCCGACAAGACCGGCTTCCAGCAGGTGCAGACGATCACGCCGAAGGAAATCCAGGCCAGCGGCGCGGTGACCGTTGCCGACTTCCTGCGCGATGCGGCGTCCAACTCGGCGAACAGCTGGGGCGAAGGACAGTCCGGCAACTTCGCGGCCGGCGCGGCGGGCATCGCGCTGCGCGGCCTGTCGGAAAAATACACGCTCGTGATGATCGACGGCCAGCGCGTGGCGCCGTACGCGTTCTTCTCGAACAGCGTCGACTCGTTCTTCGACCTCAACACGATTCCGCTCAACGACATCGAGCGGATCGAAATCGTGAAGACGGGCGCCGTGTCGCAGTACGGTTCGGACGCGATCGGCGGTGTCGTCAACATCATCACGAAACACGATTTCCGCGGCCTGCAGCTCGACGGCAGCCTCGGCAGCGCGATCAACGCCGGTAACGGCGACGGTACGGTGAAGTTCGGCGTGCTCGGCGGCTTCGGCGACCTGAACGCCGACCGCTTCAACGTGACGGCCGCGCTCAGCTACTACAAGTCGAACGGCTTCACGCTTGCCGATCGCGACTCGACGCGCAACCAGGACTTCACCGCGAATCCGGGCGGCCTCTCGCTGCTCGCGCCGTCGTACTGGAACATGCCCGGCGGTGTCGCGCAGGCGCTGAGCGGGGGCTGCCCGTTCGGCGGCTCGGTCCATCCGGCCGCGTCGAATTCGCTGTCGGCCGGGTCGCCGGGCACGGTCTGCGCGTACAACACGGCCGAAAGCACGTCGATTCTGCCGATGACGGAACGCCTGAACGCGAAGCTCCATGGCGACTTCAAGATCGACGACAAGACGACCGCGTTCGCGGATTTCCTCGAAAGCTACAACACGACCACGACCAACGACGGCCTGTGGAACAACGTGATCGGCAACTCGCAGAATCCGGCGCTCGTCTGGAATCCGCAGACGAAGCTGCTGTCGCCGTTCAATTTCACGGTACCGACCAGCAACCCGTACAACACGACGGGCGCGGCCACGCCGCTCACCTACGCGTTTCCGAACACGGTCGCGCAGAAAACCTGGGCCAACTACTGGCGCGCGGCGGCCGGCATCAAGGGGTCGTTTACGCTGCCGTACGGTGACTGGGACTGGGCGACTTCGGTCAGCCATTCGCAGAGCACGGTGTCGAACGAGTACACGAACCAGCTGAACGTCAACGCGCTGAACAACATCTACCAGAACGGCACGCTGAATTTCGCGAACCCGGCGGCGACACCCAACGCGTTCAACGGGCTGTACCAGAACGCCAACAACCTCGGCATCTCGAAGCTCGACACGATCGACGCGACGGTGTCGACGCCGAACCTGTTCCACCTGCCGGCGGGCGACGTCGGCATCGGTTTCGGCGCGCAGTTCACGCACCAGAGCGAAACGCTGACGCCGGGCGCCGAATACCTGACCGGCGCCGTCATCTCGCCGGATCTGGAAACGGTGAACGGTGCGCGCAACGTCGCGGCGGTCTACTACCAGATCAACGTGCCGATCATCGAGAACCTGACGTTCAGTCAGGCAGGCCGCTACGACCACTACTCGGACGTGGGCGGCGCCTTCTCGCCGCGCTTCGCGTTGCGCTACCAGCCGATCAAGGCGCTCACGCTGTATACGTCGTACAACCGCGGCTTCCGCGCGCCGACCTTCGTCGAGGACAGCAAGTCGCAGACGCTCGGCATCCAGGTCGATCCGACCACCGGCCAGAACTACACGTCGATCACCGTCGGCAACCCGAACCTCGCGCCGGAACGCACGCGCAACCTGAACATCGGCTTCCAGGTCTCGCCGAGCCGTTACACCGACCTCGGCTTCGACTGGTACAAGATCCGCATCGACAATGTGATCGGGCAGGGCGCGCCGTCGCAGATCGTCACCGACCCGACGACGGGGCAGCTGCTGTACAAGGTGATCCCGTACCAGAACCTCGGCTACCTCGACACGAACGGCTTCGAAGGCACGTTCCGTCAGGGCCTGCCGATCAAGAACTGGGGCATCGTCACGCTGTCGGGCGACTGGGCTTACGTCAACAGCTACAAGATCGGCTTCCCGGGCGCCGCGCCGGTCAACGGCGCAGGCAACAACTTCACGATCACGCAGCCGTTCGGCGGCAGCTTCCCGCGCTGGCGCGGCAACACGACGCTGGACTGGAACTACCGGAAGTTCGATGCGGCGCTGACGTGGCAGTTCACGGGCCCGTACGCGCAGAACCTGATGCCCGCGCCGAGCAAGGTCGGTTCATACAGCCAGTTCAACCTGATGGTGACGTACACGGGCTTCAAGAACTGGACGATCTACGGCGGCATCGACAACGTCTTCAACCGCACGCCGCCGTTCGACCCGATCTTCGCAAACGGCACGCTGAGCCAGAGCGGGTACGACACGTCGGTGTATTCGTATATCGGCCGGTTCGCGCAGATCGGCGCGACGTACAAGTTCTGATGGAAACCGCGATGCAGTGACAGGCTTTAGACCGGCCGCTCCACGTCCACTACCCCCTTTTCGGAGCGGCCTTTTTTCGCCTGGCGCCAAGACGGCGCAACGCATCCGATCGTGAGCAGCATGAAAAATCAGCGGGACGCGGCCGGCATGCGGCGTCCGGCACGGGCATCGACATCGACCGCGCGCAGGCATCGCGCCCGCACGCTTCCGGACAGACCGACCATGAGACTGTTGAATGGGCGACGGGCACGCGTGCCGCGCCACTCGCACCTGACGCGCACGCACGGGCGGATGCGCACCGCCATGCGCGCCGCGCTGCTCGCGTGCGCCGCGTGGCTCGTGTCGGGCAGCGTCATGCCGCAGGCCGCGTTCGCCGTGCCGGCGATCTCGCAATACGACCATCCGAAATATCCGCCGGGCTTCACGCATTTCGACTACGCGAATGCGGATGCGCCGGACAGCGGCACGCTCCAGTTCGAAAACTACGACGAATCGCAGAGCTACGACTCGCTGAACCCGTTCCTCGTGCGCGGCGCACCCGCACCGGACATCAAGAACCTGATGTTCGACACGCTGATGCAGCGCAGCTGGGACGAGCTCGCTTCCGAATATGCGCTGATTGCCGACGACGTCGAAGTCGCGCCCGACGGGCTGTCGGCGACGTTTCACATCAACCCGGCCGCACGCTTCTCGAACGGCGACCCGATCACCGCGGCCGACGTCAAGTATTCGTTCGACACGCTGACGAGCCCGCAGGCGTCACCGCTGTACAACGCGCAGTTCGCGATCATCAAGCGCGCGGTGGTGGTCGACGGCCACACGGTGCGCTTCGAGTTCAAGCACGCGGAGCGCGACGCCGCGTTGATCGCGGGCGACCTGCCCGTGTTCTCGCCGAAATGGGGGCAGCGCGCGGACGGCACGCGACCGCCGTTCGACCAGATCGCGAACGTGCCGCCGATCGCGAGCGGGGCGTACCTGATCGACCAGCGCAAGAACGACAAGCAGATCAGCTACGTGCGCAACCCGCATTACTGGGCGGCGAACCTGCCGTCGCGACGCGGCATGTTCCGCTTCGCGCACGTGTCGTTCAAGCTGTACCTGGACCAGTACACGGCGCTCGAAGCGTTCAAGGCCGGCGACATCGACGCGCGCATGGAATACAGCGCGACGCAGTGGGCGCGCAAATATGTCGGCAAGAACTTCCGCAACGGCATGCTCAAGCGCGGCGAGTTTCCCGACGGCCCCGCACAGATGCAGGGCTTCCTGATGAACATGCGCAAGCCGATGTTCCAGGACGTGCGGGTGCGGCACGCGCTCGCGCTGGCGTTCGATTTCGACTGGATGAGCCGGATGATGTTCTACGGGCAATACCGCCGGACCAACAGCTTCTGGGAAGCGAGCCCGTTCGCGGCATCCGGCATGCCGAGCGAGAAGGAGCTCGCGCTGCTCGAGCCGTTCCGCTCGACGCTGCCGCCGGAGGTGTTCGGCCCGATGGTCCAGCAGCCGTCGACGCTGCCGCCGAACTCGCTGCGTGCGAACCTGAAGCAAGCGCGCGACCTGCTCGCGCAGGCCGGCTGGCATTACCGCGACGGCGCGCTGCGCGACGCGAACGGCACGCCGATGACGATCGAGATCATCGACGACCAGCCCGGCATGGACCGCCTGATCCTGCCGTACACGCAGGCGCTCGCGATGCTCGGCATCCACGCGTACCTGCGCGAGATCGACAGCGCGGTCTACCTGAAGCGCCTCGACAACTTCGAGTACGACATGACGACGTACATCTACCTGCCCGTGACGATTCCGGGGGCGGAGCTGACGCGCCGCTTCGGCAGCGCTGCCGCGTCGCAGCCCGGCTCCGAGAACTATCCGGGCGTGAAGTCGAAGGCCGTCGATGCGCTGATCCGCGCGGCGCTCGCGGCCGACACGCTCGACGATCTCGAGACGGCCACGCACGCGCTCGACCGCGTGCTGATCAACCTGTACGCGCTGATCCCGCAGTACTACCTGCCGAACGCGCGGATCGCGTACAAGGCGACGCTCGGCCACCCGGCGATCGTGCCGGATTCCTATCAGTACGAGGACTGGATCATCGACTACTGGTACGTGAAGCAGCCGGCGGCGAAACCCGCGCCGGCCGCCTGACGGAGGAACGACGATGCTGGCATACATACTCAGGCGCTTGCTGCTGATGATCCCGACGCTGATCGGGGTGGTGACGATCACGTTCGCGGTGACGCAGTTCGTGCCGGGCGGCCCGGTCGAACAGGTGCTCGCGCAGTTGCGCCACGGCAGCGCGCGCGGCGGGGAGGCGGGCGGCGCAGGCGGCGGCTATCACGGCAGCCAGGGCGTCGATCCGCAGCAGATCGAGCAGATCCGCAAGCAGTTCGGCTTCGACAAGCCGCCGCTCGAGCGCTACGTGCTGATGCTGAAAAGCTATGCGACGTTCGACCTCGGCCAGTCCTATTTCGCGCATCGCAGCGTGTGGGCGGTGATCCGTTCGAAGCTGCCGGTGTCGATCACGCTCGGGATGTGGACGGTGATTCTCACGTACCTGGTGTCGGTGCCGCTCGGCATCGCGAAGGCGGTGCGCAACGGGTCGCGGTTCGACACCGTGACGAGCGTGCTGGTGCTGGCCGGCTACGCGGTGCCGGGCTTCGTGCTCGGCGTGCTGCTGCTGATGCTGTTCGGCGGCGGCACGTTCTGGCAGGTGTTCCCGATGCGCGGGCTCACGTCCGACAACTTCGACGACCTGACGCTGATCGGCAAGGCGCTCGACTACCTGTGGCACATCGTGATGCCGGTGACCGCGTCGGTCGTCGGCAACTTCGCGATCGTCACGATCCTGACCAAGAACACGTTCCTCGAGGAAATCGGCCGGCAGTACGTGCTGACCGCGCGCGCGAAGGGCGCGCCGGAGCGCGACGTGCTGTGGAAGCACGTGCTGCGCAACGCGGCGATCCCGTTGCTCACCGGGCTGCCAGCCGCGTTCGTCGGCGCCTTCCTGAACGGCAACCTGCTGATCGAGACGCTGTTCTCGCTCGACGGCATGGGGCAACTGTCGTACGACTCGGTGATCCGCCGCGACTATCCGGTCGTGCTCGGCTCGCTGTTCCTGTTCACGCTGATCGGCCTGCTGACCAAACTCATCGCGGATATCTGCTATGTCCTCGTCGACCCCCGCATCCAGTTCAACCGCCTGGACCACTGACCCCGCGTGCGTCGCGTGCGCGGCCTCGCCGTCGCCGTGGCGGCGCACGTGGCTGCGCTTTCGCGCGCAGCCGCTCGGGTACTGGAGCCTCGTGATCTTCACCGTGCTGTTCGCGCTCAGCCTCGGCGCGGACCTGCTGTCGAACGACCGGCCGCTGATCGTGCGCTACGACGGGCACTATTACTTCCCGATCGTGAAGGACTATCCGGAAACCCTGTTCGGCGGCGACTTTCCCGCGATGACGAACTATCTCGATCCGTATATCCGCACGAAGCTCGAGTCGCACGGCAATTTCGCGATCTATCCGCCGAACCGCTATCGCTACGACACGATCGACTATTTCGCGTCGCGGCCGTATCCGGCGCCGCCGTCGTCGAGCAACTGGCTCGGCACCGACCAGTTCGGCCGCGACGTGCTCGCGCGGCTGCTGTACGGGTTCCGGCTGTCGGTGCTGATGGCGTTCGCGCTGACCGTGTCGGGCGTGCTGGTGGGCGTGGTGACCGGCGCGTTGCAAGGCTTCTACGGCGGCCGCACCGACCTGGTCGGGCAGCGCCTGATCGAGATCTGGAGCGCGTTGCCCGACCTGTACTTGCTGATCATCTTCGCGTCGATCTTCACGCCGTCGCTGTGGCTGCTGTTCATCCTGCTGTCGATGTTCGGCTGGCTCGTGCTGTCCGACTACGTGCGCGCCGAATTCCTGCGCAATCGCGCGCTCGACTACGTGAAGGCCGCGCGCACGATGGGGCTGAGCAATGCGCAGATCATGTGGCGCCACGTGCTGCCGAACAGCCTCACGCCGGTGATCACGTTCCTGCCGTTCCGGATGAGCGCGGCGATCCTGTCGCTGACGAGCCTCGACTTCCTGGGCCTCGGCGTGCCGCCGCCGACGCCGAGCCTCGGCGAGCTGCTGCAGGAGGGCAAGAACAACCTGGATGCGTGGTGGATCTCGATCGCGGCGTTCGCGGCGCTGGTGGTGACGTTGCTGCTGCTCACCTTCATGGGCGATGCGCTGCGCAACGCGCTCGACACGCGCACGCGCGGCTCGGCATTCGGCGGAGGGCGGTGATGACGCGACCGTTGCTGCAGATCGACGGGTTTTCCGCGCATTTCGGCGCGAACGCGGCCGTCCAGGACCTGAGCCTGTCGATCGGCCGCGGCGAGCGCGTGGCGCTCGTCGGCGAGTCGGGGTCGGGAAAGAGCGTGACTGCGCTGGCGATCCTGCGGCTCTCGCAGCAGGCGACGCTGTCGGGGCGGATGCTGTTCGACGGCGAGGATCTGCTCGCGAAGACCGAGCAGCAGATGCGCGGGATTCGCGGCGCCGATATCGCGATGGTGTTCCAGGAGCCGATGACGGCGCTCAATCCGCTGTATACGATCGGCAAGCAGATCGCCGAGAGCCTGCGGCTGCACGAAGGGCTGCGCCCGGGCGACGCGCGCGAGCGCGGGATCGCGCTGCTGCGGCGCACCGGGATTCCGGAGCCGGAGCGGCGCATCGACAGCTTTCCGCACCAGCTGTCGGGCGGGCAGCGGCAACGCGCGATGATCGCGATGGCGCTGGCGTGCCGGCCGCGCTTGCTGCTGGCGGACGAGCCGACCACCGCGCTCGACGTGACGGTGCGCCAGCAGATCGTCGACCTGCTGATCGAACTGCAGGAGCAGGAGGCCGCCGCGCGCGGGATGGCGGTGCTGCTGATCACGCACGACCTGAACCTCGTGCGGCGCTTCGCGCAGCGCGTGGCCGTGATGGAGAAGGGCGTGCTGGTGGAGACCAACACGACCGCCGAGCTGTTCGCGGCGCCGCAGCATCCGTATACGCGCCGGCTGCTCGACAGCGCGCCGCAACGGGCGCTCGAGCCGGTCGCCGCCGGCGCGCAGACGATCCTCGACGTGCGGCATCTCGCCGTCGACTACCGGATCGCGGCAAAGGGCTGGCGCTCGGTGCTCGGCAAGACGACGTTCCGCGCCGTGCACGACGTGCAGCTGAGCCTGAAGCGCGGCGAAACGCTCGGGATCGTCGGCGAGTCGGGCTCGGGGAAATCGACGCTTGCGGCCGCCGTGCTCGGTCTGCAGCGGCCGGCGTCGGGCGGGATCGAGATCGACGGCATGCCGCTGGCGTCGCTGCGCACGACGCAGGGCCGGCGCGCGCTGTACGGGCGCATGCAGGTGGTGTTCCAGGATCCGTTCGGCTCGCTGTCGCCGCGCATGACGGTCGAGCAGATCGTCGGCGAAGGGCTGGGCGTGCACCGGCCGCAGGTGGCCGGCGACGCGCGGCGGGCGCGGATCGCCGCGCTGCTGCAGGAGGTCGGCCTGCCGGCCGAGGCGATGCTGCGCTATCCGCACGAGTTTTCCGGCGGGCAGCGGCAGCGGATCGCGATCGCGCGGGCGCTGGCGGTGGAGCCGGAGCTGCTGGTGCTCGACGAGCCGACGAGCGCGCTCGACGTGTCGATCCAGAAGCAGGTGCTGAATCTGCTGACGAATCTCCAAAAGAAGTACAAACTCAGCTACCTGTTCATCACGCACGATCTGGCGGTGATGCGCGCGATGGCCCACCGGGTCGTCGTGATGAAGGCGGGGCGCGTGGTCGAGGCGGGCGAGACGCTCGACGTGCTGCACGCGCCGTCCCATCCGTATACGCGGGCGTTGCTCGCGTCGTCCATGCTGGCGCCCGAGCGTGGCCCGCAGCAGAGGCAAGAGAGAACCGATGATTGACGAGAACCGGGCGCCGGGCGCCCGAGCCGTGCAGGCGGCGCAGGCGTTGCGCAGCGACGCCGATTTCTGGTCGCTGCGCATCGTCGACGAGACGATCGACGAACACGCGGTGCGCAACGACGTCGCGCAGCCGTTTTCTCGTACGCGCGAGCGCGGCGCGATGCTGACGGCCTGGGCCGGCACCGGCGCGGGCTATGCGGCGACGCCCGACCTGTCCGCGGCCGGGCTGCAGGCGGCGCTCGACATCGCCACCGCGCGGGCGCGGGCCAGCGCGCCGTGGGCGCTGGTCGATCATCGTCAGGCTGCGCGCCCGCAGGCGAGCGGCACGTATGCGTCGCCGGATGTCGACGCGGCGCTGCCGTCGCGCGCGGAATGGATCGAGCGTCTCGCGCACGAATGCGCGGCGGCGAACCTCGGCGCGCGCATCGTCGAGCGCGCGGCGAGCGTGATGATCGTGCACACCGAGCAGTGCTACGTGACGAGCGACGGCGTGCGGATCGACCAGCGCTTCCGCTTCCTGATGCCCGAGTTGCAAGCGGTTGCCCATGGCGACGGCGACACGCAGACGCGCTCGCTCGGTCAGTCGGGCACGCTCGCGCAGGGCGGCATCGACGTGCTGGCGCGCTACGGCTTCGACGGCGCCGGCGTTCGTGTTGCCGACGAGGCGCTGCAGTTGCTCGCCGCGCCGAACTGTCCGACCGGCCGGCGCGACCTGCTGCTGATGCCGGACCAGATGATGCTGCAGATCCACGAGTCGATCGGCCATCCGCTCGAGCTCGACCGGATTCTCGGCGACGAACGCAACTTCGCCGGATCGAGCTTCGTCAGGCCGGAGATGGTCGGCCACTATCAATACGGCTCGCCGTTGCTGAACGTCACGTTCGATCCGGAGCCTGCGGCCGAAGCCGCGTCCTACGCGTTCGACGACGACGGCACGCCGGCGCGCAAGCAGACCCTGATCCGCAACGGCGTGCTCGAACGGCTGCTCGGCGGGGCGCTGTCGCAGCAGCGTGCGGGCCTGCCGGGCGTGGCCAACTCGCGCGCGTCGAGCTGGAACCGCGCGCCGATCGACCGGATGGCGAACCTGAACGTCGAACCCGGCGACCAGTCGCTCGATGCGCTGATCGCGGGCACCGAGCACGGGATCCTGATGCGGACCAACACGTCCTGGTCGATCGACGACCACCGCAACAAATTCCAGTTCGGCTGCGAATTCGGGCAACTGATCGAGAACGGCCGGCTCACGCAGGTCGTCAAGCGCCCGAACTACCGCGGCATCTCCGCCCAGTTCTGGCGCAGCCTGCGCGCGGTCGGCGATGCGAGCACGTTCGGCATCTACGGCACGCCGTACTGCGGGAAGGGCGAGCCTGCGCAGATCATCCGGGTCGGCCACGCCGCGCCGGCCTGCGTGTTCGCCGGCGTCGACGTATTCGGAGGCGCGTGATGACGGGATTCGATTCGATGGCACGCCGTGGCGGAATCGACTGGTACGCGTATTTCACGCGGCTCGCCGAGGACGCGCAACGGCTGACGACGCCGGCCGAAACCGTGCTGCTCGGCTTCTCCGGCGAAACGTCCGACTTCATCCGCTTCAATGGCGGCAGGATTCGCCAGACCGGGCGCGTCACGCAGGGGCGGCTGTCCGTGCGGCTCGTCGACGGGGCGCGGCAGGCGCACTCGACGCTGACCGTCTGCGGCGATCCGGCGGCCGACCTGCGCGAACTGGCGGACGCGGTTGCCGTGTTGCGCGACGGCCTGCGCGATGCGCAGGACGACCCGCACCTGCTGTTCGATACCTCGTCATGGGTGCAGGAAACGCGCCGCACCGGCCGCCTGCCGGATGCGGACGGGCTCGCGCGAATCGTGGCCGAATGCGCGCGCGGGCTCGACTTCGTCGGCTTTTACGCGGGCGGCACGCTGGCGCGCGGCTTCGCATCGTCGACCGGTAGCCGCGGTTGGTACGAGGTCGAGAATTTCAACTTCAGCTGGTCGTTGTACGACCCGAGCGGCCGCGCGATCAAGACCGTCCATGCGGGCGACGACTGGCGCGATGAAGTGTTCGCGGCCAAGGTCGACGCGGCCGCTGCTCGGCTGCCCGTGCTCGGCCGTACGCCGAAGGCGCTTGCCCCCGGGCGCTATCGCGCGTATTTCACACCGGACGCCATTCTCGAGATGACGAGCCTGCTCGGCTGGAGCGGCTTCTCGGCGCGCGCCGTGGCGAGCGCCCGCAGCCCGCTGCATCGCCTGTACGCCGGCGAGGTCGCGCTCGATCCGCGCGTGTCGATCACCGAGGATTTCTCGCTGGGCATCGCGCCGGCGTTCAACGCGGACGGCTACCGGCGCGACAGCGTGCCGCTCGTCGTCGAAGGGCGGGGCGCCGGGCAGCTCGTGTGCGCACGCACCGCGCGCGAGCACGGGCGTACGCCGAACGGCGCGGACAACGCCGAATCGCCGCAGTCGCTGACGATCGCGGGCGGCACGCTCGCCGATGCCGACGTGCTGGCCGCGCTCGACACGGGGCTCTACGTCGGCAACCTCTGGTACCTGAACTTCTCGGACCCGATCGCTTGCCGGATGACGGGGATGACGCGTTTCGCGACGTTCTGGGTCGAAGGCGGGCGCATCGTCGCGCCGGTCGACGCGATGCGGTTCGACGACAGCTTCTACCGGCTGTTCGGGTCGGCGCTCGAGCAGCTTGGCGCGGCGCCGGCGCTGCTCGCGAACGACGACACGTACGGCGAGCGGGCCACCGGAGGCGCGCAGTTGCCGGGGCTGCTCGCGCGTTCGTTCGAGCTCACGCTGTAGCGCGTTCGCCGACACTCGCCGATGCCGTCATTCTTCATCGACCGTCCGGTATTCGCGTGGATCGTCGCGCTCGCGATCGTCGTCGCGGGCGTGCTGGCCATTCCGCAGTTGCCGATCGCCCAGTATCCGCGCCTGGCGCCGCCGCGGGTCGTGATCACCGCATCCTACCCGGGCGCGTCGACCGAGACGGTCGATGCCGACGTCGGCAGCATCATCGAGGAAAGCCTCGACGGCGCCGACGGGCTGCTGTACTACGAGACGAGCAGCGACGGCCACGGCAACCTCGAGATCGACGTGACGTTTTCGCCGGGCACCGATCCCGACATCGCGCTCGTCGACGTCAACAACCGGTTGAAGCAGGTCGAGCCGCGGCTGCCGCAGCAGGTCGTCCAGCAGGGGATCGGCGTGTTCAAGGCGGCGAACACGTTCCTGATGCTCGTCACGCTGACGTCGACCGACGGCACGCGCGATTCCGCACAGCTCGGCGATTACCTGAACCGTTACGTGCTGCGTGAGCTCAAGCGTGCGCCGGGTGTCGGTGCGGCCGAGCTGTGGGATGCCGATGAGGCGCTGCGGGTCTGGCTCGATCCGGTCAAGTTGCGCGAGTACGCTCTCGGCGCCGATGACGTGATCGCGGCGATCAGCGCGCAGAACGCGACGGTCACGGCCGGCGCGATCGGCGACGCGCCGTTCGTGCACGGCCAGCAGCTCACCGCGACAGTCGTGGTCAAGGGCCAGCTTACGTCGCCCGAGGAGTTCGGCCGGATCGTGCTGAAGTCGAAACAGGACGGCTCGGTGGTGCGCGTGGCCGACGTCGCGCGCGTCGAGATCGGCCGCGACGACTATTCGTTCTATTCGCGGCTGAACGGCCGGCCAGCCGCGACGGTCGGCATCCAGCTCGGCCCGCGCGGTAATGCGCTCGAAACGTCGAATGCGATCCGCGCGCGGCTCGCCGAGCTGTCGCGGACGCTGCCGCCGGGCGTGGCGGTCGAGATTCCGTTCGACGGCGCGCACTTCGTCAAGATCGCGATCCACGAAGTCGTGCTGACGCTCGTCGAGGCCGTCGTGCTGGTGTTCTGCGTGATGTGGCTGTTCCTGCGCGACCTGCGCTACACGTTGGTGCCGACCGTCGTGATTCCGGTCACGCTGATGGGCGCGTTCGTCGCGATGTGGGCGTTCGGGCTGTCGATCAACGTGTTCACGATGTTCGGCCTCGTGCTGGCGATCGGCATCCTGGTCGACGATGCGATCGTCGTCGTCGAGAGCGTGCACCGTGTGATGGAGGAGGGCGTGCCGCCGCGTGACGCCACGCGCCGGGCCATGAAGCGGATCGGCGGGGCGATCGTCGGCGTGACCGCGGTGCTGACCGCCGTGTTCGTGCCGATGGCGTTTTTTCCGGGCAGCGTGGGCGGCATCTACCGGCAGTTCGCGGTCGCGATGATCGCGTCGATGCTGGTGTCGTCGTTCATGGCGCTGTCGCTCACGCCTGCGCTGTGCGCGAACCTGCTGAAGCCGGTCGCGCGACACGATGGCGGCGCCGGCCGTGCGCGGCGACGCGGTATCGGCGCGCGCCTGGCCGACCGGTTCGGTGCGGCCTTCGCGCGTGCCGAAACCGGTTATCGCCGCGTCGCCGTGTTTGCCGTGCGCCGCACCGGCGTGGTCGTGGCCGTCTATGCGGCGCTCGTGATCGGATGCGGGCTGCTGTACTGGATGATGCCGGGCGGCTTCCTGCCGACCGAGGACCAGGGCCAACTACAGGTGATGATTCAGTTGCCGGCGGGCGCCACGCAGGCGCGCACGCTCGCGGTCGTCGAGCGTGTGGAGGCCATCCTGCACGGGGAGCCGGCGATCGCGAACGTGACGAGCGTGATCGGCTGGAGTTTCGTGGGCAGCGGGCAGAACGTCGGGATGGCGTTCGTGGAACTGAAGGACTGGGCGAAGCGCGACGTCGACGCGACGGCGTTGCGCGACCGGCTCAACGCGCGTTTCGGCGCGATCCTCGACGGCGATGTCGAAGCGGCGCTGCCGCCTTCGGTGCGCGGCATCGGGCATTCGGACGGCTTCACGTTCCGGCTCGAGGATCGCGGCGGGGGCGGGCTCGACGCGTTGAAGGCGGCCCGCGAGCAGCTTGCCGAGCGCGCGAAGGCCGATCCGTTGCTGTCCGCCGTGCATTTCGAGGACCTGCCGGACGCGCCGCGCATCGAGCTCGATGTCGATCGCGCGAAGGCATATGCGCTCGGCGTGCCGTTCGAGCGGATCGCGGGGCTGCTGGGCGGCACGTTCGGCTCGAACTACATCAACGACTTTCCGGCATCGGGCCGGATGCGGCGGGTGATCATCGAGGCCGATCCGGAAGCTCGTGCGACCGATACGCAGCTGATGGCGCTGACCGTGCCGAACCGCACCGGCGACATGGTGCCGCTGTCGGCCATTGCCGCGCCGCACTGGACGATCGGGCCGGTGATGCTGAACCGGTACAACGGTTATCCGTCGCTCGACATCAGTGGCCGGGCGGCGACCGGCACGAGTTCGGGCGCGGCGATGGCGGAGATGGAGCGGCTGGCCGGTGCGCTTCCGGCCGGGATCGGCTTCGACTGGGTCGATGCGGCGCGCGAGGAGCAGATCGCCGCGCGGCAGACGCCGCTGCTCGTCGGGTTGTCCGTGCTCGCGGTTTTCATGGCGCTGGCCGCGCTGTACGAAAGCTGGACGATTCCGCTGTCCGTGCTGACGATCGTGCCGCTCGGCATGATCGGTGCGATCGCGGCGGCGCTCGCGCGCGGCATGCCGAACGACGTGTATTTCAAGGTCGGGATGATCACCGTGGTCGGGCTGGCGGCGAAGAACGCGATCCTGATCGTGCAGTACGCGCGTGACCTGGCCGGGCGCGGCGTGCCGCTGCGGCAGGCGGTGGTCGATGCGGCCGCGGCGCGCTTCCGGCCGATCGTGATGACGTCGATGGCGTTCCTGCTCGGGGTCGTGCCGCTCGTGCTGGCGACGGGCGCGGGCGCGGAAAGCCGGCGTTCGATCGGCACGGGCGCGTTCGGGGGCGTGCTGGCGGCGACGGTGTTCGGGCTCGTGTTCGCGCCGGTGGCGTTTCGGGTCGTGGCGTCGGTGGGCCGGCGTGGTCGGCGCGTGGGGACCGCCACGCACGATGCGCGTCAGGTGGAGACGGTTCGGGAGTGAGCGAGCGCGGCGGCGGCCGCGCTCCGGTAGTGCGGCGATCGTTGCGCGATCAGCGCCAGTATTGCTCGACCCACTGGCAGACTTGTTGCCACTCGGCGGATTTCATGTACGCCAGGGTTTCCTGCTCCAGCTCCGGCACCTTTTGCCAGTCGTCCAGCCCGATCGATTGACCGAGAACGAAATTGCCCCGCCGGTAGTGCGTATTCAGTATCTGCTCGGCCTGTCGTGCCGCGATCGTCGCTGTCGTATCCATCGTCATCCCGAGTAGGGCCGCTGTCGGCACGCCCGCGTATTCGAACGGCCGCAGCCAAGGCCAAACGCCCCAGGTCAACGGATTGCCGACCACGTTCGGGGGAATGCCCTCGGGGCTGGTTCCGGTGCCGAGGGACAGCAGGCGCACATCGTCCAGATTGCTTGTGCGGCCGCTGGCCAGCACTTCGGCGATGGCGGAGATGGAAGGATTGTTTGCAAATACGCCGCCATCGGCGAAATAGCCGAGCCCGGCGATTTCGTAAGGCGGGAAATACGTCGGCGCGGCCGATGTCGCGAGTGCGGCGTCGACGCCGCCGATGTTGCGATAGGCGTTGCCATTCCCGTTGGAGAAGGTACATGGAGCCCAGCTCTTGGTCTGCGGATCCCACAGGCGCGCCGAATTGATCGTGACGAAGCGCGACAGATCGGTCAGCCTGCTGTTGCCGAGCAGCGATCTGGCGATTTCCTGCAGCCCGGTGTTGAGATACTGGCAGTCGATCAAGCCGGGTCCCGCCAGGTCGGCAGCTTGTTCGAGTGCTTGCTTTTGAGCCAGCCACGACGGGTTTTTCCGAAAGATCACCGGACCCTTCGTCCTGTAGATATCGACGATTTCGGAAATGGACGCGCCGCGCGCCAGCCCCAGGGCGATCAGGCCACCCGTGGAGGTGCCGGCAAAGCCGTCCGCTCTCTCGATGATCCGGCTGCGCCGATCGAGGTCCTGGATGAGCAGGGCGGTAATCAATCCCCTGATACCGCCGCCATCGCAACTGAGAATCTTGAAGGTCATCGTGCTTCCCCTTTTGTTGCCGGTGGGATGAAGGTGAAGGGCTCAGCCCGGCAGGCATCCCGCCCGGGTTGGTTGACCGGGTGGCACCCGTTCCTTGAATAGCGGAAGCCGGGAACCGATCCGGTAGGCGAGTCGCCGAGCGCTATTGCGCGTCGAAGCTCACGTCGAGCACGGTGTACGCATCCCACGCATACAGATACGCATTGTCTTTGGAATAGAGCGACAGCTTCTGGTGATTGAAATCGGAAATCAAAATCGAGCCCTGGCGGGTCCATCCGCGTGCGCCTATCCAGTTATAGAACCCGACGTACGCGTTGTTGCTGACGGACAGATATCGAGTGGTGCCCTGGATCCGGTAATACGTCGTGCCGTTGTAGGGATACTGTTCCAGCGTTAGCGCTTTCGCGGCGGAATCGACGAGAAGAGCCCATTCGCCGTCGTTTTGGCCAAGCCAACCCAGCTGGACGCCGTCGTGATAGAGCGCCATTTTGAACTTGTTGACTATGTCGGCGGAAAATGGCGCGGTGTTGGCGAATTCGGCAAAGGTCCCGTGTGGCTTGTTTTCAATCGGATTGAGATTCATTTTTTTCACCTTGACCTTGAAGAGGTTGGATGTTTCCCCGTGCCTTTGAATAACAGTCTCATGCGCTTAGGACGCGTGGAGCACCGGCATCGTCAAAGGCCGCGATGCCGGCGAATTCCGTCGTTCTTCGATCCGGTCGGGCGATCGCAGATCGGCCGCGATAGTGCCCAGGCTTGACGCCGCCGCGTAGGCCGGAACATGCCGGAACGTTGGTTCGTCGAATGCCCGGTATTCCATTTGTTTTTAATGGTTTACCGGAAACCGGAAGGCGTGAAATGTGCTGTCCGTGAAAAATTTTACCGATTTTTATTTTTCGGGTTGGTTATGTGATTCCCGTCGAAGAATAAAAGGTCTTGCGTATCTTTTTTATTACCGATCGTTTTGGCACTAGTGATTTATAGGAAATGGAATGGCGGCTGACAAGGAATTTCAAGAAGGTTAATTCAATATGATTTGAAACAATCCGGGTTGAAGTGGATATATCTGAAACATTCGGGTTGCTGCCTCGCGTGCTTTATGCGTTGGATGACCGGGCCGACGTCGATCAAGGAAATGGTCACGTCCGGCGCTGTCTCGGCGACGAGCGTGATCAGGGTGGGTGCAAATATGCATCCCAAAGTGATTTGACATAATCAAGATTATCGATAATTTTGGTTGTAGTGGCTAGATTGAAATGTCCGCTTTGGGGGTGCGGCGGAATTCTTGGACTATTTGGGAGCTAGTCCATGTATTCCTACGAAGACCGTATCCGAGCAGTCAAGCTC